>NZ_JBWGXE010000006.1:0-261226 GCF_056333165.1 Chryseobacterium endophyticum
AAAGGAAACGCAGAAATCGTAACCCAGGACCTCAGACTTATTGAAAGATTCTTCTATCAAATGAGAAAACTGCTGGGATATCAGAGCTGAAGAAAGTGAGCTTAAAGTAAATAAAGTATTAAAAAATAAAAGGTAATTGATAGATAAAAATTTTATAGCAACACTATTTCCGGAAATATTGAATTAATAATTAATTGGTAAATTGTTAAAATGTTTTAACTGAAGGAAAGAGTGAAAATTAATAACCATGAAAATTTGAAAAGACCTTCTGAAGAAAGGCTTCAATTAAATGCATATAAAATTATTTATCGGGTATAGAGAACCCCAGTACATAAACGAAATAATATCATGCTCTTATTATATAAGGTTGTGATATTCTTAATTACCTATAAGAGACTGTTATAAATAGTCTCTTTTTTTAATTTGAATTAAATTTATTATCATGAAAGACCAATCATTACAGTTTCATTTGATAGAACCGGATCATCAGATTTCCGATTTTGTGTATTGCTTTTCGTCTTTTAATAACGTACCGGCAATACAGGAGGGAATCATTATTCCGAACGGTAAAATAGACCTTATTTTGTCGCTAACGGGAGACGGCGATTTCAGGATTGTTCTCATAGGACTGGAAACGCAGCCCAAAATGGCTCCTCAGGAACCTATATCGAAATTTTTTTCCGTCAGCTTTCATCCTCTCGCCTTGGAATATATTCTTAAAATGTCTGTCGCCGACCTTCTCAATAAGGGCCGTTTATTGCCGGGTAACTTCTGGGAATTTAGCGTTGATGATCTTAATGACTTCAAAGCCTTCTGTGATAAGGTTACGGACAAGGTTGTTTCCCTGCTTCCCGATGTTGTTGATAAACGTAAACAGGATCTGTTTAACCAGATTATCGTCACTCAGGGAGATGTCAAAGTGCAGGAACTTTCTGAAAAGATCGCATGGAGTCCGCGGCAGATCAACCAATATTTCAATAAATATTTAGGGGTTTCACTGAAAACGTATTGCAATATCCTGCGGTTCCAGGCATCACTTCGCCATATCTGGGAAGGAAACCTGTATCCGCAGCTGAATTATACCGACCAGTCGCATTTTATCAAAGAGGTTAAAAAGCTGTCAGGTGTTTCCCCGAAAGAACTGAGTAAAAATGAAAACGGCCGATTTTTACAATTTTTGGTCTATGATAAGAAATAGCTTTGCAGTATATATATTCAATTATGCTGTTAGAAAATAAAAGTGTAGCAATTATCGGAGGAGGTCCCGGAGGACTTACCATAGCCAGGCTGCTCCGGCAAAAAAACATCAGTGTCCGCGTTTACGAACGTGATCTCGATAAGAATGCCCGCGTACAGGGATCGCCGCTTGATCTGCATTATGATACAGGTCTTGCTGCTCTGCGTGAAGCTAATTTATGGGATGAATTCAAAAGGAATTTTCTTCCCGGGGCAAACCGTGAAAAGATCATGAATGAAAAAGCGGAGGTCTTCTTCAGCGATCATGCGGATAAACGGGAAGAAGATTTCAACAACCCGCATTTCCGTCCTGAAATAGACCGGGGTACCCTCCGAAAGATCTTACTGGAATCCCTGGAACCTGAAACCGTAGTATGGAACAGTCATTTTTCCTCTATGGAAAAGATGAATGAAGGCTGGCTTCTTCATTTTAAAAACCGTCCGTCCGAATATGCGGACCTTGTGATCGGAGCAGACGGGGCAAATAGTAAAATACGCCCGTACATTACCGATATCAAACCCTTGTATACGGGCATCACCATGCTGGAAGGGAATATCCCCAATGCTTCTCAAACTGCCCCTGAGATCAATAGCCTTTTAGAAGGTGGTAAAATTATGGCTTTTGGGAATAACCAAAATTTACTGATGGGCCAGAAAGCAGATGGTGAGATCGGCTTTTATGCAAGTTTCCGTGCTCCGGAAGACTGGAAATCCCAAAATGGGATCAACTATTATAGTAATAAAGAAGTGTTACAGTGGTTCAAATCTTTTTATCCTGAATGGGACAGAATCTGGGACGAGCTTTTTATGGCCGCAGTGCCTCCCTTCATTCCACGACCGATTTACTGCATGCCGTTGGATCAGGATTGGCAATCGCAATCCAATGTCACCATGCTTGGGGACGCGGCTCACATCATGCCTCCGTTTGCAGGGGAAGGAGTCAATATGGCCATGCTCGACGCATTGGAATTAAGCCGTAATCTGCTTTCTGACGATTTCGAATCTACGCTTCAGGCTATTGCCGGATATGAAGAGTCACTGCGGAACAGGGCATCGTTGGTAGCCGGTGAATCTTTGGATAATGGAGAACTTATGCATTCGGAGACAGCTTTGCAGTCGATGGTCGAAATGTTTAAGATGCACTGAAGCATCCTGTAAATTCAGACTAAAAGTATCATTAAAATAATTTAACCTCCCGTAAAGAGAGGTTAAATTTTTAATTCAAATATATCAATTATCTATAGGTACTAAAGCAATAGATGGGCAATTATTAGTATCCCTGGTTCTGTACCAGGTATCCCGGAACACTCGAAGCGCCGTCAATCGCCGTCTGTGGAATTGGGAAAAGTCTTTTTCTTACGTCTGTATTGGTTTTTGAGGTGTATGTATCTTCATAATGCCCAAAACGGATCATATCGGTTCTCCTTGAATATTCCCAGTAAAATTCAAAACCTCTTTCCCGGTAGAGTGTATTTAAATTAATGCTGGTCAAGGCAGGTGGAGTAACGGATGGTCTTGCGGTTCTTGAAGCCCGTACAAAATTAACATCTGATAAGGCTGCTGCGGCATTTCCTTTTCTCAGCTGGGCCTCTGCTCTCATTAAATAAATATCTGCCAGACGCAGGAGTACAATATCGGCATTTCCTCTGTTTCTCCCCGTATCGGAAGTTCTGCTGAACTGATATTTTGAAACCCTGTATCCGTCTGCATAATCTTTATGGGTAGGATCTTCAAGGTCTACTTCCAGAACGTGGTTTACGTAGTTGGTAAATCCGTTTCTCTGTTCAATCATCGGATAGATTTTATACTGTCCGTTCGCCATCTGGAAAGGCTGCCCGTTCGCAGAGTTTCTCAATCCCCACTGGATTCCTCTCTGGATTCCCCGGTTGATCTCATACGTCGGCCCGTCTACCAGGAAGTAATGATTGGCATCGTTGGCAGGAGTAACGCCTGTAAGATCTTTTAAATTTTGAGGAACGGTAAAATTTTCTTTGTAAAATCTTGCGTCTGCCTGTGCAGGATCTGTGCTTCCGTAAGCCTGAACCCACGTTTGATAAAAGTCAGGTGTAATGGCGGGCCCGTCCGTTCCATTTGCTTTTGGAAAAGCGGCCAGGGGATACTGGCTTCCGGACAGTGACCAATATCCTAATCTGTTGTGAGACGTATTCAGGTCCTGGCGTTGATCGATGGCAAAGATCAATTCTTTGTTGGTGTGGTTGTTATCATCAAAAATAGCAAAATATTCCGCAGATAAACTGAATAATCCCGAATTGATTACCTTGTTGGTATACTCAATGACTTTATCCATATCGGCGGCAGAGAAAGAAGGCGTTCCGTACGGATCTCTGTAGACCGCTGCATTAAGATAAAGCTGAGCCAAGAAACCGTTTACCGCGGCTTGGGAAATTCTTCCGGGCTTATGGCTATTGTCGAGATCATTGACTACGGCAAGAAATTCACTTTCGATATAGGAAATCGCTTCCTGTTTTCTCAGAATCTGAGAATCCTGGCCTGAAGCGTCTTTTTTAAAGGCTATTCCCCAGTAATCAAGTAACAGCATATTGTAGTAAGCTCTTAAAGCCCGCATTTCGGCTACTGCTTTGGCTGCATTAGGATCAGTTGCGGCAAGCGGCTGCAGCTTTTCGATTGCTGTTACAGTTCTTGAAATCATCAGCCTGAAAGCATCCCAGGTCTGTTGAACCACAACATTGGTAGTCGTCATCGTATGCTGATGAAGTTCGATATATTTTCCGCCATCATACCAGTCATTTCCGCTTCCTCTCGGAGGAAGAATGGCCTCATCTGTACTTATCAACTGGAGACCATAGTTCTTGGTATGGGTAAAGGCATCCGGAAGAGGGCCATAGGCAGGAGCAACAAAGGACTCCACCATATTGCTGGATGGCGCATCTACCGATTCATCGATCACCTGCTCATCAAGATTCGTACATCCTACTGTGACCAATGCGCTTAGACTTAGTATAGAGATTAAAAATTTATTTTTCATTGTTTTCTTTTTTAAATAATTAAATTAAAATGCTACGTTCATCCCGAACATAAAGCTTCTCGCTTTCGGGTAAGTGCTGTAATCAATACCGAAAGACTGGATACCTCCCTGAGAAAGTCCTGTATTGATTTCCGGATCAAAACCTGAATATTTGGTAATCACAAATAAATTCTGAGCCGTTAACGATAACCTTATGTTTCTGATATGTTCGCCGATTCCTAAAATTTTAGGATCAAGGCTGTATCCCAGCGTGGCATTGTTTAATCTGAAGAAATCTCCTTTTTCAAGATACCTCGTTGAGATCACGTTGGTGTTGTTTGCACTTTCGTTAGGAAACTGGGTGGCGGCATCTGTCGTGTTTTGGGAAAGCCCTAATCTTCCTCTCGTAAAGAGGGTAGAAGCAGTGTTGTTGTAGATCATGTTTCCGGCAACACCATTGAAGTTTAATCCCAGATCGAAATTTTTGTAAGCGGCTTTGAGGTAAAGGTTATACGTAAAGTCAGGAAGTGCGCTTCCGGAAGCCACCCTGTCATTATCCGTGATAATACCATCTCCGTCGACATCCCTGAAGATATTGGTTCCGTTGGCATTCAGTCCTAAAAATTCTTTTACATAGAAAGTCCCGATCGGTTCGCCGTTAATATACCCGTTGATAACAGCATTGGTTGTTCCCGGACCCTGTGCTTCCCCTGTCGAGATGATTTTATATGGTGAGTCTTTGATCTCATTTTTAATAAATGAAGCATTTCCGCCGATGCTGTAAGTAAATGCTTTATTCGGATTGCTGTTGTAGTTCAAAGAGATTTCCCAACCGGTATTATTGATCTTCATATCAGGAATGTTCTTCCACATTTTCGGTGCCGGTTCTACAGGATCTACGGTGTTGATTTCCAAAAGAATATTGTCAGAAACTTTTCTGAAAAAATCAACCGTACCTGTCAGTCTATTATTAAGAATTCCAAAATCCAACCCGATATTGGTCTGTGTTGTTACTTCCCACTGAAGGTCAGGATTATCTGCTCTTACCAGATAGATGCCTACAGGATAATTTCCGCTGTCGTTCAGAGGATAGGTAGCCTGTGCCGTACCGTTAGAATCAGCCTGGTAGCTTTTCTTGGTTACTTTACCTGGAATTTCCTGATTTCCTGTTTTCCCCCAGCTTGCTCTTAACTTTAAATTGTTGATTTCCGTGATATCGGAAAGGAAGTCTTCTTTGCTGATGTTCCATCCGGCGGCTACCGAAGGGAAAATACCGTATTTATTGTTGTCCCCAAATTTAGAAGAACCGTCCGCCCTCAATGTTGCGGTCAGTAAATATTTATCATTAAAATCATAATTCATTCTTCCGAACCATGATTGTAATTCGTTTCTGTTGGCGGCAATTGAAGTGGTAGAATTATTTTTCCCGGCTGCAGGAATCTGGTACTGAGGTTCAATTCCGTTGATCGGGAAGTTTTCGTAATACCATCCTCGGGCCGTAAGTTTTAATCTTTGGTAAGAATGTCCAGCCATTACATTAAAATGATGGCGATCCAGATTGAATTTATAGGTAAGCGTATTCTCAACAAGCGTGTTGTTATTGGAATAATTGCTCAGATTCAAGGTTCCGATTTCCAGCGGTATGGCATGCGGCGTATTCTGAACTACCCTTTCTGCTGAAGAATAATCTACCCCTAAGTTTAATTTGTACACCAGTCCTTTGATGATTTCTACAGATGGAGAGAAATTTGCCAGGATTCTGTTGTTGGTGGTGAAATCTTTATAAATTTCCTGACGGATCAGCGGGTTAAAAGATCCGTTGTTGAAGACCGTAGTCGGCTCACCGTTCGTATAAGCAGGGTACGTAGGATTTAAAGTGAGCATTGTAGAAACCATGCTCGTTACGCTCGGCCTGTTGTTTTCAGTTCTGGCACCGCTGATATTAAAATCAACATTTACCCTTCCGTCAAAAGCTTTCTGGGAAACATTGATACGTCCCGTATACCTTCTCAGGTTGCTGTTGTACAAAATACCTTCCTGATTCTCATATCCCAATGTTGCATAGTAATTTGAATTTTCCGTTGCCCCTGATGCAGAAAAATTGACATTATTGGAAACAGCCGTTCTGGTAAGCTCATCCTGCCAGTCTGTATTTCCGCCCATATCATCAAGTTTGGCACCCATAGCTGTCACCTGTCTTCTGAATTCATCCGCACTGAATACATCCATTTTATTGGCTAAACGAGACACGGTAAGGTTGGAAGAAAGATTCATCTGCATTCTTCCCTTTTTGCCTTTTTTGGTAGTGATAATGATAACCCCGTTTGCGGCTCTGGCTCCGTAAATGGCTGCAGCAGAAGCATCCTTCAGAACATCGATCGATTCAATATCCTGTGGATTGATGAAATTCATCGGGTTGTTGGCTACACCTGTATTGCTGTTGTCGATCACAAAACCGTCGATCACATAGAGTGGCGTGGTTCCTGAACGCAGACTTCCAACCCCACGGATTATAATATCCTGGCTGGCCCCCGGCTCACCGCTCACATTCGAGACATTTACCCCGGCAACTTTTCCCTGGAGCAGCTGTCCTACGTTGGCTACCAGACCTTTATTGAAATCTCCGCTTTTTACAGATCCTATTGCACCTGTTACATCAGATTTTTTCTGGGATCCGTATCCTACCATTATGACTTCTTCGATGTCTTTGAGTTTGCCGTCACTTTTGATGGTGTCAGATTCTTTTTTTTGTGCAAATGCTAAGCTGACACAACCCATCAAAACAGTTGGCACGAGGTAAATACGTTTCATTCCTTAATTATTTTGGTGCAAAATTAAGAGGGTGAACCACCAACTGCCGTTAAATTACCGTTAAGTAACTTCTTTTTAAATTTAATAAAATGTGAATTTTATTGAGGAAAATTAAATTTCAGTAAACTTTATGTTAAGCGCTATGGTTTAAATGCTTCATAATGAATAAAAGTCCTGTTAACATTGGGTTATAGCAAATCGGTATCGATTTATCGCTTTGTATTTTGTCTAATTTTGCACGTTGCTTTTTAATTTTTAATTATCAAAATAATAATCAATATGAATTATGTTTGTAAAAGTGTTAATGTCAGGGCTTTTATTTTCCTTTTAACACTTATTTTTGGACCTTCTTTGATAGCCCAAAAGGAAAAACCGGTCAATGTTATATTTATGATCGGTGACGGAATGGGTGTTTCGCAGGTAACTTCGGCATTTTATTTCGGACAAGGAAAACCGAATTTTCAGAATTTTAAATACGTAGGCCTTTCGGAGACTTCCAGCACAAGCGACCGCGTAACCGATTCCGCAGCGGGTGCAACAGCCCTTTCGACAGGACAAAAAACATACAAAAGAGCCATCGGAGTCGATAAAGATTCTCTGGCAATCCCAACGATTTTAGAGCAGCTTCAGGACCATGGCTATAAAACCGGGCTGGTTTGCCTTACGAGCATTACACACGCGACACCTGCTGCATATTATGCCCATGTGAAAGATCGTGATCTTCAGGAAGATATCGCGCTGGACTTTATAAAATCCGATGTCGACTTTGCCGCAGGAGGCGGTCTGAAATTCTTCAGTAAAAGGAAAGATAAGAAAAACCTGCTGAAGGATCTCATCAAAAAAGACTATAGGATAGATACCGTGTCCCTGTCAAAACCTGTTTTAGGAAAAAGAAATCTGTACCTGATGGCTCAAGATGAACTTCCCAACAAAGTACAGGGAAGAAAAGATTTTCTTCCGGAAGCGACGCAAATGGCTTTAGACTTCCTTTCGCAGAAGAAACAGCCTTTTTTCCTGATGGTGGAAGGTTCGTTCATCGACTGGGGAGGTCACGCCACCAATGCAGAGATGATGGTAAAAGAAGTTCTTGATTTCGACAAAACGATTGGTGTGGTCATGGATTTCATTAAGAAAAACCCGAATACGCTGCTCGTTGTTACTGCAGATCACGAAACCGGAGGGGCAAGCATCGGCAAATTTATGGAAAAAGAAGCTTCAGGAAAATCAAAGGAAGTAAAAGATAAAGTACAGGTCAATTTTATCGACGGCCAGCATACGGCAGCCCTGGTTCCCGTTTTTGCCATGGGAAAAGGCGAAGAGCTGTTCTCAGGGGTTTATCCGAATAATACGATTTACCATAAACTGGTGGAAGCTTTAAAAAGGTCAGGAGTTAATCTAAAATAATACCTATGTTTTTTAAATTTAAACAAATCAATATAGCAGTTGCCCTTACGCTCGGAAGTTTTGCATTGGCACAGAATTATGCGGCTCATTCACACAACGATTACGAACAGGAGGTTCCTTTCTGGTATGCGCTGGGAGCAGGAGCGAAATCGATCGAAGCTGATGTTTACCTTATTGATAATCAATTGTATGTGTCGCATGAAAGGAAAGATGTTCAAAAGGAAAGAACATTTGATAATCTTTACCTGAAATCTATCGAAAAAGCCCTGGAATTGGGCATTATAAAAGACCGGCCGGTTCAGATTCTGATTGATCTGAAGACTGAAGGAGAATCTACGCTGAAAAAAATTGTTTCCGAAATCTCAAAATACCCCGCGATTACAGGATCAAAAAATATACATTTTGTTATTTCCGGAAATAAGCCTTCCCCCGACAAATTTGATACATATCCTGATTTCATAACCTTTGATTATCAGTCACTCCGGAATCTTACTCCCCAACAATGGAAGAAAGTTGGTTTGGTGAGCCTCAATTTTAAAGAATATTCTGTCTGGAACGGAAAAGGAGGAATGACCGTAGAAGATCTGCCGAAAGTAACGAAGGTCATTAAAGAAGCAAAATCCTTTCATAAACCTTTCAGGTTCTGGGCTATTCCTGATGGAAAAACCTCGTGGGAATTTTTTGCACATGCAGGAGTGGATTATATCAATACCGATCATCCGAAGGAATGTGCAGATTACCTGAAAAAACTGGACGAAAGGACTTTCAGGAACACTTTGACGAGCGAGGTTTATCATCCTCAATTCTTATTTGAAAACAAAAATATCCCGGTAAAAAATGTAATTCTTCTGATCGGTGACGGAAACGGACTTTCCCAGATCTCATCTTCTGTTTTGGCGAATAAAGGACAACTAACCTTGACGCAGCTTAAAAATATCGGTCTGATTAAAACCGGATCTGCGGATAATTTCACCACAGACTCTGCAGCAGGAGCCAGTGCCTTTGCAACCGGGGAAAAGACCAACAACCGCTTTATCGGTGTCGATCCTTCAGGCAAAGCCATTCCAAACATGACCGAAATTCTCTCTGAAAAAGGCTTTAACACGGCCGTTATCACCACCGATGAGATCGTAGGAGCTACTCCGTCTGCGTTTTATGCCCACCAAAAAGACCGCGGGATGGAAAAAGAAATTGCCCGGGATCTTACCACATCGAAGCTGAATTTTTTCGCAGCAGGAGGAAGATCCAAAGTGACCGGACTGAATCATTTTACGGTAGTTGAAAATACAAAGTCAATTGCAGAAAGCAAAGCCGACCGCCTGGCATTCTATTTCTCAGACAACGGAGTGCCAAGGGTACTGAACGGTCGGGGAAATCTGCTGGCCGAAACGGTGGAAAGCAGCCTTGAATTTTTAAAAAATAAAAATAAGCCGTTCTTCATCATGATTGAAGGAGCCCAGATCGACAGCGGAGGCCATGCCAATAATGTCGGAACCATTGTAACGGAAGGAATCGATTTTGACAGGGCCATTACCAAAGCTGTTCAGTTTGCGGACCGGAATCCGGGGACACTGGTGATTGTTACTGCCGATCATGAGACGGGAGGATTCAGTATTCCCCATGGAGATCTGGCGACAGGTACTATTGAAGGGGATTTCACTAAGGAAGACCATTCCGCAACACTCATCCCGGTTTTTTCATACGGGCCGGGATCTGAAAACTTCACGGGAGTCTATGAAAACAACGAAATTTTTCATAAAATAATAAAATCCCTTAAGGTGAAATAATTAATTTATCGAATTGATTATCAGATGTTAAAAAAGCACGATCTCAAATTGAAATCGTGCTTTTTATTTATGCTTTCCTGTATTTAATTGGACTGCATTTGAATTTATCTTTGTTCAAAAGATTTCAGGGTTCCATCTTCATTATATTCAATATCGTACCGGTACCGTTCATTCTCAATGGATCCGGGCTGCCATACAATCCTGTTTTTTCTTCTGCTGGCAGAAATGACCTGGTTTTCATTATGGCTTCCGATCTCTTTATCTTTTTCTGCAAGCACCTTGAAGACGTTATAGACATTTTTAAAAGGAAGTTGGTCCAGGTTGATCAGATCTGCCTGTACATCATCATTTTTGGAGAGGATTACCGGTTCAGGTTCCTGCCATTGGCCGTCCCGATATGTATATTCATCAACAAAATCTGGATTTTCCGGGGTCTGGAATTTCGCGATGATCCTTCCGTCCGGGTAAAAATGAATGTGCTGATAAAGGAATATCGAATGGCCCTTGAATCTCGGCAGATCGCGCAGCTGCTGTTCGGCAAGCTCAAGTTTTTCAGGCTGTGAGGTGAAAGGGATGTTTTCCGTGTTGCTGCTCTCTGTACTTTGGAAATCCTGACTTTGGGTCTGCACTGAGTCACCGGCGGAACCGGGCGATGTAAGCGTATCGTCAATACTTTTCTTAAAGTCTTTACAACCTGTCAGAAAAACAGATACGGCAAGGATCAGAATATATTTTTTCATATTTTAATTATTGAGGTCATCATAAAAAGTAAATTTTTCAGGCTGCTCCGGAAGATATAAAATCTCACGCTGCTTCAAGGTTGAAACCCTGGCGATATCCAGTAAAGAAACAATTTCTTTTTTACGCACATGAATTTTCTTTCCGTTCCGATCGTTAAATTCCAGGGTATATTCTACCTGTGGCTGTTCGTTGATGTAGGTTCCGGTCTGTCTCACGTCGACAATTTCTGCTGTTGTTTTTATCCCTCGGAATTTCAGTTCCAGCATGTCGCGTTCCGACTTATTTCCCATGATAAATATTCTGAATATGAGATAAAAGATCCCTGTGAAAAAAATAAAACAGGCGGGAATAACCAAAAGGGGATGAAAAAGCTGTAGAAAACGCCATCCCAGTCCGCCGTTCTCCGAAGAATAGGCATATTGGTAATAAACAGCTACTGCTCCGGCAAAGAGCATCCATATGATAAATAATGTATAATTTACTTTAGATTTTGAACCTTCCAACAGCAGGTAAGGATTTTTTTTAAAATCAGGATCTACCTTCAGATACAGGATCTTGCCGGTTCCAAACCTGTTTTCCTGTGGACGGGTATCATTGACTGTCATCTTATGCTGAATGGTTTCCCCAGAAAAATTCTGGATTTTAAGACTCATCTCCCGCGTTGTCATTGAGCTGTTCTGCAAAAGCACTTTTGAGTTTGTGATGTAGGCCTGTATTCTTTTTCCGTACTGTTCGATATAGGCCATATTTCTTTTGGCGAAAATACCGTTCTTCAGGATCAGCCATAGTGTGGTCCCGAGAACGATGCCCCAGAGCAGTAGGCTTAGTCCAAGGTAAAACAGGGCAAGCTTTCCATTTTCGGTATTATTACTGGTATGATAAGTATTGTAATAAATGATACATGGATGCACAAAAATAAAATAGCCGATGAAAAGACCCCAAAATCCAACAAATCCTTTTTTCATTTCAAATTAGTTTAGTCGTATCATAAATGTTGAGGTACATTCTTCTTCAGGGTGAAGAATTGCAGCAGACCTCAATAAAATAGCATGCTCGCTGATGATTAAATTTCCCGGAATAAGGAATTTTAAAGAAAAAATCATGCAGCAAATACCATGCCTTGGGATGTTTTGGATGGAAGTTCTTTAACAGGGAAACAGCATACTCAGATCGGATACACCATGGTGATGACACCGCTTCCGATTGTTCCTGAATTATCGGTAATTTCAAAATCCATTCCTTTGTAAAGCTTTTCGAGCATCGCGTCGGCGTTAATCAGGGCGACCTCGGCATTCACGGCATCTCCGGGGAAAACAGGCTCATTTTGCGGAAAAGTCTGGCTTGCGGTATACGTATCATTTTCAAAGGGAAATTTAAAAAACGCTCTGAATCCTGACGAAACAGGCGTAACCAGGCCTCCATCCTCGGTTTTGTTGTACGTAATCAAAGCACTAAAATGGGGCCGTTTTTTCATGTTTAAATTTTCGGGAGATGATCAAATAATAAAATATAGATAGTCAGATGATGATTGACATTTCAAAGGATCTCAAAATCTCACATCTGTTAATGCACCAGGGAATAGATGGCAACAGCAATTCCTGCGTAAGCGACCACCGTGATGATATCAGCAATCGGTTGTGAAAAACGCTTTTCAGCAATTTTTTCGCTGTTGATCTGGTTTTTGTGGAATTTAAATGTTTTTTTAGGATTGTGCACCGCGTGAGCTACCAGACTGTCGCTTTCCCACTTGTCTACAATGATCTTATATGATCTGCCGTCAACATTGATCTTAAAATTCTTACCGGGTGTAAGCTTCTCCTGAACATTAACCGGCGGTGGCGCCTGTTGTACTGTACCGGTATTCACATTAGCGGCTGCAGCAGTGTTCATTTTTGCAGAAATATTCGAGGACATCGTTGTCCCGTTTTTAGATTGCTGCTTGGGATCAGCAGGTACTTCAGGCTGTTTTTTTACCTGGTAGGTATAGCAGCTGGTGAGGCAGAATGATAATATGATGAGATAGAGATTTCTTTGCATTGGTCTAATTTAAGAATTAAACGGAATATCCGATAATTTCTTTTGACAAAATTATGTTTTTTCAGAATGGTCTGCCTCATCCGGCCAATCTTTTTCGGACTAATGGCATCTTTTTTAGAAGAAAACTGACTATTCCGGCTGGATAATGACAAAGCGAACCAGTGGGAATTCTTTTTTGATGGTTTCCCGGATCCGCTGAACGGCCAACGTAATCTCTTCTGTATCAAGATGATCTTTAAAGTCGATGATCAGCATCAGTATAATCTCTTCCGGCGACTGATAGGTAGATAGGATATTTTTGGCTTTCACCACGGCAGCGTCCTGCTCAGCCAGCCGGATGATTTTTTCCCGGATCTCGGGTGCTATTCCTTCTCCCATCAGCAGGCTTCTGCTTTCCCTGGCCAGTATTAAAGAAACAAAAACCAGGATCAGCCCCACAATAATAGAGGCCACGCCATCCAGTTCGGGAATCTGAAACGAATAACTCACGGTCATTAAAATCATGACCACGAGCAGCCCGGCCACCGCCGCACCATCTTCAAAAACAACCAGAAAGCTCGACGGATCTTTACTTTTGATTATTGAATCCCACCATCCTTTTCCATCACGCGTTTTATTAAATTCTTTTAAAGAAATAAGCAAAGAGGTTCCCTCGAAAATGAGCGAAAGAACCAGTACGATATAATTCCAGAAGGGATCTTTCATCACTTCCGGCTCAATGATGTGTAAAATTCCCTGGTAGATTGACAAGGCGCCACCCAGGCCAAAGATCAGTATCGATACGACAAAAGACCAGAAATACAATTCTTTACCGTACCCGAAAGGATGCCATTCATCAGGTGCCTTTTTACTTCTTTTTATTCCATACAACAGTAACAGCTGGTTGGTGGTATCAACCGTCGAGTGGATGCCTTCCGAGATCATGGATGAGCTGTTTGTAAATGCGCCTGCGGTGAATTTTGTGACGGCTATCAGCAGATTGGCGGCAAGTGCGCTGTAAATTGATTTACGATTGTTGGCCATTTAATATATATTCAATAACCAGATGATCAATACAAACCGTAATCCAACCTGAATATTTGCCGTTGAAATTCTTATTTAAGTTAAAAAATTAAACTCCTCAGACTCAAATTCAACAAAATCATCCGTTTTCTTTATGGAATTTAAAAGATGGCAATAAAGTATTATTTTTTTTCTGGTGTTTAATGAATAAATGAGCCGTGTGATGTCTCACAATAGACTATTGTGTGACACCGGTAAAATAGCATTGTAGACATGATAAAACGGCGGTTTATGATGTTCGGAAATTTTAATAGTGAATGCCAGAAATCGTTCGAAATTTACAGGTGGAATTTACGGTTGTGTTTAATTTAATAGTGGTACGTATGTGGTACAAAGTGCTGTGCTAAAGCATATTTTCCGGTTTTTGGTGGCACATGCTTTGTGTGGTAAAGAACATGACACCACCAAATAATTCACAAAATACAGACTTTGCGATACACGTAAAAGATGCCTTCAGATCGTTTATCGACGACAAGCTTTTTCCATGCGTGGCAGCCAAGGCAGCATTGACCAGGGATCAGATGCATATTTTTGTAGCAGGCCATCTGGCGTGCCCGAAAGATGACAAGGATATTCTTGATTTTATCTACGATTTTATTGATGAATACAGGAATGCGGATCATGATTTCCATACAGCGTGCATTATTTTTCCCGAGACGCACGGAATTGATGAAGAAACTTTTGACCGCCTCATGTGGGGCAGATTACAGGCACTGTCAGATCTCGACGTAAAAAACTATGCTTACGACCCACGGGTTGATTCCGATCCTTCATCGC
Source organism: Chryseobacterium endophyticum (assembly GCF_056333165.1). NCBI lineage: Bacteria > Pseudomonadati > Bacteroidota > Flavobacteriia > Flavobacteriales > Weeksellaceae > Chryseobacterium > Chryseobacterium endophyticum. Next base: position 14,842 of record NZ_JBWGXE010000006.1, read on the forward strand.
CTCAATTCAGTTTCAGCCTGAAGGAAGAGGCTTTTTTTATCATAGGCCTTTCCCCGGACAGCAGCAGGGATGCTAGAAAATTCCGGTATCCGGCTATTATATTCAATCCCCATGCGCAGTTTGAAAAACTCAGATCTTTAAACAGGTATGATAAAATGAAAAATATTGTGCGCAAGAGAGATGTGGCCCTGAGTGGATCAATCAATCCCATGCTCAGGGATTTCGGAGACGACTCAGAGGTATACCAATACAGTGGCCTGAGATACGACAGAAACTGGGAATGTCCTTATAAATACAATAATAAATGAATACAATACCCCCAAGAAGCGGCACCGCCTTCATTCTCCGAAAAGGAGAGAAACTGAAAATAACCGACATCAAAGGAGAACAGGTTTCAGATTTTATATGCTTTAATCTTAACGATCCTAAAGAATATCTTTCCTCAGGAAGAACGATCGATTATGCAGAAACAATTTTTCTCACCAAAGGAAATCCTTTTTATTCAAACAGGAGCAATGTGATGTTTAATATTCTCGAAGATACGGTCGGCAGGCACGATTTTCTGCTCACCCCATGCAGTGCGGATACATTCCGTATTATTTATGGCGACGAGCATCCGCACCGCGGCTGTTTCGGTAACCTTTGTGAAGCCCTGGAACCTTTCGGAATCGAACCGGATGCTATTCCCATTTGCTTTAATGTGTTTATGCATGTGACGGTAAACGGCGAAAGTGGTAAAATAGAGGTCTTGCCACCTAAAAGTGGGGCCGGTGATTTTATCATCATCGAAGCAGCCATGGATCTGATTGTCGGCATGACCGCCTGTTCCGCAGAAATGTCGAATAATTATTCCTTTAAACCAATCGGGTATTCAATAAGCCAATAGACTAGTATTGTCCAATCTTATTGATTTAATTCCATCATATTTAAAATTTAAAAATGTAATCAGCAGTTTTAGTTATTTCCGGCTACAAAAATACCAATCCAGCTACTTTTTAAATTCCGTTTTTCAGGAACTTTGTTCTGTAAATGAATGCCTTTTAAAAAGAATTTACGGAAAAGATCTCAGGACATGGAACATCCGTGTACCACATAGACGAATGTAAAAGAATAATTAATAATACAGATTGAAATGGATTTTATTAAAGGAAAAGTAGTGGCCATTACCGGGTCGAGCAGCGGAATCGGAAAAGCCATCGCCATCAAATTGGCTGAAAACGGGGCTAAAGTTATTTTAGGAGCCCGAAGCACCGAAAAACTGGAAAAGCTTACCCGGGAGATAAAAAACAAAGGAGGTGAAGCCTCTTATACAACCATCGATGTGAAGAATAAATCTGATTTAAAACTTCTGGTGGACACGGCCGTCACCCAATACGGAAAACTGGATGTTATCGTCAATAATGCAGGGATCAGTCAGCTGGGCCGCATCGACGATCTGGATGTCGACGGTTGGGAAGAAATGATCGATATCAATCTCAAAGGCGTTCTCTATGGGATGGCAGCGGCAATACCGGTCTTTAAGCAGCAACAGTCGGGACACATCGTCAATATTATTTCAACGGCAGGATTAAAAATTACTTCTATGATGGGCGTGTATGCCGCAACAAAAAATGCCGTTCGCACCATTGCGGAAGGCTTTCGTCAGGAGTCAGACGGAAAAGTACGCATCACAGGGATTTCACCGGGATTTGTGAAAACAGATTTTGCCGGCAGCATCAGAAATGAAGAAATGAGAACGGTTATTCAGGAAGAAATGGATCAGATTGCTCTGGATCCCACAGCGATTGCGAATGCCGTAATGTACGCCGTAAGTCAGCCGGATGATGTCGAAATCGGAGAAATCGTGATTCGTCCGTCAAAACAAAATTGATTACATTCGTTAAAAAAATGAAGACTCCCGCCAACCTTCATCATATCAGAAGCATATCGCAGTTAGTCCGGCTTTTCGGGCTTCCTGCGCCGCCTCATCCGTTGATTACATTAGTGAATTACGATCAGGCAGGTGTTGAGCGGTTTCCGGACGATCAGAAAATAACCCTTGATTTTTATAAAATATCCTTTAAATCCACATTCAGAGGACAAATAAAATACGGACAGGGCTTTTACGATTTTGAAGAAGGCGGTTTAGCTTTTTTAAAACCCAGGCAGATCGTTTTTTCACCGGCAGAGCTCGAAAGCTATCAGGGCAGTGCTCTGTATTTTCATCCGGATTTCATCCGAAATTACACCCTGGGAAAAACCATACACCAATACGGCTTTTTCTCCTATGATGTCTCGGAAGCTTTATTCCTGTCTGCCGGAGAAAAAGAAATCATAGCCGGTTTATTTGATTCCATAGATCATGAATTAAACGGTAATATAGACCTTTTCAGCCAGGATGTCCTCGTGTCGCAGCTGGAATTATTGTTAAATTACAGCAATCGTTTTTACAACCGCCAGTTTATCACCCGAAAAGCCGTAAATCATGAGATCATCACTTCCCTGGATGAGCTGTTAAATACTTATTTTGAAGAAGGGAATAGTCTGAAAAACGGCCTGCCGTCAGTGAAATTTATCAGTAGCGAATTGAAAATGTCGCAGCGCTACCTAAGCGATATGTTACGTTCATTTACAGGGCTGAACACCCAGCAGTACATTCAGAATGCAATCATAGAAAGGGCTAAAGAAAAATTATCGACCACGAATCTTTCAGTCTCGGAAATAGCTTTTGAACTGGGTTTTGAGCATTCGCAGTCCTTCAGCAAACTATTCAGAAATAAAACCGACCTTTCTCCGCTGGAATTCAGAAATTCATTCAAGTAAAGCATAATTACTTTCATTAAAAATAGCTTCCGTAAGTTATTCCCTTCAGTATAGGTTAGAATCTATGTACCCGGATGATTTTAATTTTCAAATGGTCAGGGCCATGTGTACAATAGGATAATCTTTGCCGGAACCGTCTTTTTCGGATCTTCCTGTTGGTATGAATCCCAGTTTTTCGTAGAAGCCTATGGCCTGTGGATTTTGCTCATTCACATCGACCCTGCTGACGTCCTGTGTTTCTTTCATAAAGTGAAATAACCTTTTTCCGTATCCTTTTCCGCGATAGTCATCATGGACAAAAAGCATTTCCAGGTTTCCTTCATAAGCCGATGAAAACCCGACTGCGATCCCCTGCTCAATGAGAATAAATACCTCAAGGTTGGGCAGGTAATCTGTCGGAATGATATTTTTAAAATACATTACATCTTCTTCCGCGAGAAAGTCATGGGTAGCCCTTACCGCAGATTCCCAGATTTCCATGATTCTGGGATAATCTTCCGGGGTAGCGCGCCTGATTTGTTGTGACATTGTAATAAAAATTGGTGTCATAAAGCTAAATATTTTAAAACGGTTCCGCTAATAATTATCATTGCAAAGCTGTTTAAACTTTTTATATAACCACAAAAGTCACAAAAGATGAGCTCAATTTTATCTTAAGTTGATGACTGTAAATGAAAAAAAGGCAAATAGTCTTAAAAAATCTTCGAATTTATTCTTTTTGAGACCTTTGATTGTTTTTTAATCATTGTGTTACGATTTTCCTTTGTGGCTTTTGCGGGTAGTTGTGCACTGAGTTTAAACAATATTATAGAAATAATATATTTAATGTGTTTATTAATAAGCATAAAACATATAAAATTAAACTTAATGCATAAAAAAATAATCTTAATGCATATAAACATCATCTTAAAGTATATAAAAGTACGCTTAAAGTGTATTAAAATGAGCTTAAGGTATATAAAAGTACGTTTAAGGCGTATTAAAATGAGCTTAATGCGTAGAAGCATCATCTTAAAGTATATTAAAGTACGCTTAAAGCGTATTAAAATGAGCTTAAGATATATAAAAGTACGTCTAAAGTTTATTTTTAAGGCAAAAATCGTTGATTTTTCCTCCATAAAAACGGATCTTCTATAAAGAATATCTGAAAACAGGGTAAATAAGTTTAAACAGGTTTTGCTTATAAAAAACTATTCGGCGTACATTTTAAATCTCCGTATTCCGGAAATTAAATAATTATTTTTCATTTCTAAAAGCAAAAACAGAGAAGATTGCCCCCGCCACAGCACATAATCCAAAGACCCGAAAGCTCTCATTAATCCCCATATTGATGATGAGACTGAAGATCAGGCTTCCCAAACCATATCCCATAAACATCACAAAGGCAAACAGGCCTATAGCAATACCCTTGCGTTCAGAAAGAGTCGTGATGATCGCTGCAAACAACGGATGGGTCATATCGAAAGCTAGGGATAGCGTAGCGATCAGCAGGCAGGAAACAATAAGCGGTAAATGCATGGCCAGCAGAAGAACGGATACCGCACCAACCGTTATCCCCAGGGGAATGATCTTATTTCGTCCGTATCGGTCAGCCATTTTCCCAAGAAACGGACCTGACAGAAGCCCGGGGATTCCGTATCCTATCAGGGCCAGGCCAACGCCTTTTTCATTCAGATGGTAATTGCTGAAAAAGAAAAATCCTGTCCAGGCAAAGATGCCGCTGTGGAACATTGAATTCAGCAGAACGAAAGTGTACGTACGGCGTCCCCGTGGTAATTTGAGGAGATCATAATATTCGGAGATCATTGTTTTAAAGGCTGTCGTTTTTGTATTCGGTTGACCGAGGTAACGCTTCCGGTGAAAAAGAAGTACAGCAAGAATCATCAGACCCAAAAAAGCAACCATCCAAAAAAGCATTCTCCAGCCGACAAATGCTGTAAGAAGCGCACCTGAACTTGAACCGAAGGCTGTTCCTGCCGCCATGAAGCCGAAAAAAATACCCAGGGCATGTCCTCTTTTTTCGTACGGAAAACGGTCGCCAATCCAGCCTATCGTAGTCGGTGCCACGCCACCCGCAATAAGGCCGGTCAGCAGCCTGAAGAAGATCAGCTCATCAATGCTTCTGGCAAAACCCGTGACTGCTGTGATGATGATAAAACCGCAAAGAGAGAAAACAATGACCGGAAAACGGCCGTATTTTTCAGACAGTGGAGCATAGAATAAGGTTGAAACCCCATAGCTCAAAAGATAAGCCGGTTCGATAAAGCTCACATACCGCACCGACGCATGAAAATGGCCGGAAAGCTGCGGAAGGATCGGCGCCACCATAAACCCCTGAAAAAAGACAATAAAAGTCCCTAAAGATAATATGACAACCAAAGAAAAATTTGGAGTGCTTTCTAAAGCAGGATTCATGTTTCTGCCGATATGCTGATGTGTATTCATTTTTTACTTTTTCAATCCGGAGGACAAAATTAAATAGATTACATTTGCAGTACAGGTACAGTTTCGGTTAAAATAAACAATACAGATGAAAGGCTATAAATTTGAGCTCTTCACCGATGATATCGAGAAAAAGATCAGGGAAGGGATTTTAAAGCCGGGGCATAAATTGCCATCGGTAAGAGATACCAAAGATAAATATCAGCTCAGCAGCAGTACCGTACAGATGGGGTACGAACACCTGATCCTTACCGGACTGGTAGAAAGCATCCCAAAATCCGGCTACTACGTGAGTAATACCATACACGAAAAGGCAGAACCTTCAGGAAAAAAACAATATCCCGTTGTCCGGGATGCCGTTTTCAGCAATCACCTTGCTCTTACCACCACTATCAATAAGGGCCGGAAAATTTCGGAGTTCAACGTGGCAGCGCCCGGAAATCTCATGATTCCACAGAAACTATTGCTGCGCACCATGCAACAGGTCATCCGGGAAGAAGGATTGAGGCTCCTGCAATATTATCCCGCAGGCGGGCTGACGGAATTAAAAGAGAATATAATTAAACGTGCCGCATTCTATCAAACAGATTTAAGGGCAGACGAACTTCTCATCACCGATGGAGCCTTGCAGGCCCTGTATATTGCGCTTGCCGCAACCTGTGACCCCGGAGATGTGATCGCTGTAGAAAGCCCATGCGTATTCTCTGTATTGGAAGTGATCAAAGTCTTAAAGCTTAGAGTTATCGAGGTTCCGGTAGATCCGATGTTTGGCTTTGACGTTGACTTTTTCAGGGGAGCCTGTGAAAAAAACACTATAAAAGCAGTTGTTGTGACTCCCAATTTCCATAATCCTACCGGTACGAAACTGAGTGACGAGCAGAAAATGATGTTGCTGCATATTGCCCTCCGGCATAATGTCGCCGTGGTCGAAAACGATATTTACGGCGATCTGTATTTCAACGGGCAGCGTCCGGGAACCATAAAAAGTTTCGATGAAAGCGGGCTTGTGCTGACCTATTCCTCTTACTCAAAAACACTTGCGCCGGGGATCAGGCTCGGCTGGCTGAGTGCAGGGAAATTTATGGAACGTGCCGAACAGATCAAATTTGCATTGGGAAGCACGGTTTCTCCTGTCTATCAGGAAACGGTCACCCGCCTGCTCAAAGGCAGCAGCTACGACCGGCATGTACGGTCGTTCCGTATGCAGCTGGCAAAAAATGCCCATCTCGCAATCAATCTCCTTTCTACGCATTTTCCGGAGCAGACATTAATCACAACGCCTTCCGGAGGATATAATCTCTGGGTAAAGATGCCTGCCGGTGTCGATATGAAATTCTTTTACGATCAATGTGAAAAAATCGGTGTACGCTTTACTCCGGGATACACATTTTCATTTTCGCGGAATTTTGAACATTATTTCAGGCTTGTTTTTGCAGATACCTTTTCTTCCAAAAGAATTGAGGCGATCCGGCAGCTCGGACAAACCTTAAAGTAGCATCTGTACCGTTTATATTTAAAGAAATTGTACCCTTATGATTGATGCTGATGATGATACATTTGTTAAAAATTTTATTGAGATGGCGAATATCGTTACAAAATTTGCACTGGCAACAGATGCATCCACGGATGTTCTTTTGGAATTGATTATAAAACTGATCACGGAAAAATTCGTCGATATACTGGATCCCGGTAGGTTGCAGGAATATATCGATACCTATTATAACAGGAAATATTTTGTCAGTGAAATGAACAGCATGTCGAATCAGTGGCTGGTAGTGTATGCCGATGACGTGGCTGTCGGGTATGCAAAAGTGACTTCCAGGGGAAAAGTTCCGGCAGTTCTCGGGCAAAAAAGAGCAGTGCGTATCGCTGATTTTTCAGTGCTGAGTGAATGTACGCAACCGGAGATCCGTGAGTCATTATTTGAAAAATGCCTTTCGGTATGCAGGCATGTCGATGGAATTTGGATCAATGAATACATAGAATATCCGTTCATTGATTTTTTTGAAAGTAAAGGATTTGTACGACAGCGGGAAATCAGCGAATTTGACGAAATATCACTGCCATCATGCTGCCTGATCCGTTTAAACATAAAAAATTAGAAATAAAATGATAGAAGCCGTAATCTTTGATATGGACGGTCTCCTGATCGATTCGGAGCCCTTTTGGAAAACAGCAGAAAAAGAGGTTTTCGGAGCTCTTGGAATTGAAGTCACCGAGCCGCATACGTCCTTAACAAGCCGCATGACAACAAGGGAAGTTGCCGAATACTGGTTCGCAGTAAAACCGTGGAATGGTAAAAGCTTAGCAGACGTTGAGCAGGAAGTCGTCGACAGGGTAGGAGAACTTATTGATCTGTACGGAGTGAAAATGCCCGGAGTGGAGGAGACACTCCGGTATATTAAGATGTTGGGGCTGAAAATAGGATTGGCTACAAATTCACCAAAATCACTCATCTCCAGGATATTGGAAAAATTGAACATCAGCAATTATTTCGATGTTGTACTTTCCGCCGATGATGTCGATAAGGGAAAACCGAACCCGGATATTTACCTCAAAACAGCATCCACTCTTTCGGTGGATCCATCCAGATGCATTGTTTTTGAAGATTCACCATCAGGAGTCAGCGCAGCCGTTGCGGCAGGAATGACTGTCATTGCAGTTCCCGAAGAATCTTTTTACAGACATTCGGGATTCGACATGGCTCATATAAAAATCAAAAGCCTTCATCATTTTTGTGAAGAACATACCGAAATATTGAATACCGGAATCAGCTGTTAGAAAATAATTTAATGAATTGATTATTAATTAAATCTCTATATATCGATGATGAAACTTCCTATCCTTACTTATCTGCAGAGCATGATCAGTAAATCGTTACTCCCTGAAATGCAGACGCATATGCAATATCCTACCGCCATATCAAAAACGCTGGGAATGAAAATTACCAAAATCAGCCCGGGGTCGGCAACCGTAGAAATTGAAACGAAAAAGGAATTACATGGCAATCAGCAGGGCACCATTCATGGCGGGCTGATCAGTGAGCTGGCAGATGCGGCGATCGGTACGGCACATTCTACTTTCATAGCAGAGGGCGAATCTTTTACAAGTATTGAATTGAAAATCAATTTCTACCGTCCCGTTTTTGGAGGGACCCTTACTGCTGAAGCCCGTCCGTTACACACGGGCAGAAATATCAGTCATTATATCTGTGAAATCAAAAACACTGAAGGTAAAATGGTAGCATCAGCAACCGGCACCATTATGACATTGTACGGAGAGAAGGCTATCGGGCGCTGATGTCCGGTATTCTTAGGGAGATCTTCAGGTTGTTCGTCGTGATTTCTTATTCAGAAAATAATTTTTTTAAAAGATTTTGAATTAAATTTTATTTTTAAATTTGTCACATGAATTTCCTGAGACTATTTCTTACCATCTATTTCGCGGTACTCACTGTATTGCCGTGCAATGATGTGAAGGCACAGTCTATTTCGGGAGATTCCACTAAAATATCCATCTATACCGGCGATTCCCATTCCAAAGACAAAGGGGATATCTGTTCTCCGCTTTGCATTTGCAACTGCTGCCAGATGGTGGTCGGTTCTTTTAAAATCGTACCTATTTTAACCTTCCCTGAGAAAATAAAGTCTTACTATTCCGGGAAAATTCTCTTCCAGAAGAATGATTTCGTCTATCTGGTCTATGATCAGATATGGCAACCGCCTAAAATTTAATTTTTATTGTTTTTTTGAAAGCCGGCTTTCAAAATGTGCTGTGATCCATTGCGATAATATTGCATTGTTTACAGCTCTACTTTCGCTGTATACGTCTGTGGTGATGTCCTGGACGTAGTTTGCAGCAGTTTCAATAAAAATTAAATCAAATTTCTGTGTTAGATAAAATCATAAAATTTAGCATCAAGAACAAGATTGTTATTGGTATGATGACCTTGTTGTTGATTATTTGGGGGAGTTGGAGTGCCTCCCGATTGCCGATAGACGCGGTTCCTGATATCACGAACAATCAGGTACAGATCATTACGGTGTGTCCTACACTCGCAGGCCAGGAAGTGGAACAACTCGTAACATTCCCGATCGAGCAGGCCATCGCGAATGTTCCGGATATCGAAGAGACCCGGAGTATTTCAAGGTTTGGCCTTTCGGTGATAACGGTTGTATTCAGGGAAGATATAGATATTTACTTTGCCCGTCAGCTGATCAGCGATCAGTTAAAACAGGCTGCAGAAGAGATCCCCAAAGGAATCGGTACTCCGGAAATGGCGCCGGTAAGCACCGGATTGGGAGAGGTTTATCAATATATCTTACATCCCAAAAAAGGAAGTGAACAAAAGTATAATTCCAAAGAACTCCGTGCCATGCAGGACTGGATCGTGAGAAGGCAACTCAACGGAACCCCCGGAGTTGCAGAGATCAACAGCTTTGGCGGAGAGCTGAAACAATATGAAGTGGCCGTAGATCCTAACCGTTTAAGGGCAATGGGAATCAGCATTACCGATATTTTTACCGCGCTGGAAAAGAACAACCAGAACACCGGAGGAGCTTACATCGATAAAAAGCCCAATGCTTATTTTATCCGTGGCATCGGTATGGTAACCTCTATTGAGGACGTTAACCGTATTGCGGTTAAAAATGAAACGGGAAGCGTGCCCATATTTATTAAAGACGTGGCGAAAGTCGGCCTTGGGCACGCCGTGCGCTACGGAGCGCTTACCTACAATGGCGAAGTTGATGCCGTGGGAGGTGTCGTAATGATGCTGAAAGGGGCAAACAGCAATCAGGTGGTAAAAAGCATCAAAGATAAAATACCGACGATTCAAAAGTCACTGCCGGCAGATATTGTCATCGAACCGTTTTTAGACAGAACCGATTTGGTGGGAAGAGCCATCAGCACAGTCGAGAAAAACCTGGTCGAAGGTGCGCTGATCGTTATTTTCGTACTTGTCCTTTTCCTCGGAAACTTCAGGGCGGGTTTAATTGTGGCGTCTGCTATTCCGCTTTCCCTGCTGTTTGCTTTGGGAATGATGAATGTTTTCAACGTAAGTGCCAACCTCATGAGCCTGGGAGCCATTGATTTCGGACTGATCGTGGATGGAGCGGTGATCATTGTGGAAGCCACGCTGCATCATTTAGGCCTTAGAAAAACGACAAAAATCCTTACTCAGGATGAAATGGATGAAGAAGTTTTCTTATCTGCATCAAAAATCAGAAGCAGTGCGGCATTCGGTGAAATCATCATCCTGATCGTATATATTCCTATCCTCACCCTGGTTGGCGTTGAGGGGAAAATGTTCACACCGATGGCTAAAACGGTAGGATTTGCTATTTTGGGAGCATTGATCCTTTCATTGACCTATATTCCCATGATGAGTGCATTGTTTCTTTCCAAAAAGATATCCCGGAAAGAAACTTTTTCAGACAAAATCATGGGAAGGATTCAGAAGGTTTATCAGCCTCTGCTGAAAAAAGCTTTAAACATTAAATACGCATTAGTCGGTGGAACGCTGTCTTTATTCGCTTTTACCGTCGTATTATTTGGCAGGATGGGAGGCGAATTTATTCCCCAATTGCAGGAAGGCGATTATGCGTTTCACTGTATCCTTCCGCAGGGAAGTTCGTTGAGCCAGAGCATCGAAACATCCATGCAGGCCTCAAGGATCATTAAGCAATTTGATGAGGTAAAAATGGTCGTTGGAAAAACAGGATCTGCAGAAGTCCCGACAGATCCTATGCCACCGGAAGCCACCGATCTTATTGTTGTCCTGAAACCGCAAAAAGAATGGAAAAGCCGGAAGTCCTATGAAGAGCTTGCCGACGAAATCTCGGAGAAACTGGAAAATATTCCCGGCGTTTTCTTTGAAAAAAACCAGCCGATCCAGATGCGCTTCAATGAGCTTATGACAGGGATCAGGCAGGATGTTGCCGTTAAAATATTTGGGGAAAATCTGGATTCACTGGCGATGTACGCTGATCAAACCGCAAAAGTAATACAGTCGGTAAATGGTGCGACACCGCCACAGATCGAAAGAGTAAGCGGCCTTCCCCAGATCAACGTAAAATATGACAGAACCCGGATGGCAAATTACGGCCTCAGCATCGAAGAGGTCAACAATGTATTGAGTACCGCGTTTGCCGGAAAATCGGCAGGGCAGGTATTTGAAAATGAACGGAGATTCGATCTTGTCGTCCGTTTAGACAGCCTGCACAGAACCAATATTGATGATGTGAACAATCTTATGGTTTCCACTGTAACAGGCTCGCAGATCCCGCTTTCCCAGGTGGCCGATGTCAGTTATCAGCTTGGTCCGGCGCAGATCAGCCGTGAAGCGGGGAAAAGAAGAATAGTGATTGGTTTTAATGTGAAAGACCGGGATGTACAAAGTGTCGTTAAAGAAATTCAATCCAGGCTCGATCGTCAGGTAAAACTGCCTTCCGGATATTATTTTACGTATGGAGGCCAGTTTGAGAATTTGCAGGCGGCAAGTGAAAGACTGATGATCGCTGTTCCGGTCTCATTGTTATTAATTTTTATGCTGCTTTATTTTACATTCCATTCCTTTAAGCAGGCGGGATTGATCTTTACCGCAATTCCGATGAGTGCCATCGGAGGGGTTTTTGCCCTGCTGTTCCGGGATATGCCTTTCAGCATCAGTGCAGGAATTGGATTTATTGCGCTGTTTGGCGTTGCCGTTCTGAATGGAATTGTTTTGATCGGAACGTTCAATCAGCTGGAAAAAGAAGGTGAAGCGGATATTGTAAAACGGGTAATAGAGGGAACAAAGATCAGATTAAGACCGGTGCTCATGACAGCAACGGTGGCTTCACTGGGCTTTTTGCCGATGGCCATTTCTACCGGAGCAGGAGCTGAAGTTCAGAAACCTCTGGCAACGGTGGTTATCGGTGGTTTGGTGACAGCAACATTCCTTACTTTATTTGTTTTACCGATGCTGTATATTATTTTCAGTACACGTTTTAACCTTAAAAATATCAATTCCAGACCGGCCGCAACCCTTATTTTCCTGGGATTTTTATTTTTTGGACAAACTTTGCATGCACAGCAGGAAAATCCGCTGACAGTTGAACAGGCCACCCAAATCGCCCTGGAGAACAGTGATCTTTTAAAATCAAAATTGCTGGATATCAAATCTTCGGAAGCACTGAAACCTACCGCCAATGAGCTGCCTAAAATGAATGTAGACGCCCAGTTGGGACAGTATAATTCAAAAAAGTTCGATCAGTCATTTTCGATTTCTCAGACGATTCCTTTCCCGACATTATTTAAGGCCAGAAAAGATCTTATCAATGAACAAATCAAAGGAAAAGAGATCAGCAGGGAAGTTTCAGCAAATGAACTCGCAAAACAGGTGAGGACCTACTATTACCAGATCGAATACCTCCAGTATAATCAGTTAAAACTGAAACATCTGGACAGTTTATATCATGATTTCATAAGAATTGCAACCGTCAGATTTAAAGCCGGAGATATCAAGAAAATCGAGATTAACACGGCGGAAACTCAAAAAGGCGAGATCGATCTGTTGCTGAATCAGAATGAAGTTTATCTGCAGAATGCTTACCGAAATTTAAAAATGCTGATGAATACTGAACAGGATTTTGATGTTCCGTCCGGTGAAAATTACCATCCGCTGAAAATTGATGATGTTTTTGACAGCTTGACTGTTGTAAAACATCCTTCGGTACAGGCTTTTTACCAAGAAATGAAAATTGCCGAAAAGAATAAAAATGTCGAAAAATCACAGGGGCTTCCTGAATTTTCGATCGGGTATACCAATCAGTCATTGATCGGTTTCCAGAATGTGAACGGAATGGAGCAGTATTTCAATGGTGGAAACCGTTTTCATTCAGCGACTGTCGGGATTTCGATTCCTTTGAGTTCCGGGGCGACGAAAGCGAGGATGCGGTCTTTTGATTATGAACGGCAGATGGCCGAATCGAATGCAAAATTCCAGCAAAAACAACTGGAAACGCAGCTGGAGAACGCCTTAAACCAATACCTGCAGAATTTTAAACAGTACGAGTATTATGTAAATCTTGCGATTCCGAATGCCGAAAAAATCACCAAAGCAGGTCAGTTGGGATACCGGACCGGGGAAATATCTTACGTCGAATATCTCTTCGCCCTGCAGACCGCAACCCAGATCCAACTGAAATATCTGGAATCCATTCAGCAGGTCAATGAGTCTGTTGTCATCATTAATTCAATCATCAATAAATAAACATGAACACTAAATATCATATCTTTTCAGCAATTTTAATTTTACTCTTTACCGTTAGCTGCGGGAAAAAAGAAACAAGCGGGGAAGATTCTGAAATTATAAAAACCGGACAGCCAAAGGCAATTCATAAAGAAAAACCCGAAACTATTGCAGCGCTTACCGAAGAGCAAATGAGATCTGTAGGACTCACATTGGGAACTGTCGAGATGAAAGAACTGACTTCCACGATCAAAGCGAACGGCCTGCTCAGGGTTCCAAATAATAAAAAAGCAACGGTAACCTCGCTGTATGGCGGTGTCATTCGGACCATCAAAGTGCAGATCGGTGATTTTGTAAGGCAGGGACAGGTTTTGGCTACCATCAGCAATCCGGAATATATTCAGATGCAGGAGCAGTATTTAACAATAAACAGCCGGATTTCCTTTGCCGAAAAGGAGTATCGGAGACAAAAAGAGCTATTCGACAATGATGCCGGTGCCAAAAAGAATCTTCAAAGTTCCGAGGCAGAGCTGAAAAGCCTCAGAACTCAGAAAGCCTCTCTGCAAAGACAATTGCAGCTGATGGGAATAAGCCCGTCAAAAGTTGCCAACGGGAATTTACGTTCGGGTCTGGTGATTACCGCACCCATCAGTGGAACGGTAAGTGCCATCAACGCGCAGATCGGAAGCTATGTCGACGTCTCCTCACCGGTTCTGGATATTATTGATAACAGCTCGATCCATCTCGATCTTCAGGTTTTCGAAAAAGATTTGCCTAAAATGAGGGTAGGCCAGATCGTTCACTTTAAGCTTACCAATAATCCAGAAACGGAATATGACGCCAGAATTTACAGCATCGGGTCTTCTTTTGAGAATGACAGCAAGACCATTTCCGTTCACGCCAATGTTACCGGCAATAAAACAGGCCTGATCGACGGGATGAATATCACGGGGATTGTGAGTTTAGACAAAAGTACTACGCCTGCCATCCCCAGCGAAGCTATTGTAGAGGCGGACGGAAAATATTATGTTTTTGTAAAGACGGATAAGAAGCCTCAACAGCATGCCGAAGAAAATGAAAGTCATGATCCGGAATCTGAAAAAGAGAACGAAACGAAAAATAAAGAGAAAAAGGTAAATTTCGAAAAAATAGAAGTGGTAAAAGGATTTTCTGATATGGGATACACTGCGGTCACGCTGGTAAATTCTATTCCCGGCGATGCGAAAATAGTGGTGAAAGGCGCATATTTTGTCAATGCAAAACTTTCTGATGCCGGGGAGCATGAACATTGATGGTGTACTGAAACGAGGGCAGAGAAGGCAGTCCTAAAATATACCGTTAAAAAATGATCTGTAAATTAAGTTAAAAATTTACCTGATAAGCTGCTCCATCTCGATGAGGTTTGAATTCCGGTATTCAGAATAAATATGCGAATGGAAATCATTGAGTTTTTTCAGCAGTTCCAGCAGGTTATTTTTTTCCTCATCATCCAGCTTTCCGGCAAGAAGGCGTGACGTCATGTTTACTTTTTCAACGGAACGGTGGAAATAATCTTCGCCTTTTTTACTGATAGTCAGTCGTTTGCTTCTCTTGTCCGTACAGTCGTTTTTTTCTTCGATCAGGCCATATTCCAGAAGACGTTTGATGATTTGTGTTCCGGTCTGTTTTTCATGTCCGTTTCTTTCAATCAGCTGAATTTTGGTGAGGTTCGGTTCATCTTTCAGCCGGTAGAGATAGGTGAATTCTTCGTTCGCTAATTCAGGAAAATCGTTCAGTCCTTTTCTAATCAGTTGTTTAGAGTATCTTCCCAAGAGAAGGACCTGTTTGCAAATCTCATTTTCTGTGAATGAAACCTGGTGCTGTTCATTTTTAAAAAGCCTGGTCGGACTTTCCTTTCTGTATTTTTTATCATTCAGCCACAACCGGAAATCCTCGACGGTAGCGCGAGATTTGCAGGCATCAGAATTTTCAAATTCTTTGACCTCATGCAGCAGATCGATGAAAAAGTCAGTATTCATAGCGCAAATTTAATTTAAAAATATGAGTTTAAATTTTTCAGGATTATGCCAGCCTTTTAAATCTTCACACTTGCCATTCCGCCATCGATTCCGAAAACCTGTCCGGTGATCCAGGAAGATGTGCCGGAAACCAGGAACGCGGCCATTTCTGCCACTTCTTCAGCGTTTCCTATTCTCTGTAAAGGGTGTCTTTTTGCTGAGGCTTCTCTTTTTTCCGGTGTTGAGAGAAGCTGGGCGGCCAGATTCGTGTCGGTTAAAGAAGGTGCAATGGCATTAACCCTTATTTTCTGTGCTGAAAATTCGGCAGCTAAACTTCTGGTAAGGCCTTCCACCGCATTTTTACTGGCTGCAACGGAAGCGTGGAAAGGCATTCCGAGCTTTGCGGCTACCGAACTGAAAAGAACGATGGAGGCACTTTCAGATTTTTTAAGATTGGGTAATAATTTCTGGATAATTTTCACTGCGCCCAGCACGTTGATCTCAAAATCATTTTTAAAATCATCGGCAGAAAGTCGGTTAAAAGGTTTTAAATTAATGCTTCCCGGTGCATAAACCAATCCGTCTACAGCTTCAGGAAAATCAATTTCATCCAAATTTCCGGAAATGATATCCATCTGGTGAAATTTGATATTAGGATGATTCAGTTCGGGATTTTCCGTTCTTGAAATTCCGGTAATATGGTTGTTTTCACAAAGAATTTTTGCCGTTGCAAGTCCGATTCCTTTACCGCAACCGATGATGACGATATTTTTCATAATGAGGTCTTTTAAATTTTTCTTTTTAAAGCTGTGCCGCAGCGATTTTTAAATTGTAACAACTTTAAGTTCGAACAAGTATTATAGTCAGCAAAACATCCAAAATATTTATCTTTTCGGGATTTTATTATTGCTGATCATCCTTTGCCTGCTGCATTTAAAGCGGCTGATCTCCTCACTGCGCTTTTTCATGTGTTTCCGGCTTACTCCCGAATTTACCCTTTTTCTCCAAAGTTTAAAACTCGATTCCTTGAGTTCTGTGCGCATCAGTTCGATCACTTCCGGTTCGCCGGTCCCAAACTGGAATTTTATTGCCTCAAATGGAGTACGGTCTTCCCATGCCATTTCGATGATGCGGTCTATATCCTTTAGATTCAATTCTTTATTTTCCATAATTCATATTGCTAAATTTGAAACTGCAGTTTTTTACTCTGAATTTTTGAATGGAATTGTAATGGCTGCTGTCATTCACATTATTTGAGGATCAAACGGAGGATTTCGATTTTTTGTTTTTCCGGCATCTCTCGCTGCAATATTTCACTTCATCCCAGTTTTTCTTCCATTTTTTCCTCCAGTTGAAAGGCAATCCGCAGACTTCGCAGATTTTAGACGGTAATCCGGAAGGCATTATTCAGGGCTTTACGAAATTTTTAAAATTGTTAATCATCACATCTTTCGCTTTCAGGTCGTGCATCATGTTGTACAAACCGAAAAAAGTCCGGTTGAGATAAATAAAATGCTTCGAGCCACGGTTGGTATTCATGCCTTTCATATCACTGATTTTGGCATACCGCTGTCCCAAATCAGCGATTTCCTGAAAAAAGGATTCGTCTGAAAAGTCGAAGGTCTGCCGATTGAAGGGTCGGGTAAAAAGTTCAAGGAGTTCATAGAACAATTTTGAGAAAAATTCCTGTTCCTGTGCCGAATCTTCATCACGCAGAATTTCCAGGGTAAATAATTTCTCACGGAAAATCTCAGGGTTTTTAAGATTTTCTTCTTTTGCCAGTTCAAAATACGGAATATAAAAATCTTCCGGAATTTCTTTGATACAGCCGAAATCAATTACCAGCAGTTCTTTGTTTTCCGAAACCAGGAAATTTCCCGGATGCGGATCTGCATGTACTTTTTTCAGGATATGCATCTGGTACATATAAAAATCCCATAAGGTCTGCCCGATGTTGTTCAGGTCTTCCTGAGTATTCTGTTTTTGAGTAAATTCCGAGAAGTGGATTCCTGACATCCAATCCATCGTAATGATTTTTTCACATGAATATTCGGGGTAGTATTGCGGGAATTTTACGTGGGGAAGATGGTGGCATTCTTCTGCAAAATGCTGACTGCGTTTAAGTTCGAGGTTATAGTCGGTTTCTTCAAAAAGTTTATCTTCCACTTCCTGAAAATAGGATTCCGAGCCTTCTTTTTTGATGTTGAACATCTTCATGGCAATCGGTTTTACCATTTTCAGGTCACTGGAGATACTTTCTCTTACGCCGGGATACTGGATTTTTACTGCCAGTTTCTGGTCTCCTTTTTTCGCGGTATGAACCTGTCCGATACTGGCGGCGTTCACCGATTCGGCGGAAAATTCATCAAAAATCTCTTCCGGATTCTTCCCGAAGTATTTTCTGAATATTTTCCTGACCAAAGCGCCCGACAAAGGCGGAACCGAAAACTGGGACAGGGAGAATTTTTCTACATATTCTACCGGAAGGATATTTTTTTCCATACTCAGCATCTGGGCTACTTTCAGGGCAGAACCTTTCAGCTCCTTTAGAGAATCGTAAATGTCTGCTGCGTTATCCTGGTTTAGAATTTTTCGCGCTTCATCTTCGTCTTTTGTGATTTTGTTTCCGTAATATTTCAGGTAATTGACGCCGACTTTGGCACCGGCTTTGAGCAGGCTGCCGGTTCGTTCAATTTTCCCGGTAGGAATTTTATCTAATGTTTTCATTCTTAAATTTGTTATGGTGTGCTTTTAGTGTCAATCTCAGGCATCAGCAAACAGCCGACAATTAGAAATCAGTTTGTTTTAAACTTTTCCTTCCAAAGGAATTTTCCAAGGTCGACCACTTTTTTCAAGGGTTGGTTTTCCATGAGTTCAAAACCGGTGTCGACGGTTTTTTCCAGGAAAATATCTGTTTTTTCAAAATCTGGGGAGGTGTCTTTTTTCCAGAAGTCAATGGTCGAAACGAGATGAAGCCACAGTGCTTCCTGTCTTGATTTTTCATTGAACCGACGGATGTCTTCTTTCGCTTTTTCGATAATTTCCCATTCATTGAAATTCAAAGTATTCATGAATTGTTTATGAGATTCCCGAAGACTCTGAAGCATTCTGATGTTCTGGATTTTCTGGGATCCCAGGATCGATAACACCAGTGAGCGGTTCATTGTAAGGTTTTCAAAGAAAATATAGTATACATTCAGTAATTTTTCTTTGGTGGTCACTTCGTCTGAAGAATTGACTTCTGAAGAGAGTTCCAGGGATTTTACAAAAAGATGATTCAGTATTTCTTTTTCAATCTGGTCGAATCCTGAGAAATAATGGTAAAATTCTTTCTCTTCAAAATTATTTTCTTTTGCGAAGAGATAGACATTTTTAGGTTTTTCACCGTGATTCAAAAGATAGTCGCTGTATAATTCAAATATTTTTTCCTGCGTGATGTTGGCTTGTTCTTGCATGATAGAATTTATTTATCAACAAATTTAGTAATTAATTTTATTTTAAATTTAAATAAAGTATAAATTTGTACTATATAAACCATTTAATTTTTGAATGATGTTAGCAATACAAGCACAATCGAATATACCGACAGATTTTGGAATGTTCACGGTGTATGCCTTTTCAGAGCACGAAGACGACTGGAAACCGCACCTGGTTTGGGTGGCTGAAAATACAGATATCCGTAAGACGGTGAATGTGCGTTTTCACTCGGAGTGCATCACCGGTGAGATTTTTCACTCGAAAAAATGTGAATGCGGCCAACAGCTGGATGCTGCAATGAAATATATGTCAGAGAACGGCGGAATGATCATTTATCTCAGGCAGGAAGGTAGAAACATCGGAATTATCAACAAACTGAGAGCCTATGCGCTTCAGGAAAAAGGTTTTGATACGGTAGAAGCAAATCTGAAACTGGGATTGCCTGCTGACGGAAGAAATTTTGGTGTGGCGGTAGACATGCTTAAGATTTTAGAGGTAAAAGAAATTAATCTGCTTACGAATAATCCGGATAAACTCAAGTCCTTGGAAAACAGTGGTATTGTACTGAACAGCAGGGTTCCGTTGGAAATAGCATCTAATGAGGTAAATGAAAGTTACCTGGCAAAAAAGAAAGATTATTTCGGGCATCTCCTGGAAAATGTATGATTTTCCTTTCAATCTTATTTGAATCAAAGTCAATTGATTCCTGAAACTGAATGTTCAAATGACGTTTCGTATGGCTGAAACAGATTTCTAAAAATTTAAATTTAAAATAATTTTAAAGTTTAGTTGATCATATAAAATAGCTTCAATCCAAAGCGGTTGGAGCTATTTTTCTTTTCTTTGACCGGTAGGCATTTTCTTCGTGATGTCTGACCGTCGATCCTGTTAACTTAACAAATCCGCAAAAAATCTATTATTTAATTTAAAAAATACAATTCCGTTCAATTATTATCAGCATCTTCGTTTAACAAGAAAAGCAGTATTTATACTGACTTAAATTGCATTAATTTCATATAAATTTGGTCACCAGACCGGAAGAATCGCAAAGTGATGTAAAAAAGAAATTTTGTATTGACGGTGATCAATAAAGAATGATCTATAAACAATTAATAATCATGGAGACCAGAAACCATTACCAAACGGGGCGTATTCCGAAAAGCCAGACGAGTAGGGGAATTAAAACAATTACATTATGGCCCAATTTCAACTAGGAATTTCCTTAACTTTTTTGAAAAGAGATTTAGCATTAGTTGTCCAAAGTACTGAAGAAGGAACAGGAGCAAACAAAATTACCACCAAAGAGTATCTGCTTATTCCTACAAAAGTTTCATCGGAAGATTATGTCACCTACGATGATTTAAAAAACGACTTTGATAAAATCTTTGGAAGTGATTCTGGTGATGCTACCCAAAAAATTGAAAATCAGTTAGAACAAAACAGTTCAGACACTACTTTTGACATCAATAAAATTCATTTTTATCTAAAGACTGCTTATTTATACAAAAAGGCCTATTACAAAGAAAAAAAAGAGGCAGAAAAAAAGAAGGTCGTAGAGTGTGATAAAAGCGGAAATGAATTGAATGGTGACAAAGTAGCAAAGTGGGATTATGCCCTGTCAATCAGTATCGACAGCAAAGAATTCTTTTCAGAATTTAGTACCATGTCTATTAATTCCGTTAATTTTTCCATCTGGAATACCAGCCGAAGCGTTGTGAAAAAAATGATGACTTTAGGATCTACGGATGATATCTTTAAACAGTTAGAAGAATCCAGCAAATAAATATGCCCAATATATTTCCCCTCCGGATAAATGCTTTATATCTTGAATCACCTGAACAGGTCATCGGCCAGGATATCCGTTTTGAAAATGTGCCATGGATGAATACAGAGAATGATGTCTTTGAAAATCCGAATGTGCCTTTGGAAACAAATTCTATTATCCCGAGACCTTTTTCGTGGGATAATGGCATTTATCTGGATAAGGGAATCCATCTTCATTTTGTTCTGCCCGCTTATTTCAAAAAATTTGACGATACGGGAAACCT
The DNA here is from genome assembly GCF_056333165.1 of Chryseobacterium endophyticum. Taxonomy (NCBI): domain Bacteria; kingdom Pseudomonadati; phylum Bacteroidota; class Flavobacteriia; order Flavobacteriales; family Weeksellaceae; genus Chryseobacterium; species Chryseobacterium endophyticum. The sequence goes on from NZ_JBWGXE010000006.1 coordinate 35,841, forward strand.
GCCCAAAGCGCCGAACCGCTGGTATATAAAAAGAGAAAGAGATGGTGAAGAATGGATTGTTGAAAGTGACTACATCTGGAATGTCAACGATCCGAAACTAAACAAAAATACAACGTGTACCTACACGCAGGAAGGGCAGGATCAATTTAGCTTTATCTATACCGGAAGGAGATACAGGCTCGAAGAATGGCTTCATACATCGCATACCACAGACCATTATTTAAAAAATCTCACGGCACTCGGCTGGGGAAGCTTTTCATTTGACATTCATTATCCGAATTGTAGAAGTATGTTCGGATTTTACGATGAAGATGGAACCGGGGACGATGCTTATACGGTAATGGGTTGGGTGGAAGATTCCGCAAAGACGGACATCGATGAATATTTCGTAGCCGGTAAATTCCAGCTAATGCCTGATACAGCAGTTGAACATGAAGAATCATTTGATATCGCCATTGCCAATACTTTACCGGAAACGCTTTCTGCGTTGATTATCAATACGAATAATCCTGATTTATCAAAACACGATCTCCAAAAGCAGGAAGAGCAGATGTCTTCTATGATCAATTTTGATGAACTGAAAGACCTGAACCTGGACTGGATTTCAAGATTGAGGCATAAGCAGCATGAGCAGCAGTTTCATAAAACATCCGGGACTACAAAATACATCCTCAATGTGGTCAGTGCCGACGATGAAGATTCCATCCGGGAATATGATTTTGACATCAACCTGCTGGATTTCGAGTTCAGCAAAGAGGTTGATCATCAGTACCGCAATATACAGGAGAAATTAAGCATTCCCGATCAATCGGAATTATCCGGTGAAGCCATTCTCGCTATCTGGAACGGCATCAGCTTTCCGGAGCTTACCCGCATTTCCTATTATGAATCTCTGGAAGAAGAGCTGGAGGCCATCAACAGGTTCATGAATAATGGTGAACTGGATACTTTCAGGCTGCATGCTAAAATTGAAAGCCTGTACCTGCACTGGTCGACTTACCTGAGCGCTTTATTCTTAACCAAAGATAAAAACATCAATAAGGTTAAAGACGATCTCAGACTCCTGATTTCCCAGATTAACATTTTAAAGGGAAAACTCAAAAAAACCGAGCGCAGGATCGCTGATCTGCAGCTTTTGTTTTCAAAGAAAATATCCGGTTATTACATCAAATACTGTGATTATGCCATCATCCGATTTTTGATGCGGGCAGAAAATTCCGGTGATGCGGTTGATCAGGAAGAATTTCAGGTGTTGCTGAATCAGAGGTATAAAACGAAAGTCGTCTTGTCGAAAAAAAGCAGGACCGATTACTTCAGTGCGTTGCCGCCAAGTATCATCATTTCTTCCGCCAAAAAGAATACGGTATTTAACCTGTTTACCAATCCGTCGGAGCTGCCTGAGTCAAAACCTGATCTTTTATTTGATTCAAAGCAAAAAGACACCTATAAAAACATATTGAATGAAATTTCTGATTTTCAGGAAATTAATGTGAACGGATGGCATACGTATAAAGTTGAATGGGAAAGTTTATTCCTGCCTAAAAAAGAAGGCCACTACCTGACAGCGGATAAAAAATTCAGTGAAAACTTTTTACGCGACTCTTATATTTTAGATGAACTTAATGCTGATTTGATAAAAGAATACCGATTGAATGACCTGGCGTACATGCCGAATCCCAACACCTATTACGGGCAGTCTTTTGTCAGCAATACAGTCCAGGAATATGTAAAAGAAAAGCTGGAAAAAAACCTAAGCCGGATCGACGAAGCGGAAAATACGGAGCTGATCGGCCGGATGAATCGCTTTCTGCACAAAATGGAAGATACTTCCTTATTTGAATTAACGCTTTCCGACTTCAATAATCTGATGCTGCAGAGAAGCAATGGCTTATCGGTATTGCCGCTGATTCCCAACGGATTTGAAGACCATCAGGAAATAGCAAACGATATTGAAAGCTTATGTAAAGAATATTTTAACAGCTTAAACCTTTTAACTCCCAACAGATTATCGATTTTTAACCCGTTCAGGAACGGAGCTTTTAAAATAAGCCGGCTCAGGATTATCGATTCTTTCGGGAGGGACAAAATAATAAAGCCTGAGAAAATTTTAACAACCCACGTACAGAAAATCGAAAACAAAGACCAATGGGTCATGCTGCCGCCCAGATATCTGCAGTCCGCCGCCCTGAGCACAAGATTTACCGGTACGCTCACCGATAAAAAGAAATCTTCCGTACTCGGCTGGATGGTTCCGGTTTACCTGAACCAGCGTATTGAGTTTTTTGATGCTCATGGAAAGCATTTGGGAGCCATAGATACCGAAGGCCAGTGGGAATCTTCGCCTTTTGATGCAGACCTTGCGCAGGAAAATAAAGAATACAGATCTGTGGTGAAAAACCCACATCTTAAAAGAATCATCCACTGGCTGATTGAACGCATTTGCAAATCGGGTAAAAAAGACGAGTTTATTAAGGAACTCCAAAAAACAATGGAGCATACGTCTCCTGAAGACAGCGCCAATCCTTCGCTGTTGGAAACCATATCTTCAGTCCCCGTCGCCATCACCCTGGTTAATATTAATTTATTCACCAAAGGCGAAGCACTCTACGATATCAATTATTCCGAGAATATCAGCATTAATACATACGACAATCAGCGGAAGTATGACAAAGTGGAAATTCCGATATCTATCGGTGATCTGAATCAGTACAATGACGGCGTACTGGCGTACTGGCACTATAATCTTAAAGATGAAGACAGGGAATCTGCTGACAGACTGGGCGTGAAATACCTGGAAAGTAAAATTTATTTCAACAATGATGTCATTAAAAAGTTCGAAAATCATTCTTACACCCTGAAAGATTTCCTGAAAGAAAACCCAATTGACGGAAGGGAAATATGGGACACACTTGACAGTCGGGGCCTGATCAGTTCTTCGATCAGTTATAAACCCCAGGATAAGGAAAACCATCTGGCTCTGAACGACACTTTAAATGCCTGCCGGAGATATGTTCTGATGCATCCGAAAGGGAATTTAAATGTTAAAACCGGAATTCTGCCGGAGAAATCCATCAGGCTGCCTTACCATCGAATCAAAAATGCCTTAAAAAGGATTGAGCTGACGTTACTCACCACTCCTGTTTTAACGCCTAAAGAAAACCTTCAGCTGTCCCTGGTTAAAGACAACCGTTACGAATGGTCATGGATCGAACTCGAAAAGAAAATTAAAAGACAACCTTTATCCTCTGCAAACCCACCGGTAAAAAACCGGATTACCCAAAATCTGGCGATCGATTTTAATAAAAATCCGGAGACTGAAAATTATGTACAGGCTTTGTTGTCGGATTTGGAAAATGAAGGCCTTTTGATCAATCAGTTGTCCGCATTTTTCCCGGATGAAAAAATCTACTTTATCAGAAAGGAGGAATTTGACAGGCAAAATGAAACAGCAGGAAATGCAGTACGATCCGGATTTATTAACGATGTGGTGACCGGCTGGATCTTTAAAGAGGAGCGCATTAAAGCCCAGAAAGTTGCATTTGATTTCAATAATTTTAAAACCAAAAAATTTATCGCGCTCAAAGAATTCCTTATCAGAGAAGGCTATGTCATTCCATCTGAAACGAACCTGCTGAATGATGAAGTCTTCTTCATCAACTTTAGCAAAATAAACGAATTGCAATCGAAAAACGAATCTGTTTTGGATGATTTCGAAAAAGAGGTCATGAATCTGCTGGCATTAAAGACTTCCAATAAAATAATTGATCTTAAACAATTATCGGGTAAATTATATGTTTTCAGAACCGGCAATGCTTCCCTGATGGTCAGTGAAGGGTTTAAACAGTCTCTGATGAATAAAAAAATCATTCAGAAGGATGCTTTTTATCCTGATGAGCAGATCTATTTTATTAATGTGGGCGAACTGGAAAAGGTTAAATTCAAAGAGCAGCAGGACGAATATGAAAAAATACTGCTGAAAATGGTTGACGAAAAATCAGATACCATTTTGCAGATCAGTGATTTTAATACGAATTCCGGGGCTATTCCACCATTGGTTTTAAAAGAAGGATGGCTATCCATAAAATCGACTAAATTTTAAACATTATGGCAAAATTATCTTATTATTTTCCTCTGGATAATTTAGTGAGTAACCAAATTATTAACAACTATAAAACGCAGGTTCAGGCAAATACTGAAAATAATCCTGAGGTTGATTTTGATGAGTACAAAGGTTCTTACCTCAATTTCAAGGATAACAGTAAACTGGAACTGACCTTCAAAAAAACAGTCAGCAAAGGTGGAACTTTAATTAATTTCTTTTTTAATTACGATAAGAAAAATAACAACGGCGCGATCAGCCTCATCACGGTTGGGGAGAAAATCCTGAGCGTCATCAAATCGAACAGCAGAAATGCCATCTCTTTCAAAAACAGCATTAAAATAAATGATGCAGACTTTAGGATCAGGGAAAATCACTGGTTCAACGGTTCTCTGTACTTTGACGATGCCGGCGGCCTGGCTCTTTATATGACCGATGAAAATTTTTTATTGTACAGAAAAGCCCTGATCTCAGTGGATAACTCAACTGAAGATCTGAATATAACCATCGGGGGAAACAGCGAAGGTGATCAGCTCCGAATAGCCGATCTGTCGATTTATGGAGACGTGGCAAAAGATGAAGTGGAAAATATCATCAACAAAACCATAGCGCAGCATCTTACCCTTTTGTCGAAATCTACTTTAATCGATACGGTAACCTTTAAGCTTACCAACAGTGCGGAATATGATAAATTAGTCATTGAAAATGAGCAGCAGCCTTTATCTTTCGAATTTTCCCCAGGTGATATGACGCTGGAAAAATATGATCAGTGTGAGGCAAAACTCAAGGTAAAAAAAGGTTTTTTTAAATATCAGAATCCGGAAAATAAGACGGAAGAATCGGGTGATCTGTCTGTTTCTTTCGATCTCAGGAATCAGCAGGCGGATAGTACAAATCTAATGGCTGTATTGGAAGATTTATCGATTATCAACTTGTTAAACCAGGAAAAAGTGTTGGTTCAGCTGGAGATTTACAATCTGACTCTTACAAAAGACGATTTTTCTAAAACCTATACCAAATCTCAGCCTCTTATCATCGACAGAGTGTTTGAAGTAGTGGATCTGCGGGGCGGAAACGAAAGCCCGTTTGACGTTTTTATCCTGGGAAATGATACTTTATATAATGGCGCCGGAAACGAAACACAGACTATCCGGCTTTTAATCAACAACACGACCGACGAAGATGTAAAGTTTTCAGGCAGCAGCGGTTTCAGGATGAGCGGTAATTTCCTGATGATCCTGGAAAGCGATGTGCAGCAGGCTTCTGATACTAAGCTGAAGGAATTTCAGTCTTTTCTGGATATTCCCACCAGTCCTAAGTCAGCCGCTAATGATTTTTTGTGTTTCCAGGAAGAATATGTGTTAAGGAAAAGGGAATCTGTTGTTTTTGAGATTTCCGGATTAAAAGCCAGGCCGTCAACGCCTGCCAATCCATCCGGCGCTTATCCTTTCTACCTGGAATACAGGAATATTCCCGGCTACAGAAACGGAAAAGTACGGTTCTTTATAAAAACAGGTAAAATTTTCTATTCACTTTAAGCACTAACAATATGTCAGAAAGATTATACATAAATGAATTCGATTCTAATCAGGGGAAAATCGACAGGCTTACTTCCGGGAATGCCGACATCGATACTTTGGATTCACAAAATGCGGTCATCAATGCATTAACGGCTGATATGATCAGGCTCAAAAATCAAATCGAGATTCTGAGTAATGAATTGACGATTGTAAAGGATTCAAGTGAGCTCATCAAAATAAGTTCTGGGAAAACTGAAATCAGGAATAATTTGTTTGTTAAAAACGAACTGGTTTCTTTACCGGTAGGCACCGTGGTCGCTTTTGCCGGCAAAAATATTCCTGATGGATGGCTGGTTTGTGACGGACGCTCTACTAATGATCATCCTAAATTGAAACAGATCATAGGAGATCATGTTCCTGATTTAACAAATAGATTTGTCATGGGACTTTCCGTAAAAGATAATTCAAATTTAGAATGGAAGAATAAGTATTCGGGTAACTCTTCAATACAGCTACGAGAGGATAATCTTCCTCCTCATGATCATTTGTATACTACTCGGATTTTTAGATTTTCGATAAACTATGGTAATGCATCTGATGGTTTTAGTGGAAATGGAGCGTCTAAAATTCATAGTACCAGTGCTGAAGAGAATACATTTAGCTCATACACTATGGGAAATGAAAATTTAAAATCTTCACCCATCGATATAACACCTACGCATTTTAAGTTATTATATATTATTAAAGCAGAATAGTATTAAATAAATATGTATTCATGGGTCCTGAAAGTTTAAAAACCAATATCCAGCTCGAGCTCAACGTCACGATAAAAGGAGTTGACCTTAAGATTACCGGCAATGTCACCCGATCAGAGGATGATATTGCCGTAACATCGCTTGTTGGCCATCTGCCTGATGTCTCAAAGAATATCTCTAAACTTTTGGAGGATGAAGGCGATACTAAAGATCTTATCATTCCATTTGTCCCCAATGCGCTGAATTTCGGTATTTACAAAGTCTCGGATGATAAACAAAGCCTGACTGCCGTTCAGCTGGGAGCCCGGTATTCAAAACTTAGGCTGAAAGGTGTTTTTTCTGATGAATATAAGCTGTTTTCGGTAGCCATCGCCGAACGGATCAGCTTTGAAAAAATGCCCCTGGTGGGAGAGTATCTTAAGGATTATTCTATTTCTGCGATAGAGCTGGTGTACCTCTCGGAAAAGGAAAAGCCTTCAGCCTGCGAAAAAATAAAATTAGTTAATGCTTCCAGGAAAAACTTTGTCGATCAAAAAATTTGGCTGAACAAAGGAAAACTCTCTCTTTCAAAAGGATTCAATGCAGGAATGATCCTCAGTGATGGAAATGAGGAACAGAAAATCACTTTTCCCGGTTTTGATTTGAAGGGCATAAAAGTTCCCGGTCTGCCGGTACCTGCTCCGGATTCCGGAAAAAAAGGAAATCAGGATCCGGGCGGCAATATTCAGAAGGAAAAGCCTAAGAAAAATCCTTTGGTTACGATCCATGAGGTAAAACCATCCATTGAAAAAAATATAATCAGTATTTCCATATCGGCAGATTTTAATGTGGGGCCTTTCGGTTTACAGCTTGTCGGGTTGGGCATTCAGGTGCCCTTTACGGTCTTTCAGAATTTCAGTCCGGAAAAATTATGGAAAGAAATTCAGTTTACTTTAAAAGGCCTGGCGATTATGTACGATACGCCGGGATTCTCAATAGCCGGAGCATTTTTAAGGGAAACAAACAACGGAAATGAAGAATACAACGGTTTGGTCACTTTCAGGCTCGGGAAGATTGAAATTTTAGCCATCGGCTCTTATATTAAAACCCCCACATATTCTTCCCTTTTTGCCTTCGGATATTTAGGTATTCCGATTCCTGTGGATCCTGCATTTTATATCCACGGATTTGCATTGGGATTTGGCCTGAACCGGAATTTTGTCATGCCCGGCATCACCGGAATCCCGGAGTTTCCGCTGGTTAAAATCGTTCATCAGGGTGGCTTAAAGCCGGGCGATTCCATTAAAAAGATCTTTAATGATTTAAATCGTTACCTCCCGGCCAGTGAGAATACGTATGTGATCGTGGCAGGAATTAAATTCGATTCCTATAAAATGATTTTTACCACAGGCATACTGGCTATTGCTTTTGGAAATAAAACCTCAATAAACCTCCTGGGCTTATCGACCATGAAGCTGGAAGGAGTGTATCATTTTGAATTTGCCTTTTCCATGCGTGCCGATTTGGATGAAGGAACCTTTTTGGCAAGAGGCCAGCTGACGGACAACACTTATGTATTGTTGCCCCAGCTGAAATTAACGGGCGGTTTTGCGTTAGGGATGTGGCTGAAAGGAGATCTCGTCGGCGATTTTGTCTTTACCCTCGGCGGGTATCATCCCGATTTTAAAGTGCCCGGACATTATCCGGAAAATACCCCGCGGTTAGGATATGGATTTACTTTGGGTTCCGTAAAGTTTTACGGCAAAGCGTATTTTGCTTTAACGCCAAGCTGTATCATGGCTGGTGTGGCGGGCGGTTTGAGCCTGGTACTGGACGGCCGTATCGTTTATGCCGAAATCGGTGTTCTTTTCAGTGCCGATTTTATCATCTCATGGAAGCCATTCTATTATAAAGCCGAGGTACACGTACAGATTTTTGCCAAAATAGTCGTGGATGTATGGCTGTTCAGCATCAACCAGTCTTTCAGCCTTACCGCTAAACTGCAGCTGGAAGGTCCTGATTTCAGGGGTCTGGCGACTTTTAAAGTAGCCGGTTACGAACTGGAGGTAAAATTCGGGAACCATCACAAGCCTGTCGATAAAACATTAACGAAGGACGAATTCATCTCGGCTTTTTTACCCGATGCAGCCAGGATACTTACCCATAATATCACGTCCGGAATCATCAGAAAAATAAAGAATGCCAACGGAACCGAATCGGTAATCGTTAATCCGAAAACTTTTGCTCTGGAGATTTATTCGGAAATTCCGGTGACTGAGATCGCTGGAGATCAGCTGATGACCGGGAAATTTAGCCCTGAAAATATATATCCGGTGTATACGGCATCAGCTCAGCTGGAAAATCAGCTTAGGCTATCGGTGAATGGTGCTGAACATCACTTTTCTTCTTTTGAAAGTTTTCCTGTTTTAAAATCGGTTCCCAGATCGGTATGGAACCATACGAATACAGCGCCGGATAACCAGGCTGCATTATCAGATCCTAAACTGCTGAAAGATATCTGTAAAGGCATCCGCCTGGAATTTTCAAAGATAGAAACTGAAATTCATCCGGTAACGGTCTCTTTATATGACACCTGCACCAAAAATTACCGGGACGATTTTATGCCCGTTGAAATAAAAGAAAAGAATAACCCGGTGAAACTGAACGACAGCATCATGAATATTTTACAAATTCTGGATGAAGATGAAATAGATTATTCCGACCTGGAAAACCATGTTGAGGTCTACAAATACAAAATAAAACCGCTGGGAACCTATCAAATATCTTAAAAATGGTACATGAAGAAATAGGAATTGCTCCTTCACATATCCCCACCGTCGTCTCAGGAAAATATGAGATTAAGACCGGCCTGCACAATAACCTTACGCCTGTCCAGGATCAGGATGTTGTTTTTTATGTAGCCGGCTACACCCATACGATCCCTCAGAATGAAATACTGGCCGTGTATCCTCCGGTGCAACATACGGGCGATTTTGCCGGTACTTTTCCGCATATACAGTTCAGGCGGAGCACTTTGCCCTGGGAGTTCGACTGCCGGTCGGAAATGGAGCGGACGCCCTATATTTTCCTGGCTTTGCTCAAGGAAGATGAATTGGTTTCCGGAGCATTTGAAATCGTGGAAACCGATACGAATCAGTTAAGAGATTCATTAGAAGATGCCGGTGAACCTAAACCGTTGAAAATCCTGCATGCGCTGAAAGATAGCGAGGGAATTTTACCTTCTGTAAAGCTTTTACCGCAACTGGCACACGTCAGGGTTCAGGAGCATGATGAACTTAAAGATCTGAATCTTCCCAGAGAGACGAGCATCGTTATCGCCCAGCGGATGGTGGAACCTGAAACAAAATACAGGGCTCTGGTCTGTTATTATTCCGCGGAGGTTATTATTAAAGAAAAAGAACAGTATCAGCTTAACAATTCCGGAGGGAAAAACGAATATCTGGGTACCAATACCTGTGTGGTTTTGTCCGAATGGTCTTTCGAAAGCATCAGTGCCGATTTATACCAGATTGATACGGACAGACTGAAAAATCACCCGGATTTCATTACGTTTCAAAATGATCTGGAAAACTCAGAGGTTTTGACTTTGGAAGAATTGAAGACAAAGGCAAATCCTGAACTTCTTAAGCTGATCTCCATCAATGAGACCTATCTTAAAGATCGTGAGGAAAGATGGACGAAATTGCCGGAACCCAGGTCAGTTCATGATTTTGAGCGTACGGAAGAGACGCATTTTCAGGAAGAAAATAATTACATTCTTGAATATTTAAAATACAATGGTAAAAACTTAAAAGGGTATCTCTACGATCTAAAGCTTGAACCTTTTAAGACAAAAATAAGCATTCATAACAATGCCGTCAGTAAGTTAATTGATATCGCCAAAGTACCGCTCGAGCACCAGTTGAAAGCAGGCGGTAAAATAGTGTCATGGTATCAGGGACCCTTTACCAACTGGAACTACTCCTTCGATCTCCATGAGATGCTGAACGGTAAGGGATGGAAAGATATTCCCGATCATCAGGATTATCTGAACCTTTTTAATGACGATACGAAGATGTATGATATGACCTACCCGGCAGCCTGGCAGCTGGGACGGCTGATGATCATGAATGACCATAAAGTCCTCCAGGAGCTGAAAAAATGGAAGAATCAGCTGGAACTGCATCATCTGGTACAGGAACAAAACCGGTACAGCCATCTTCCGAACCTGACCACCCAGGCTCCTGATCTTCCGGATTTGCTGGCAGACTATGTGGCTGAAATGATGAAGTTCAGGAATTTTCCCGTTTATTATCTCCTTCCGCACACGGATTTAAGCACCGAAGAAAGCATTAAATATTTTAAAATTGACAATTTCTGGATTTTAGCTTTCCTGTATGGGATTTTCAGTGCCGGACCAAAGCTCGGCATCACCGATTTTGAAGACTATGTTTTAAACAATAAAACGCTTCATCAGGTATTCAATTATACGAAACCTTATTATGGAATTCTCGTGCAGTCCCAAGCCATTAAAAACTGGCCGCATCTCGTGGTGGAGTTAGACGGAAATACTGATTTCCATTGCATAACCCGTATCAATGATACCATGCGTCTGTACATCACCGGCCAGAAATTCTCCGATATCCGGATCTATCTCAAAAATGAAAATGCCCACTTCGGACAAGATTACAGTCCACAGGCCGGGAAATTCATTAAACCGGCCGGCGATAGTGTGAAATTGGCGAGTGAATATCTGTCCAGGCAGCCTAAAGCAGGATTGAAACTTAGCTGAAGACAGGTGAAAAAAAGGAATGTTTTGCCCCACTGAATTTGCATTTTGATTCAAACAGGGTTGTTTTGCCTTAATGTAATTTGTATTTTGTTTAAAACAGGGTTGTTTGTAATGTCTGTCAATTGCATTTTGATTCAAACAGGGTTGTTTGGCCTCAATATAATTTGCATTTTGTTTAAAACAGGGTTGTTTGTAATGTCTGTCAATTGCATTTTGATTCAAACAGGGTTGTTTGGCCTCAATGTAATTTGTATTTTGTTTAAAACAAGGTTGTTTGTAATGTCTGTCAATTTTATTTTAATTTCAAACAAATTTATCTGACAGTTAAAGGTTTAATAATGATTTTATAGCTCGGCATCATTCTAATTTGCTCCTCCGGAGCAAAAAAAATTACTTGTTCAATTTTTCAGCGTAAAAAAAGAGGCTGCCCAAACTTTTGGACAGCCTCTTTTCTATAAGCGTTTTACTGTTATTTTCTGATCACTTTCGAAGTTTGTACTTTATTTCCGCTTTCAACCTTCATAATATAGATTCCTTTTGATAATCCGGAAAAGTCTATGGCAGACTGGTTTTCATTTTGTAAAACCTGCTGGCCCACCATATTATGAACGGTGATTTTTTTAATTTTTTCACGTGATTTTATGTATACCAAACCGGTGGTAGGGTTAGGGTAAACCGCAATCTGCGAAACGGAAACCGAAGCCGTGGAAAGTACCTGATCTACAATTTCGGTATCCACCGTATTGGTTACGATCGGAGGATTGTAGTCGAAGAATATTTCAGCCTTATTGGTGAAAATATCTCCTACGACAACATTTGTTTTTGGTTTTATTTTATACGCAATATATCCGTGGGAATTTGGTTCGTCATCGCTTCCCGGAAGATAAATGGCATCAAAAACAAACTCCACATTATTGCCGTTGGTGATCACCGCCCTGTTCGGGTGGCTGTAGCCTTCCATAGTAAGGGTAGACCAGTCCAGCTGATCATCCAACACATTTTTTACGCGTACCCTTTGCGCATGATAATTTCCTGTATTCTGAAAACGGATGACATAATGCAGATAATCGTCTTTCTGGGCTAATGAAATCTGCGGGCCTTCCAGCACCTGAATGTCATTAGGGTCATAAGAACCGACAACGGTTTGCTTTAGGACAAAGCTGTTGTCTGCCGGGGTAATATCCTGAGGAACGCCTGCCGTTGCCGTAAACTCCAGCAGATCCCCGATATTGGTCACAGGCATCGTATTCATCAGGAATCTCGCTTCGATGGTCTTCGAATGGAAAGGTGATAAATCTACATAATTATAATTCAGGTTTCCTGCAGACTGGGAATCGGGTGCCGTGGTAGAGGACACAAAAGTCATTTTTGACTGATTAAAATTAAATACCAGCTGTCCGCTTACCTTTTGAGAACCTTTATTGGAAACAATGATCTTATACACCGTTTCAAAACCGGGCCTTGCAACCTCAAGAGGATATACCGAAACTTCCAGGTTTTTGAATACCGAATCGGGCAGAAGACAGAAGTCTGCATTCTGGGTTTCCCCAAGTGCCGTGAAATTCTGTACCTGATTCGCCGGTGACACCGTGTAGTCAGGCAGAGGAGATGATACCGACGTGGTAAACTGACTCTGGTTGGCCACCAGAGAATACGCTCCCGAATTATCCGTAAAAGTAGCGTAGGAATGCTGTGCGTTCTGTGTCTTCACCATAACCATGGAAGCGCCCGTATCCGTTGGGCTACATCCGTTATTGTCTTCATCAAAACGTACTTTTCCCGAAATTTTATTTTGATAGGAGGCTCCGGTCTCAAACCAGGTAATCATATTGGTTTCGTCGAAGTTCTCTCCCGAGTCGGATCCGGCCGCCAGATCCGGTTTTCCATCCCCATTGTAATCTGCGATGTTAAAAGCTTTTACCCGTCCGATATTATTGGCCATGAGTTGTGCCGGTACAAAATTTCCGGAACCGAGGTTTTTATGCCATCTCAGTTTTGGCTGCTGAAAAGAATTGGTGACGATATCTTTCACACCATCTCCGTCTATATCATAAGCCGTGATCGACCGTGGATGATTCGCATTTCCCTGAACTAATTTCCTGGTGTAGGTTCCGTTGCCATTATTCTGATACCAGCCCACCAAACTATCCGAGTAACTTACGAATAGAACATCCAGATCACCATCTCCGTCCATATCTTCAGCAGTGACATCTGAAGGATAATTCACCTGGTCTGCAATAATATGAGGTGCAGAGAAATTTCCTGATCCATCCGTGTTTTCATACCATTCTATATCATCACCCATATAGCTGGCCAGGATATCCATATTGCCATCCTGATTCATATCCACGGCCTTTAGTGACAGAATATACTTTGTAGAATTCGGAAAGAAAGTTACAGGAGCAGAAAAGACCCCCGAACCATTGTTAATAAGTTTTACCAGGCCTGTCTGGTAGAAGGCTGAAATTATATCATAATCTCCATCGTTGTCTATATCGGCAACGGCCAGTGCCAGCACGTCTTTGGGAAGGGCATTGGTCACAATCTGTTCGGTGAAATTTCCGGAACCGTCATTTTTAAATAATGAGATTCGGTAGTAGGTTATATTATTTAGTTCATATTGGTATTTTACGACAAAATCGTTATCCCCGTCATTATCTGCATCAAATAATTGGGCAAAAGCAGGGTATATGGTATTGTTGTTAATGACGATCTGTTGTTCACTGAAAGTACCGTGTCCGTCGGTATTCCGGTACCAGCTCATTTTATTGTCACTCCCCGACGAAGAAGATAAGAAATCAATGTCTCCATCTCCGTCGATGTCTCCACTGCATAAAGAATTAAGGCTATTAAGACCATAGGTAAGTACTTTTTGTGAGCCAAAGGTACCTGTGCCCGAATTCTGATACCAGGCAATCTTATTATCTATAGTAGATAAAGAGTACACATCCGTCTTACCGTCATTGTTGAAATCGGCAAAATTGAAATCGAGGATTCCTTTTGCATTATTCGTGATGATATTATCGGGACCGAATGTGCCGTTTCCTAAGTTTTTTCTCCATAAAACATTATTCAGCCAGAACACGCGGTGTACAATATCTTCCTTGCCGTCCATATCGATATCCGCCATCTTCATTCCATAGCGGTTTACATTATAGGCAAATTCATTCGGGCTTAAAACGGCATTTCCAATGATTATTTTTGGCGAAAAATTTCCCAGTCCGTCGGTATTCTTATACCAGTGGAATTGTACGGTGTTTCCGTTTTCATAGTTGAAAAGGATGTCCTGATCTCCGTCTCCATCAACATCTCCCACAGACATCTGGTTTCCCATAGCACTGCTTTCCACGACTTCTTTCAGCGTGAAAACCCCGTTGCCGTCATTCTTATACCATCTGATCATATAGCCGGCTTTGGTGGTAAGGTCCGGTATGTTATCACCATCGATATCTTTGAAAATAGCAATGGAAGGTCCGCCCGTCCCCGAATAAAAAATGGTAAATGATGTTGGAAAAGTTCCGTTTCCGCTGTTTTTTTGCCATCCGGCTCCTGATATAGTTTGCAGATAAATATCCAGAAAACCGTCAGCATCGATATCTACGATTTGAAAGCCTGAATAATTACCTGTATTTAACTGAACTGGGGCAGAGAATGTGCCCGTGTTTGCGCTTCCGGTCATCATGTAAATTCCGGTGGATGTTCTGAAAATGATGTCTTTAAAACCATCATAATTCATGTCGGCACTTGCTATTTCCAGAATTTCGGATGGATGCGTGTAAATAGGCTGTATGGGCGAAAAACTATTCTGCGCGGTAGAAATGTTTTTCAGCCAGAAGATCTTTCCGTAAGACACAGCCAGGATATCAGTTCTTGAATCATTGTCAAGATCCACATGAGTGGAAAGACGCACCCCGGTAGAATTGTAGGCATCATCAATAACGATGTTTTGTGGAAATGAGTTCTGAGCGTAAGTTAAGATTGAAAAAATTAAAAAATTTAAACAAAATAGATTTTTTATCATATAATATAAAGGTATTATTAGTTTTAAAGCACAAAAGTAATAAAAAATCAGCGTAAAAAATCAAAAGCCAGTAATGTTGTCAAGATCGGTCATCTTACATTGCATTCAAAAAAATAAAATTTCCATGCAACTTTTTTCATTTTTCGTTGTCTTAAACGTAAAGGATTTTATAGACAGGAAGCTTTTCAATCCGGATCAGGAAAATTCCGGTTATGAATTAAAAGAAAAGTGAAAACGGTTAAAAAATAAATACTTAAACAAGAAGAACATGAAAAAATTCCTTCAATTACTGTGTATTGTTATTATTGCTCTTATCCATGCACAGAATACGGCAACGCGATTTTTTTACGAACTGACCTACCGACCGAACAAAGATTCTGCAAAGCTGGAAAAAGAACTGATGGTCCTTGATATTGATAAGAATCAGTCGGTATACCAGTCCTACGAATTTATCAGAACGGATTCCCTGGCAAATATAATGGTGACCAAAATGATGAAAACAGGGTTAAGTAATGATTTCAGCATGATGGGGAAATCCGGAAACGCAAAGTTTATTCATCAGGTTGTCAAGAATTTTCCGGTGGAAGAAATTCTCTACAAAGAACAGATCTTTATGGATTATTATTCTTATCGGGAAAACCCCGGGCTGACCTGGCAGATCTCGGATCAAAAACAGAAAGTAGGGCCGTACAGCACGCAAAAGGCCACGACAGATTTTGGCGGAAGAAAATGGACGGCGTGGTTTTCTACAGAAATCCCTTTTCAGGATGGCCCTTATAAGTTCTACGGACTTCCGGGATTGATCGTTAAGATCGAAGACGAAGGAAAAAATTATTCCTGGGAACTGAAAGGCAATAAACAAATAGAAAATATTCAGCAAACCCTGTATATGGAAGATTTGATCAAGAAGACAGGACTTTCCAAGGGTACGGAAATTTCAAAAGAGAAGTTTCTGGAAAAATACGAGCAGTATAAAAAAGATCCTTTAGGAAGTATGAAGCAGATGTTTGGTCAGGTCTCATCAGACGGATTTTCACTTTCAAAAGAAATGAGACAGGCCGAAAAAAGCATGAAAGAGGAATTCAATAAAAATAATAACAGTATAGAGCTGCTATAAATAAGTTAAAAAAATACACATCAAATCCCGAAAGTCATGAAATGATGAAAGAAAGATTTATGTAAAGAATTACTGGCATAATTTTATCTTTTTAAAGTTTTTCACTGTATTTTAAATGAATGAACTTTACCAGGATGAATAAAATAAGAACTACCCTCAAGCGGGGAATTACCATTCCGAGTCTGATCTTTATCATTGGCGTATGTTTGGTTTCGGCAATGTATCCGGCTGTTACAGAGAAACTGCTGAACGTGGTCAAAAATTTCATCTTTGTCAATCTCAACTGGGTATATGTCTGGTCAGTGACCATATTTGTGATATTCCTGGTGTATATTATGGCCAGCAAATATGGAAATATCCGGCTGGGAAGTAATGATAGCAAACCGGTCTACAGCTTCTTTTCATGGCTGTCGATGCTTTTCGCGGCAGGAATGGGAATCGGGCTGATGTATTTCAGTGTTGCAGAACCGATGCAGCACTATTCGAACGAAATTTTTTCTTCCAAATCTCCCGTTCAAAGAGCTCAGAATGCACAGTTGTACACTTTTTTTCACTGGGGAATTCATGCGTGGGCGATCTACGGCGTTGTTGGGCTGGCACTTGCTTATTTTTCTTACCGTTACCGATTGCCTTTGTCCCTGCGCAGTTGCTTTTACCCATTGCTTAAGGACAAGATGAAGGGAAAATGGGGAAACCTTATTGATGTTTTTGCCCTTTGCAGCACCTTTTTCGGGATCACCACGACTTTAGGGTTTGGTGTGGTTCAGATCAACTCGGGTCTAGCAACATTGCATATTTTACCCGAAACGAGTTTCGTTTACCAGGTTATTATTGTAGGCGTTCTGGTTTCCCTGTCTATACTTTCCGCTGTGTCGGGATTGGATAAAGGCGTCAGGATTTTAAGTAATATTAATATCGTTGCAGCGGTGGTGCTCTTGCTTTTTGTGCTGATTCTGGGGCCTACCGTTTATCTCATCGGGAGCTTAACTGAGGGTATCGGAACATACATCAACAGTTTTTTCAGCCTGACGTTCAATACCCACGTTTATGAAGAAAATACCCAGCCCTGGTTTTATGACTGGACGATACTCTACTGGGCATGGTGGATCTCCTGGTCCCCGTATGTCGGGCTGTTCATTGCCAGAATTTCTAAAGGGAGGACGATAAGAGAGTTTATTGCTGCCGTGCTCATTTTACCTACGCTTTTTAATTTTATCTGGATGTCGGTTTTCGGAAATAGTGCCATCTGGTTTGATATGAATGCAGCCAATGGCTATTTAAGTAAAATGGCGGGTAATCCCGACGGCCTTATGTTCCAGTTCCTTGAATACCTCCCGCTGACAAAACTGATCAGTTACCTTGTCATCGCTATTATCGTCATCTTCTTTGTTACCTCGGCAGACAGCGGTATTTTTGTGATGAACAGCATTGCTACAAAAAACGCAAAGGTATCTCCGAAATGGCAGACCGTAGGCTGGGGAGTACTTCTGGCCGGCCTTGCCTTACTGCTGCTCAACGCCGGTGGTCTGGCTGCACTCCAGAGTATGACGCTCATCACCGCTTTACCTTTTTCAATCATTATGCTTTTGTTTATCGTAAGCCTCACGAAAGCGCTGGTGATCGATCAGGGATATTATGACAAAGACTTTTCAACGACGACCGTTCCATGGTCGGGTGATCACTGGAAAGAACGGTTGAAAAGGATCGTTTCATTCAATGATGCACAATCTACCGAACAGTACATCAGCACAACGGTACAGTCAGCATTTGAAGATCTGGTGGAAGAGTTTTCGTTAAATGGTATCGATGCCAGGATTAATGCACAGAATAGTCCGCAACAGATAGAAGTTGAAATCCGGTATGATATGATTAACAATTTTATATATGGGGTTAAAAAGGAATCCAAAATGGTTTCGGAGTATCTTTTAAGTGAAGAAAATCTACCCGATTCCGAAGATGAGCTGGTGTATTATCCAAAATCCTATTTCGGCGACGGCAGGGAAGGTTACGATGTAAAGCTATTTACAAAAAATGAGCTTATCTCGGATGTTCTGAAGCATTATGAACGTTTCGTCGATATCGTTTCCCAGGAAAAAAACAGCATGTTTATAAGCAGTGATTCCAATCACCGGTTTAAATAGATCTATGCAAAAAACTACTGAAAATGTTAAAAAGACAGATAGTTGATTTGAAAATTGCTCATATGAATAATCATTAATAATAGGATTTAGTTAAAATAATCCGTAAATATATGCATATTTGCCAGCTGTATGGTATTAAGTTTTAAAATATTTAAAATTATATGGTTATCGTATGATTTCGTATAAAATTTTAAAACAATTCCATATATTTATAACAGCTATAAAAGAAGATCATTTTTGTTAAGACTGAGCGAACCTTTAGCAGTGCTGTACAGAAGAAAAGGTGAAAAATTCTGTAACGGACTACCTTTATGTCCTTATTATTAAACTATTTTCAATGCCAAAGAAAAAAATTATAAGAAATCTTCAGATCGGGTTTATATTCTCTTTAGTACTGCTGATCGCAAGTTCTATTGCATCTTATGTGAGTATCCAGAAGCAGATGGACAACAGGGAAAGTCTTTTGAAAAGCAAAGAATCCATAAGCCTGGTGAAAGATGTTTTAAATGCCCTGCTCGATGCTGAAACGGGAAACCGTGGATATCAGCTTACCGGCCGGGAAAGTTTTCTGGAGCCGTTTAATAAAAGCCTGAAAAAATATTCCGAGCTTGTTTCCTTTAAAAACAGTCTGGATATTAAAGATCAACACCAGGTGAAACTCCTTGACGCGCTGATGTCTAACTCGAAAATGATGATGGAAGGCGATGTCCTGCTTATTGATAAACGTAGAAAAGGAATAGCAATGACTCCCGGAGAACTGATACAGAATAAAACCGATATGGACCGTTGTCGCGCACTGGTTCAGGAATTTGTAAAATACGAGGAGGATCAGCTTGAAATCAAAAATAAAGACCTGAATATATCTTCGAACCTGACTGTTTTATTCATCCTATTTTCTGCCCTGGCAGCCGTTGGGGTTACCATTTTTGTTTATATTCAGTTGAAATCTGACCTGCTTCGACGTGATAAGCTGGAAAAGGATCTTTTTTATACCACAGAAATCCTTGAGGAAACGAATACAGTGGCACAGGTGGGCGGCTGGGAAGTTAATCTTAAAACCGGAAATATTTTTTGGTCCGAGAGTACGAAAGATATTTATAAAATCGATGATGATTTTCAGCCCGATTTTGAAAATACCATCAGATTTTATCAGGAAAGCAGCAGGGAAAAAATAAAATACCTCTTTGACAAGGCTATAAAAAAGGGAATTCCGTTTGATGAAGAATTACAGCTTGTGCGGAATGATGGTGTTACGATCTGGGTCAGGGTGAAAGGGATACCCGAATTTGAAGATGAAGTCTGCACAAGGGTATTCGGAATTATCCAGGATATTGATGCTTTCAAAAGAATGTTTCTGGAAATAAGCCGGAAAGAAGCGATGATGCAGTCATTTGCGACGGATGTTCCCATTCCGCTGGCCATGTTTGATAAAGATCTTAACTATGTGGCGGTAAGCAGCAGATGGCGGAAAGAATTCAATATGGCAGATACAGACCTTATCGGAAACAATCTCTTCACCATTTCTCCCGACATTTCCCTGGAAAGAGAGGAGATCTATATCAACGCTCTTTCGGGGAAAACCTATATTAATGAAGACTTTGCATTAAAATTGAAGAATAGAGAAGAACTTCAACATTATGATTTAAAAGTAGGCCCCTGGTATCTGAATGAGGGTGAAGTGGGAGGTGTCATCGTTTCCATACAAAATATTACAGAAGCCTTAAAGGTGAATGAAGAACTGAAAAATGCCAAAAAAGCCGCAGATCTGGCAAATAAAGCAAAATCTGAATTTCTGGCCAATATGAGCCATGAGATCCGCACGCCTCTGAACGGAGTGATAGGATTTTCGGATCTTCTCCTAAAGACACCGCTTAACGAAACACAGAGCCAATATCTGAATTATATCAACGAATCCGGGGAAAACCTGCTCAGCATTATCAATGATATTCTGGATTTCTCTAAAATAGAATCCGGGAAAATGGAGCTTCTGATCGAAAAAAGCGATGTCTATGATATGGTAAGCCAGGTCATCAATGTTGTGCTCTACCAATCCCAGAAAAAGAATATTGAACTGCTCCTTAATATTGAACAAGGTTTACCGAATACCATTCTTACAGATGAAGCGAGATTAAAGCAGATTCTGATCAACCTGCTTGGGAATGCAGTAAAATTTACCGAAAAAGGAGAAATTGAGCTGAAAGTAGAAAAATTACGCATGGATGATAAAAAGATAGTTCTGCGTTTTTCGGTAAGGGACACGGGAATCGGTATTCCTGTCGAGAAACAGAAGTACATTTTCAAAGCTTTCACCCAGGAAAACAGTTCGATCAACAAAAGATATGGCGGCACCGGTCTGGGACTCACCATTTCAAACAATATCCTCAAATATATGGGAAGCCGTCTTTCCCTTACGAGCGTTCCGGAACAGGGATCCGTGTTCTTCTTTGATCTTGAATTGCCTTATGAAATTTCTGAACCCAGGGAATATCATGATCTGACCATCAAAAGAGCATTGGTTGTAGACGATAACGAAAGCAACAGGATCATTCTTGAACATATGCTGACCTATAAGAATATTGAATGCAGGCTTGCGGCCAACGGGATGGAGGCTTTAGAGATTCTTTTCAAGGGTGAGCGTTTCGATGTGATCCTGATGGATTACCATATGCCTGTCATGTCCGGGTTGGAAACGATCGATAAAATCGGCGAATTGTTTAATAAGCGAAAAGACGTTTCTCCCGTGATCATCCTTTCCTCTTCTTCGGAGGAAATGGAAGTGGTAACTTCAGTTCGCGAAATGGAAAATGCTTATTTACTGATAAAACCCATTAAATCGGATGATTTATATAAAACCTTACGAAGGGTTTCTGAGGCGAATCTTGTGGAAATTAGTCCGGAGCAGAATCAAAAAGAATCCCACTCATTTGTCGGGGAACCCGAAGTACTTCTGGTAGATGACAATCCCGTGAATATGATCCTGAATAACAGAATGATGAAATCACTGGTTCCCAACGTGCATCTGACTGAAACTGTAAATGGTCTGGAAGCCCTGGACGCGTGCCGGAAAAAGCAGTTTTCCATTATCCTCATGGATGTGCAGATGCCGGCGATGAATGGTATGGAGGCTACACAAAAAATACGGATGCTGCCGGGATATGAAAAAGTACCGATCATAGGCGTTACGGCCGGAAATGTGCTTGGAGAAAAAGAGAAATGTCTGGAAGCGGGAATGAATGACTTTCTTCCCAAACCTCTGAGACAGGCGGATCTCCTCGGGATACTTAAAAAATATATCAGTACAAGCTGACTTGCTGAAGGTTAAGTGGAAATAATATTTAATGATGTATTTACCGGTCAGCTGAACCAGGTACTATTTGGGAAATAATCAACAACATACTTTTCAATGAATAAAAAAGAGAAGGCTATTCCTTTGAATGCCATGACTGATCTTGACCGCATAGGTATTTCCATTGATAGAATTAGTTTTGAGAAAAGTGATTTCAAACACTCCCATCTTGACGAAGGGTATACTTTTCATATGGTAGAAAAAGGAACCGTTCATATAGAAATTGATTTCAACAGGTTTGAGATCCGGGCACCTTCTTTGGTGTACATGCATCCCAGTCAGGTGCACCGTATTTTGCACTTTGAGCATATTACGATCTGTTCTTTGTCTATAAAAGATGAAAGCCTCAATCCTGAATATCTTACATTACTCGATCAATTGGCACCCACGAAACCTTTATATTTAGAGGAAAAAACAAATTCTACATTTTTAGCCATCTTTGATCTTTGTCTTAATTTTTCAACTCAAAGCAACAACAAGCTGCATTATTCTCTCTTAAAAGATTCCTGCAATACCTTGGTTGCATTTATGATCTCGCAGTTTTTAGGCAAAGATAAAACTAAGGGTAATCTTTCGAGATTTGAAAGTATGGCAAAAGCATTTAAAGAATTACTGGGAAAGAACTACCGCATTTGTAAAAGCCCGGGCCGGTACGCTGAAAAGTTAAATATTTCAACGGCTTATCTCAATGAATGCATACATCATACAACAGGGTTTTCAGTCTCACAACATATCCGGGAGCGGATCATTTTGGAAGCAAAGCGCCTTTTGTATCATACCGACAAATCTGTCAAGGAAATATCTTTTGAATTGGGATACGACGATTATCCCTATTTTTCGAGAATATTTAAAAAATCAACAGGAATGTCTCCCTTGGCATTCCGAAACAAAAACCGCGATTAATCCAATCTTTACGGCGTTTCTTTATTTTTAATGTTTGTGTGGTTTACAAACTTTGCAGCATCATTTAAATAATTAAAAAATGGAAGAAAATAAAAATGTCCTGGTAAGTGGTGCAAGCTTCGCCGGACTTACAACCGCCTACTGGATGAATCAAATGGGCTACAAAGTTACGGTCGTGGAAATTGGAAACTACCTGAAAATGGGAGGAACTCCCGTCGATATTAAAGATCAGACCGTTGAAATTGTTAAAAGAATGGGTCTTTTTGAAAAGATAAAAGCCCACAGGATAGGCCCGGAAAAATGGGAATTCAAAAATTCAGATGATGTCAGCGAGCTGGTCATTAAGCTTGAAAAATTGCCTGATAATGAGTTTGAAATCGAAAGAGATATTTTGTTACAGATGCTGTATGATCTTGTAAAGAATGATGTCGATTTTATGTTTAACAACAGCATAGTCGATTTAGTTGAAGAAGAAGAGGGTGTAGAAGTAAGCTTTAAAGATGGTACCAGGAATACGTTTGGGCTTGTGTTCGGATGTGACGGCATTCATTCGGCAGTACGCAGAATCTGGTTCGGAGAGGAAGAAAAATATGCACATTTTCTCGGCCAGTACTTCTGTATTTCGATTGCAGACAGATTATTGGTGGAAAAAGGAGCATATCATCTGTATGCTGAACCGAACAGAAGCCTTGCCCTGTATGCATATCATCATAAAACGGATATTATTTTTACCTTTCGACCCGGAAAAGAAATTGACTATGATTACCGTGACCGGGAACAGATGAAACAGATTGTCCTTACCCAAATTCAGGGAATGGGATGGAGGACAAGCGAACTGAAAGACGAATTATTAAACTCAGGCTCTTTTTATTTCGATAAATTTTGCCAGATAAAAATGCTATCATGGACGAAAGGGCGGGTCGCATTAATAGGTGATGCCGGATATTGTGCTTCTCCGGCAGCAGGAATGGGCGGTTCGCTGGCCATTATCGGGGCTACTGCGTTGGCAGATGCTTTCAGTAAGCACCATGGAGATTTTGTCCGTGCTTTTGAAGCCTACAATAAAAACCTTCGTCCATTGATAGATGAGGTTCAGACTGCGGCAGTTCAGATGCTGGATAAGCTTCTTCCGGCAACACAGGAGGAAATTGACCGGAGAAACAAGAATGGCTTTGAGTTTTAGCCCTATCTGTTTATGACAACCAGAATTAAAAAAGAGGGTAAGGTAAAAATGATACTTTTTCAATCGGTATGGATTTTGGTCTAGAGGTATAGCTGGTAAAATCCTGAAATACTGATGGTTCAGGAGATAACCTCAAATAACCCAATCACCAAATCATATTATGAAAAAAGCATCACTGAAAACTATTGCAGAAAAAATGAAAAACCTGGACTTCTGCATGATGGTCACACAGGACGGAAAACAGATCTCTCATTCCAGGCCGATGAGTAACAACGGAAAAGTAGAGTACGACGGCGACTCCTGGTTCTTTACCTATGAGGATAGCCATAAGGTAGATCAGATCAAAATGAACCACCATGTGAATCTCATTTACCAGACAGACGATATGCTCTTTATAGAATGTACCGGTAAAGGCGAAATCATTAAAGACAGGGAAGTGTTAAAAGAAAAATGGATCGACGGCCTGGAACAATGGTTTCCGGAAGGTATAGATACGCCAGGTATCTGTTTAATTAAAGTCAGTGCAAAACAGGTCAGATTCTGGCATAAGGAGGAAGAAGGTGAATATAATTCCTGATGTACGGCAAAGAGGGTGAAATTTTAATCATCAGCTTTAAATCCAATAAAAAATCCCGGCAAAAAGTCGGGATTTGCTATTTCACACAATCATCAGTTAATGATTTCTGTTTTCCTTTAATCACCTTTTTTGTGGTGATGTGGTTTGAGTGACGTTTTGTTCTTAGGCGTCTCTTTATTATCTCTCTGGCGTTTATCTAACTTATCCGTCGATTCCGCAACTTTTTTCGGACCTGGTTTAATTCCCATAATAAGTAATTTAAAGATTAATAAAACATAACAAATCCTTCATATTTAATGCCAACTTATATTTTAGTGTGGTACTATATATGCCAGACCACAAAACATCAGTTTTATTTATGGGGATACCGCCATTCTCTGTTTTAGAATAATTTCCTTTCTGGCGTCGTTTGCAGCTTTATCGTGAGAGACCGTTCTGAGTGGTTTTCCCTCGTATCGCTCATAAGCCGATTGAGAATCTTTGAAAGAAATTTTTTCTACCGAGTAAAAAGACGCAGGAATATTGGCGCCATACCATACCTCATCGGGTTTCTGCTTCCAGGTAACCTGGTAAAGAATGGCATTGTCAGGATAGTTGGAATCCTGATGTTTTTTGGCGTAAGTATAAGCAATATCATTACCGTAAAATGTTGATATGGTGTTGTCCTTTGGTTGTATGGAAACCGTGATAGGCTTCATGAGCAGAGGATTTTCTTTTAATTCATCATTTTGCTTCAATGAAGCAGACAGATTTATCGTATTCTCAGCAGGTTTTGAACATGAAATGATGAGTGCAGCACTGAAAAGAGCCATAATAATATTTTTCATTTCTGGATTTTTTTAAGTTGGGAAATCAGATATAGGGGTGAAGTAAATACATGGTCCTGTTTTTCCATGGGTTTATGGCATTCTACGCATTCTTTATCGAAAGTTGGCGATTCTCCGTAAGGTTTCAGGTCATTTCCTTTCCATCGTCCCCAGCCCCAACCTTTGGAGTTGGCGTATTTCCCGGCATTTTTTACCATAAATTCCACTTGGATAAATTCTCCTGCGACAATACTGCCGTCGTCCTGTATTTGCTGTTTCCAGGCAGCTTTTGCCAACACTGTTCCGTCGGGCCACGGATTGGTTTGCTTTTCCTGAATGGCTTTTACCGCAATTTCATTACCGAAAATAATACGCATGGTTCCATTGTCAAAACGATCGGTCGTGCTGATCGCTTTCCAGTTCCTGTAGTCTGGAATATATTGCAGCCCATTCGGTGAAGGCTTAATTCCGGAATGCCGCAGCTTTCCGTTGATGAATAACCGGTATTGTTGTTCAGCTGACCTGATCTGTGAGCTGTCGGCAGTTTTTTTCGGAGAAAGTGTTAAAGCATAGTTCTTTAAAACCATGATCTGATTTTGATCCAGCTTTGCAGAAGGATGAACTGCCGCATAGGCCGGAACAGGCATTTCGCCGGACAGAATCTTATTGACCGAGTAAAAGATCATTGCATTTTGCTGAGCTTTCGGCCAGGAAGCCCATTTCGAAAAATCCAATGCTTCCCGTCCTTCTTTGATGTGAGCACTAACCATGAAATTGGCAGGAGTAATTTTATCATACCATCTGAGATTAACTTCTGAAGAATGGCAGTCGAAGCAGGATGATCTTAAAATAGCATTTACCTCTTTGGGAACATGGGCAAGATCAGGAGTTCTTGTTCCGTGATCGATCTTGGGCCGGAAAAACTGCAGTCCGATGAAGGCCGCCAATAAGATCAAAAGAATTTTATTTCTGTTTTTCATCTTAAAAAGATTATAGGTTAAGTATCAGTCAAAGTTATATATAATCAGTAAGTTAAGATGTGGAAATGTTTCTGAAAGGGAAAAAATATGGGATAAAAGGGAATATAAGCCTGTAAATAATTTTAGTATTTTTGAAACAGATAAGGGGGAATTATTTAAATGAAAAAAATCAGACTTTACACCATCACTTTTTTAGCGGTCGGTCTTGTTACTTTGCTGATCAGTTTTTTTTCTTTTCAGTTTCTGTACAAATCATCGAAAAAAGAGCTTTTCAACAGTAAGCTTGAGGCAGGAAAAAGAGAATCGAGGGAAATTGGCAAGTTGTTGGAGTTACAGCTTAAAAGCGGTCTCTCAGAACAGCAAGTCATCACGAACCTCCAGAACAGTATTGCCAATACAGATACCCAAAGCGGATTTATCTGCATGTACAATCAAAAAGGCATCGAACTCTGCCACCCCAATCCCGAACTTGTCGGACAGGTCATCCGTAAAAATAACTCGGACTTTACTTCTGATGGATCCGGTTCCGATTTTGCTGATATCTTAAATGCAGGAAAAGAAACGACAGGTGTCCGGATTTTCAGTGCAAACCCAAATCGTTCTTCTGAAATAGTGAGTGTGTATCCCGTGTCGGGAAGTGACTGGATGCTGGCCTCTCATGCTAATATCAGTGTGATTGAGCGGGAGATTTCAGAGCTTTATCTCAGGTTTTTACTAATTTTTATTGTGGCAACACTGGTCATTTTAGGCATTAGTTTTTTCCTGATCCGGATGATTTATAAAAAATACGAAAGCGACAAGGAGCAACAGCTCAATAATCTCAACAATGAAGTCAATGTACTTACAGCAATGAATACCCGGCTGAAGCTCATTCAGAAGAATGCAGGCGCTCATCAGCAAGATCCTGCCAGTGAAACTGCCGAAAACACGAAGAAAAGAATTATTACCTATCACAAAGATGAGCTGATTTCTTTAGAGACAACCGAAATTGCGTATATTTTTCTGGAAAATAATATCGTTTATATCAAAACACATGCAGGCAATCAGTATTCGATAAATTCAAGCCTGGATGAGTTGACTGCAATGCTGGATCCCTTTAAATTTTACAGGGCGAACAGGCAGTATATCATCAACATCAGCGCTATCAAAAATATTCTGGTCTATGGAAAAAACCAGCTTAAAATTGTTGTTGTACCGAAGAGTGAAGAAGATATTCTTATCAGCAAAAATAGGGTAGCGGAATTTAAGAAATGGCTTGAACAATAATGTACAGGATGAAGAAATGTTTTCCCAATCCGGTATCTGCAAAGATTATTAGTGTTTTAAATTTTAGGCAAATGTTTAATGGCACTCTCCGTCTGTCGTACAGCTTTTTCCATGAATGGTTTCCAGGATTGTCTGTGGGTTTTCTTTCTGCCATTCGGAAAAAGACTTTGTAAGGGTTTCCAGAATGTCATCGGGTTGCTGTGCCCCTGCGATGGCATATTTGCGGTTGATGACGAAAAAAGGAACACCTGTGGCGCCTAAATTCTGTGCTTCGCGGCTGTCAGTCTCTACTTTCTGTACATACAAGGGATCTGTGAGGGCGGTATTAACCTCAGTTTCCGATAAACCGATTTCTTTGCCCAGCCCAACAAGAGTTGCCTGGTTATTGAGGTTTTTACCTTTTGTGAAGTAGGCATAAAACAAAGTTTCTTCTGCTTTTTCACCCAATCCTTTGGTTTTGGCCAATTGTATGATGCGGTGTCCCTTCATCGAATTGGTGACCAAAGCTTTATCAAGATTATAGTCAAGGCCTACACTTTTGGCATATTGTATGAGGTCCTGATGCCTCTTTTTTGACTGCTCATAGCTTAAACCTTTCCGGTCCGCCACAAACATGTACATATCATCCTGGTATTTTGGAACTTCGGGCATAGAAGGGTCAAGCTGAAAACTTTTCCATTCCACTTCTACAAGATCTTTATTGGGAAACTGAGCCAAAGCTTTCTCGAAATTCCGTTTTCCGATATAGCAGAACGGACACATAATATCCGACCATATTTCAATTTTCATTTTATTTTCCATTGCCATATTTTTTGTTTTTGTTAATTTTTTTTGAGGCTTTTCCTGACCACAAGCCATGAAGAAGACTAATAAGAAGATGGTTGCCAGTGAATTATTTTTCATAATTCAGTTTCCGGAAATAATAATAGGATACCGCAAGGAATGCAAACGGAACCAGCGGGGCCACACCTTTTACAAAACCATCGACAATGCCGTGTGCCAGGCTTGCCGACAACAAGAGGATTCCAAAGCCCACATAAGCCCATTCTTTGAACATCGTCGGAATGGCAGGAACCAGAATCACGATTGCTCCCACGATTTTAAGGATGTCCAGTTCAAGTGGGAAATAATCAGGAAACTGCAAGCTTTTCGTCGTCCGGATGAGGTATTCTCTTGGTGCGAAATAGGAAGGAAGGATGATCAGAGCCATGGTGAGTCCGTTGATGATCCAGTAGATGCGTTTTGCCTTTTTATCTGGGTGCTGTGCGAAGTCGATTTGTTTTGTCATTTTTAAAAGATTAATGGTTAAAAAATTTGTCTGATGTTTTTAATGATACAAAATTACGTACATTTGCTTACATTTTGTAAGCAGTTACCCAAATGTAAGCAGTTACCTTAAAGTAAGCAATATGACAGATCAATTTCCTGAAAGTACCAAAACCGAATGCCTGGCACGGATGCTGACCGTACGCGATGCCCTTGACGTCATCAGCGGCAAATGGAAAATCCTCATCATTATTTCCATTATGAGCGGCCATAAACGCTTCAGGGAAATAGAAAGGAGCATTCCGAAAATTTCCTCAAAAGTTCTCGCCAAAGAATTGAAAGACCTGGAAGAACACCAGCTTATCAAACGCACCGTTTATGATGAATCGCCTGTATTGGTAGAATACACGGCCACAGATTACGTTTTTACACTGGAAAAAGTAATAGAGGAACTTCACAACTGGGGCGCCAATCACAGGAAAAAGATTTTAGGTCAGTGAAACTTAAATCAAGAAAGATTCATGAAAAGTCATCTGTTTTACGACAAGTGTACTGTTCAATACGGATTAATAAATTAAGATATAATTAATTGAAATTGAAATAATTAAATTAAAAATATTCTGAAGAATAATTTTGATATATTGCAAATATTGGAAACTTAATCTGTTTTAAAAGCTACCCAATTTGATGGCCACTTTCAGATCAGTATCGACTAATTCATATTTATCTTTTAAATCTCTGGTAAATAATCAGGATAACAATAACTGAAAGAATTCCGATGAGCATCAGGTTATAATAATCGCGGGTGGCCCGGGCCAATACCTGTTGAGCCATCATTTTATTAAGGTAGACTGCCGACATCGTTTTTGAAGTGTACAGATCATGGCCTGTTGTCATATATTGATTCTGAATATCCGCTAAAGCGACGGGTAATTGGGGATTGAGTTCCGTTACTGATTCCCGCAGTTTCTCCCTGACTGCCGACTTCGTAAATAATTGTAGTTCGTTGCTGAATGCGAGGCTTGCCGTAAAACCGGTGAACCTTGCCAATATGCCGATGAGTGATGCATGTACCGCAACTGCCGGAGGTGCCGAACCTATCGTAAATGAAACGATCGGGACGAAGAGTACTCCTGTGGCAACCCCATACATGAACATGGGCAAAATAAAATCATTGGTTTCTCCCTGTCCAGACACAAATATTAGCATATAAGCATAGTACATTGCCATAATCACAGATCCGCCAATAATCAGCTTGACCAGATTGAAGCCCATTAAGAGAAACCGTGATGTCACAAACATACTCAAAAGAGTCCCTGAGATCACCGCCATCCATATCGGAATCGTATTGAGCGGATCGTTGCCAAGAACTGCTTCAAGGTAGCCGTAAGCCAGTCCTGTACTGCCTTTGAAGATGTAAAAGGTAAAAAGAAGCAACAGTCCGGTAACGAAATTTTCTGTTTTAAAAATATGCAGGTTAATCAATGGCCGTTTACGTTTTAACATTCTGACTATCAAAATCAAGAGAATAAACAGATTAGTGACTGTCAGCACAAGTAACAAAGAACTGCCGAACCAACCCGATTGCCTGCCGTACACAAGAATATACCCCAACACCAGGATGAATGTAATATATAAAAGATAGCTTATCCAGTCAAGCTGGTACAATGGGATTTTTTTCGTAAATCTGGCCCGTCTGTCCATGGTCAGCAATACAACAAATGTCAGAATGGTCAGCACTACAATATATCCGTAAAATAACCAGTTAAAATCAAAGAAATGAAGGACTACACTGGTATAGAAAGAATACAGTGGTACAGCGATCTGTATACTTCCGTAGAGAAGGCTGTAAGCAATCACCCTGGCACGGGGAGACTGTAATCGTGGAAAAATAAGCTGTAAGACAACCCCCGACATCAGGGCACAGGTGATCCCTTCCACAAACTGGCAGATTATAAAAAGGGTATAGTCTTTAACATAAAAACAGGCCAGGCCGCAAATCATATTGATTCCAAAAGCGATCAGCAGATATTTCCTTATCGAAAAATATTTTACAATACGAACGTCCAATGCCAGAAAAGCAACGGTTGAACCATAAGTAACGACCATACCAAATTGTACATCATTTGGCTGCACACCATAATACCCCATCGCTGCTGCCGGACTGCCATAAAAGGCAAAACTGAAGAGGGAAGCCATCAGGATCGCAAAGATGACTGACCTCGCCAGCCACTCCGATACCCAGGGTTTGAAAGCCTGTATTTTATCTGCCTGCATCATTAATCTTTTAAAACATAAACATTTGCATTCATTCCTGCCGAAAGCTTTTCTAACCTTTTATGTGGATCGGTCAATTTGATGCGCACAGGGATACGCTGGATGATTTTGACAAAATTACCTGTCGCATTATCAGGAGGCAACAGTGAATAACGAGAACCCGTCGTTGGCGAAAGCGATTCTATCACCCCATTGAATTTTTCATCCGGAAAAGCATCCACTTCTATGGAGACTGCCTGCCCGGCTTTGAAATGGCCGACCTGGGTTTCCTTAAAATTGGCCATCACCCATTTTTCATAGGCTTTATTAACCAAAAACGCCAGGGTCTGTCCGGGCTGTACCAGCTGTCCTTCCTGGATGGACTTTTTACCAATTTGTCCGTCAAAAGGAGCCGTGATCACTGTATATCGGATATCGAGTTCCTGTCTTTGAAGGATTGCTTTTTTCATTCTGATCTCTGCCTGTATTGCGCTACGCTGTGTCCTGAAGTCATTCAGTTTAGATTCGGCGACCTGAAGGGAGGCTTTTGCCTGATCGTAATCAGACTGTGAAATGAGAAGACTGGTATTGACGTTGTCGAATTTCTGCTGTGTGGCAGACTCGTCCGCCAGCAGGTTTCTGTAGCGGTCAAATTCTTTTTGCTGCTGATCCAGTTTTACTTTGGCCCCTTTCAGCTGGGCTTTTATAACCTCAATATTTTTAATCTGGGTTTCTTCGCTGGCTTCCAGGATGGGCAATTTGGCGTATGAACCCATGAGTTCTGCGGATGCCGCGTTTCTTTCTAGCCCATATTCATCCTTTTCAATCACAACAAGCGTATCCCCTTTTTTTACCGGTTGATTGTCTCTGTAGTATATTTTACTGATGTAGCCGCCTACTTTTGCGTTGATCGGAGATAAGTAGGCATCGATCTGCGCGTCATTGGTCTGCTCATAGCGGTATCCTTTTAAAAAATAGTTTATTCCCCAAATGATGATTCCAGCCAATAGAGCGACGCCTAGCCATTGGGTGAGGTCTACGATTAATTTATCTGTTTTATTTTTGTTCATAATATTTGTATTAAAGAGTTCCGGCGATTGCCAGTAGTTTGATATGGGTGAGTTTTACGTTTGCCTGTGCCGTGGTTAAATTAAATTTTGCTTCCAGGAGTGCATTTTCCGCTTCTAAAAGATCGGTCAGCAAAGATTCCTGATTAAGATAGCTGCTTCTGATCACGCGTACTGCTTCCGTGGTTTTTGTAATATTCTTTACGGCTGTTTCCACACTCTCCAGCGCCTGCTGTTCTTCCAGGTAAGCTTCTTTTATCCGAAGCGAAAATTCATCTTTGGTAATCTCTGCTTTTTCTTTGGCCTCAAGGCTGACCATCTGAGCATGGGCCATCAGATTTTTTCTCTTGTAAATGTCATCGATAGAAAACTGTATCCTTATTCCGGTCTGTCCAAAACCCCACAAATCGTTGGAATACGGATAGAAAGAGATCTGCGGATAGGTGTAATTGTAACTGGAGTACAGTGAAATTTTGGGTAAAACGGTTGCTTTAGCCTGTCTGGTATTTAGCTCGCTCAGTTTTATATCGCTGTTAACCAATTTATATTCAGCTGAATTGTTAAAGGCTGTATCGATATCTTCCTGATCTGAAGAGGTGGCCGCCCCCGGTACGGGAATCTCTTTATAGTTGATGGTCAATTCTGCTTCTTTTTCGCGTCCCATCAGTATATTGAGATGTTGCCTCATAATTTCGATCTTTTTGCTGACCTCCGAAAAGCTAAGCTCCAGCTGCGATAATTTTACGGAAGTTCTCAGTACGTCACTTTTCAGCACGACGCCGTTTTTATGGAGATTTTCTATAAGGGACAGCTGTTTTTTTTCTGTCTTAATTTCGGCATCAAGAAAATCAGAGAAATGCAGGAATTTATACAGATCAAAGTAAGCTGCTGCAAGATCGTATTTTACACTCTGTTTTTGCAGTTCAAGTTCATACTGTTTTTGGGCGGTTTCTTCTTTCTTAATGATGATATTCCTTCGGTCTTTTCCGCCATTAAAAAGGTTAAAATTTAACTGATAACCGACCCCATAGCCATATCCTTTCACCGGAACATCCTGTGGAGAAGAAAATAATCCCTGGTCATAGATCAGAAAGCTGGAATTGAGCTTTAGGTCTCCACCGACCGAAAGTTCCGGGAGCAAACGATCTTTGGCTTCCAGTACTTCCAGAGCACTTTGTTGCAGTTTTAAGTCAGACAGTTTTAAATGACGGTTATTGACTTCAGCTATCTTCCACATGTCTTCTAAACTCAATTCATTAACATTTTCCTTGTGTTGTGCATGAAGAGTCATGGAAAAAAACAATAGCTGAATGCCCGCAATCACGAATTTTGTGTAGTCTTTCATGGCCTTCTTTTATAAATAGATTACGTTCTTTTTACCACTTATCAATTCTTTAAATATTTTAAAGACATAGGTAAAATCCGGCATGGGCATAAAGGGAATGGAGTAGTGGCAGGTCACATAAAAGAAATAATCTGTATGGACTTCCGAAACGGCAGAGGTTTGCTTTTCCTGAACTTTAAGTTTGGTTTCTTGAATTTTTAAGGTATTGTTTTCCATAAGGTCTATCTGATTTTATACAGCAAAATTATCGAAGACCTGTTTTGGTTTTTTTATATAATTAGCCTAAAATTTATTATATTTGGCCAAATGGAATTTCTTAATCAATTGATTGAACTTGTTGATCAGAATCCTGATTCAATCCTGATCATGCGGCAGCAGACCGAACAGCGTTTGCCTTCACATCAGCATCATAAAGCTCAATTATTACTGGTTTACGGAGGTATTGCTTATCTGCAGACCCGTGAAAAGGATTTCTACATTCCTTCAAACCATTACCTCTGGATCCCTCAAAATTATCCTCACAACCTGATGTTTAATACACAGGATCTGTACATCATCAATATCTATTTTCCGATGAAGATTACATCTGGATTTTATGACGAATTGGGCATCTATCCGGTAAGCAGGATTTTATCGGAAATGCTCTCGTTCAGTGAAAGCTGGCAGGGAGAATATCATCACGGCTCCTGGGAATTTGAGTTTTTGAACACCATGAAGAACATGCTGGCCAGGGAAAATCTTAAAAAGTTTTCCATTCAGCTTCCTACAACCGACGACCCCAAGCTTATTGCCATTGTCAGCGATCTCAGAAGCCGGTTAAATGAAGATCTGAGCTTAGAAAGTATGGCCAAAAAATTTGGAATGAGCGTGAGAAGTTTTACACGACTGTTTCAGTCAAAACTGCATGTCACCTTTATCCAGTATTTAAAAATGCTGAGGATCATCCGCGCCATGGAACTGATAAAAGACACCGATTTGAATATGACGGAAATCGCTTATGAAGTGGGCTATTCTAATATCGCTGCCTTCAGCAATAACTTTTTACAATTAACGAATATGCGACCCTCTGAATTTAAAATGCGATCTTAGCATTCCTTTTTGATTATGATCATAATATCGGTAGATCTTCCGTATGTTTTCTTTTAGATATAAAAAATAGCATGTTATACTTAAAATACATTATGAACCCTATTTTCCATCAAAGTGCCTCGAACTTATTACCTCCCGACGGAGGAATGCTTTATAAAGAAACCGACATGGCTCAACTTTTTCCTGAGCCGTTGAATGCCATTACGGCTGTACTGTTTTTAGCCCTGGCCATTTTCTGGACGATAAAGCTGAAAGGTCATTTTAGAGACAACCCTTTTTTAACCTATTGCCTGGTGTTATTGTATATCGGTGCGATAGGCGGCACGGTTTATCATTCCTTCAGGCAATGGCCGGTATTCATTATGATGGACTGGCTGCCGATCATGCTGCTGTGCTTATCTGCCGGATTTTATTTTGTTGCCCGGAGCACCCGGTGGTATTATGCAGTTTCAATACTGCTCATTTATCTGGTGCTGATGTTTGCTTTGAGAAACTGGATTTTAATCGATAATCCTTCTCTTTTCATTAACGTCAATTATGCGATTATGGCTTCCTTCGTTCTTTTCTCCGTGTTGCGATATCTGATGTATACTCATTGGAAAGCCGGGAAATGGGTAGGATTTGCGTTATTGTCATTTGTTTTGGCCCTGACCTTCCGTATCGCCGACAAATGGGAATGGCTAAGTTTCGGGACCCACTTTTTATGGCACACGTTCGGAGCGATCGCTGCATTTTGTATGTTTCATTATATTTATCTGACGCGGGATAGGGTTAAAAAAGTATAATTGGTTTTTGTCTGTAAGATACAGGTTTCCGACTTCTATCTGATAATCAGGATCATGAACCTTGAAAGCTTTAAATGCAAAGATATAATATAATGACTGCGCATAATCATAAGTGAACAATGGCAGATGAATCTGCTTCGCGAATCAGCCGTAAGCTTCATCAGATCAGCCTGCTGATCCATCTTTGCTTCCTTACAGCTTATGCATCAGGAAAATCAAACTTTGCGTTAAAATAAGTTTTGGCTAAACCCGGATCTTGTATTGCTACAATAGTATAAGGCTGAAGCCCAATGCTATTGATACTTGTACGATATGAATGCATAATGATGTAAACGCAAAGATATAATGACTGTGTATAATAGTAAGCAAGCAAAGGCAGATGAATCTGCTTCGCGAAGCAGCCGCAAGCTTCATCAGATCAGCCTGCTGATCCGTCTTTGCCTCCTTATAATTTTATGCATCAGGAAAATCAAACTTTGCGTTAAAATAAGTTTTGGCTAAAGCCGGATCTTACATTGTTATAACGATATCGGGCTGAAGCCCGATGCTATTGATAACGGACAATAGAAAGACCACGGTCTGCCAAATGATTGATGATAAGGTAATGAATTTTCTCATTTCCTGCCGGGAAAAGAACGATTTACCTATATTTGCCCCGCAAAGCAAATTCAAATGTTCAAAAAAGGAATAACTGTACTTCTCCTTAGCTTTTTAACGGCTTTTTGCTGGGCCCAACAGGTCCGGCCTTCCAAATCATCAGAAATTTACCGCGAACTCAAAACCCTGAAGCACCTGCCTAAAGTCTTGTACCTGGCGGCGCATCCGGATGATGAAAATACAGGCCTGCTCTCCTGGCTGGTCAACGATCAGAACCTGGAAACGGGCTATTTGTCTTTAACCAGAGGTGACGGCGGGCAGAATTTACTGGGAACGGAGCAGGGAGCTGCCTTAGGTTTAATCAGAACACATGAACTTCTGGAGGCCAGAAAATTAGATGGTGCCCAACAGTTTTTTACCCGGGCGATTGATTTCGGATTCTCAAAAAATACCACCGATACTTTTAAGCAATGGGATGAAAACAGCATCACTGCGGATGTGGTCTGGGTCATCCGGAACTTCCGTCCTGATGTCATTATCTGCCGTTTTCCTCCTACAGCCGCGGCAGGCCACGGACAGCATGCAGCTTCGGCGGTGGTGGCGGAAAAAGCCTTTAAGCTCGCAGGGGATAAAACCGCTTTCCCGGATCAGCTTAAATATGTCAATGTTTGGCAGCCGAAACGCTTGTTGTGGAATACCTTCCGGTTTGGTTCGGTGAATACGACGGCTGAAAACCAACTGAAAATCACCGTCGGACAATATGATGCGCAACTCGGAATGGGCTATGGCGAACTGGCTGGATTAAGCAGAAGCCTGCACAAAAGCCAGGGCGCAGGAACCCAGTCGGTCGCCGGGATCAAAACCGAATATTTTACGCATGTGGCTGGTGAATCTGCCAAAGCAACCCTTTTGGATGGCGTCGTGAAAACCTGGACCTCCAAAGGAAATGCGGACATCGATCAAGCTTTAGATAAAATTATTGCAGCTTTCAATTTCAACAATCCAGACCGTAGCTTGCCGGCTTTGTTGGCTTTGCGGAAAAAGGTCATGGCGATACAGGATCCGGAACTTAAAAAAGATAAAATCAAATCCCTTGACCAAATTATCTTAAGCTGTGCCGGGTTTATGGGCGAAGCGGTAACCAACCAGCCTGAAGCAGTTGCCGGAGACCCGTATAATTTTAAATTAAATCTGATTGCAAGAGCTGAAAATCCGGTGGTTCTGGAAAATGTAAAATGGCTGAACCAGTCGGAAAACCTCAACAGAAAACTGGCTAAAGATTCTTTAATTACCGTTGAACATAAAATTCAAATTCCGGCAGATGCAGCGCTTACGGAACCTTACTGGCTGGCTAAACCGGCGGTAAATGCTGCCACTTTCTCCGTTCCGAATGATACCTTGATTGGTTTGCCCGAAACAGAATCACCGTTGAATGTTATGCTTGATTTAAAAATCGGTGGAGAAAAGTTTCAGGTGAAGCTTCCTTTATCGTTCAAGAAATTAGACCCGGTGCGAGGTGATGTGGTGGAAGCTTTGCGCATTGTTCCGGCGCTGGAACTGAAGTTTACCCAACCGCTTTATTTGGTTAAAGAAAATGAAGATTTAAAGGTAAGCTTAAATATTAAAATCAATTCCAACAAAGCATTCGGCAACGGTAAGATAAATCTGATGTACAACGGCGAACGTTTGGGCGGCGCGGAGGTCAGTTCGCTCAACGGAAAAGATATTACTGTCGACTGCGTTATTCCGAAAGCCAGACTTGCTTCAATACCATCCAGCCGTTTGCAGCTGGATGCCGATTATGTTACCGATGGAATCACTTACAATAAAAAACAGGTATTGATTCAATATCCGCATCTGCCTTCTCTACAATATTTTGCGCCGGCAACGGTGGCTGTGATGAAAGGCGAGATCCGATCGACGGTTAAAAAAGTAGGCTACATCCAGGGAGCGGGCGATTTTATTCCGGAGTTCCTGCGCATTGCCGGCATTCAGGTGGATGTCCTGAAAGACGAAGATTTTTATGGCAACATCGATGCAGCCGGCGGCAGCCCGAACAAGTTATCGCAATACGATGCCATTGTCCTGGGGATCCGGGCTAACAATACGGAGAAAAAGCTGGGCCGCTGGATGCCTTTTTTATGGGCTTATGTAAAAGCCGGAGGAAATCTGGTGATGCAGTATAATACCAACCAGGATAAAACCGTTGATCAGTTGGGAATGTATAAATTCAATATTGCCAATAAACGGGTGACTGAAGAAAATACGGCTGTCACTTTTTTAAATCCCAATCATAAATTGCTGAACTTCCCGAACAAGATTACCGCTGATGATTTCAAAGGCTGGGTGCAGGAGCGCGGCGCTTACTTTCCGGATCAATGGGATGCAGCTTACGAACCGCTTTTTGAAATGCACGACACCGGCGAAGAGCCGCTGCAGGGATCCACGCTGTATGCAAAATACGGAAAGGGGAATTTTATTTATACGCCTTTGGCTTTTTTCAGGCAGCTGCCTGCAGGCAATGCCGGGGCGGCGCGTTTGCTTATGAACTTTTTATCTGCACAAAAAAACTGATGGGCAAACAACCTGCAAACTGGAACATCTGGTATCTGCTGTTGGCCTTTGCGCTGATCGTACAGATTATATTGTATTACTTATTCACTAAATTCTGGGCATGAGCAGTATCGATTGGGCCGTTCTCATTTTTACCTTAGTGGCCGTGGTGGTTTACGGCGTATGGATCGGCCGCGGCCAGAAAAGCAACGCTTCCTACCTGAAAGCGGACAGCAAAATGCCGTGGTACATTGTTCTTTTGGGGATTATGGCGACGCAGGCCAGTGCCATTACCTTTCTTTCGGCGCCGGGTCAGGCGTATACCGACGGGATGCGCTTCGTCCAGTATTACTTCGGGCTGCCTCTGGCGATGATCGTGATCTGCATCACCTTCATCCCGATTTTCCAGCGGCTGAATGTCTACACCGCCTATGAATACCTGGAAAACCGTTTCGATAAAAAGACAAGGGTGCTCACTTCGCTGCTGTTCCTTTTTTCAAGGGGGTTATCTACGGGAATCAGCATTTATGCGCCGAGCATCATCCTTGCCAGTGTCCTTAACTGGAATATTTATCTCACGAATGTTTTAACGGGCGGAATCCTGCTGATTTATACCTACGTCGGCGGTGCCAAAGCCATTGCCCACACTCAGAAATTACAGTTCCTGATTATCCTGGGAACCATGGCCTTTGCCGGTTATCTGCTGATTCAGGATATGCCGGGCGGTATCGGTTTTAAGGACGCGCTTTATCTGGCCGGGAAATCCGGAAAGCTCAATGTGATCACCACCGAATTCGACTGGAAAGACAAGTACAACCTCTGGAGCGGACTGATCGGCGGGTTTTTCCTGGCCCTTTCTTATTTCGGGACGGATCAGAGTCAGGTCGGGAGGTATATTACCGCCAAAGACAACACCAATGCCAAAATGGGCCTGCTGCTGAACGGGTTGGTAAAGATCCCGATGCAGTTTGCCATTCTCCTGATCGGTGCCTTACTCTTCGCTTTCTTCTCGCTGAAACCGGCACCGGTGTATTTCAATGAACGCTCTTACCAGAACCTGAAGGACACCCAGCCTCAACAGGCGGCGGCGTTTGAAAAGGAACACCGGGATTTGCAGGCAAAGTTCAATGCAGAATCGAAAGAAATTTTAAAGCTGAAAGAAACCAACTCTCCACAGCTTACCCGGGCGGTCCAGGATTTTAAAGACACCCAAACGCAGGTCAAAGCGCTTCACGGAAGGGTAGAGGAGGCCATCAACCAATCCAACTCCAATGCAGAAAAAACCGATACCAATTATATTTTCCTGTATTTCGTAAAGAATACTTTACCCATTGGGATGACCGGTCTTCTGTTTGCCGTTATTTTCCTCGCCAGCTGGGGCTCCATTTCGGCCGCGCTGAATTCCCTGGCGGCTTGTTCGTTAAAAGACGTCCACCTGATCTTCAGCAAAGAAATGCCTGATGACCAGACCGAACTGAAGTACAGCCGGCTGCATACTTTGGCCTGGGGAATTTTCTCTATCGGCATCGCCATGCTTGCCACGCAGATGGGTTCCCTCATCGAAGCGGTGAATGTATTGGGCTCCCTGTTCTACGGCCCGATCCTGGGGATTTTCCTGGTCGCTTTTTACTTTAAAAGGATCAACGGGGCGAATGTATTTGTTTCGGCCATCTTATCGGAAATCACGGTGATTGCCGTCTACCAGTTCGATATCGTTTCCTTCCTATGGCTGAACGTCATCGGGGCCGCAGCGGTGATTCTTTTTTCTGCCATCGGTTTGTTGTTTAACAGGAAGCTTGTTTAAATGAAACTGCAAAAGGCTCAAAAGAAGCTTTGACACATAAGTCACAGAAAAGATTTGAATAGCCTGAAAATATTTTAGAATATATGAGATTAAAAATCAAAGATTTTTAAATTTCTTATTAAGAGCTTAAAATCTCATATTAATTTTCACAGATCATGACGTGGCTTCGGCTCCGCTCAGTCATCGGACAGCCGTTCCTTAATAATGGTAAATCATAATTTCAACACTCCGTTTGTCATTCCGGTAGGAATCTCAACATAGTATTAGAGAATAGAATAGAAAGATTCGTACTCTACTGTGATGAAATCTCCCACAGATTTGCGCAGATTTTCACAGATGACAGCGTTTATGTTAGCACATAAGTCACCGAGAAGATTTGAATAGCCTGAAAATATCTTAAAATACATCAGGTTATTTAACTTTATTAGCAGGCATCAGTGTCTTTTGTGACTTTTACAGTTCCATAAAAAAGTTAAAGCAGATCTAAGAAGAAAGCAGTACATTCGTAAACGATTAACAAAATAACAAACAAGTAAATAAAAATAGTATGAAATCCATCCTAAAATCGGCGACCGTCCTCGTTGCGGCCATGACGATCTCTGTAAATGCCTTCGCGCAGGAAACCAAAAAACCGGCCAGCCCGCCGATGACGGCCACCGGAAAAATCAAAGATGCCAACATCACCATCGCTTACAGCAGCCCATCCGTAAAAGGGCGTACCATCTGGGGCGGCCTGGAAGCGTATGACAAAGTATGGAGAGCAGGCGCTAACGAAGCCACCACGTTTGAAACGGATAAAGATATTACCGTTCAGGGCAAAAAACTGCCGGCCGGGAAATACAGCTTCTTCCTGATCCCGAAAGCCAGCGGAACCTGGACCGCCATCTTCAACAAAGAAGCCAAGCAATGGGGCGCCTACAAATACGAACAGTCCAAAGACGCATTACGCGTAGATGTAAAAACAAAAGTGCTTCCAACCACTCAGGAAGCCTTAGTCTACAAAATCAACAAAAACGGTTTCACCATGGACTGGGATAAAATCTCCGTTCCTGTGGAAATGAAGTAATTGTAGATCTGAAATATTAAATAGGCTGTCCCAAAAAGACAGCCTAATTTTTTTTATAATAGATCTAAGTCTTAAAAATAGTCTAAATATAATTTCAAATAGGTCATGAAAAATTTTAGATTACTAGGATAAATCAATAACTTGATTACCGCTAAACTCATATAGTTCAAACCCAAATGCTTCGATGTCAGAATTTGTAAGTTTAAGACCGTTGGTTGAAAGAGTATTAATTCTATTAAAAGCTGAAGTAGCATTAACATTCTGTGATGGAGGTATTGCCTGTTTGTTACTATAGCAACATTTCTTATCTTGAAAATTACTAATAAATGCTACTATTGACGGGATTCTCATTATTTCAGTTAAAGTAGCTAGCATTTGTTCAGTCGCTTTTGTTAACACTCCTTCAGAAGGATTCCTATTTTTTAATTCATTTAATAAAAAATGTGAATAATTTGTAGTATAAACAATCACGTCGCATCTTTTTTTACCCTGCTGAAAACTATGGGGCAGACTTGTTAAAAATCCATCATAATCTATGATAACAACATCGTTTCCCATTGCATTTTTATATTTGCCTGTACCAGTACCAGTTGCTACAATTGTAATAACTCTTGAAACGTCTTCAATTTCAAAATAATCTAATGAAGTATCTAATCGAATACTAGTCGAAATTGTAGCTATATTGTTAAATGATGTAAAATCATTTTTAAGTAACATATCCATTATCTTAAATCATTGTATTTATTATAGATATCATTAATAGTATCAGATAATGGATTGGTATTTACAAGTCTTTCATTCTGTGCCATTAGATTATATAGTTTTCCATTAGCAACTTGATAGACTGATAATTTGTCATAATTATATTTAGCTCCTTGTGCATTTACGTCAAAAGATTTTATAAGTAAGTTTAATGAATTGATTATGTAGGGGCTATGAGTAGACATAAATAATTCAATCGAGTTGATGTTATTTATAAAACAGTCTATAACAAGATCATTTAACAATTTCCACTGTGCATCTGGAAATAAACTCAATTCAGGTTCTTCAATATGGACATAAATTTTTTTATTAATATCACTTAAATTTTTAACTGCTTTAAATTGTGTAAGACTATCCGCAGATGATAGATAATTTAGAACCGAACGATTAAATGCATCTTCAAAATTGAAATTTTGAGCAAAATATTTTGAAATTAAAAGTATTGGAGTAGAAGTTTGTGTACCGGATGAACTATTTTTAAATTCAATATCAAATTTTTCGTTTTCTTTTGATTCTATTCTGAAATTTTTACCTGAATTACTTTTTTTAACAGCAAATTTTAAGCCCAAATGTTTTAAATCAATTTCTTTTATAAGGTCAGAAGCTAAATCAAAATCTCTAAAGACTTCATGGAAATAAAATCCTAAATATCCCCCATTTAGTGATGCTCCTTTATTACTCCATAAAGGAATAATGTTTCTTGTCTCCGAAATAAAACTAATTTTATTAAAATGTAAATCAGCAGAATTTATTGTGACCGGATTATGTAATTTTTTATTTGAAAATCTAATCTCATATGAAATGCCATTTTCAAAAGTAGTTTTATAAATTATCTCAGTATTAGCTTTAATAAATTCATCAATGCCACAATTTTTTAAGTATGTCTCCATTCTAAATCTAAAGGGTGATTTTACATTACTTTTTTTTAAATAGGACCTAATATTCTGCATTTTGTAAAGCCATCTAAAAAGAGCTATTACCTTCATTAATGTACTTTTCCCACTCCCTGATTCTCCAATTAGAATAGTAAATGGTTTAATTTCTTCTATATTAATATCTCTTAGAGGACCGAGGTTTTTAATTTTAATAGATTCTTTCATATTTATTATTATTCAACAAATTTAATTTAAATTATAATAACAACATATTATCTAGAAGTACTAGGGTAATAATACTTAAATTAATTAATAATCTATTAAATTCATTATTTAGTAGATTGTTATTTAATATTTATAATTTATTTTTGATTAATATGAAATTTATCTCAAGATCAAAATTTTATTTTCATTGTTCAATAGAATTTTCTCAATAATTTTGGTTTTTATTAGAATTTCATCAGTGAACGTATTGATCTCAGTTGAATATCTATAATTTTTGAATAATGCACTTTACAAACTCTAATTAAAACCCATTTTTAAAAGAGTAATTAGTTCTCTATCAATCATTAAATTATCTATAAGTATTTTTTCAGACCAATAACAAGTAAGTGGAAAATAAATAAATCCTGACTCGCGTTAGGATTCAATATTCATTTCTTTTTATAGTCCAGCCATTCAAAGAATTTGAATAGTTTAATTTGGACTTCACATATTCTCATGATCGTAATTAAACTGATCTAATAGGTATCGTCTTCGCTGATTCTCCTTAAGATTTTTTCATCAATGTTATTTTTAGTAGCAAAACGACTGTTATTATTCATCAGAATAACCCATGCATCTCTTATATACTCAACAATCTTTCTATTTGCAATTTCCATAGAAACAAGCGTAATTATATAAAATAATCCGGACTAAATCCGGAATATAACTATTTTATTCGATTGTAAAACAAATTATATAAAAGTAGTCAAAAAAGAAAAATTTTTATCATAAATTTTCTTTCTTAAGAATATCAATCATTTACATCTAACCTTTGTGAGTTTTAAGTAAAGTATTGATAATCTTACGAATTTTAGAATCTTTTGTTCTCTTTAGTGCTAATCTATAATAATCATTTCCTTTTTTTAATTCTCCTTTTAGTTTTAAAATATTACCTAAATTTATATAAGGGTCAATATAATCTGGAGCTAATTCTATAGCTTTGGTAAAATGAAAATTCGCTTTTTCAAAATCCTTAAATTTGTATATGTTTCCTAAATTATTGTGAGCTTTTGGTTCATTAAAATCATATTTTAATATAGCCTTATAATGCTCTTCTGCTTTTTCAAAATCTTTATAATGCTGTGATAATAACACTCCTAAATTTAATCTTGCTATTGTAAATTCTGGATAAAT
This sequence comes from Chryseobacterium endophyticum, assembly GCF_056333165.1. Lineage (NCBI taxonomy): Bacteria > Pseudomonadati > Bacteroidota > Flavobacteriia > Flavobacteriales > Weeksellaceae > Chryseobacterium > Chryseobacterium endophyticum. Next base: position 80,189 of record NZ_JBWGXE010000006.1, read on the forward strand.
TTTTATTGCCTTTTCAAAATATTTTTTTGCCGAATCATAATCTCTTAATCCTAGATGACATAAAAGGCCTAGATTATTTAGAGATGATGTATTATTTTCGTCCATTTTTAGTGATTGTTCGTAAGCAAACTTAGCTTGCTGAAGCTTCCCGATTTTAGAATATGTTTCTCCTTTAATGCTATAGTAAAAAGTATTAGAAGGGTATTCTAATAAATATTTATCTAGCTCAATCTCTTTTTCTTCAACATTTTTAATTAGCGAAATATCAATAAGTTTAATGAGATAGCTTACATCTACATATCCAATTTTTTCAAAAATTTGTTTATAGCCTGCCTTTTCTAAGTCGTTTAATGTAATATTCATATTATTACTTAAATTCTTTAAAAAACTGTCTATTGATTGTACAATATTAGAAATTATTTTTAAATCATTATATAAATCAATTGCATCTACAGGATTAACCGACTTTAATAACTTGTCTAAATCATCCCTTTGTTCTAACCAATATTGCAGATATTTAACTCTTTCCGAGGGATTATAAATTTTTGCTGAAGGAAGTATGATTGGAAGTATCTTGCTATCATAAGATTTTTCTTTTAATAAATTCAATACTTCAAAGAGACAATTTTTGGATTTTAGATAATCATCACTAATCAATAATATAGCAAAATCACTATCTCTAATTGATTCCATAAAAGAAACAATACTATCTTTATAATTTAATATATGATTATCCATTTTAACTTTTACACCAACTTGACTTAGATTGCTGTATATTTTTTCGGCATCTTCCTTATTTGACCAACAATGTGATAAAAATATTTCAGTAGTTTTCATATTATTCATGTCTAATTTATATTACTTATAAGATAGAAAGATATGTATTAATCCTCCATATTATTATCGGGTGCTACATATATTTTTTGATACTTGATAAAATGAATAGAATATTTCCGTGGACGTATTTCGTCAGGATTTTTCAATTGTAAAATTCATTAAATCTTTAGGAGGAATATTCAGTCCTTTGGCCAGATCAATGAGTGTAGTAAATGCAAAGTTTCTTTTTCCATTTTCTATATCGCTTACCGTGCCTTTGGTCAATTTAGAACTGTTAAGGACAACATCGTCCTGTGTAAGCCCTGATTCAAGTCTTATTTTCTTAACGTGTTCTCCAAATTTTTTTAATATTTCTTCCTGTAAAGCATCCATGTATTACCACTTTATACAAAGGGCGTAATTTTTTAAGTAAATTTTGTTACAAGAACTTGTAACAAAAGAGAATTTTTATATATTTGTGATACAATAGTAGAGAACCATTTATAGATTGCATTATATCTATAGGATAACAATTCTTTATATAGTTGAGAAGGCCGTTAAAACACACACTTATGAAAAAGAACAGCATAAACTTTGAATCCCGGTTTTGGTCCGGCCGGAGCAAGCTTTCACCCGTCGCTTTAGGGGACGTATTTTTCCAGTTTCATGACCTGGCCACGGCGAAGGCGCGGCTCAACCTGATGATGCAGTACGCGGTACAGGGGAAAACGCGGATCCCGGAAGATCCTTCCGTGGTCTTTCACTTCCACCAGTCGCTGCGGTCGCTGATCCGGGCCGGGTGGTGCCTCCGGAAGAAATCCTGGAAATGCATAGGGAAGGCCGTTCCGGAGACCGGCAATCCGTTGCTGTACGGTTCACTTTCGGAGAAAGAATACCGCGAGCCGGTCCGGGTGTTCCGCAAAACTTTTAAGGAATACCGCCCAGAGGAGCTGGAGGACTTCCTTTCGGATATCGTGTATTTCTCTCTCGGGACGTTCAACCATTTGCCGGAACGTAATATCGTCGGCCCATACCTTCACCTGATCAAAATGCTGGACGCGGCGTGGCTGATTGTGGAACGGAAGAACAGGAAAAAAGGCTTTTTGCAATCTCAGCCACAGGAAGCTGAGGTTCAGGTACTGTAAATGGTATTAGAAAGTTGTAATAAGTATAAAACTGCCAATAATTAGAAATAAAGCTCGATTATACTTAATTTTAGATTGCAAAGTAATTTCAGAAGTAAAGAGAAATAATTATAAACAAATAGTATGGAAAACAACAATTCTGACAATAATCAATCTAAAAATGCTAGGATTAAAAATAGAAAATCCGTAGTAAAGATATGGTTTGTAAGCGGACTGGTTTTAATCCTTGCTTCAGTTTTAATGCTGATCTTTGGAGCAGGGATGTTTGCTTCACGCGGGTATTACAGTCAGACTGAGATCAGATTATCGGAATTTTGCTTTATATTTTGGCTTCCCTTTTTAATTACCGGAGCTTTAATTACACTGGCAGCATTGGTTATAAAACTGATCAGGTCGCCGAAGTAAGGAGCAAAGATGTGTTTAATATGAAATGTCAGAATCCCGGTATTGCGGGATTTTTTTGGATATCAACTCTTCAAGGAAATTTATTGAATTATTTAAAGGAATGTTGAAATTGTAAATATTAAAATTTCAGCTTAATTGATCGCGCTAAGATGAAAAGCATCTTTGCAGGAAAAAAACAGGTAGCGGATGGCTCCGGTGGAGGACTTTGTGACAACTGGAGTAATGGAGGATACGATATCTGCTTTAATTGTTGCATAACCTACAGCTCTACACAACCGAATCCACCAAGTGATCCAGACGGAATATCGGACTGTGACAATATTTGCAGCAGAAACGGATAACATAAATGAGACCTGAGGGTCTCATTTATTTTTATCTGTGAAACTCCGTGCGATCTGCAGGGCATTCTTACCACAAAAGTTACGAAAGACACTGATACTGCTAAAAAGGTGAACACAATGCTGATTAAGCGCGCAAAAGTTTTGAAATCTTTGATTTTTAATCTGATGTGTTCTGAAATATTTTCAAGCTATTCAAATCTTCTCTCTGTGGCTTATGTGTTAAAAATAAACACCATCATCTGTGAAAATTTGTGCAAATCTGTGGGAGATTTTTCTGAATTCTGTTCGGATCTTCCCATGCGATTCTCTAATACTATATTTAGATTCCTGCGGAATGACAAACGGTATGTTGAAAATTATTATTAATCATAATTGTAAGGAACGGCTTTTCGGAAAATTTGATATAGAAGACGGTCAGCGATGATTTTAACCGGAAAAACTTCCGGCATCCAGCCTCCCTCTTCCAGCCTTTTAACCCGGTTTCTGTTAATTACTTATCAATCAAAATAAAAGATTCAGTACCTTGGAACTTTTTGTACGATAATTGTATTTATCATCATATCACCAATCTAAAATAATAAGACAATGAAAAATTTAATTGTAACAGCAGCATTTATCGCAGGCGGTTTCATCACGGTTTCTGCGCAGATGACAACCACAACCCGAACCAATACCGGAACCACGAACAGCGGTACCGGAATTATGAATAACGGTACCAACAATACGTTGAACGGAAACGGTCTGCTGAACAACGGAACCACCGGAACGATCAGAACAAACGGTTCCCTGAACACCGGCGCCGGAACCCTGAATACCGGCACCAACGGTACTTTAAACACCAACAGTACACTCAATAACGGCACCTTGAACACCGGCACCAACGGTACCCTGAATACCAACGGTACGCTGAATACCGGTGTCGGACCCTTAAAAACCGGAACCGGAACCAATAACACGGTGAAATACGGAACCACCGGTACGTTAAATACCAGCGGAACAATGAATACCGGTACTCCCAAATAAAAAATACCGGAAAATAAAAGAGAAGTAACCGGTAAAAATAAGAGAGGCTGCCTGATTTTAGACAGCCTTATTTTTTTTGTATTTTATGATATGCAGTTTTAGAATACATCTTTGCGTTAAAAAGCCTCATGCAGATTTTGCAGATGGCGCAGATTTTTCTTTGTGGAAAGTTTTTCAACGCAAAGATGAATTTTTCATACGCTGATCTTAAGGAAGCAAAGGCAAATAAATTTGCTGCGCGAAGCTTGGACGTACTCTTTATCAAATCAGCTTGCTAATTCTTTCTTTGCTCACTTGAATATGCAAATTCAGAATAAAACCTTTGCGTCAAAAAAGCCTCACGCAGATTTTGCAGATGACGCAGATCTTTTTGTGGAAAATACAATTATCTTACGTAAGTGTTTGTATATTTGCAGCATTTAATTCGAAAAATCTTTTTCAAATAAAACATAATTGCTGTTATGAAATTAAAAATATTATTTTATTTTTCATTGATTTCCAATATCATTATCGCTCAAACCCCGGAATATCCATCTATAAAGAAAGGAGATTTTCCTGAAGGCATATATATGACATTGGAAGATGTTTTGAATAAAAACCCTTCTTCAACAGATGAGGTGTACATTAAAACAAACGAAGAATATAACGAGGCTGACTTGCCTGAAAAAGCATTTTTCTATTTTAAAAAGAATGATAAAAAAGTTAAATTTCCACTGGCAGTTTCCTATAAAGGAGATATGTACTTTCAAACATACAGGAAATATACTAACAAAAAAGACAAAGGGTACGATCCTGATGCTTATTCACGCTTTTGCAAGGTCACGAATTATGGCCGGTTTATTTATTTCGAAGAGAGCATGAGAGGGCAGTTTTCAAAATTTGCCTTAGGAGCAATAAGTACGCTGACGTATTTAATAAACGGAAAGATAAAAGGAATTGTTCTTGATTTGGAAAATAAGGAGTTCAATATGCTGCGTGATTGCGAAGACCTTAATAATTTCTTAAAAGAAAAAAATATTCCTGAAATTGAATGTACCTCCGATAAGTTTACGATTCAGGAATTGCGGGCAAAAATTGATGAAATCAATAGCCCATACCGTTAGAATCCGGGAGTTTTTCGACTAATGAATTTCATTGCCGGCTGCTGAACCAAAAGGAAATCTTTGATACTTCAATATATTCAGATTAAATAATATCAGCTTTTTTAGTATGATTTTTCTTTTGTCATAAAGAAATATTAAGAAAATTGTAAAAGCATTGATCTGAAAAAGCTTTCAGATCTGCCGCTGTTCTGTTCCGGAAGCTGAACAAAGTGTTAGAAATATGAAAAATTAATAAAAACAGTCTCACTTACAAAGCAAGACTGTTTTTTGTTTTTAAAAGAAATATTGATTCAGTTCTTCAATAAAGCTCTTTTCAGAAGGTTTCCATCCTAATTTTTCCTGAGTCTTCAGACTTGTTGCGGGACAATCTGCTCCAACAAAAGATGTCATCCAGGTGAAATATTCCGGTGCTTCTTCGGGAGACAGCGACTTTACAGGAATATGGAGCTTTTCGCCTACTAACTCTGCAAATTCTTTCATGGAAAGATTTTTATCATTATTTACGGCATTATATCTTGCTCCTTTTTCTCCTTTCTCAAGTGCCAGACGAAATAGTTTTGCAGCATCTGCACGATGGACAGAAGGCCAGACATTATTTCCTTCTCCAATATAGGCCGCAAATCCTTTAACCTTGGCCAATTCAGCAAGCATTACTCCAAACCCTCCTTTGAATCCCGATCCGGAATTTCCGTAAACACTTGGGGAAAGGCGAACGATAGAGGCTTTGACACCAGATTCTGATAAATCTACAAATGCTTTTTCAGAGAATCTCATCGATTGTATCGGTGATTTACTTTCCTCTGTGATTTTTCCGTCGACAAGGGGAAGTCCTAAGGTTCCGCCTGTCACCACGATCGGTTTATCGGTTCCTTTCAAGACCTCGCCCATTGCTTGTATGGCTTTCTGGTCTATCAGCGCATTAGTCTCATAGTCTGAAAAATCATGGATAAAAGCGGTATGGATAACGCCATCTGCTTCTTTTGCTCCTTTCTGCAAAATCTCAAGACTTTCCAGATCTCCCATTAAAACTTCTGATCCGGCTTCTCTGACGGATTTTGCAGATTCTTGCGAACGGGCCAATCCAACTACCTGATGTCCGTTTGATAATAATTCTTTTACCACTGCCGAGCCCACAAATCCTGAAGCTCCTGTTACAAATACTTTCATATTTTTAAATTTTGTTTTTGTTATAATTTCTGATACAAATTTAAAGGTGAAATAATCCCAAAGACGAGGTCATTTGACACAATTTTTATATTAATTCAATAAAAAGAATTAATTTTAGATATAATTCCACATTTAAAAATGTCAGAGATTCTTAAAAATTACTTCCAGAAGGTTCTTCCCGATTTTACGGATGAAAAGTTTAATTTCATTTTGGATAAAAGCCAGTGGATAAAACTTCAGCGTAAGGAGATCGTATGCAGGCAGGGCGATATCTGTAATCTGAAAATCTTTGTTGCCAAAGGGCTTCTTCGAAATTATTCGACCTCTGAAGATGGCAATGAACATATTCTTCAGTTTGTCAATGAAATGTCTTGGACTACCGATCCCGAAAGCTTCTATAACCATACGCCCTCTAAACTTACGATTGAAGCAATGGAATCATCGGAAATCTTCGCTTTCAATCTTGAAGATTTTGCTGAACTGCGGGAACAGATCCCTGAACTCAATATTTTTGTAGAGAACATCCTGACCCGAAAATCTATGGAAATCCATAAACGGCTTTTGATGAATATCAGCAGCAGTCCGGAAGAAAAATACCTTGATTTCATCAACACTTATCCTGATATTTTCAACAGAGTTCCTCTGCATATGGTGGCTTCTTATCTGGGGCTTTCGAGGGAAACTTTATCGCGTGTCCGCAGAAATATTCTGAAAACCGTTATTTAACCTATTTATAATCAGGCTTGTTTAAATTAAAAAATCCGATGACTAAAAGTGTTTTCGGTATATAAAAGTCACAATCTGTTGATTGTTCTATCCAGGATATCTCAACTTTAAAGTTAAAAATCTTTACGTGAGTTGTTTGGTTTAATTCATTCCGGGCTGCATATCTGTATCATTATTTTTTTTGTTGATCAGATACGCAAAACAAAGATTAGGAATCCAGCAAAGCCATGCTACCAAGGTGTATGACAATTCGGGATTTTCAGTGATTTTGATCAGTAGAGGATCCCATAGTCTGAGGGTGACCGCCGCAAAAGTGCAGGCGTAACTGTAGGTCATCATTTTACGGTGAAGCGTGAAATTGCCTTTCCGGATACAGATAACAGCATAAAGGGTGGTGGCAAACCATGCGATTCCTAAAAAAACAAATCCTAAAGATGTGGTAAAGCCTCCATTTGCAAAAATACCAAGATAAATAGAAGACAGGGAACTGACGAACACAGAGGTGGCATAGATCCATCCGATGATTCTATGCAATCTTAAATATCGTTGGCGAAACTTATTGCCAAATTGTCGCCAACCGATAAAAAGTGAGATTCCACCGAATATTATATGGGAGAAGAATGCCGTTTTCCATATCATGCTTGTCAACAGTTCGGGAGATTTGGAACTTAAAAAAGTATTTTTAGGTTCTACAAATGCATACATCAGCGGATAAGCCCCGATCATAAGCGCGAAGATGCAGAGTACAAGAAATAATGTTTTTTTCATAATGATGACTAAGTTTCTGCAAATCTGCAGGTAATAACTGTCTCAAATGTTCCAAAATGAAAGGTGAACCCCTTTATGAGGCAATATAATCGTAAAAAAGAAAGGCACTATTATTTTTGATCGTCAAATCATCGGATATACTCACCTTGAATTTTTTAAATATTCGCTGGGAGAGCAGTGCTCGTATTTTTTAAAATTTCTGTTAAATGAGGTTTTTGAATTGAATCCGCTTCAAAAGCCAGGGCGAGTATGGTGTATTTATGGTTTTCCGGTAGTATGGCGATTCTTTTGAATTCTTCAACACGCCGCCGGTTGATCTGGTCATAGAAGTTTTTGTTTTCGACATGGTTAATGGTTTGTGAGAGAATATTAGTGTGAACATGCAGCATTTGTGCTACCTGATCCAGCCTAAGCTCAGGGTCTTTAAAGATTTTTTCATGTTCTATCTTCTCAATGAGTCTTTCATAAATATTGGCAATCACATCTTCACCGGCAAAGGTCTTCTGATATTTTACTTTTGAAAGGTCGGCCTCTACTAATTGGTTTTCCTGATCATCTTCCGAATGTACCACCGGAAGATTTAAAATTCCGGCATGGGTAATTCCCAGATAAGCCGCCAGAATGATAAAGGTAGCAACGAGTGAGAATAGCAGAATTTCATTTTTTAATATTACCGCAACCCAGATCAGTGACATCCCTATGATCAAATAATTAACCCAGTTCAGATTGATTTTCTCAGTATTCGATCAATATCCCGGCATAATAAAGAGGGTAGGAGAAATGGGATCTGTTTCAAAATTCATTAAGATAAAGGTATAAATAATATTAAAAGTATTTATTTTAACCGGATCTGCCAATAATAATTAACCCGACAGTATAAAAGGTATAAAGAAATCAGTCATCATTTAAATCTTTTTATTAATTGTAAAAATTACATTTAATTTTATACATTTATTAAATAATACTTTTCGTTCGACAAAAAAGTATAAAGATTCTAAATATAATGACTATGCTCAAACAATTAGCTTTTATCATTTCACTATCTTTTGGCCTAATCACTCATGCACAAACTGCTCATCATACGCTAAGTACGCTCCCGGATTATGTAAGGCATACCGCTGAAAAAGATGCTTTTCGGATGGCCGTAAAGGGAAGTACGGCAAAGATCATGGTAGATCCTGATGACTGGAAAGGTGTCATACGAGCGGCTAATGATCTAGGTGATGATGTGCGTAAAGTGACCGGGGTAGCATCACCGATAATTACCGATGTAAAACCTGCGCCGGGAGCAATTGTTGTAGGAACTATCGGCAAAAGCAAACTGATTGATCAACTGGTAGCCGATGGAAAACTGAACGTAGATGCTCTAAAAGGAAAATGGGAAAGCTTTATAATCCAGACCGTTGGAGACCACCTTGTCATTGCCGGAAGCGATAAGCGCGGTACCATTTACGGGATTTATGATGTTTCTGAAAAAATCGGAGTTTCGCCCTGGTATTATTGGGCAGACGCACCAGTCAAAAAAAGTAACAGTATTTATATTAAGGCAGGCCGTTATCTTCAGGAATCTCCAAAAGTGAAATACCGCGGAATCTTCATCAATGATGAAAGTCCTTCCTTTTCAGGTTGGTCTGCAAAACATTTTGGAGGGATCAATTCTAAAGTTTACAGCCATGTTTTCGAATTGTTACTCCGATTGAAAGCCAATTACCTGTGGCCTGCCATGTGGGGAAATGCTTTTAATGAGGATGACCCCATGAGTCCTGTTCTTGCCGATGAATACGGGATCGTAATGGGAACCTCACATCACGAGCCTATGATGCGTTCACAGAAAGAATACACCAAACGTAAAGATCAGATCGGTGACTGGGATTATGTCACGAATTCAGAAAATCTGAAGAAATTCTGGACGGAAGGCCTGGAAAGAAATAAAAATTATGACAACCTGATTACGATGAGTATGCGCGGAGACGGAGACGTGGCGATGGGAAAAGGCGATGATGCCGAGAATATCAAAACCCTGAAACAGGTGGTCGCCGATCAGCGGGAGATTATCAGGAAAGTCTATGGTAAAAATCCTGCTGAAGTGCCTCAGCTCTGGGCTATTTTTACAGAAGTACAGCGATACTATGACGCCGGAATGAATGTTCCTGATGATGTGACATTACTTTTTTGCGACAATAACTGGGGCTACATTCGCCGTACCGCACCTGCAGTCGAACTCAAACGCAAAGGCGGTTTAGGACTATATTATCATATCGATATGAATGGCGGCCCGTGGAATGACCGTTGGATCAATACGACCACCGTCCCGAAATTGCGTGAGCAGTTCAGTCTGGCCTATCAAAGCGGTATTGACCGTATCTGGATTGTCAATGTAGGAGACCTTAAACCAAAGGAAATGCCGATTGATTTTATCATGCGCTATGCCTGGAATCCCGATGCAATATCCGCCAATCAAACATCTGAGTATATGAAAGATTGGGCAGCTTCAATCTTTGGAGAAGAACATTCAGCTGAAATTGCAGATATCGTCTCAACCTATTCAAAATATAATTTGATGAGAAAGCCGGAAGTACAGGATCCGGAGATTTTTAGTTTTGTCAATTACCACGAAGCTGACCGGGTGGAAAAGCGTTGGCAGGATCTCACGGCAAAAGCCGAAGCATTGGAAAAGAAAATGCCTGAGCAGGCTTTGGATGCTTATTATCAGTTAGTGCTTTATCCCGTAAAAGCTTCAGCGGGTGTCGCTGAAATTTATTTAGCCGCAGGCCGTAACAATCTCTACGCTAAACAAGGCAGGGTAAGTGCTAATATGTATGCTACCCGTGCCCGGGAACTTTTTGAACTGGATAAAAAACTGACTGCCCGTTACAATGATTCTATTGCGAATGGCAAATGGAAAAATATGATGAGCGATGTGCATATCGGTTATAAACAATGGTCGATGCCGAAAGAAAACAGTTTGCCTGTACTCAATGAACTTATCCCTTTGGAATCACCGTCATTGGGCGTAGCGGTGGAAGGCAATACCGATGCCTGGCCCGGTGCAGAAGGAAAAGCGGAACTTCCTCAATTTGACGTGCTGGACAAGCAGCGTTATTACATCGATGTTTTTAACCGTGGAAAAGGGTCACTGCAGTTTATGGCTAAAGCAGATAAACCGTGGATCAAATTAAGTTCGGTAAAAGGCACAACACAAACGGAGCAACGGATTTTTGTTGATATTGACTGGAAAAAAGCGCCGGAAGGGAAAGTGGGCGGCCTGATTCAAATTAGCCAGGGAAAAACGATCGTTCCGGTAGTGGTAAATACTTTAAAAAAGAATACGCCTGTGAGCAAAACGCCTTTCTACGGAGGATATTCAGGTGAATTTTCTATTCCCGCCAATAAATTCAGCAACAAAACTGCTGGTAAAACTGCAGAATGGGTATTGCTACCGGACCTGGGACGGGCAGAAGCCTCTATGGGGATCCATCCTACAACGGCAAAAAGCTCGACACCTGAAAAAGCACCCCGACTGGAGTACCGGATTTTCCTGCCTGAGCCCGGTCCCGCAAACATATTGCTCGGAATTTTACCAACCCAGGATGTTAACCCCGGCCGCGGATTAAGAATAGCCGTTTCCATCGACCATGAAGATCCTGTAATAATTGACGCAAGAAAAGGCTATCACGATGAATTCAAAGAATATACGCCGGAAAATCTCAGCCGTTCAAAAATCCTGAAACCCTTGCCTGAATTCGGACACAATTATGCCCTCATGTCCCGCGGAAAGCCCCGCCGTACCGAAGTCTTTGATAATCAACGATGGCTGAATGCAACAATGAATGTGAAAAACCCGGGTTTGCATACCTTGAACATTTATATGATCGATCCTGAAGTTGTTTTGGAACGGATTATAGTAAACCCAGATGATCGTTACCCAAGCTATTTCGGTGCGCCTGAGAGAAATTAATTAACCTGATTTTTATTCATAACCACAATTCATAAACTTCATAGGATATAAATAAAATGGCGCCAACCTTCTTCAGTTGGCGCTGTTTGGCTTTACAGTAAATGATATTTTGAAATTTAGAACTTGCGGTTACTTGTTGGGCTGGCCCTGGTATAACCGTGTCAAGAAAAATCTCAAAAAACGATTGGATTAGTTTTCATGAGAAATAAAACAACTAGTCTGAAGGTCTTTATAGTATACAAATTAATAAGTTAAGTATAGCTAAATTTTTAATGAGTTGAAAATTAATTTTATTAAAAACGTTTATGTAAAATTTTTTTTCTTAGCTTTATGAATCAAATAACTAAGAACTAATACCATGAAAAATCCAAGATATCATTTTCCCCATCTTATATCGCTAATGTATCTATTCTAGAAGTTTTTTAAAGCTTTCCAGAGATTACATATTTACAATAGATTACTTCTGCTTCTTGCAGATAAAGATCGAAATAAAAAACTACCATAACTATGTTTAAACTTCTACACCCAAGAATTTTCATATTTCTTATGTTTTCGTCTCCATTTTATGCTTATTCCCAATTGGTTGGTTCTGATGTGCAAATGTGGGAAAAGCTAAATCCTTCCTCACGCGAAGCCGTACGATGCAAGGATGAAAACCTTCTGAATTTCCACTGTGGAATCAAAGATAAGCTGTTGAAAAAATATATTAAATACAGCAGGGATAAAAGTCATACGCTGAGTCTTGTGCATGCATCAAAAGAGGACGAGCTGATTTGGGAAAACACAGACAAAAATGTTTCTTTAGGTAATACATTATATACAATAGGAAAAGAATCTAAAAAAATTGGTAAAAGGCCCAGCATATTTTCATTTACCGGTACAGCAAATTCAAAAAATGAAAAATCCGATAGCCTAAAAATAAAGTTTGAAGATCAAAATTTGTATGAAATGATTTTCTTCTCGAAAAAGGCTAAAATAATGGATCTGAATAAAATACATTCTTACCTTTCCATAAAATACGGAATTTCTCTGGAAAAAGGCAAATATTACGGGAGTGACGGAAAAGTAATATGGGATCCCGAAAAGCATGCACCGTATAAAAGTCGGCCGACAGGATTGGGGAGGGATGATGGCAATGAGCTTTATCAAAAACAGTCATCCAACCAGGCTGATCCTTTTCTAGCCATTGGAATTAATGAGATCAAAAGAACAAATTCCGATAATCCAACGATCATTGATAATAATAACTTTGTCATGTGGTCTGACGATAATAAGGCCTTGTCTTTAAAGCCTGAAAAAGATCTTGATGTGCTGGAAAGAAACTGGGAAATCAGTTTTATCGGAAATAAAATTCCCAGGACAGGTTATCAGGTTAGAATTATCAAGGGAACAGTTAACCCTCGCTCACTGCCGCTTTATTACTGGTTGTTGCTTAAAAAAGATAATGGCGATGTTAAAAAAATACCGGGGACCGAAAATGGTAATTTTATAATCTTTAATAAAGTAGATTTCTTAGATGCTTTTGATACGGTAGACAAAACGTATTTCACATTTGCCGTAAGCCTTGTAAAAGACACTAAACCGGATACGTCAAGCCAGGATCCCAGATCCGGAAATACATATAATGAAAAAGATCTTTCATTGGATCTTACAAAGATAGCTCTGTATCCAAACCCGGTAAAGAAAGATCAAAATTTCACCATTGTTTTTCCACCGATGGAAAACCTGATTATTTCTATTTATGACGGGGGCGGAAGGCTTATTGCCCTGGATAAAGTCAGCAGTAATGCCAGATCATATGTCAATCACCTTCCGCTGCAGAGTTCATATCTGGTCAACCTTACTCTGAATGGGAAAATCATAAAAACTTTTAAACTAATCGTAGAATAACTTATACCATGAAAATATACAGAAAACAGCTTCCTTTTACCAGGAAGTCATCCTTGATGTTATGTTTCTTTGCCTGCATGTTGATATGTGCCAGTTTTACGAAACAGGACAGGCAAAAGGTTCGGTCTTTTAAACTCCGAATGATGGATAAATATATCTACCATTCCATAGCAGAAGATATAAATCCAACAGAAGATTCAGAAAAGAATCTCTCAAAGTATAATACTTCTGGTATCATTAAAAGTATAAATAAAGAGGATTCTAAGACTGAATTAATTTCAAATACTGCATTTTCCGAAAGTGAACATTCAGATCGTATTTTTGATTCCGAAGAAAAGCAGGGAACTATCGGCGAATTTTCTGATAATGAATCAGACAACGTATCCGATAACTTTTTCACCATTAATATTCCCGAAATAAACAAACAGAATATCAAAGCATATTTGGTGTATGATCTTTTCGGACTGGATTCCTATAATTCAGTTTCAAGATCAATTAATAAAAATATTGCTTTCGGTGGAAACATTATTGTGGCAAGCAGTAAATGGAGCACTCAGAAAGAAGAAATTTCTTTAAATTCTTTAGAAAAAGGAAAAAATACAATTCTATTTACCTCTTCTCTGAATGGAGTAAAATATAAGGTGCAAAATGTAAAAATTATTTTTGAGAATAATCTTAAACCTTCCGATCATACTTCATCTTTGTTATCAGGCAATAAACTTTATATTAAAGGTCTTGAAAGCGGATCTGTACTTATTAAAGACAAATCTGTATCCTCTGTAAAAGGAGAATATGAAACTTTAATTGAGCTTACAGACACAGATAAAGCAAAAGGCTTTGTGTCTATTACCGATGCAAACGGAGCGAGAGAATATAAAATTCCTGAGAGTAAACCTTCATTCAGGACATTAAGTGAAGAAAAATTTGCTCCTCTTGTCCTTAATATCTCAAAGGACACACAATATACTGAAGCATATGAAAATTCAACCATTACGATTGAAAAAAATTCTGTAGAGAATAATGTTCAGGTTCAGGTTTTAAAGCTTAGAAAAAAAGACTATCCTGCTGTCTCCAAAGACATTAAAAGCATGACTGTAAACTCCGGAGCATATCGTCTGGAAGGCAGTTCAGGAGAATTTACAAAAAATATGATTTTCTCTTTTCCATATGATGAAAAGAAGCTGGGTGCAAGATCTGCAAAAGAACTGAAAGCTTTTTATTTCGATTACACATCGAAAAAATGGAAAGTTGATCCCAGCAGTAAAGTAGATATGGAGAAAAAAGTAGTTATTGTTGAAACAAAAGGAGATACCGACTATATCAACGGAGTTATTTCTGTTCCTGAATCTTCACAGCTTGAAGCGTTTTCCCCTACAAGCATCAGCGGATTAAAAGCCGCAGATCCTACGGCAGGCTTACAATTGATGGATATTCCTACAGCTACACAGAAAGGAGATGCAAGTGCCAATTATCCTATTCGGGTTCCTGCCGGTTTGGGAGGCCTTCAGCCTTCATTATCTATAGGCTACAGCAGTGCAGGAGGAAATGGCTGGATGGGAGATGGCTGGAATATAAACGGATTGTCTTCTATTACCGTGGATACAAGATGGGGAACGCCGGTTTTTAATGAAGGAAAAGAAACAGAGCTCTACTCTTTAGACGGTGAAATGCTTGTATATCCCAACGAATATCTTCCTCACAGACATAATGATGTGAACGAGAACAATACCGCTATCACTACTGAAAAACAGGACAGATCTGACTATACAGATCCTAATGATGGTACAAAAAAACAGTTTTATTTAAGAAAAAACCATGATTTTACACTTATTGAAAGAATAGGAACAGCTCCAAGTAACTATACATGGAAAGTGACTTCTACTGATGGTACTAAAAGGTACTATGGAGGGTCATCAGATTCCATGCTTTCGGGCTCAGGAGGAGTTGTTCACTGGGGACTTCGAATGATAGAAGATGCACATGGTAATAAAATGGAATTTACCTATTATAATGAATTTGCATCAGGGGCTTTTTTCCAGATTAAGAAAATTGAATACGGAAAAAATAAAGATTACAGTGTAAACTTCAATAAAGAAACAAGCATTACCCGACAAGATATCACTGTCAATGCCAAACAGGGAGTTCCGAGATCGGATGCTTTTTTGTTAAAGACCATCGAGGTTAAATACAAAACCGAACTTATCAGAACCTATAAAATGGATTATATAAACGGAGAATTTTATAAAACTCTCCTGAAAAGAATTTATATAGTTCCCAATAATCCGTGTTCTACCACGCTTGCAAAAGCTGCTCAAGATAATAAAGAACCAGAGGATAGCAAAACATCAAACAATAGGGCTCCCATAAGAGATATGGACGATGGAACCGGAGGTAATGGCGGAGGGCCCGGAGGTATAGAGCCTACATGTAACGAGATCTCCGACAGCTATACTTTTGATTATTACAATGATGTAAGAGATGGATCGGGTAGCGTAAAGATATTTGGGCCGGATACTACCATTAATTTTCAGAATGCGTCTAATGATGAACCTTATTCAAATTTTGTAACAAGTTTAATCAGGCCTTCTAAGATCAATGGAAATATAAGTACCGAAACAGGGTTAAATATAAGAATTGCAGCGGGATTAAATTTTTATACTCCCTCAAGTGCAGGTTATGGGCATCTGATGTTTGGTTTCCCTTTCGGCAATTCCACGGCTAAAGCAAGAAACGCCCAACAGCTAATAGATTTCAACGGAGACGGAATTCAGGACATGATTTACAGAAATCCGAAAAGGGGACTGCTTCTAAAAACCGGAAAACTGGATGATCAAGGAAAATTAAGCTTTTTAGAGTCTAAGCAAATTGAAAACTATACCGGAGGTGATTTTTCCTATACGGAAACGAAGACCAAGAATAGGGGATGGGATATGGGAGCCATAATTTACAGTAAATCCGAAACAAATTCTACAACCAAAGGTTCTACGAAAACCTATTTGATTGATGCTAATTCAGATGGCCTGATGGATATTGTACATGACGGAGAAGTCTGGTTCAACAGATTTGATTCTGGTGCCAATACATCTTTCATGACCAGGCATTCAGAATATACGGAGAACATGGTCGTAAAAGCGAAGGCCATACAGGCTCCTATCAAATGGTGCGGGGATATCGGATCTGTACCGGACCCATGTCCGGGAGAACCTGAACCGGATCCGATGGATGTTGGAGATATTGTTAAAGTATGGGTGGCACCAAGAGACGGATATGTGAGGTTTACAGATAATGTTTCAATAGCACCGACATTTGTTTCAGATCCGGCTACCAGTGTATCAGATCAAATGTACTATGGCGTAGAGATCAAAAATCCTACTCCTCAAGTCTGGACTGTTCCAGTTAGTTATGTTAATACAAGGATATATTTAAAACAGCTTTTATCGACAGACGCTCCTCAGAATATTGTTATCAACCGATATAATGATTATTATACTCAGATGCAGACTGTGCCCATGGATCCCAACTATGGTATTCCGAACGGTATTGATAATCCTGACCGCTTATTTGTAAAAAGTGGTGAAAAAATTTATGTAAGACTACACAAGAACAAAGTGAAAAATGTAGCGGTTAATTCAAACCCCAGTATTACTTACGTTGATCAGGTTACGGGAAATGAGATTCCGAATACTTTTGAGTTGTCACAGGATCAGTTTCAGTTAAATAATGGTAATTATGAAAACAATTTTCTTTTAAATAATGCCATTGCGCCAATTCTTTTGGATGCTCCGGGAACAGTCACAATTAATGTATTATCTTTCACTCTCTCCGATTTATCAGATGATATAAAGTTTAGAATTGTGACGGAAGATGTAAATACGGGAGCAATCACGCCACTTATCACTCCGGAAATTTATACCCCATCAAACTTAACAACTCAGGCACATACACTAAACCTGACGGTCAATAATGGTGAAAAGTTCTATCTGAGGTTTATTGTAGAATCTGATTCTTTTACTAATTATGCTGCGACGAACTGGAGTGATAAGATTTCTGTCAATTACCATGCCTCGGTTGCTTACAGTCCCACACCTATAGATATATATTTCTTAGGGATTCCTGAATATCCGTCTTTTGTGGTTACCAAGTTACAACCGAAGCTGGATATTTATGCTGTCCCATATACTGGTTTCTTTAATGGGCCACATGATTTTGGCATCCAGATTAACAAAAATGTTACCAATTTTGCCACTTTGTCAACGGGAAGCTTCTATTATATTATAAAAAAAGGAAATCAGGTTCTTGCAAAAAGAAGAGTTCTTGTTTCCCCAGGGAATAGCACGCTTATAGAACAGAATATGATCGACGGTTCAAATATTTCAGGACTTTCTCCTATTACCTTTTTTACCGGGAATCCTACTTTAGGATCTATAGGTAATGATCATTTGGTAACAGTTGAAGTCTACTGTAAGACTGGCGGCGATTATGAATTGTTTAACAAATATTCTGATTATTTTGCAGGAAAGCCATTCAATATTTATTATGATGGTGCAACAATGTATGGTACAACAACTGCAACTGCAGTAAATACGGCCATGTATAATACAAAATCGATGTTTTTTAACAACTGGGGGCAATTTTTATACAAGCCGGGAGCTTATGACAACTATTTGTATGGGTGGCCTATCAGTTTGTCAGAATTTGCGCAGCCAGCTGCTCCTCAGAATACTTATTCTACCTGTTTAAATATCCCAAATGTACAAAATAATTATGACGCTTTAGCCGATTGTATTTTAGCGACAACACCTGATCCTAATGCAGGGAATAGTACTGTTTCACAAATTATATCTCCTCTGAAGCCTCAATTTACAAAATATGGAAGACAAAGAGTTGAACGCTGGGTTGGTTCAGGACCTGAACAGTACGCGTCAGGAGAAGCTTTCAAAACAGATGATGAGGTTACCTATTTTACAGATCCTGTTCCTACGGTTCCTCTTGTAACACCAACAACCTATACTTCCGGGCAGCTTTCAGTGGATACCAGTATGAAGGCAATCAGCAGGGATCAAAGTAGTGGTTCACATAATAAAACGCAGGGAGGAAGTTTAGGGCCTGTAAGTGGAGGAAACTCGGAAACGACGCTTAACGGGCCAAGTATCGAGACACAGACTTTCTCAGATATGAATGGAGACGGTTATCCTGATATGGTTTATCCTTCATCAATGCAGCTTACTAATTCTACGGGAAGTCTAGAAGATATTCAGCTTGTTTCTTATGGCGATTATCCTACGAACTCTTTAAGCTATATGAAAAGCAACTCAGCCGGATTCTCATACAATAGTCCCCCGGTAACAGGCAGAATCGGAGCACATGGAGATAACGGGACATCCACTGAGCCGGATACGGGAATGCCCTGGTCAGGAAGTGCAACAGTAAGCGCAAGTCTTAATCAGTATTATAATTCATATGATGCAGGTTCAGGATTTTGGATGGATATCAATGGCGATGGCCTTCCTGATAGAATAAGAGGAGGAAATACGCCTAATATGACAGTTGCTTTGAATTTAGGTAAAAGCCTGGGAGCTGATGGAACTTTCCAAAATATGATTACTTATAAATCTCATCCGAAAGCAAGCTTCAGTATTTCATTAGGTGCAGGGCTAGGATCTTCGGCTAACCTTGGAGCACTATCCAGCTTTGGTTTTGGAATCAGTGCAGGCGTAAGCGCAGGAGCTTCAACGGGAACAGCAGATGTAGTATATGAAGACGTAAACAGTGACGGTTTAATAGATATTCTTGAAGTGGCTTCTAATGGATCTACTACAGTGAGGTATAATCTTGGAAACAGTTTTGCTACAGGAGTAGCCTTAATGAAGAGTGGGGGAAATATTGATTTTGCAGATGAAACAAGATCATTCAACGGATCGTTCTCTTTCGGAGGAGACTATATGTTTAATATGGGTCCGATTACCCTTATTCCTCCGGTAGTCGTATTAATTCTTTGGATTAAAGCCGGAGCCGGGGCAACCGTGAACTTAGGAATGAACGTCTCTGAAACAAGAAAAGCATTCAAGGATATGAATGGTGATGGATTTACAGATTTAGTTCAGGATACAAACAGTGGATTTATTGTCAATTACTCACAGGTTGGAAGAACAAATAAATTAAAAACAATTACAAATACCTTCTCAAAAGGAACCTATTTATTGGATTATAAATTAGCGAGAGCAAATTATAGTAATCCCTATGCAAAATTTGTGGTTAAAAGTATAAGTGTTCTCGAGCCGGATGCATTTTCGGCAAAATATACGACAAATCAGGGGACCAGGATGGAAACCCTATACGAGTTTCGAAACAGGAAATATGACAGAAGAGAAAGAGAAGATTTTGGTTTTGATACTGTTGTTAAACAGGAAATGAACAATGGTTCAGCTGTAAGAACTACCACGGATAAATATTTTAATAATTCTTATTTGTTAAACGGAATACTGAATCAGACTACAGTCGTAGGCAGTGGTGGTACGCTGTCAGATGTGAAGTATAATTATAAATTGAGAAAATTTATGATGAATGCAACACTTATCAATCTGAATTCCGATTTAGCTTTCAATTATGACAGTGGCGGCAGAGAAGGCAGAAAAATGGCAATTGCTTTATTGAACGAAAAAATAAAAACGGCTTATGAATCCGGAGGAAGTATTGTTACAACAGAAAAGTTTACATATACCACAAAAGGTCTTCTTGAAAAGTATCAATATACAAGTCCGTCAACGTCTTATAATACCAATATTTCTTATCAGGCATTCAATAACAATATTATCGGTGTACCTACCCTTGTTGAGGTATACAAAGGAACTACAAATTCACAATTATTGAGAAGAAGAAGAGCTCTCAATATCAACCCGAACAATGGAGATGTAGGTACTTATGCCGTGTTTGATGGTACTAATAATATTACCACCGATATTCTGTATAATACTGCAGGAAATGTAACAAAAGTCACTTATCCTCCAAATGATAATTTGCAGAGATATTTCATTAATTATACCTATGATGATGGACCAACTGAGACAGGTAAATATGTACTTGAAGTCAAAGATGTCTTCAACATTAAATCTACGGCAACCTACAATCCGCTTTTCGATGTGGTGACAAGAAAAGTTGATACCGGTGGAAATGCAATGGTGTTTACCTATGACGGTTTCGGAAGAACGAGAACGATCATGGGACCAAACGAAATTGCAAGCGGTTCTACGGTACCGACCGTAAAATACAGATACTGGTTTGATCATGCAGGAATTGCAAACAACGATGCTACCATTAAACTTTACAGGGCGTCCACCTCAAACTATGATCCTGAATATGCAAGTTCCGGAAACACCATTATGACGGATACCTATTCCGATTTTCTGGGAAGAGTTATACAGACCAAAAAAGATATCGATCTGTATGGATACGAAGCAAGAATAGTATCGGGTAGGACAACATATGACGGTTTAGGTAGAGCACTCGTTCAATATATTCCGTCATCTGAAGGTTTGGGCAGTCAAAATCTGAATGGTTCATTTGGCGGACCTAATACTTCTAATGTATATGATAGCCGCGACAGGGTTATCGCATTTACAGATGAAGATGGTGTCGTAAAATATACAAAATATGCTATCGACAATAACCTGTTTAAAACAACGGAAGAATTTTCAAATGAAAAATCAGAAGCATACACCAATGCAGAAGGCAGATTAGTTCAAAAAGACGATTATCTTGATAATCAACCATTGACGACCAACTTTAAATACAATACGCTGGGAGAACTTATTTTCGTAAGAGATCCCGAAGGAATAGAAACGTTCTATGATTATGATCTTGTAGGAAGACGTACACATCAGCAACATCCTGATAAAGGAAAAACGGAATACGAGTATGATCAGGCGGGAAATCTTTTAAGACTTACAACAGATAATCTGGTGAATGATTCAAGCATAAGCACTCATTTCATATTCTATAAATATGATTACAACAGATTATCAGGAATTGTATTACCTGATCTGCCTTCAGGTGATCCAAACCCAAATAGTGTATATTACGAATACTACCCTTCGACCGCAGCGAATAATAATGCAGGAAAAATTCGTGTAAAAGATGACGGTTCCGGAAGTACAAAATATACCTATGGAAGAATGGGTGAGGTACTTACGGAAGTACGGACCGTACGGGGATATAATATTCCTGAAAAGTATTTTAAAACCTACTTTAATTATGATAGCTGGAATCGTATCACTAAAATTAAATATCCTGATGATGAAATTGTTTCTTACCATTATGATAGAGGTGGAAACCTTAAATCGGTAAATAATAATAATGGTGAAACCTACATTCAGAATATTGATTACAATGGCCTGGAGCAGCGTATAAATATCAAATATGGTAACGGAACTTCCCAAACTTATCAATACGATTCACAGAGAAGATTGAATTATTACTCATTATTTGATCAATCAAACAATCAGATGCTAAGTAATTCATACAGATATGATGAATATTCCAATATCACTAAAATCAGAAATATTGCTAATCCTTTAGCAAATGGAATGGGCGGAGCATTTGAATTTGAACTCGGATATGATACTTTAAACAGATTGATTGGAACCAGAACAAGTACAACCATCGACCAGGGGGAGGAAATGCCACCGATAACATCAAATGATATGGTGAAGTCAACCTATAAACTTGAAATGCAGTATAATAAGGTCGGAGGAATTGTCAGAAAAGTCCAACATCATGAAAGAGATCAGATTGTAGTTCCGGAAAATACATATGAAAACAATTATACCTATATAGATCCTACGCATAAGCTTGATAAAGTAGATGACAGTGCAACAGGTAATACAGAAACATTTGAATATGACCATAATGGTAATGCTGTAAACCACACCGATAATAATGGAACAAGAAAAATGTTCTGGGATGAGCAGGACCGTATGAAAGCATTCTATAATGATAATACTGGAGTTTATCAATATCATACTTATGACGATAAAGGAGAAAGAGTAATCCGATACGGATTAGAAGCGCCTACACAACTTTATCAGAATGGAGCACCTGTAATTATTGATGATCTTAGAATGATCGATTATAAATTGTATCCGAATCCTTATGTAACGGTGAGTTCTACAGGACAATATACAAAACATTACTTCGAAGGTTCAAAAAGATTTGCCAGCAGACTCATGGATGGTGCTGATCGATTTGATGATCCTTCAGTATTATACAGCAGCAGAACTTCTGACGATAAAGCAGAAAAGAAAGCAGATACGGAAGCAGACTTTAAGCGGTACCTCCAACAAACAGACTTGGGGAGTAACGTTTCTGTCGAGCTAAGGGAAGTGTATCAGCATCCTGATTTATATTATCTGCATGGCGATCATTTGGGAACAGCAAATTTTGTTACCAATTCACAAGGTGATGCAACACAATTTTTCCTAAATTTACCATTCGGAGAAACCATGCTGGAGCAGATGGACGGATCTTATGACAATCCATATAAATTCAATGCAAAAGAGTTGGATGAAGATACAGGGCTGTACTATTATGGTGCGAGGTATTATAATACAAGATTGAGTATTTGGTATGGGGTGGATCCATTGGCAGGAAAAATGCCAAGTTGGTCGCCGTATGTATATACATTTGATAATCCAGTAAGATTCACAGATCCTGACGGAATGGCACCGAAAGACATTATTTATTTAAATAATGACGGTAGTATTAATAGAGTTGTTAATAATGGGTCTAAATATATTACTCTGGTTCATAATAATAAATCTTTATTACTAGGAAATCTTCCCATGTCGAATGCTTATGGTTTTAATATGAAAGCAAGTAAAAATGTTATTGCCTATTATGGTTCAAAAATTGGGGCGACAAATATTAGTACAACATCGGAAAGAAGTAACAACTCCACCGCATATTATAATAATAATGGAGGTATTATTTTTAATGCTCAGAAGAACGGCTATCTTCATCCTATGGTAAATAATAAATATGATTTAATGAACATTACATATCATGAAAACATGCATAAATATGACGATAATCATAATATTGAAGCTTCTACTTTTTATTCTCATGCCGTGGTTGCTAATAAAGCTGTTAGTCATTGGACATTTAAAGAATCATCAACAATCCATCAAGAAGGTGAAGTGGGATATTTTTCACAATTAATAATGAATTCATATTATCAAGAAGGAAATACAGAAAAAGCAGATGATTTAATAAAAGATTTTAATACTAACAAATCAGGTTATTCGTTATTATTTGATAAATCAAGTGGGAAAATGTATATCAATACTCCAGATAATAAAACTAAATCTGTAACTTATGAAAAATCTAATAGCGCTCCTAATCTTAAATAGTTTTTTTTTATTAAGCTGTACCAAAAGTTCGTTAGAACAAAAAATAACAGAAAAGAATAGTTTTTGGTATATTTTCGCATACAACAAAGAAGAAGACATTTATGAAAATATTAATTATGGATACATATTTTATCCTGATGGAAGTATTGACTATAAGGGTTTTGATTTTTCAACCAACTCTTTAAAGAGTTTTAGAATGGATGACGTTAAGCAGATTATGAAATGGAATTATCAACAAAAAGATAATGTTCTGGAAATAGAAAATAAGACATATGATGTATTAAAGTTTAAAGTAGACACTTTAATATTACAATACTCAAATGACAAAAAGAAAAGAATTTTAATTAATCTACAAACTAAGAATCCAAGTCAACTTAAGTCACTTAGATTATAGAATAAAGAGGCTGTCCAAACTTTGAGACAGCTTCTTGTTTTTGTGTAAATATTTTTCAGTAAAATAAAAACTAAAAAGTCTTTGAAATATTATCTGCATGGCGATCATTGTATATGAATTAAACACTTATTATAAAGAAATTAATATGCCAATGAAAATGCTAAAGATCCAGATCATAATTATAACTGACAATTTATCTGAGAATGGTAAAATCAATGCAATGAAGTCTGCAGTTGATTTAAAAAATAAAATAATTGATAAATACAATTACAAATAGTTAATAAATTTATTAGATTATAATTTTTAAGCGGATAGTTAAGAACATTTTAAAATTAAGATAATTAGACATATATTAGGAAAAGTTTTTTGAATACACAGATCGATTGTATAACAACCCGTATAAGTTCAATGCAAAAGAACTGGACGATGATACTGACTGTATTATAATCCGAGATTGAGTATTTTGGTATGGTGTGGATCCACTGACAGGAAAAATGCCAGGTGGGTCGCAGTATGTATATACGTTTGATAATCCTATAAAATGTTGATCCAGATGGTAGAATGCCTGTTCCTCCAGATGATCATTTTGATTAAATTTTTATGTATTTTTTTTTAGAATCTTTATATTATGCTATTGTTAATGATTTATGCATTAATTAAAAAAATAGTATCGATGTAATGAACTGAGATTCCCTTTTAATTACTTAATCAAATATTTCACAAGTCTTTTTTTCCGTTTCACATTCAAACTAATTAATTTCTCTGATTCAATATTTATTTTTACATTCATAAAAAAATCCTGTTGTTTCTATGATTGATAAAAAGAAAAATCTTTTGTACGGCTTAAAAAAAAGACTTTTGATCTGGACAACAGCATTCTTGTTTTCCTATATTTTCATTTATCTGATTGATCCTTTTTATTATAAAGACCTGATCAATAAACCTTTTATCTATTTGGCCGAAGATTTTTTCTGGGTATTCTTTTTTTCAGTAGTCATTGCAGAAGTGAGTCTGCTTATCGATTATTACTTAAATAAAAAATTGTCGTGGAACGAGAGAAGCATAAGAAGACTTTTGATTCAGACCGTGTTCCAAATCATTGGCAGTGTAGGCATCGTCACTTTGCTTAATTTTATTTTTGAAGGTTTTTCAGATTCTACAAATGTTGATTATCGAAAGGAAATCGTACTCATTTCCCAATGGATTGCCACCAACATCGTCGTTTCATTATTGATAAGTGCTATCAATACAGGGAGTTTTCTATTGGAAAACTGGAAAAAAACCGCTTTGGAAGCCGCTCAGCACAAACTGAAAGCTTCCGAACACAAAAGAGCCGCAATGGCAGCCGAACTTCAGGCATTAAAGCTTCAGATTGATCCCCATTTTATATTTAATAATTTAAGTGTACTGTCTGAATTGATTCTGGAAGACCAGCAATTGGGGTACGACTATTCCGAAAGTTTTGCGAAAGTTTACCGTTATCTTCTGGTCAACTCAAAAAAAGATGCCATTACATTGGATGAGGAGCTGAAATTTTTGAATTCATACATTTATTTAACTCAAAAAAGAATCGGTGAAGGCGTGCATTTTGATATTTCTGTTAATGAAAAATTCAGACAGTTTTTACTTCCGCCTTTAGCGCTTCAGTTTCTAGTCGAAAATGCCTTAAAGCACAACCAGACCTAGAAAACCAATCCTTTAAAGATTACTATTTCGAGTACAAATGATAAATATATATTGGTTCACAATAATTTAGTTCCGCTAATTCATCAGAGTAAATCTGCCGGTTTGGGAATAAAAAACATCATCAGCCGGTTTGAGTTTTTAGGGGATAGAAAGCCAATTATTATTAAAACAGATAAAGATTTCATCTCAAAAATTCCATTATATGAAAATCAATAAGATATTAATCATTGAAGATGAAAAACCGAATGCCGACCGGCTCAAAAGGTTGCTGCTGAAACTTCGCCCGTCTGTGGAAATCCTTTCCGTGGAAGATTCTGTTTCTTCGGCTGTACACTGGCTTGAAAACAACAGTGCTCCGGATATGATTATGATGGATATTCGTCTTTCAGACGGTTTGAGCTTTGAAATATTCAACAGGTTTGATGTCAAAACGCCGGTCATATTTACTACAGCTTATGACGAATATGCGGTAAAAGCTTTCAAGTATACAGCGTCGATTATTTGTTGAAACCGATTGAGGAAGAAGAGCTCGAAGATGCTTTAAAAAAGTACGAAAATTCTATAGAAACTTCGGTTTCTTACGCCACAACGATTGAAGGTTTGCTTAATTATATTCAACCCAAAGATTACAGAAAACGTTTTCTTCTGGCGCATCGTGATGGTTACAAAACTGTTTTGGCAGAAGATATTTTATATTTTTATACTGAACATGGTGTCAGCAAAACAATGCTTAAAACCGGGATTATAGAAACCGTCCCGCAAACATTGGAAGAACTGGAAAAACAGCTCGACCCTAAAGTTTTTTTCAGAGCCAACCGGCAGTTTATCGTCCACATCGATTCTGTGGTGCAGGTTTTTAATCATTTTAACGGAAAACTGAAACTCGAACTTAAAAAGCAGCCTGAAATAGATGTTATTGTAAGCCGTGAAAAAGCTTCTGTTTTTAAAACCTGGATGGATTATTAAAATAATTTTATTTCATTAAATAATGAACGTCTCTGTGAAATTTTACAGAGACGTTTGTTTTGGATTTTATAGTCTATAAAACTAAAAAATTTTATTTTCCTTCTGCTACGTTTCAACTGCAAATAATTCCGTTTCGCTTCATTTGTTCGTCAAATCAGCTGTTATACAACCTTACTTTGCAGTTGGTTAGAAGTAAAATAAATATTATGAAATATAAAACAGAGTATTTGGCATTGTCAATTTCGATGGCTGTGATGACGTATTCCTGCAATCCGGGAAACGCGCAGGAGAATAAAATGCAGACGGCAGCAATACCGACAGATTTTATTCAGTTAAAACCAGGAAATGCCGATGTTTCCACAGGTTATCCCGGAAGTATCGAAGGACAGGACAATGTGGATATTAAAGCACAGGTTACAGGATATCTTGATGCGGTTTACGTCAAAGAAGGTCAGTATGTGAATAGAGGGCAGGCTTTGTTTAAAATAAATCCCTCCGTTTACAACGAACAGGTCAACAATAGCGATGCAGCTCTGAAAGCTGCTTTGGCAAGTCAGGCCAACGCCAGGCTGGAAGTGGAAAAACTAAAACCTTTGGTGGCGGGAAATGTAGTTTCTGATGTTCAGCTTAAAACAGCTCAGGCCAATTACCAGTCGGCTTCAGCACAGGTTGCACAGGCGAGGGCCGCTTTAGGTTCATCTAAAATCAATGCCAATTTCACCTATATTAAAGCACCTGTAAGCGGTTATCTTGGCAGAATTCCCAACAGAATCGGAAACCTGATTTCGCCATCCGATACGTCTCCTTTAACCACCCTTTCGAATATCAGTTTGGTGAATGTTTATTTCACGATGAGTGAGGCCGATTTTATCAGGTATAGCAAAATGTCAGCTTCAGAAAATCATACAGGAAACATAGAACTTGTTCTTGCCGACGGTTCGGTTTACAATTATAAAGGAAAATTAGAAACTGCAAGCGGAAATTTCGACAGAACAACAGGAAGCATTCAGATGAAAGCCGTTTTCCAAAATCCTGGTAAACTTCTGAGAGCAGGAGGAACCGCAAGAGTTTTAATTCATAAAAATGTAGATGCCGTTTTAAAAGTCCCTAAAACTGCCGTGAAGGATATTCAGGATAAATTTTTTGTCTATAAACTCAATGGCAAAAAAGTGCAGATGATTCCCATTGAAGTTTCAGAAACAACATCGCAGGATTACTTCGTTTCGTCTGGAATAAAGTCGGGTGACAAGATTGCCGTCAACAGGATTGATGCGCTGACTGACGGTGCGTATGTCGTTCCGAAAATTGTTTCTGCAAAGTAATTAATCATTCAAATAAAGAAATTTAAAATGTTAAAAAAAATAATAGACCGTCCTGTCTTAGCCACTGTAATTTCCCTAATCATCGTGATATTGGGAATTATCGGGCTGAATCAGCTGTCGGTGACCCGTTTCCCGGATATTTCTCCTCCTACGATTACGGTTTCCGGTTCTTATCCCGGCGGAAATAGTGAAACGGTTATCCGTTCGGTTGTGACACCGCTTGAGGAACAGATCAATGGGGTAGAAGATATGGTTTATATCAAATCTAATGCAAGCAATGATGGCTCTTTTTCGATTTCCATTATTTTTAAACAGGGGGTTAATGCAGACCAGGCTGCGGTCAATGTACAAAACAGAGTTCAGCAGGCAACGCCAATTCTTCCGCAGGAGGTTGTTAGAATGGGTTTGACGACGTCCAAACAGCAGAACAGTATGGTGATGATTTTCAATATTTACACAGATGATAATAAAAAATATGACGAAACTTTTCTTCAGAATTATGCTAATATTAATCTGATTCCACAGGTGAAAAGGGTGAAAGGGGTTGGACAGGCTCAGGTTTTCGGGACGAAAGATTACTCGATGAGAATCTGGCTGAATCCACAGAAAATGTCATCTTACGGTCTTGAACCGACTGATATTTCCAATGCCATTGCCGACCACAGTTTAGAATCTGCTCCCGGAAAATTGGGTGAAGAATCTGATGCCGCGTTGGAATACGTAATCCGGTACAAAGGAAAAAAGAACAAACCCGAAGAATATGAAAACATCATTGTAAAGAATAACGGAACGCAGCTAATCAGGCTGAAAGATGTTGCCCGAGTGGAATTTGGCTCGATTTCTTATAGCGGAGACAACCTCTCCAACGGACAGAATGCAGTTACCATTGCGATTTTGCAGACCACAGGTTCCAATGCGAATGAAATTGAAATCGGTATTGATAAGACAATTGAACAGCTTTCAAAATCATTTCCGCCGGGTATCAAATTTACCAAAGTTATGAGTACGAAGGAAAAGCTGGATGAAGCGACCAGTCAGGTAAAATCTACCCTGATTGAGGCGTTTATTTTGGTTTTCATTGTCGTTTTACTGTTTCTCCAGGATTTCCGGTCGACGATCATTCCGGCGATTGCGATTCCTGTGGCAATTATCGGGACCTTCTTTTTTCTTTTGGTATTAGGATTTACCATTAACGTTTTGACGCTTTTCGCGTTGGTTTTAGCTATCGGAATTGTCGTTGATGACGCGATTGTTGTTGTGGAAGCCGTTCACAGCAATATGGAAGGAACCAGTCTTTCGGGAAAAGAAGCGACCCACAAAGCGATGCACGAAATTACGGGAGCGGTTATATCCATCACATTGGTCATGTCGGCAGTATTTATTCCGATTGGCTTTATGTCGGGGTCTGCGGGATTATTTTACAAGCAGTTTGCCTATACTTTAGCGATTGCTATTATTATTTCTGCCGTTAATGCATTGACTTTAACGCCTGCGTTATGCGCTGTTTTTCTTAAAAATAATCGTTCAGGAGACCATCGCGAGCTGCCAAAAAATTTCACCCAAAGATTTTCAGCAGCTTTCAATGCCGGTTTTAATAATATGACCGGCCGTTACATCCGCGTATTAAGATTTCTGGTAAAAAGAAAATGGGTTGCCGCAGGTCTGGTTGCAGGAGTTATCGGTTTGTCTGCCTGGTTAATGACGAGTACGCCGAGAAGTTTTGTGCCGATGGAAGATGACGGTTTTATGATGTATTCTCTGAGTATGCCTCCAGGAACCGGCTTGGCAAAAACTACGGAAGTTACCAACCAGGTAAATAAAATTTTTAAAAGTATTGAGGCTGTTGAAACCAATACATCCATCAGTGGCTTTAATCTTTTGAGTAATGGTTCCGGTCCTGCTTATGCAATGGGATTTGTAAAACTTAAACCTAAAAAAGAACGTGGTAAAATTCAGGATATTGATGAAGTGATGAAAATAATCGACAAAAAATTATCCGTGATTAAAGAAGGCAGTATTATGACGTTCAGAATGCCACCCGTTGAAGGTTATGGCGTTACCAATGATGCAGAAATCGTTTTGCAGGACAGAATGGGAAGAAATTCACAGGTTCTCAAGGCGAAGGCCGATGAATTAATCGGACAGCTGATGCAATTGCCGGAAGTGGGTTCTGCCTACACAACGTTCCGTGCGGATTACCCTCAATTAGAACTTGAAGTGGATGAAGACAAAGCGAAACAGCTGGGAGTAAGTATTTCAGGATTATTTGGGACAGTTCAGACCTATTTTTCCGGAGACCAGTCGCAGAATTTTTCAAGATTCGGGAAGTTTTACAGAGTCAATATTAAGGCAGATGGAATTTTCAGAATGGATGAAAAGGCTTTCAACGATATTTTTGTGAAGAATAATAAAGGCGAAATGGTTCCTGCAAGCACTTTGATAACCCTCAAAAAAGTATATGGACCCGAATCAGCCGAAAGATATAACCTTTACAATTCCCTTAATATATTGATTACCCCAAAACCGGGAGTAATCAACGGAGAACTGTTAGGAAAACTTGAAAAAACGCTCAACAACTTACCTTCCGACTACAGTTATGAATGGACAGGTTTAAGTCTGGAAGAAAAATCTTCAGGAAATCAGACGATTGCCATTTTCGGACTATGTCTGCTGTTCGTTTATCTGTTATTAGCGGGACAGTACGAAAGTTACATTCTGCCTTTGGCGGTAATGCTTTCCATACCAACAGGAGTTGTCGGCGCATTCCTGGGAATCAAAGCCATTGGACTGGACAATAATATTTATGTGCAGGTCGGTTTGATTATGTTGATTGGACTTTTAGCAAAAAATGCCATTCTGATTGTAGAATTCGCCGTTCAGAGGAGAAAATCAGGATTATCGATTATTGAATCCGCATTGGAAGGCTCAAAAGCGAGATTGCGTCCGATTATTATGACGTCTCTGGCATTTATCGTCGGGATGATTCCATTAATGCTTTCTGCAGGAGGTATGGCTTCAGGAAACAAGTCAATCAGTGTAAGCGCAGCAATGGGAATGTTAAGCGGAGTCGTTCTGGGAGTTTTTGTTATCCCGGTTTTATATATGTTTTTTCAATATGTAGATGAAAAAATTTCTTCCAAAAAATCACCTGTCGCACCACAAAATCAGATTTCAAATGAAAATATTTAATATCAAACAAATTCTTATTGGTGGAGCAGTTACGTCAATTTTAGTGTCCTGTGCTATCCAAAAAGAGTATAAAAGACCGGAACTAAACATCCCTGAAAATTATAAACAACAAGTTCGGGTTACGGGAGACACCATTCTTTTACCTTGGAAAACATTTTTCAAAGACCCGAAATTGGTCACGTTAATTGAAAAAGCTTTAGATAAAAATAACGAAATCAATATTGCTTTAAAAAATATTGAACAGCTTGATTTGGCTTACAAACAGGCAAAAAATACTTTGATGCCTACTTTGGATTTCAAAGCAGGAGCCAACAGGACCTGGGCGTCTAAAAATAGTTTGAACGGTTCATTGAATGAACAATTTACTGGAACAAAATATCTCGATGATTTTAATGCTAATTTGAGTTTGTCCTGGGAAGTTGATATTTGGGGTAAAGCAAAAATGCAGAAAAAGTCTGCCGCAGCAGAATATTTTGTTCAAAAACAAAATAGAGATGCTGTAAAAAGTCGAATTATTGTTGAAGTTACAAAAGCTTATTATAATCTCTTAAGTCTGGATGAACAGTTAAAAATTGCCCGACAAAACATTGAACTAAGTGACAAAACACTCGTAATGATGAAGCTGCAATATACTGCCGGACAAATCAATTCTTTGGCCATTCAACAATCTGAAGCACAGAAGAAAACAGCCGAACTTCTGGTTCCTTTGGCTCAGCAGAATATTTCTGTTCAGGAAAATGCATTGAGTATTCTTTGTGGCGAATATCCGGGTTCTGTAGAAAGAACTGAGAATTTTGAAGCATTAATCATTGACAATCAAATGTCTTCAGGAATTCCCGCTCAATTGTTAAGCAGAAGACCAGATTTAAAAGCTGCCGAATTAAGTGTAATAAGTCTGAATGCAAAAACAGGACTGGCAAAAGCGGCGATGTATCCAAGCATCAGTTTGTCACCTCAGATTGGAGTTAATTCGAATGAAATTAATACCTGGTTTGACCTTCCGGGTTCAATTACAAAAACTTTAGCCGCCAATTTAGCAATGCCACTATTAAATAAGAGACAACTGAAAACCGGTTATGAAACGGCGATTATCGAACAGGAAAAAGCCGTTATCAACTTTAAGCAGACTTTGTTGACTGCAGTGGGCGAAGTTTCTGATGCGATGGCAAAATCCCAGGGAAGCATTGAGAGATTAAATCTTTTGGAGCAGCGGACTGTCATTCTGGAAAAGGGAATCAACGATGCGATGAAACTTTACAAAAGCGGGATGGCCACTTATCTGGAAGTAATTACCGCCCAGAATAATAAGCTGCAAAATGATCTGGAACAAATCAACGTCAAAGTTGAAAAACTGAATTCTAATATTGACCTTTACAGAGCTTTGGGTGGAGGAATTGATTAAAAACTATTTATTTACCGATATAATAGATGACCTAAATTTTTCCTTATCAAATAATTTTAAGTCTGAAAAATAAAGATTTAGTGAAATTTTGAAAATGGAAAGGAAACAATATAAGATAAACGAATGAACCAAAATATTATTACTAAACAAGAAACAGGTTGGAAGAAGCGATACTGGTTTATTTTCTCCGGACAGGCCTTTTCAATCATTGGTTCAGCCCTCACTCAGTTTGTCCTGATGTGGTGGATTGCAGATACAACCGGGAGTGTGAGCAAACTAGCTTTGGCAGGTACGGTAGCACTTCTTCCGCAGGCATTACTCAGTCCTTTCGGAGGAGTATTTGCAGATCGTTATAGCAGAAGAATGATTATGATTCGCGCAGATGTGATAAGTGCTTTTTGTGTTGGTATTTTGATAATCCTCTTTATTACAAACAATATCGAACTCTGGCATATCTATCTTATGATGGCTGTAAGAGGTGCTATGCAAGCTTTTCATTCTCCGGCAGTTGAAGCCAGTACGGCTATGCTTGTTCCTAAAGCTTTTCTCCCGCGTGCTGCAGGCCTAAACCAGATCATGATGGGCGCTACTTTGGTTGCCAGTGCTCCGCTTGGTGTTTTGGCGATAAGCAGGATGGGCGTTGAGTATCGATGTTTTTACTGCCCTTCTTGGTATTGCACCGCTGTTCTTTTTCGTCATTCCGCAATTTAAAAAAGAAGAAAATGACAGTCATTTTGTCAAGGAAATTGTTTTCGAGCTTCGTGAGGGAATATCCTTAGTTTGGAAAAATCAGGGACTGAAAAGACTTTTTCTCCTTTTGGGCGGCATTGTTCTCATCATAATGCCTACGTTTACCTTTATACCGCTTTTAGTAAAAGGCCATTTTAATGGCGGCGTCCATGAAGTAGGTATGATGGAAGCACTTGCCGGCGTAGGAATGGTAGTGGGTGGTTTTTTAATTACCGTTTTTGCTCCCAAAAGAAAAATGATCTGGATTCTTACCGGATTAGGACTATCCTGCTTTTCAATCAGCCTTACGGCGATGATGCCAGCAAATCTGTTCTGGGTAGCAGCCTTTTGGTGGATGATTAGTTCTCTAACATTTATTTTTGCCAATGCACCTTTAACAGCATTGTTGCAAACGATTATTCCTAATCAAATTCAAGGAAGAGTACTTTCTCTTTTAAATATGATTATGGGACTTGCGGCACCGGCCGGTCTTATGATTGCCAATCCTTTGGGAGAATGGCTTGGATTACGATGGTTGTTTATTATTATTGGATTTCTGGGTGGTTTAGGCACTTTCTCGGGATTTACATCGCATCAACTCAGAGACATTGAAAAGGGTGAAGTTCTGAAAGAAAAGAAATAATAGTATAATGAGATTATGTTTATCTAAAATATGAATCACTGTCTCGTAATTCTATTTTTGTTTTTTTGATCCCGCTCAACGAAAAGTACTCCGGAAATGTAGATTATCAAAATGCTGGAGCATTTTATATTACAATTGAGAAAAAGGTTTTTTATTTGTGGATTGTCAATAGAGACTTACTTTCGATGTCGATATGTTTTTTTTTGGAGTTTATAATCCAAAAGAAAATTATAATAAGTAAATAAAAATGGCGCCAACCTTCTTCAGGTGGCGCCGTTTGGCTTTTTGTGACCTCGACAGGATTCAAACCTGTAACCTTCTGAGCCGTAATCAGATGCGCTATTCAGTTGCGCCACGAGGCCGTTGTTAAATGGTTTGCAAATATAGCACTTTTTTACTTTCTTTGAAAGATGAAATCAAGAATTTTAGTATTAATCGCATTTTTTACGCTAACGGCTTGTAAAAGAGAACCAAAAAATTCACCTTCAGCATCGGTGTTGATCTCAAATCTGGTACAGTACAAAGAAGATAACAGGAATATCCACATCCGGTCGGGAAATTTTGCGTATGATTTTAAACAAAATCAACTTCCCTTTAAGAAAATAATGTTGCTGAATGCCAGTATGGCGGGCTATATATCGGAACTTGAAGCAGAAAATCTTGTGGTCGGGGTTACAAGTCCGGAATATATTTATTCGGATAAAATTCAGAATTTACTAAAAGAAGGAAAAATCCAGAATGTGGGAAATGAGCAGAAGTATGATGTCGAAAAAATTCTTTCCTTGCACCCTGATGCGATTTTTACCAATCATATCTCAAGCTTTGATAACACCTACAAGTTATTAAAGGACAATGGGATAAAAGTAATTTTTCTGGATGAATACCTGGAGCAGGAACCTTTGCAGAAGACCGCTTACATCAAACTTTTCGGCAGACTTTTGGGCAAAGAGAAACAGGCTGAAGCCAAATATGCACAGGTCCGGAAGAATTATAATGATTTGAAGCAGCTGGCTGCAAAGGCGAAGGATAAACCAACGGTTTTAGCCAATGAAATGTACGGGGATGTCTGGTATCTTCCGGGTGGAAAAACATCAGTGGCCCGCTTTATCGCTGATGCCAACGCCCACTATATTTTACAAAACAATACCGAGAAAAAAGCGGTTACCATGAGCTTCGAAGAGGTTTTTGCCAAATCAGGGGATATGCAGTACTGGATCAATGCAGGAAATCATACCTCAAAAAAAGAAATGTTGGGAATGAATCCCGGTTACAGCAAATTAAATGTTTTTAACAAAGGAAAGATTTACGTCATTACCGGCAAGGAAAAAGCAAAAGCCAATGACTTCTTTGAAAGCGGTGTTGTACGGTCGGATCTTGTTCTGAAGGATTATATCAAAATTTTCCATCCTGAACTTTTAACGGATTATCAGCTTACGTATATGAAACAGTTGCAATAACTCAGAGGATTTGCTTATTTTTGGCTTTTCTTTTTATTAATTATGTGGAAGACTATTAAACGCATCATATTTATTGTTCTCATTCTGAACGTATTGTTTATCGTTTGGGGCAGATTCTTCAATCCGCCCATTACCATTACGCAGATAGGGGGCTTTTTTGAGTACGGGAAGCTGCACAGGGATTACATCTCCTATGATGAAATGGGCAGCAATGTAAAAAAAGCCGTAATTGCCTCTGAAGACCAGAAATTCTTTATGCACGACGGTTTTGATTACAAGGCCATAGAAAAAGCCATGAAGAACAACGAAAAAGGTAAAAAGCTGAGAGGCGGAAGCACCATTTCCCAGCAGACCGCAAAAAATATTTTCCTGTGGCAGGGGAGAAGCTGGATCAGAAAAGGTCTTGAGGCAGTATATACTTTTATCATTGAAAAAGTGTGGAGTAAAGACATTATCCTGGAAAGATACCTTAATTCTATTGAAATGGGACAAGGGGTATTCGGAATTGAAGCTGCCGCCCAATATTATTTTGGAAAGCCCTCAAAAGACCTTACGGTGTCAGAAGCTGCCTGGATAGCCGCGGTTTTACCCAATCCTAAAAAATATGATCCTAAAAATCCTTCTGCTTATTTAAGAAAGAAACACAATTGGATCATGAGACAAATGAGGAATGTGAGTTTGAAATAGTATCTTTGTACGAATGAAACTCTTTACTTCCAGCACAAGTTTTGAATCTGTTCTTAAAAAATATTTCTCTTTTAAGAACCAGACGCATTCTCTGGAGCCCTTCTCGGAATTTCTGGAGAGTGTTAAAAGTGCGGATTTTACGGATGTCCTCAATTTTTTCAGGAATAATCCTCAGGTTGCAGACAACTTCAGAAAATATATTCATCATATTTTTAAAGATAAAACGTTTAATCTGTCCCTGACAGAGGCAAATATCCTCTCGGAAAATGCTTTTATCCCTGAACTTAAAAAAAGAATCCTGAACAAGATCCTGCCCCCGGTAGTCAACGAACAGACGATCTGGTACATGATCGACAATGTGAGTTTTACACCAAAGAAAGACCTTAAATTCCTGCAGAATCTTCCTGAGAACGAAATTGATGAGCTGTTCACCATTTTAGGGATTTCCGATTTTATTGTGAGACCCGAAGTGAAAAAAGAACTCCTGTTCTCCATGAATATCCTCTCGTGGCGTGTTACAGGTTCTGCGATGGAAGTTGAGGTCGTAAGGATGGCTCCACAGTATCGTAATTTCGACAATCCTTTTTTGGCATTACAGAATGAGCTTGAAGAACTTGCTGCCGAATTTGAAGAAAACCCTGAACTGCAGCTTCACTCCAAAGACGGCCGGTATAAACAGATAAAAATTTATGTCGAGCAATGTCTCGAATTTGTTAATATTTCATTTAAAAACTCCTCGAAATACGGAATTTCAGGAAAAATCAATCAGTCCCTGCTGAAGATCCGTCAGCAGGTGCAGCGAATTTATGAGACGGTTCAGCTGTTAGTGATCGATGAAGAAAAAGATGTTCTGATCAATTCCAAACAATTGGTATTTAATATTTTAAGCTATAAATCCCACAGGAATAATATATCAGAGCTGATGAATGACAGCACGAGACTGATTTCACACCTGATTACCAATCATACGGCAGAGACCGGCGCACATTATATCACCTCGACCCGGAAGGAGTACATGACCATGTTCTACAAAGCCAGTGGCGGCGGTATTATCGTCGGGGCCTTATGTGTCTTGAAAATGCTGTACGGATATGTACCGGGAAGTGATTTTTCACATGCTTTTTTATATTCGATGAATTATGCGATGGGGTTTGTCATGATCTATCTCATGGGCTTTACGCTCGCCACAAAACAGCCGGCCATGACCGCTGCTACGATGACAAAAGTGTTATCCGAAGAAGGAAGTATAAAAAGCGACAGCAAGGAGTTTGCGCATCTTGTATCAAAACTTTTCAGAAGCCAGTTTATTGCCTTTGTGGGAAATGTTCTGCTGTCTTTTCCCATAGCATTGCTCATCATTTACGGACTCGATGTTTTTTTCTCTCAAAATTTGGCTGTTGAAAGGTCGGACAAGCTATTGAAAGATCTTGATCCGTTTAAGTCTAAAGCGATTCTTCACGCTTGCATAGCCGGTTTTTACCTTTTTATCTCCGGCATTATTTCAGGAAATATCGGGAACAATTCCGTTTTTTATCAGATTCCGGAAAGAATATCGAAGAATCTTTCTATCAGAAGGCTTTTCGGGAAAAATTTTGCCAAGGCATTGTCTAAATACTACGCGAAAAACTGGCCGGGCATCGTATCCAATTTCTGGTTTGGGGTTTTTCTTGGCGCGACGGCTCCTGTCGGCTTATTTTTAGGACTTGATCTTGATATCAGGCATATCACTTTTGCCGCCGGAAACTTTGCTTTAGGATTGTATGGAAAGGATTTTTCAATCGATACTTACACGTTCTGCATTTCCCTGGTTACGGTCTTTCTGATCGGCTTTTTCAACTTTGCCGTGAGTTTCAGTCTTTCGATGTTTCTGGCATTCAGATCCAGGAAACTGAATTTTGGGCAGGTTAGTGAAATTTACAGAGGAATTTTCAAATATTTCTTAAAAAATCCTTTACGGTTTTTCATCCCATTAAGATCCGGGCTTGATAAGAAAACGGATGAATTGATGAACAGCACGATCCCTACGAAATCTGAAGATCATTAAATTTATCAGCACCGAATTTATCTTTAAATTTTTTCAGGTAAAAGCTTTTTCGCATCTGAAAATCATGTTTCAGAACAGGAGAATTGATTTTTATGATAATGGTCTGATCTTCAATGTTTACACTCCTAATCTCCCGGAACAGGCTTTCGTCAAGATATTCTTCAAGAAAATCCTTGATCTCAAAAGCGATAAGTTTATCTTCAAAACCATAAATTCTCGCAAAGGATTTTACAAGCTCTGACGACTGATATTCGCGCTTTTTATTTTTCTTCATGATGAATACAGCTTAAAGGATAATTTTTAGGTTAAATAATTCAGCACCGCTTACAGTTCAAAAATAATACTTTCTTCATTGATTTTTTTGACCACACTTTCCGTACGTTCCCTGTGCGTATCTGTAATGAAAATCTGGCCGAAGTTCTCCTGATTAACCAGCTCGATCAGCTGGGAAACCCGGTTGTCATCAAGCTTGTCAAATATATCGTCCAGGAGGAGGATCGGTGTTTTCTTTGTCAGTTCCTTTACCAGACTCATTTGAGCAAGTTTTAAAGAAATCAGGAAAGATTTTTGCTGTCCCTGTGATCCTGTTTTTTTGATCAGAACAGAATCCATTTCGAACAAAAGATCATCCTTATGGACACCTTTTGAGGTATACGTAAGCATTCTGTCCCGTTCAATGCTTTCTTTCAGCAGATGATCGAATGAATTTTCCAGAAGGTGCGACTCATAAATGACAGACACATTTTCCATGCCTCCGGAAATGATCCTGTAAAAACTCTGAACGATGGGATTCAGCTTTTCTACGAAATCTCTTCTTTTAATAAATATTTTCGTTCCCAGTTTTGTGATGGGATCGTCGTAAATTTCCAGCGAATCTTTTTCCCAGACCCTGTTTTTGGAAAAATATTTTAAAAGGGCATTTCTCTGCTGAATGGCTTTCTGATACTGGATCAGGTCAAAAAGATATTCAGAATCGGTTTGTGAGATCATGGCATCCAGGAATTTCCTGCGGCTTTCCCCGGAGTCTGAGATCAGGTTGGAGTCGTATGGCGAAATCATGACACTTGGCAGGTAGCCGATGTGATCGGCAAGTCTGTCATAGCTTTTATCGTTCTTTTTAATGAGCTTTTTTGATTCCTTCGGCTGTGAAATTTTAATGATATCATCACTTTCTTCGTTCATAATTTCAGCATCGATGGTGAAAAAGTCTTCATCATACCGGATATTATTAACATCTGTATTGCCCAAAAAACTTTTCCCTACCGAAAGATAGTGCAGGGCGTCAAGAATATTGGTTTTGCCCACACCGTTGTTGCCCACAAAACAATTGATCTGTGGCGAAAACTCGAATTTTTTTTCAGAATGGTTCTTGAAATTATACAGCGAAAGTTTCTTGATAATCATTCGTCAAAAATACTTCATTATTACTGAAAATAAAAAAGGAAGTGCAGAACACGACTCCACACCGAAAGAAAAATAGGCGTCATTTCTTTCATTTTCAGAAAAATAAATTAAAATATAACTTACCATTGCCGACAAAAAGAAAGATAAGGCATCATTGAATGTGAGGTATTGTGCTGCAAGGACCGTACTGATGAAAATCAGGGTGTAAGCGATATATTTTGTATTCTGCACCCCGATAATGGTCGGGAATGTTTTCACGGTGTCGACTTTCATGTCACGAATATCAAAAGGTAAAACCAGTGCAGTGATAAAAAAGAAACTGATCAGAAATATGGGTACGCTAAATTCGGGCAGGGTAAGCCAGCAGTTCATCAGGGCCCAGACAAGACCGACGTAGAAAACCTTTAGCAAAGGGATTTTCCGGATGTACGTGTCGAGAAAAAAGCTGTTGTAAAGAAGTCCCAGAATCACAATGACAAACCATTTTATCAACCGTATTTCATTATGGTTATAAATAATTAATAATGCGGAAATCAACCCGGCAATGACATTAACGATCAGGATTTTAAAGAAATGTTTTGTCTTCTGATACTTGGTGTAAAGATAGCCGCTGAAATAAGTAATGAAAATGAGGAAAAATGTGGGATAACGGAATGTATTTTGCTCCTCCATGAAGAATACTGCGAAAAGGGTTCCCATCAAAGAGACATACAATTGACTATCGATAATGGTTCTTTTCAGTATTTTTAATAAATTCATCAGATCAAAAATAACATTTATGAAAAGATTATCCAAGGTTTTTATGTTTTTCCTTCTGTTGCTGTATTCTGCAGAGGTATATGCTCAGAAATATTACGATGAGCAATGGAAAAAAATCGAAGAAAACACTAAAAAAGGAACCTTAAAATCCGATCTTCCTACCATTCTGGATATCCAAAATCAAGCCATGAAAGAGAATAATACCCTTCAGCTGATCCGTTCTTTAAAAGCAGAGTTTACGATCATCAACCAGACCAGGGATGATGACCAGAATAATGCTGCCTCAAAATTTTTCAGTAAACTGCAGGATATAGAAAAACAACTGAAAGGTCAAGGGAAACTTACTTATAAAGTCCTGATGAACGGTTTTGTGATGGATTATTATACCAATAACACCTGGAAGATCAATGGTAGGACCAATATGAATTCTCAGGATATTTCACAGATCGAGACCTGGAGTAAGCTGGATTTTAAGAACTATATGACCAAAAGCTTTAATGAGCTCGATCAGCAGAAAGCCGAAATGAAAAAAAATGCGCTGGCCCCTTATCAATCGATTTTCACAAATACGAAATCGATTTCCTTTTTTTCTACGCTGGCCGATTGGTATACGCTTAAAAAAATAGATTTCCTGTCCGACAACGGACTTTTTACCAAAAATGAATTATCAGACAACCGCAGGAAAATTGATGGTTTATTTGATGAATTAATTGCGCAGAACAGCGGTAATGCCAAGTTATATTTCATGCATCAGAAATTGCAGGAGAACTGTAATTTCAACTTTTGTAAAGATAAACTGCAACAGCTCAGAAATCTTTTAAATTCTGATGCGGAAGGAGATTACAAAGTGCTTATCATGGATGATATCATGGATGAGCTGCTGGCCAAGAGACAGGAAAAAGAGGCTCTAGCAGTAGCTGCGCAAGCCAAATCTCAATATCCGAAATCCCCTTTTATCGAGAATATCAAAAACAAGGAAGAACACATTAAACTGACCACTTTAAACATAAAATACGAGCAGCAGACCCAAAGCAATCTGCCGATTCATTTTGTGGCGGAATACAAAAACCTCAGCAGTTTTGTGTTTAATATTTATAAGTCGAATGATCTCCAGACGTTCTTGCAATACTCAAGAAATCCTTCTCCTGAGACTTTTGAAAAGGTAAAAAAAGTTCTTGTAAAAAAAGAGACGTATCCGCTCTCCGGTCCGAAGGATTATCAGCTTCACAAAACATCCCTTGAAATAAAGCCGCTTCCGCCGGGAATTTATGTGGCAGAATATATGGTAAACGATGGAACCAATGATAAAAACCAGAATTTTTATTTCTTTGTTTCCGACCGTAAGATTATTTACAAAAATAAAGTTGACGGAAATTTTTCTGAAAATGAATTGAAATTGGTCAACAGTGAAAACGGTGAGTCTGTTTCTAATGAAAATCTTGTATTTTATGAGTATGCAGGAAATTCATCTTTAAAAACTACCACGGGAAAAACCGATAACAAAGGTATTTTCAGATTTCCACCGGCTACAGACAAAGAATATTACAGGCTCCTTCTGGTTCAGCAGCCGAAAACCAACGATTTCCAGATGATGCGGGTGTATGGAAATAATTATAATGTCGAAATTAATGCGGATGGTGAAAACCTCACTAAAACTCAGATTTTTACGGACAGGGCCATCTACAGGCCGGGACAGACGGTTTATTTTAAAGTCATCAATACGAAAATCAACAAAGATGTAGAATCTATTGATGCCGGGCTACAGCAAAAAATAACATTAGGTGACGCCAACGGTCAGGAAGTATCCTCAGAGAATTTCACCACCAATGAATTCGGTTCTTATCACGGTAGTTTCATCCTTCCGAAGGGAAAGCTGAACGGTGAGTTTTACCTCAGTACAAACGGTAAAACCCCTGTTTTCAAAAGCTTCAGTGTGGAAGAGTATAAAAGGCCGAAGTTCGAGGTGAATTTTGAACCCGTAAAAGATGAATATAAATACGGCCAGACCATAGAACTTAAAGGAAAAGCGACTACTTTTTCAGGGATTGCCTTAAACGATACCAAAGTGAATTATGAAATTAAAAAACACAACATTCGCTGGAGATATTTTTGGTGGTATCCTCAGGGAAATGATAACGAAAATTCCATTCTTGGAGAAACCCGGACCAATGAAAAAGGGGAATTTGTAATCCGTCTTGAGCTTAAAAAAAATGAACAGCTGGAAGGAATCCAGATCGATAATTATGAAATCAATGCTTCTGTTACCGATATCAACGGTGAAACACAGTCTGCTCAAACCGACCTGAAAGTGGCTTCTGTGTCTCATTACATCAAAGCTGATGAGATTAAAGATGTCTTTTCTGATGAAAATGTAAAATTAAAGGTTGAAACCAAAAACTATAATGAGCAGAGCTTAAAAAAATCTTACCAGGTAAAACTCTCTAAATTACAGGCTCCGGACAGAATTTTCAGAAGCAATTTCCAGGATGCGGTTCAGGATCTCCCGGCATTTTCAAAAGAAGAATTTATCAGGAAGTTTCCTCACGATCTTTACGATAAAAATGATGAGCATAAGAATTGGAAATCGACTTTGGTTTTTGAAAAAACACAACCCGCGTCAACGGGTAACCAAACTCCTGCAACCGATCTTGATTTAGGTAGATTGAATGCCGGTGATTATCAGCTTGAGCTCTATAATACCGAAGGGAAAGACACCATTAAAACTTTTCAATATTTCAGTGTCTGGGACAAAAATGGACTGAAATCTGATCAAAAGACTTTTCTTACTGCCCTGCAGCCTAAAAATGAATTTTCAAGAGGAGAAAAAGCAAAGGTTTATGTGTATTCCGCAATTCCGAATGCTCCTGTCAATATTTTTGTACAGGATGGATCCGGGAAAACAGTGTACGATGTTCAGAAAACCAAAAACGGAAAACTGGAATATGTTGTGGATATCCCTAAAGATAAAGCAGTAGCGGCATTGAATATTCAGTTTCAGGTAGTGGCTTACAATGATGTTCAGACTGCAACGGTGAATTTAAAAATTAAAGATTCGGAACAGCCTTTAAAAATTGAAACCACCACGTTCCGGGATAAGATTGAGCCGAATGTAAAGGAAAAATGGTCGGTGAAAGTTTCCGGAAGCGATAAGGAAAAGATCAATGCTGAAGTTTTGGCCAATATGTATGATATGTCGCTGGATCAGTTTACGGTCAATACCTATACTTGGGAAAAACTTTACAGGCCTTATTCTCTGGTGACGATGTATGACGTGAGAGATAATCTTTTGACGAAATATTATCAGAAGAGAGTACCGTTTTTCAATGGAAATTATGTAGAGGTGCCTCAGTTTAACTGGTTCGACAGGAATGGTTTGATGATCCTTCAGGGAAGAGCATCAGGAGTTGTCATTCGCGGAGTTGCAAGTCCTGCGCCGCCAGCTTCAGAGCAAAATAGGATGAAATTGTCAAGTATGAGAGTTGATGATGAGGCTATTAATATACTCAATTCTGGCAGACAATTGACAGAAGAAGAAAAAAAGGAATATACTGATGGAGACGGCATCATTGATAAAGAAGATAAAGCTTTAGAAAAAGTTTCCGTTCGTCAAAACCTTAACGAAACAGCATTCTTCTATCCGGATCTCAAAACCGATGCTCAAGGCAATGTTAGTTTTGAATTTAC
This sequence comes from Chryseobacterium endophyticum, assembly GCF_056333165.1. Taxonomy (NCBI): domain Bacteria; kingdom Pseudomonadati; phylum Bacteroidota; class Flavobacteriia; order Flavobacteriales; family Weeksellaceae; genus Chryseobacterium; species Chryseobacterium endophyticum. The sequence goes on from NZ_JBWGXE010000006.1 coordinate 124,300, forward strand.
CTCTCCTGAAGCCTTAACCAAGTGGAAACTGATGTTCCTCGCTCATACCAAAGATGCGAGAGCGGCAACATTGGAAAAAGAAGTGGTTACCCAGAAAGAATTTTCCGTAACACCGAATTATCCAAGATTTTTAAGAGAGGGTGATGAACTGAACCTGCAGTCAAAACTTTCGAATTTAACGGATAAGAAACTGAACGGATATGCCGGATTGCAGATCCTGGATGCCTTCACCAATGAAGATATTTCAGATAAATTCGGATTGAGTGCACTTACCGCGGTGTCAGGAAACAATAAAGAACAGGCCTTCTCCCTGGATGCGAATGGAAATGCGGCCGTTACCTGGAAGATTAAAGTACCTGAAAATGTGTCTTCCATCATCTTGAAAGTAGTCGCTAAAGCAGGTTCCTTTTCTGATGGTGAGCAACAGGCCATTGCTGTTTTACCGAACAGAATGCTTGTAACCGATGCAGTTCCGGTTTTTGTAAAAGAAGGCGAAACCAAAACATTTGAACTTGAAAATCTGAAAAATACAGACTCCAAAACGATCTCGAATGTCTCCAATACGTTGGAGCTGACGACGAATCCGATCTGGGAAATTATGTTTGCCCTTCCAAGCCTTAAAAATGACCCTAATAATTCTGCCGATGTAGTCTTCAATAAATGGTTTGCCGATATTTTGGCATCAGAAATTTTTAAAGCTAATCCAAAGATGAAAACGGTCTTCGAAGAATATCAGAGTAAAGGTTTACTGAACTCAAACCTCGAAAAGAACCACGAACTGAAACAATTATTACTTGACGAAACGCCATGGGTTCTGGAAAGTAATAATGAACAGGAACAAATGCAGAAACTGGCACTGCTGTTTGATGCCAATACCATGAAAAACTCCATCAGCCAGGATTGGGATGAGCTCAAAAAACTTCAGAATCCCGATGGTGGCTTCTCCTGGTACCAGGGATATCCAAGTTCTTACCAGACGTCCCTGTACATCCTCAAAAATTTAGGGAAAATCAATGTATGGCTAAAAGATCAGGCTAAAGATGATCAGAATGCAGAACAAAAAGAATTGGTGAAAAACCTTATTGCTTATGTCGATAATGAAATCAATACCTACTATGATGTTAAAAAACAGGAGGTTTGGACCAATGCGTCACTCGATTATCTGGATGCCAGAAATTATTGGGAAAAAGAATATCCTTTAAAAGGAAACGGCGCCACGCTGAAATCGCTGGTAAAAGAAAAAGCAAAAACGGCAAAACTTACCGACTTTACCTTCTTCGGGCTGCATCGTGCGGCATTGCTGATGAACGATTATGGACTGAAAGCTGTATCCGATAAGCTGATGAATTATTTAAAAGAAACTTCCGTTGAAACCAAAAATCAGGGCATTTACTGGAAACAGAATCTCGACGGCTGGGGCTGGTTCAGTTCCAAGGTGGTAAATCAGGCGGGTGCTCTGGAAGCATTCAACAGATTGCAGCCTGATGACCAGAAATTTATTGAGGAAATGAAAATCTGGCTGATTACCCAGAAAGAAGTCAATTCCTGGGGCAGTTCACGCGGAACGGCAGAAGTTATTTTTACCATCTTAAATTCCGGAAAATCCTGGACCTCTGCAGAAAGTGATAAAGCAAGAATTGTTTGGGGCGGGAAAGAATTACAACCCGAAACCCAAGCAACAGGATACGTGAAATCTGCCGTAAAATCTGACAATATCAATAAAAGTCTTGCAGAAGTTACCGTGACAAAACCAGGTCCTGGAATTGTACAGGGCGGGTTATTCTGGCAGTATTATGAAGATTTAGATAAAATAAAATCTTCCGAAAACTATATTTCTGTAACCAAAGAACTTTACAGGAAAGTGAAAACGGTGAACGGAGAAGAGCTGCAAAAAATCTCTCCCGAAACGCCGCTGAAAATCGGAGACAAAGTTACCGTGAGAATGATCTTGAATACAGACCGTCCGATGGAGTTTATACACATCAAAGACATGAGGGCGGCGGGCTTTGAACCGGTAGACGTATTATCCGGTTATCAGTGGAAAAACAATCTGGGATATTACCAGTCGACCAAATATGCCTCTACGAATTTTTATATTCAGTATATTCCGAAAGGAAAATATGTATTTGAATATGATTACCTGGCCAACGCATCCGGGAAATTTTCAAACGGAATAACGACCATCCAGAATTATTATGCGCCACAGATGAATGCGCATACGAAAGGAGGAAACGTTAATATCTGCGAATAAAATTTAAATTTTAGTAAAAAACTCCGCAAATCCATCGATATGCGGAGTTTTTAATTTTACTTACTGTATAGGCTGGACTCTAACGTACAGCTTAACTTTGCCATCCGGAAACAATTTTAACAAGCCATCCTTCAGGAATTCTTTTAATAAGGTAGGTATGCCCCATCCAAATATTGTCCATAACAAATATATATGAACCTTCAGTATCGTCACACGGAAAGAGTTTGCTGTAATGGGATGTGTACAAATTCATAAAAGTATTCTTTTTATACTTTGCAAATTCTTGAGAACTTAGGAAAATTATTTTTTCACCGATGGGAACAATTGTTTTAAGACTTTGATTATCTGTTACAATGACAGAAAAATCAAATGGATCAATTGATTGTGTTTCTTTTTCATGAAAAAAAATGTCTGGATTTTTAAAATCTTTTTCAAATGTTTTTAAATTCACAAAGAATTCACTTTGTCTTAAGTCCGAATTTTCAACGACAGGATAATTTCCATATAAAATTGCCAGCAACAATTTTGTGAAGTCATTATCTGCATTTTTATATCTTGGATTGGGATCTTCATAATCGGGAATCCCATCATCATCTGTATCGGAGCTTAATGGATTTGTAAACAGATCCAGTTTTTCATCAAGGTCATTGAATCCATCATTATCAGAATCCTTTAAGATTTCTTTTAAATTCAGAGTAAGTAAGGCATTGTTTTTTACAGTTTCAAACTGTTCCATTGGCCCTGGAAAACTTAAAGGTTGAGTCATCCTCACAATATCAGCTTCGATCTGAATATGCTCATTATCTTTCCATAAAGGAAATTTCGAATTACTTTTCAATACATAATTAAATTTCCTGACTAATCCTGTATAATATTTTTTCCAAGTCTTTCCATCGTCTTTTGATATTGCTAGATAATATTTGCTTTTATAATAATCATCAGTAAAATAAAGTACAGCGATATAATGGTTGATTTTTCCGGATTTTACTATAAATGGCATGGGAATATTTCCTATTGTTTTTGCAAATTCAGCTTTTTTAATATAATCAGTAATTTTATAGTTCAATTCATTATCATGAGCAATATTTCTAAGCTTTAAATAATTTCTAATTTTCAAATCTACCGAGTCGACAATGTCTTTCGAATTCGCATAGCTTTTTAAATATTTTACAGAAATAAAAGGGAAAGGTGGTTTTAAAGCATACTTTTTAGAGATAGCAGCCACATTATAATTCGTGAATTTTTTTATACTGTCCTCGCTCTTGGTGAATAGGCTGCATTTACAGATTTTGCTCTCCTGTGCAAATGAAATTTTAAAGAAAAATAAAAGAATAATAATAAGAAAATTTTTCAAAGTTTCAGCTTTGGATGATAAACGTAAATGCATTGTATTTATTTTATTGTAAATCAATGTGGATATCCATTTAGAGTATGCAACTTAATTAATTCATAGATTTAGATTTTAAAATTTAATAAAAACGATCAAAAAAACCAATATCTTTGTTTTTTAACATTTCGATAAACTATGGAAAACGTTTTTGATGTAAAAGTAGCTCAAAATTACATTGACAGGATCAACAGACTTACTCCCGAGACACAGCCGTTATGGGGAAAAATGGCGGTTGACCAGATGCTGGCACACTGCTGTGTTTCGTACGAAATGGTCTATGAACCCGAAAAGCATAAAAAGCCGGGAAGCATTGCCAAATTTATCCTGAAAACATTTTTAAAGCCTAAAGTTACAGGAGAGAAATCTTATCCGAAAAACAGTCCTACCGCCCCGCAGTTCATTATTGCAGAAAGAAAGAATTTTGAGGAAGAAAAGAAAAGACTGATCGGTTTTATCCAGAAAACACAGCAGCTCGGAGCGTCGGCTTTTGATGGTAAAGAATCTTTTTCTTTCGGTAAGCTGAAATCACAGGAATGGAATAATATGTTTGCCAAACACCTGAATCATCATTTGGCACAATTTGGTGTTTAAAATAAAAGCCATGAAAAGACTCCTATTATTTCTGATACCTGTCCTTACATTTTCTCTTTCTTTTGGTCAGATCAGTTCAGTCATTAAAGATGCTGATTTCAGCGCTTTTCTGATGAATTATGAAACGCCTTTCCATGGAACGATCTCAGATTCGGAGACCGTTATTAAACTAAGAGTGGAAAAAGCAACGAAAAATCCTCAAAAACCAGAACAGTATTTTGTTTCAGGCTATTCTGAAGTGGAAGAAGGAAATAAAACAGATTTTTCCGGTGAAATTACATTGACGCAGAAATATAATGTGAAAGATCTTCCGGATGAGATGCTTGTTTTTGGAGATTTTATACTCAAAGAGCAGAAATCAGGTGAGCATTCTGGAGTGTTTACGGGGAAAGTAAGAATTCAGGCACCTAAAGTCATTACAAAGGAAAGCAGAGCAGGAATTACCTGCAGGGGGCGATGGAAAAGTTATTCCGGGAATCTCGATTATGAGGTATGGTGGGCCAACTTTGTGCCTAAAGATATTTCGAAAGTTATTTTTAAATAAGACTAAAAAATAAAAGCGGATGAAACTAGGAGCGTTCTCAATCAGTTTAAGCGTAAAGGATCTTCAGAAATCCAAGGCGTTCTATGAAAAACTAGGATTTAGCCAGATGGCCGGAAACACAGATCATAATTATCTCATTATGAAAAACGGGGATCATATTATCGGTCTTTTTCAGGCGATGTTTGAGGGAAATATGCTTACTTTTAATCCCGGCTGGGACCAGGATGCCCGGGAGCTGGACCGCTTTGATGATGTACGGGAAATCCAGAAGCATCTGAAAGAGCAGGGGATCGAGCTCCAGAAGGAAGCCGATGAAAATACATCCGGCCCGGAACATATCTATTTGAAAGATCCCGACGGAAATATGATCCTGATCGACCAGCACAGATAATTAAAACCTACAATAAAAAACTATGGCAACAGTAAACATTTATTTAACGTTCAACGGAAACTGCAGGCAGGCTTTCGAATTCTACGGATCGGTGTTCGGGGTGGAAATTCCTTATATGGGAACTTTTGGAGAGATGCCTCCAATGGAGGGTAAAGAAACTCCCGAAGAAGACAAAAATAAGATTATGCATGTCACACTTCCGATCTCTGACGAAACCGTACTCATGGGCAGTGATACAGCTGGTGAATGGGCTTCGCATTTCAAAGAAGGGAATAATTTCTCTGTTTCGATCAACGCAGAATCAAGAGACGAGGCCGACCGTTTGTTTAATGGTGTTTCTGAAGGAGGAAACATTACAATGCCCATGGCTGATACATTCTGGGGAGCCTATTTCGGAATGTTCACCGATAAATTCGGAATCAACTGGATGGTAAATTATGATGATCCTGCAAAAGTACAGCAACATCCTTAATTTAGTTTCAGATAAAAATACAGCCGGCCGTAAAAGCCGGTTTTTTTATGGGATAAAATCAGGTTTGGTATTAAAAATATTTTTCCTATTATTGATAATTAATATTGAATTTAATTATTTAATAGATTTTAATAATAAATATAAACGGAATGAAAGTTATAAAAGCATGGGCGGTAAGCGTTTTTATTTTAGGGACCTCAGTTTTAAAGGCGCAGAAAAGTGATCTGGGAGCATGGTATATGTATTTCGGAAACAATAAGATCAGTAAAAAACTAAACTTGCACAACGAAATTCAATACAGGAATTTTGATGCGGCCGGCGATCTGGAGCAACTGCTTATCCGTACGGGAATCGGGTATGATCTTACGGAAAACAACAATAATATTTTATTAGGGTACGGGTTTATTTTAAGTCAGCCTTACATCAACGGTGAAAAAACCGAAAATATCGAACATCGGATATTTCAACAGTTTATTACAAAACAAAAATTCGGACGTTTCAATCTCCAGCATCGTTATCGCTTGGAAGAAAGGTTTTTGGAAAATGATTTCAGGATGAGGTTCAGGTATTTTTTAGGATTCAATATTCCGATCAATAATAAAGAGATGTTGCCGAAGACTTTTTATGCCTCTGCGTATAACGAGATTTTCCTGCATTTTGACCGTCCGGTCTTCGACAGAAACAGGGTTTACGGGGCTTTGGGATATGTAATCAATAAAAATATGAGAATTGAAGCAGGATATATGAATCAGCTGCAGGAAAATAAAAACCGCGGCCAGATCCAGATCGGGTTTTACAACAATATTCCTTTTACGAAAAATTAAAAAAGCTTTTGATAAGTTGTCTGACTGTGGCTAAATATTATGGATGATTTGTTATTCAGTAATTTATCATTTCGGATATGAAAAAAGATTAATTTCTTTCTTTAAAAAACGTTATATTTAATATGAGATAAGACAAGATCTGCAATACATCAATTTAAAACAAAATATATGAGCCATCCGATCATTATAGAACAGAAGGTAAATGCTCCGACAGAAAAGGTTTGGAAAGCATTAACTGATAAAAACGAAATGAAAATATGGTATTTCGATATTCCTGATTTTATTTTGGAAACCGGAAAAGTTTTTAATTTTTACGAACCCGGCGATGAACACAAATATCACCATCAGGCAGAGATCCTGGAAGTCGTTCCCGGCCAGAAACTGAAGCACACCTGGTTTTATCCCGATTTCTCAGACAGGAAAACGTCCGTTCAGTGGGAGCTTCAGGCTGGAGGTGAACAGACGCTTGTGAGATTAACCCACAAAGGCATTGAGAATTTTAATGATCTTGGCGAAAATTTTTCAGAAAAAGCCTTTACGGAAGGATGGATGGGCATTGTCAGCCAAAGCCTGAAGCCCTACCTTGAATCTTAAAATTTCCTTTGATATATTACAATTGGGTCAACATACTTCCGAAATTAGCAGGGAGCGATAAATTTTGCTAATTTTGGAGAAATTTATTTAGAAATCAATGAAAAAAAATATAATAGCCGGTTTTGCGGCGATCATGTTGCTGGCATCTTGTAAGAACGATAAGAAAATCCTCGATTCGCTTGCGGATTATAACAACTCAATGGAGCAGAAAGGATATCACTTCGGAGATAAGCTCGCATTGCCCAGCGAAGTGACTGACGATGCGGAAAGTATCTCTATCAGCTTCGGGGACAAAGAAACATCTGATTTAACAATAGATCCGAAATTCTTTACTTTAGGAGACAATCCGGTTACCTTCAATATCAAGACTAAAGGCGGCGAAACCCTTACCCAGGATGCTACCATTAATGTTTTTGCCAAAAATCCTGAACAGAAGATCAATTACGAAATTATCGCAGAATACCCTCACGACCCTAAAAATTTTGTACAGGGGTTTCAGATCGAAGGCAATACGATTTATGAGAGTGACGGACAGAACGGCTCTTCGCAGATCTTAAAATATACATTGGGAACGACAACGCCACTGGCTTCAACCAAGCAGCCGCAGGAAGATTTTTCGGAAGGGAGCACCATTGTCGGAGATAAAGTGTACCAGCTTACATGGCAGAGTAAAAAGGGATATATTTATGATAAAACTTCCTTGAAATTATTATCTGAATTTGCCTATCCTAACGTTTTGGGAGAAGGCTGGGGACTTACGTATGACGGTAAAAACCTGATCGCCTCAGACGGGAGCAAACTTTTATACTTCCTGGATCCTGCCAATCCTTCAAAACTGGTAAAATATATTGCTGTAGCGGGAAGTTCCCAGGCGTACGATCAGCTGAATGAGCTTGAATACCATAACGGATTTATATACGCCAATGTGTGGCAGAAACCGATCGTTTTAAAGATAAATCCTCAGAACGGAGAGGTTGTGGGAACATTCGATTTTACGGATATCGCTAAGCAGAATACCAAAGGCAGCGACGATGTGCTGAACGGAATCGCTTTTAAAGGTGAAAACATGTTGGTAACAGGTAAAAACTGGCCGAAAATCTATGAAGTTGCCGTTAAATAAGCTTTAAAAGTGAATAAAAGTTCAGTTTTTTGTTTTGCGCTGATCCTCATGCTGATGTCATGCAGGAATGATAAAAAAATGCTTGATTCTTTGGCAGATTACAACCATGCTATGGAAGAGAAAGGCTACCGCTTCGGTAACCGTCTGAAACTTCCTGAAGAGGTAACCGATAATGCCGAAACGATTTTGATCAGCTTCGGAGATAAAGAGACTTCTGAAATGTTTGTTGATCCGAAATTCTTTGAGTACGGAGAGAATAAGGTAACTTTTATTATCAAAACAAAAAGCGGTGAAACGCTGAATCAGGATGCGACGATCAATGTTTTTTCGAAATTAAAGGAACAAAACATAACGTACAGAATGGTAGCGGAATATCCCCATGATCCCGACAATTTTCTGGAAGGTTTTCTCAGCGAAGGAAATACGGTGTATGAAAGCGACGGTCTGAAAAATTCTTCCCAGCTTATTAAATATACTTTAGGGACTACTCAACCGGTGATCACGGAAAAGCAGCCGGGGCATATCTTTTCCGAAGGATGTGCTGTTGCGGGAGATAAAATTTATCAGCTTACCTATCAAAACAAACTTGGATTCGTTTATGATAAAGCAACCTTAAAAAAGCTTTCGGAATTTCCACTTCCCAACGAGATCGGCGAAGGATGGGGGCTGACTTTTGACGGGAAAAACCTCATCGCTACTGATGGTTCAAATAATCTGTATTTTCTTGACGTAAACAATCCGTCGAAAGTAGTAAAAAAACGTTCAGTTGGCGGATATAAAGATATTTACACCCAATTGAATGAACTGGAATATCATGATGGTTTTATTTATTCGAACATCTGGCACCAGCCCTTCATCCTTAAGATAAATCCGGCGACGGGTGAAGTGGTCGGTAAATTCGATTTTACAGGAATTACCGAAGAAAATACAAAAGATGATAAAGAGCACGTTCTCAACGGAATCGCTTTTAAAGGTGGCAATATGGTTGTCACAGGTAAAAACTGGCCGAAGATGTATGAAGTCGCTATTCAATAGTTGAATTTTAACAAAATTAAATAGAAATAAAATAGTAAATTGGTAGCGTTCCTCAGGAGCGCTACTTCAGTAAAATAATTTGAGAATATTATATTTGATATGCATGTTTTTTTTCTGTTCGCTACAGGCGCAGAAATTTCTTCCTTTAGATACGTTGAAGCTTAAGGAAGCCAAAGATATGCTTGCCGACGATTACGGAAATCTCTATATCTACAAAAACAAGGATTTCAGCCTTACCAAATACGATTCGTTGGGGCGACAGATCGGTAAAATGATGCTTACCGTTCCGTATAAAGTGCAGACCGTACAGAACCCTTTGAGTGTGCCGCTTTTTTCCGAAAATGCCCAGGAACTTAAATTTTTCGACCAGAATATGAATGAGATCCAGCGCGTTGATTTCAAGCAGAAATTCGGTTTTATCAAAATGACTTACGCAGAAGATCTGCAGCAGCTCTGGTTACTGGACGAAAGTACCAAAAGGCTGATCCAGTATAATTTCAGGAATGAAACAATCATCAATTCTTATCCTTTCGACGCAAGTTTTGATGATCTGATGGATCTTCTGGTGTATGAAAATAAGGTCTATATTTTAACGAGACAGCACATCCGGGTTTATACCTTTAAGTTTGAAAAAATCTTTGAAGCGCCCATTGAGAACGGAAAACGTTTCCGGAGAGAAAATGAAAATATTTTGGTAATTACTCAAAATGCTATTCTGAAATGCATTCCCGAAAAAGAAATGGTGAAAATTTTTCAAGATCCGGAGGCACAGATTGTGGATAAAAATACGCTTTCTTATTTTGAAATCAAGGCCAACAAACTTTATCTTTACAGCCTCGAAAAAAATAAGGAAAACCAGCCACAGACAGAAACAGAACTACAACCTAAAGCGACAGAGCAGGACGTAAAGCCGTCGGAGCAGAACACTTCGGAACCGGACAACCCGGAAGAAAAACTGGAGAAGGAAACCCAGGGAATTGAAGATAAAAACCCTGCGGAAAGCTCATTGCAAAAGCTTATTGAGGATATTTCTACCCTGGAGTCTGCAGGGAATTAATAGGATAAATCATTAACATTAAGGAGAAAATATGCATATTGCAGTTACAGGAAATATTGGAGCCGGAAAAACAACTTTAACGACCATGCTTTCGAAGCATTACGGATGGGATGCACAGTTTGAGGATGTTGACCACAACCCTTATCTCGAAGATTTTTATGCGGATATGAGCAAGTGGAGTTTTGCGCTCCAGATTTACTTTTTAGGAAGCAGGTTCCGTCAGGTAAAAGAGATCAGGGAAAGCGGTAAAAATATTATTCAGGATCGTACGATTTATGAAGATGCTCATATTTTTGCTGAAAATCTTAACGATATGAACCTTCTTTCGGACAGGGATTTTAATAATTACGCCGCTGTTTTTAACCTGATGAAATCATTTGTTTCTGCACCCGATCTGCTGATTTATCTTAAATCTGATGTTCCTAACCTGGTGAAGAAAATATACAAACGGGGAAGAGAATACGAAGCTTCCATTAGTATTGAATATCTTTCCAAGCTTAATCAGAAATACGAAAAATGGATCTCCAATTATACCGAAGGCAAGCTGTTGATCATAGAAGTTGATGACCTTGATTTCGTAGAGAAGCCGGAAGATTTCGGGTTTATCCTTGAAAAAATTGAGGCCGAGCTATACGGATTGTTTTAACAAAGATTTATTATAAATTAAAGTAGTTTAAAGCGTTTTGTTGTTAAATTTGTTTAGGATTAAATACCACCAAAAATGTTAGTGAAAGTTTTACATAACGGCAATTGCTCAAAATCCAATGCAGTCCTCGAGTACCTGGATGAAAATGGCGTTCCGTTCGAAATCATTAATATGGTTGAGGATCCGTTAAGCCCTTTGGAAATTAAAACGGTTCTGAAAAAGCTCAATCAGAGTGTCTTTGATATCATTAGGAAAAACGAAAAACTGTATCTTGAAAAATTTGCAGATCAAAATTTTTCTGAAGAAGAATGGATCAATATCCTGGCGGAAAATCCGTCACTGATTCAGAGACCTATTATTATCAAAGGCTCCGTCGCTATGTTGGGAAGGCCTATTGAAAATGTTAAGTATTTTATAGAAAAATAAATAAAAACATATTAAGAACTTAAACAGAAAAGTCAGCGTAATTGCTGACTTTTTTATTTATAAAAGAATAACACCTTCTATTTTTGCGACTTCTTTGTAAATTTTAACGACCTGGTCGGCATCCAGAACAAAAGCGTTAATATTACACGCGGTGTATTTTCCGTTTTTGCTCTCCCTGTTTCCCAGTGTAAATTTTATTCCGTCGAAAACCCTGTAAATTTCAGTTAATTTTGCCTGGTCCGTCGGAATAATGAATTTAAATAAATAATCTTCCGGAAAATCATGATGATCTTCCAGCTTTGTCTTTAGTGAATTATAAAAATCCTCCGGACTTGCATGTTGATTTCCTTGTAAAATATCCATTTACCAATTTTAAATAATATATAAATATAACGAAATAATTTTTATTTCCCAAGTGGTCCTAAGAGTGAGCTTGAGTTTTGAATTTCATAATCTTCGATGATATTGAACATCCCGTTTACAAGTTGTTCGGAGGCCAGCTGGCTTAATCCTCCTGAATTAACGGTCGTGTTGTTACCGCCAAGAAGGCTGCCTAAAAGATTGCTTCCGGCCAGTGCCGTATTAATGCTTCTCACAATTCCGTACTGGTTCAGCTGTTCCTCAACTTTTGGAGTAATGGCTGCGATAAGCTGCTGTGAAGTTTTTTCCTTAAGAATTAATGTCGCCGTTCCTTTTTCTCCCTGAATGATTCTTGTTACATCCTGAGCGTTAAGACTGTTTACCGCTCCAACAAGAATAGGCTTTGAGATGTTGACCGTATAGACGGCAGCATCCGCAATGTAGGCTCTTTCTTTTTGTACCAGCGATGGCGCAACCTTTTCAAGCATTGAATTAATTTCCCTCAACTGCTTAGGAAGTGCTTTATCAACCATATTGTTTTGAAGAAAAGCTTCCCGGTTGCTATAAATATTGGCGCCTTTATCAATCCCGTTCAAAAGAAACTTCTTAATGATTGAAAGCCCGATATCGGACGTTGCCAGAGTAGTGCATGACTGCACTGCTGTATTGATAATAGCTCCTGTGCCTATAATGAAAGCAGCGGTAATAATATACTTTTTCATTTGTTTTAATTAAACTCTAATATTTTCAAATAACGAACCAAATTTAAGTACAATTATTATTTTAACAAATTTTATAGTGATTAATGATAAGACCATATCAGAATAATAGTAAGATTTGATTAGAATTATTACAAATTTCACTTAATCTAAAAATATTTTTTTTAATAATATACAGGTAAAATTAACTTAAAATCTAATGGATAATGAGTTATTTTTAGATATACTTTCTAACAGTAAATCAATATTGTTGTATTAAATAAAATTGAAATTTTAACAGAAAAATAAAAACATTAAGTAAAATTAACATTGTTCAAGATATTTTTATAATTTTGAATAATGTCTTTTTATGAGAATATGTTAATATTCAATGATAAGCATGAAAAAAGACCCTGTCTTTTTTGTTAATTTGATTGTACGAATAAAATATAACTATATGAAACAAAGTGATTTAAAGTATTCATGTCTCATTGCTGTTCTCTACTTCGGTATGAATGTCAATGCACAGGTTACTCCGAATGATTCTATTACAAAAGAAAAAAAAATAGAAGAAGTCGTAGTTATTGGATACGGAACAAGGAAGAAAAGTGATTTGACAACTTCTGTATCATCACTAAAAGCTGATGAAGTGTCTAAGACTAAGGTGATGAATGCTAACCAAGCTATTCAAGGCAAGGTTGCGGGTGTTAATGTTGTTGCAGATGATAACCCAGGAAGTAAGCCCTCTGTAATCATTAGAGGTGTTGGTACTGCATTAGGAGGAAGAGCTCCATTATACGTTGTGGATGGAGTTCAAATTGATGGAGATACAAACGCTAACTTCATTAATAATATAAATTCAAATGATATTGAGTCTTATGAAGTATTAAAAGATGCAAGTGCTTTGGCTATTTTTGGAAATAGAGCAGCAAATGGTGTTATTATCATTACTACTAAACAAGGTAGAGGAAAAATGACTGTTGGATATGATACCTTTGTTGGTGTAAGAGATATGCTTAAAACCGTAAAAATGGCAGGTAGTAATCTTTTTGCTAATTATTCGAATCTTGCAACTGGATCTATACGATTTTCACAAGACCAACCAGTCAATACTGATTGGATGAAAGCAATTACACAAACAGGATTTTATAGTCAACATAATGTCTCTTTATCAGGAAGTACCGATAAAGTAAATTATAATTTTGCTTTAGGTTATTATGACGAACAAACTATTCTTAAAGGAATGGAATACAAACGTTTTAACTTTAGAACAAATAATGAATTTAAAGTTTCCAAAAGAATAAAAATTACACAAACTTTAGGTTTCTCAAATAATAATAATACTCCTAAACCACTATCTGCTTTTACTGATGCATACAAGCAATCTCCATTAATTCCTATTCAGTGGGCTAATGGTATTTATGCTAATTCTTATGTTCAGGATAATGGATTTGCGGGTACTGCTGGATCTCTTACACAAATCAATAATGTTTCTAATCCGGTTGCACAGTTAGCTTTAAATAATGAAAAACAGAAGACATTTGACCTTTTTGGAGGTATTACTGCTGAATATAAAATATTAGATGATTTGAAATTTACTTCACAGTTTGGAGGCGAATATAATAATTATAACCAATATTCTTATGCAGATAATATTACTTCTTGGTTAATGGGGCATCCAAATAATATCGTTGGAGATGATGCCTATAACACATTCTTTAATACAAAGGACGCAACCACAGGTAGACTTACCAACCCATATAATTTAGTAACTAAAAATGCTAGTCATTTCTTTAATTGGAATTGGTCTAATTATTTTACATATACTAAAAAAATTGGTAAGCATGATTTAGAAGTTACATTAGGTACGGAAGCCAGCGAAATTGGAAGTGTATACAATAGTAGAATTATCTATGGTAATGTACCACAATTGTCTAACTACTGGGGAGCAAATTTTGCAACCGTAAATGATTTTACACAGATTCCGACAGGAAGAGATGGAGGAAATGTTACTACTAATACATCTAGATTAAATTCTTATTTTGGAAGATTACAATACTCATATGCTGGAAAGTATTTATTATCAGGTAGCATACGTAGAGATGGTTCTTCAAAATTTGCTGATGGAGAAAAATGGGGAACGTTCCCAGCATTCAGCGCAGGATGGGTTATTTCGAAAGAAAACTTTATGCAAGACGGATTTTTTGATTTGTTAAAAATACGTGGTGGTTGGGGTAGACTGGGAAATCAGAATGTTCCGCTTAATTACGTTCCATTTGATTTGTATAGTTATGGTATTGGAGGAAGCGCTAATTCAGGTATTACAGTTAACACACTAGTAAATTCTAAGCTTTCGTGGGAAACCACAGAAGAAACTTCTATAGGATTGGACTTTGAGGTTTTAAATCGCAGATTGAAAGGTAGTGTAGATATTTATAACAAAAAAAATAAACAAGCTATTTTAGATTTAAAGCCTATTGTAACGACAGGTATAGGTAACCCTTATTATGATTATGGAGCAAGCGTTTCTAATAAAGGTATAGAAGGAAGTTTGCGTTGGGATGATAAAATTGGTGATAATCTTACTTATTGGATAGGAGGTAATATAGCTTACAATAAAAATAATGTAGAATCACTTAGTGAGCTTGCTAATACATTAACCGGAGGAAGCTTGGGGAATGGTCAAATTACAAAGAAGCTTTCTGAAGGACAGCCTATTGGTAGTTTTTGGTTATATGAAGTAGCTGGATATGATAACCAAGGTAACTTCGTATATTATGATAAGAATAACAATGTTGTTGAAAGGTCTAAGCTTACAGATGCAGACAGAAGATTTTTCGGATCTGTAATTGCTCCTACTAATTATGGAGTAACTGCTGGGATACACTATAAGAATATAGATTTTTCAGTTGATGGATATGGGCAAATGGGAGGAAAAGTATTTAACGGTAAAAAAGCAGTTAGAAATGGAAATGAAAATATTGAATATAGTATAGCCACTAACTATTGGACTCCAACAAATACAAATTCTCCAAATCCAAGTCCAACAAATGTTCAGCCGGTTGCTTCTAACTATTATTTAGAATCATCAAACTTTTTTAGAATTAATAACATTACATTAGGCTATACATTGCCAAAATTTAGTGAGATGATCACATCTCTACGTTTTTATGCGAGTGCTATCAATCCTTTTATCTGGCAAAAATATTCCGGTTATTCTCCTGAGATTAATGGAGATGGAAGCCCCGCCTATGGAACACAAGGTATAGAATTAGGTGTTTATCCTAAATTAAGATCATTCGTATTTGGAATGAATGTTAAATTTTAAAATAAGAATAATAATGAAAAATAGATATATAACACTTTTAATGGCAGGAACTTTAATGTTTTCTGTAAGTTGTTCTAACGATTTTTTAGATGTAGCTCCGACCGAAAATATATCGACGGCTGATTTGGAATTATATAATAACGATGAAGGAGCTAAAAGCTTTGTAACTTCTGCTTATGCGCAATTACTTGAGTGGGATACTTCTTCATTTGCATGGATTGGTATGACAAGTATTACTTCCGATGAAGCTGATAAAGGCTCAGATCCGGGTGATGCAGGGTCGGATAAAAACTTAATGGATGCATTAACTTTTGATTCTTCCAGTGGATCTGTTAGTGATGTGTTTAAAGGAAATTACGAAGGAATTAATAAATGTAATCAGGCATTAAAATATTTGCCGTTATTAGATAAAGCAAGCCCGGCATTAAAGGATAGGCTTATTGCTGAGACTAAGTTCTTAAGGGCTTATTATTATTTTAATTTAGTTAGATGTTTTGGGGGGGTTCCAATAATAGATCACGTTCCAGATCCAGCTTCTGAAGCAGATAATGTAGCTCTTTTAACAAGAAAATCAACTGCTGAGGTTTATGCTCAAATTGAAAAAGATTTAAAAGATGCAATTGCAGTATTACCTGTGAAGAGTGCTTATGGAACTTCTGATGTAGGAAGAGCCTCTAAAGGTGCGGCACTTGGGTTAATGACAAAAGTAGCATTATATCAAAAAAAGTGGGCTGATGTAATAACTTATGGAACTCAGATTTCCGGTTACTCTCTCACGCCTTCTTATGCGGATGTATTTAAAATTAGTGGAGAAAATAATCAAGAATCACTATTTGAAATTCAAAGTATTGGAGGACCTTCAGGAAGTACAAATCTTACTAGCCCTGGTATTAAACAATATTCTCAAGTTCAGGCTCCTAGAGGCGCTGGTGGCTGGGGTTGGGGATTTAATACACCTTCGAATACCCTATTAAATGCTTATGAAACAGGTGATTTAAGAAAAGATGCAACTATAATGTTCCGTGGACAAACTTTGTATGATGGTGTCGTTTTACCTTCAACGGTATCTAATCCAATGTATAATTATAAAGCTTATTCTCCCAGTTTTTCTGGAAACGATTTTGCTTCACAAAATTTAAGGGTAATTAGATATGCTGATGTTTTATTAATGTTAGCGGAAGCATATAATGAACAAGGAAATACAACTCAAGCAATCACTTTAGTTAATCAAATACGAACTAGAGCTGGATTGGGTAATACTTTAGCTGCTTCACAATCAGATGTTAGACTTGCTGTATGGAAAGAAAGAAGATTTGAATTGGCAATGGAACATGATAGATGGTTTGATCTTGTAAGAACAGGTCAAGCTCAATCTGCAATGGCTGCTGATGGTAAAACTTTTGTAGTCGGAAAACATGAAGTATTCCCTTTACCTTCAAGCTTTATGCTTCAGGCTTCGAAATATTCTACACAAAATCCCGGATATAACTAAAATTATGAAAAAAATAATTAAAAATATTACATTAATCGCTGCAGGACTTTTTTTTCTAAGTTCTTGCGAAGACAATATAGATAAAGAAAATTTGCCTGTACCATACGCTTCAATCGGAGGGTATCAAAATTCTGATGAAATAGCATCAGATCACTTAATAAGTAAAATTAGTTTTGATAATTCTTCAACGATAGATTCAAAAAGTGGAGTAACTGGAGGAAATGTCTCTGGAAATACTTTCGATACTGGAGTAAAAGGTATGGCTTATAAGGGATTAACAAACGGTTTTATTAGTTACAATGATGTAAGTGATAAAATTAAAAACTTGAAAAGCATAACCCAATCAATGTGGATTAAAACTTCTACCCATACAGGAGGAGCACAATGTCTTTTCATGTTACCTAAAACAACAGACTTCTGGGGGAATATTTTTGTTTTGATTGAAAGCTCTACTGATGGAAAAATGTTAATGAAATTTCACATTCAAAAAGATGTAACACCTAACATTCCTTGGGCAGGACAATTTATTGAAACTGGCGGAACAAATAAATTAGATAATATGTATGATAAATGGAAACATGTTGTTTGGACTTATGATGGAGGGATGTCGTTATTTTCTTTGTACATTGATGGTGTAAAAATTCAACTGCCTGATAGTATTACAAAAAGATATAATAATGATCCTTCTTTAGGTGGGGGGCCACTTGGTGATTTAGCAAATTCAAATGTTTCTAAATTTATCATTGGAGGATATCAACAGCATTTAGGTACACCTTGGGGATCACCAGATAGCTGGATGCTTAACTATACAGGACTAATGGATGAATTCAGAATGTATGATAAAGCTCTCTCTGCTGGTGAGATTGATGCCTTGTACAAACTTGAAAAAGATAACAGATAATTATTATTTAAATGAGGCCTAGAAATAGGCCTTTTTTTACATTTATAATATGAGAAAGATTATATCAACAATATTATTGTCAAGTATAATATTTAATAGCTGCTCTTCTGATGATGCTTCATCTGGATCAGGCACTCCGCTGGGTGGAAACAATGGCAACACCAATCCCCCCACAAACAACTACACCGATCCCCAGCTCATCGAAATGGTTCAGAAAGACGCCTTAAAATACTTCTGGGACTATGCAGAAACCAATTCAAAGCTGGCGCGGGAAAGATACCATACAGATAATCCGTCTCAGGATGCTAATGTTGTAACGACCGGAGGCTCGGGTTTCGGATTGATGACAATTCTTGTAGGAATTAAAAATGGATATATTTCCAGAGCTGAAGCAGTTTCAAAACTTACTACTTCACTTAATTTCTTGCAAAGTGCCAATCGTTTTCACGGCGCATGGCCACATTGGATGAATGGCACAAATGGGCAAGTAATTCCATTTAGTACAATGGATGACGGCGGAGATCTCGTTGAAACGGCATTTCTGGCGCAGGGATTAATTTGTGTGAGAGAATTCTTTAAGAACTCTTCCGACAGTTCGGAACTGACACTGTCGCAGAAAGCTGATGCGCTATGGAAGGGAATCGAATGGAGTTGGTATACCCAGGGACAAAACGTGTTGTACTGGCATTGGTCACCTAACTACAATTTCCAGATGAATTTGCCGCTGAAAGGGTTTGATGAAACATTGATGACCTATGTCCTCGCAGCAGCTTCCCCCAATTATGCTATTGATAAACCCGTTTATCAGCAAGGCTGGGCCAGAAACGGAAGCATCAAAAATACAGGATCTCAATACGGAATTCCCGTCGTGGTAAATCATAATGGAGCCAATGGCACAGTAGGACCGATGTTCTGGTCGCATTACTCATTCCTGGGCCTGGACCCGAGAGGACTTTCTGATGAATATGTAAATTACGGAGATGTAACAACCAATCATGCAAAGATCATGTACCAGTACTGTCTGACAAATCCAAAAGGATGGCAGGGCTACAATTCAAAAAGCTGGGGACTTACCGCAAGCTATTCCAGAAATTCGGATGGCTCTACCGGATATGCCGGACACCAGCCGAACAATGATTTAGGTGTTATTTCGCCTACAGCAGCACTTTCAAGCATGCCATATACCCCTACGGAAAGTATGAATATGCTGAGATTTCTGTATAATGAGAATTACAATAAATATGTAGGCGTCGCAGGGCCATATGATGCCTATTCTGTTCATTACAATTGGGTTACGCCAAGATATCTTGCCATTGATCAGGGGACCATCGCACCAATGATTGAGAATTACAAGACCCAGTTTTTATGGCAGTTGTTTATGAATGCGCCTGATGTAAAACAAGGATTGATCAAGTTAGGCTTTCACTCGACACAATACGGTTTTTAATTAAAAACAAAAAATAAAATATGAAGAGGATTTTAATGTCAATAACAGCAGTATCACTACTCACCGTTTCCTGCAAAAATTCACAGGTTTCTCAAAAGGAGACGCTGACAATGCAGGCGGTAAAAAGTGATATTACCGATCAGCAATTAATGGACAAAGTCCAGAAAGATGCCCTGAAATACTTCTGGGATTACGCCGAACCACATTCTTTGCTTGGAAGGGAACGCTATCATGAAGATAATATTTATCCGGATAATGATAAACATGTTGTTACAACAGGTGGTTCCGGGTTTGGCCTGGCCACAATTCTGGTTGGCGTGGAAAGAGGATTTGTGCCGCGCAGGGAAGCAGTGAAACGATTGACCACCATGATGGATTTCCTTGCAAAAGCCGACCGCCACAAAGGCGCCTGGTCCCACTGGATCAATGGCGAAACGGGCAAGACGGTGCCTTTCGGGAAAAAAGACAATGGCGGCGACCTGGTGGAAACAGCCTTCCTTACTTCTGGAATCCTGATGGTCCGGGAATACTTTAAAAACGGAAATGCCGAAGAAAAAGCCCTGGCCAAAAAATGCGACGACCTCTGGAAAGGCATCCAATGGAACTGGTACACCAAAGGAGGGGAGAAGGTTCTTTACTGGCATTGGTCACCCGACTATCAGTGGGAAATGAATTTTCCGTTGCAGGGATACAACGAATGCCTGATTACTTACATTTTAGCCGCCTCATCACCTACCTATCCGATTGACGCCGAAACCTATTACAAAGGCTGGACCAGAAACGGGACCTATCTTTCAGACAAAGAGAAATACGGGCTCCCAATGTACGTTAAACACAACGGTGCCGATGAATACGGCGGTCCGCTCTTCTGGGCTCATTACTCCTATATCGGCCTGGATCCGACCAACCTGTCCGATAAACTTATTAAAAATTATTTTGATTTAAATAAAAACCAGGTGATGATCGATTACAAATATTGTGTCGAAAACCCGAAACACTGGAAAGGCTATGGCCCGGATTACTGGGGATTAACAGCCAGTTACTCCAGAAACCAGGACGGAAGTGTAGGCTATGATGCCCATTTCCCGCAGAATGACCGTGGTGTGATTACCCCTACCGCAGCACTGAGCAGTTTCCCCTACACGCCGAAAGAATCGATGGATTTTCTGAGATTTCTGTACACTCAAAAACCTGAATTTATCGGATCAGCAGGTCCTTACGATGCCAATTCCATTCATTACGACAATTGGACGACCCCGAGATATTTAGCCATCGACCAGGGAACCATTGCTCCGATGATCGAAAACTACAGAACCGGATTTTTATGGAAGCTCTTCATGAACGCTCCGGAAATTCAGCAGGGATTGAAAAAACTGAGTTTTAAATCTGAAAAATACAACATCCGGTAATGTTCAGGAGCTTGATCCTGCTGTCCACTGTATCTTTTTTTGCCTGGCTTTTCCCTCCCAAAAAAAGGATGCCGTTCCCATCAGGGCTAGGAGGACAACCTGAATAGAAACAAGACACCGATTTATAAATAGCAATTCATCAAACGGCTTTAGCCAAACATACAAGTTAAAAATGAAACTGAAACTAAAGCATTTACCCCTTCTTTTTCTTCCGTTTTCTCTCAGCTTACACGCCCAGGAAATAAAATCGGAATTAAATAAGGAAATAAAGAGACAGGAAAAGATCTCCTATATATTGGATTATCCGCAAAATGCCAAAGGCAATGTACCGCTCATCGTTTTCCTTCACGGATCGGGTGAAAGGGGCAATAACCTGGAAATGGTGAAAGCACATAGTCCCTTCACCTATAAAAACCTGATCAAAGAACCGGTGGCGATCCTGGCACCACAATGCCCGGAAAATACCTGGTGGGATACGGTAACCGTATATGCGCTGATTAAGGAAATTCAGGCAAAATATAAAATTGATCCTTCAAGAATTTATCTTACCGGCCTTTCCATGGGCGGATGGGGAACCTTGAAGCTGGCGATGGAACACCCGGAAATGTTTGCCGCGGTTGTTTCCGTATGTGCACCCACAGATCGGGTGATGTATGCCAATATTCATCAGTACAAAAACCTGAATATGAAGATTTTCCACGGTGGAATGGATGATGTGGTGCTTCCGGAAAACGCCTTCAATTTTTACCAGAAGCTGCATCCGGTAAACCCCTCGGCAGAACTCACCATTTTCCCGAACGACAACCACAATTCCTGGGATTCTACCTATTCCAATCCCGAATTGTACCGGTGGATGTTGTCAAAAAGGAAATAATTAAGTAAAATTAATAACCGTCATTTAAAATGTTTACGATCTTTGTTAAATACAGGATCCAACGGCGACAATTGTTTTTTAAAAGTTTGTTGTTTGCATTTAAATAATTATTATTACAAAAAAGAACTATATAATTAAAGAAGATAGATTTTATGAAAAAGTTAATGATTATGGCCACTTTGGCGCTGGCACCTGTGTTTTCGGCCCAGGAAATGGTATCAAAGCCGGTTCAGGCCTATCAGACGGCACAGTATCAGGCTAAGAAGAAAGCCTTCGTCGATAATCTTTTGTCTAAAATGACATTGGATGAAAAAATCGGACAGCTAAACTTACCAAGCTCAGGCGACTTTACCACAGGTTTGGCGAAAAGCTCAGACATCGGAAAAAAAGTGGAGCAGGGTTTAGTAGGTGGACTGTTCAATATAAAAGGGGCTGATAAAATCAAGGCGGTTCAGAAAGTAGCCGTTGAAAACAGCCGTCTCAAAATTCCTTTGATTTTCGGGATGGACGTAATTCACGGATATGAAACGACTTTTCCCATTCCTTTGGGATTGGCTTCATCGTGGGACATGAATTTGATTCAGCAGTCGGCCCGTGTAGCAGCGAAAGAAGCTTCAGCAGACGGAATCAACTGGACCTTCTCCCCAATGGTGGATATTTCCCGTGAACCAAGATGGGGAAGGGTTTCCGAAGGTTCGGGCGAAGATCCGTACTTAGGAAGCGAAATCGCCAAAAATATGGTGTATGGATATCAGGGGAAAGATCTTGCCGCCGGGAATACGATTTTAGCCTGCGTAAAACACTTTGCCTTATACGGAGCAGGAGAAGCCGGAAGAGATTACAATACGGTTGATATGAGCCACATCAGAATGTTCAACGAATATTTCCCACCGTATAAAGCGGCCGTTGATGCGGGAGTAGCATCGGTAATGGCTTCTTTCAATGAAGTGGATGGCGTACCGGCAACCGGCAACCGTTGGCTTCAGACAGAAGTCCTGAGAAACCGTTGGAAATTCAAAGGATTTGTAGTAACCGACTATACGGGGATCAACGAAATGGTAGACCACGGAATGGGCGACCTTCAGCAGGTTTCTGCTTTGGCACTGAAAGCCGGAATCGATATGGATATGGTGGGTGAAGGTTTCTTAACGACCCTTAAAAAATCCTTATCGGAAGGAAAAGTGACCCAGGCTGAAATCGATATGGCAGCGAGAAGAATCCTTGAAGCAAAATATGATCTCGGATTATTCGATAATCCTTACAAACACGGAGATGCAAAATTAGCGGCAAAAGAAGTTTTCAGCCAGGAAAACAGAAATATCGCAAGAAATGTTGCGGCCCAATCCATTGTTTTACTGAAAAACGAAAACCAGGTTTTACCTTTAAAAGCCACCGGAACAGTAGCGGTTATCGGCCCTTTGGTGAATAATTCCATCAACATGACCGGAACATGGAGCGTGGCAGCCAAGCATGAAAAATCTGTGAACTTGGTTCAGGGACTTGAAGCCAACTACGGTAAAAACGTAAAGTTCATCTCTGCAAAAGGAGCGAATATTGATGATAATGCGAAACTGGAGGAGATCTATGCGGCTCATGGTAAGAAAACGGATCGTGACAATCGTTCAAAAGAAGCTTTATTAAAAGAAGCCGTAGATGTTGCCAAAAAAGCAGATGTTATCGTTCTTGCTATAGGAGAATCCGCCGAAATGAGTGGTGAATCTTCTTCAAGAACAGAAATCACTATTCCTCAGTCTCAGGTAGATTTATTAAACGAATTGAAAAAGACAGGAAAGCCGATAGCGATGGTATTGTTCACAGGTCGTCCGTTAGCACTTACCAACGTGAAAGACGCTCCTGAGGCTATTCTGAATGTATGGTTCCCCGGTTCTGAAGCAGGAAATGCGATCTCCGATGTTCTTTTCGGAAAAGTAAATCCTTCAGGAAAACTGCCAATGACCTTCCCGAGAAGCTTAGGGCAGGTGCCTATTTATTATAACGAGAAAAATACCGGAAGACCTTTGGATCAGAAGCTTGTAGACAAATGTGAATACCAGCGATTCCGTTCCAATTATATGGATGAGTGTAATACGCCGCTTTATCCGTTCGGGTATGGATTGAGCTATACTCAATTCAACTATTCTGATGTTACGGTTTCCAATTCTAATCCAAAAGGAAACCAGACCGTACAGGCTTCCGTGACGGTGACAAATTCCGGAAATTATGACGGGGCTGAAGTGGTACAGCTTTACATCAGAGATATGGTAGGCTCCATCACAAGACCTGTAAAGGAACTGAAAGGCTTCCAGAAAGTCATGCTGAAAAAAGGAGAATCTAAGAAAATTACCTTCAACATTACTCCTGAAGATCTTAAATTCTACAATGGTGACCTGAAATACGACTGGGAGCCGGGAGAATTCGACATCATGATCGGAACCAGTTCTTCCGATGTGAAACATTCAAAAATCAACTGGACAAAATAATTCTAAAGTCACTCAAATCGAGTGACTTTTTTGTATATTTAGTGTAATAAAACCATAGAAATTTAAAAACAGACATATGAAAAAAACAATCTTATTCAGTTTATTGTTCCTTGCATCTTTAATGCTTGCTCAGAAAAACCCAACGGTTGTAGGAAATGACCGTGATGTTCATGGATGTATTGGCTCTGCGGGCTATACGTATTCCCAGATAAAAAACGAATGTGTACGCGTTTTTGAGCAGAAAATCAAACTTAAAGAAGTGGATGGCAACAAAAGCTATTCCACGATGACGGCGGTTATTTTCAGCAGAAACATGAAAAAAGCAGAAATTTTTATTCCGGATGGCGCCGCAAAAAGTATTGTCCTGGAAAGACAGGGAAAAAGCAAGATCTGGAAAAGCGGTAAAGCCATAAAAGATGCTTATGTCCTGGTTCCTTATCGGAAAAAAGGCTACCAGATTAAGAAAAATGATGTAGTAATTTATCAATAACGAACATAAAGCCATTCTCAGGAGTGGCTTTTTATCATTTAATTCTCATCTGTTAACTATTTTTATAATACCACTCAGTCGCGAACGATTTTCAACTCTCGCTGAAAAATCCTATTTTTGCATACCTAAAAGTAAAAGAAAGAATGAATTCCTACAAAAATCCATTGGAAGAGCGCTACTCCAGTGAAGAAATGTTATTTAACTTCTCACACAATAACAAATTCCGCACCTGGAGAAAACTTTGGATCGCGCTTGCTGAAATCGAGAAAGATTTAGGCCTTGACATCACCGACGAGCAGATCGCAGAACTGAAAACCAATGCCGAGAATATCGATTACGATAAAGCGGCAGAATATGAGAAAAAGTTCCGTCATGATGTAATGGCGCACGTTCATACCTATGGAGATGTGGCACCTTCAGCCAAGGGAATTATTCACCTCGGGGCAACTTCGGCGTTTGTAGGAGATAACACCGATTTGATCCAGATCCGTGACGGGCTTTTAATTTTAAAGAAAAAGTTGGTAAACGTCATCAAAAACTTAGCGGACTTCGCTATTGAATACAAAGACCTTCCGACCTTAGGATTTACCCACTTCCAGCCGGCTCAGTTGACTACCGTAGGAAAAAGAGCCACGCTTTGGTTACAGAGTCTGGTGCTGGATATTGAAGAGCTTGATTTCTTCCTGGAAACATTAAGATTCAGAGGAGTAAAAGGAACCACCGGAACTGCGGCGAGTTTCCTGGAGCTTTTTGACGGTGATTATTCTAAAGTAAAGCATTTAGATAAAGAATTATCCAAAAGATTCGGTTTTGAAAAAGTATTCGGCGTTTCCGGGCAGACCTATGATCGTAAAATCGATGCGAAAGTAGTGGCTTTATTAGGAAACATTGCTCAGTCAGCACACAAATTCACTAACGATTTACGTTTGCTTCAGAATCTTAAAGAAATTGAAGAGCCGTTCGAGAAAAACCAGATCGGTTCATCCGCTATGGCCTACAAGCGTAACCCGATGAGAAGTGAAAGAATCGGAGCTTTGGCTAAATATGTAATGTCATTAACGACCAGTTCTGCAATGGTAGCCTCAACCCAGTGGTTTGAAAGAACACTGGATGATTCTGCCAACAAGAGATTGACTATTCCCCAGGCGTTTTTGGCAGTTGATGCCATTCTATTGATCTGGAACAACATCATGAACGGCATCGTGGTATATCCGAACAGGATCAACAAACATATTATGGACGAGCTTCCTTTCATGGCAACGGAATACATCATCATGGAAGAAGTGAAAGCCGGCGGAGACCGTCAGGAAATCCACGAAGTAATCAGGGTTCATTCCATGGAAGCCTCGAAGCAGGTAAAAATGGAAGGAAAAGAAAACGACCTGATCGAAAGAATCCTTAACGACGATTCGTTAAAATTCGATAAGTCGAAACTGAAAGAAGTACTGGATCCTAAAAACTTCATCGGTTTTGCTCCGATCCAGACCGAAGAATTCATCAAAAACGAAGTACAGCCGATCATCGATCAGAACAAAGACCTGATCGGGCTCGAAGCTGATCTTAAAGTATAACGCTATATGCAGTCCTTTTGGGCTGCATATTTCATTTATAAATAGTTTCCGGATTTTATAATTTAAAACCGACTCAAATGAAAAGATTAGGTTTAATGACATTGCTGGTTCCGATATTTGTTTTTTCCCAGGACAAAGAAGTTTTAACGTATTTTAAATCGAAAGACTCTTTGGTTGGCGTTAAAAATTCAGACGGTAAAATCATCGTGCCGGCACAGTTTAAAATTTTTTCGTATCTCAAAGATGGCGAACCGGTAAAAGGGGAAACCATTTATTTTGATGGCTTTAAAAAAGATGAAAAACCTCAGAAAAATGAATGGGGATACGTCTACGACAGAAAAGGCAATTTTCTCTACAAACCCTTCTTTTATGACAACGGCGCAGATTATTTCTCCGAAGGTGTCAGAAGGTTCGTGAAAGATGGGAAAGTAGGTTTTGTAGATCGCAACGGAACAGTTGTTATCAAACCTCTGCATGATTTTGTATCGCCTTTCAATTATGGATATGCCGCGTTTTGCGACGGCTGCGACTGGGAAAAAACGGAAGACGAGCATAAAGCAATGGTCGGCGGAACCTGGGGTGTGATGAATTGTAAAGGAGAAATTGTGAAACCCATTTCAAAATCTGAAAGTGCGATTGAAGTTGACGGAAAATATTACCCTAATCCGTTCAAATACACTGAAAAGGAAAAAACGATTCTTCAGTTTTTCGAAAAGCAGAACAAAAAACTTTCAGAGCTTTATTATGTTAATCATTATACAAAATTATCTGATGACGAAAAGAAATTATTCTTTGAAATCGTAGAACGTCCGAAAGGAAATTTTCCGTTTTATCAGGTGAACGCCTACGATTACAGGAAAGTAGAGGCTGGCTTATCCGGCTTGAAATTTCTGGTTTCGGAAGACGGCAGTAAAGTTTTCGCCCTCGAATATGATGATGAAAAAATTCCGTTTGAAACATGGCTGAAAGAACAACGGAAGCAGGCTGAAGAATTTCAGAAAGAACATCCGGATAATCCGAATAAGTTGAGTGATTAATAAAATATCAAATTTTCCAGACATTGCCTGAAAAATTGAAACTGAGTCATTATTTAAAGTTTATAAGCAAGCAGAAAATAAATTTATTAAAGAGAGGTATTTGTCCGTTTAGTACAATATAATTTGTGTAGAAATAATGATATTATAGGTCGAGAGATAGCATTCCTCCGGAATGCCTGTTGTTATAGGTTATATTAGCTACACAGATATGATTCCTCTGGAATCATGCATGTTATGAAATGGTGATAATTAAATATACATTTAAAATATTTTGAATATAGGGGATATTTAAATGAACCCTATTCATTCCGTAGGAATTAAATCTGTGTAGAAAAAAGTGAACTGCAAAAATTATGATAATAAAAAATAATATGTTGAGATTTTAAATTGTCGCATCGCCGATGCGACAATTCAGGATATATGCTTTCACAATCATTCCGTAGGAATGAAATCTGTGTAGCAAGATGGTAAAAAGTAAATCTGCATTCCGTAGGAATGCTATCTTTGCATAATGATGAAAAATGAATACATATGCCCAATACCTATACACAGATTTACATTCAGGTGGTTTTCGCTACAAAAGGGCGTGACATTAAGCTAGGATCTGATTCCCGTAATGAAATAGAAAAATACATTTGTGGAATATTTACAGCTAAAAGACAGAAAGTGTTGGCCATTTATGTCAATCCGGATCACATTCATATTTTTTTCAGCTATAAAAATCTGCAGATTACGATTCCGGAGTTAATGAAGACCGTGAAAATAGAATCAACGAATTTTATTAATGAAAGAAAATTATGTTTCGGAAAATTTTCATGGCAGGAAGGATACGGTGCATTTTCCTATGCGAAAAGCCAGAAAGATAAAGTGGTGAATTATGTTTTAAACCAGGAAAAGCACCATTTAAAAAAAAGTTTTAAAGAAGAATATTTGGAAATGCTGGAAGCTTTTGAAATTGAATTTAAGGAAGAATATCTTTTTGAGTTTTATGACGAAAAGAGATAGTATTCCTATGGAATGCCGATTGTTGCAGATATAATGAGCTACACAGATGTGATTCCTCTGGAATCATTGCCTATTATAAAAAAGATAATTAAAATAGTTGTCTAAATATTTTGAACATCCGGAGTATAATAAAATAGACATTATTCATTCCATGCGAATGAAATCTGTGTAGAAATATAGCAACGGATAGGACATGCATTCCGGAGGAATGCTATCTTTGTAATCGCAAAAATGGCAAATGCCAGACGATATTGAAATAAAAAATAAATCTAAATAAAAACTGACATCTAATGTCTCAAAACAAAAGAATTTTCGTAGAAAAAAGAGGAATTTTCGATGTGGAAAGTCCAAAAATTTTTGATGAAGTAAAAGCGGTGGTTCCTGCCGTACAGAAAGTGAAAGTCTACAATGTGTACGACATCTTCGGACTGAACGACGGAGAATTTGAAAAAACCGTCAACAGTACGTTCGTAGATCCGGTAACGGATATTTTGCATGAGGAAAATCCGGCGGAAGGAATCTTTTTCGCCATGGAATTTTTGCCGGGGCAATACGACCAGCGTGCCGATTCGGCCCAACAGTGTATCGCTTTGCTCACGGAGAATGAAAAATCCAAGGTAAGAAGCGGAAAGCTCATCGAATTTGAAGGTGTTTCAGAGCACGATCTTGTAAAAATCAAAGACCTTCTGATCAACAAAGTAGAATCCCAGGAAAAAGATTTATCCGTTTTGGATATTCCTGCAGAAGAAGCGCCGTCGAAAGTGATTATCCACGAAAATTTCATCAGTTTCGACGATGCCGAGCTGGAAAAGTTCTACAACAGCCACGGATTCGCTTTAGGCCTGGACGATTTAAAATTCATTCAGGAATACTTTAAATCCGAACAGAGAAACCCTACAGAAACTGAGCTGAAAGTACTCGATACCTACTGGAGCGACCACTGCCGCCACACGACCTTTGAGACGGAACTGTCAAACATTGAATTTGAAGGCGAGTTCAAGCATACGCTGGAAACGATCTTCAACGATTATATCGAAAAAAGAAAATTCTTGGGCCGCGAGCTGAAGCCGATTTCCTTAATGGATCTCGCTACCGTTTGCGCCCGGTATTTCCATAAAACAGGCAACCTGGAAAACCTTGTGGTTTCCGATGAAATCAATGCCTGCACCATTCAGATCGAAGCGGAATACGACGGTAAAAAAGAACCGTGGTATTTACTGTTTAAAAACGAAACCCACAATCACCCTACGGAAATCGAACCTTTCGGAGGGGCATCAACGTGTCTGGGAGGAGCGATCAGGGATCCCTTGTCCGGGCGTTCTTTTGTGTTCCAAGCGATGAGATTGACCGGTGCTGCAGATGTTCTGGAACCGGTGGATAAAACCTTACCTGGAAAATTACCACAAAAAACCATTACCAAACAGGCGGCTAACGGATATTCTTCGTATGGGAACCAGATCGGTTTAGCAACCACCATGGTCTCTGAAATTTATGATGAAGGCTATAAGGCCAAAAGAATGGAAGTCGGTTTCGTAACCGGGGCCGTTCCCGTAGATTGGGTAAGAAGAGAGAAGCCGGAAGCCGGAGATTCTGTCATCATTCTTGGAGGCGCAACGGGCCGTGATGGTGTCGGAGGTGCGAGCGGAAGTTCCAAAGAACAGGACGAAACTTCCATCCACACCATGAGTTCTGAAGTTCAGAAAGGAAATGCAGTAGAAGAACGCAAGATCCAGAGGTTATTCAGAAATCCTGAAGTAACAAAGCTGATTAAAAAATCAAACGACTTCGGAGCGGGAGGTGTTTCCGTGGCCATCGGTGAAATAGCCGATTCATTGGAAGTCAATCTGGATGTTCTGCCTTTGAAATATGAAGGATTAAACGGAACCGAACTGGCTATTTCCGAATCCCAGGAAAGAATGGCGGTCGTGGTAGATCCGAAAGACAAAGAACAGTTCATTAAATTCTGTGAAGCGGAAAATATTGTTGCCGTAGAAGTGGCAAAAGTAACCGATTCCGGAAGAATGCAGATGTTCTGGAAAGGCGATAAAATCGTAGACCTTTCAAGAGCATTTTTAGATACGAATGGCTGCTCAAAAAGCCAGGAAGTGAAAATCACGCATCTTGATGAGGTAAAACAAGAAACACAGGTTTTCAGCGAAGAGAATTTTCTGAAAATATTAAGCGATAAAAATGTAGCTTCCCAGAAAGGATTGCTGGAAATGTTCGATTCTTCCATCGGAGCGACTACGGTAGCGATGCCTTTAGGAGGGAAATACCAGCAGACGCTGATGGAAGGAAGTGTGCAGACGCTGCCGGTCATCGGAGCAAAAGATATTGAAACCGTTTCCCTGGCAAGCTGGGGCTTCGATGCGGAGATTTCCAAGCAAAACTCATTATTAGGAGCTTCTTACGCCGTGGTGGAAAGTGTGGCGAAAATCGTAGCGATGGGTGGTGATTATAAGAATATCAGGTTAAGTTTCCAGGAGTATTTTGAAAAGCTGGGACAGAATCCTGAAAAATGGGGCAAACCGTTGGCTTCACTATTGGGGGCTTATGATGCCCAGATGAACCTCGGGCTGGCTGCGATCGGAGGAAAAGACTCGATGAGCGGAACCTACCAGGATCTGAATGTTCCGCCGACCCTGATCTCATTTGCCTGTGCCAATGGGGAAAAGAAAAATATCATTTCTCCCGAATTTAAAAAAACCGGAAATAAAATCTATTTCTTCAACCATATCGCCCAGGAAAGCGGACTGCCGGATTATGATGCCTTAAAAGCTGTTTTTGAACTGATTTTTGAAAACATCAAAGCCGGAAAAATTGTTTCCGTAAAAACCGTAAAGGAAGGCGGAGTAGCTGTTGCCTTAGCGAAGATGAGCTTCGGAAACCGGTTAGGAGCAGAGATTAAAGTTGATGAGGCAGCGCTCTTATCCAAAAACATCGGAAGCTTAATCATCGAATCTTCGGAAGAATTAAGCTCTGTAAGCCTTCAGTTGATAGGGGAGGTTGTTTCGGATGAAGTTTTAACCATCAACGATCAATCAACAATCATCAACAAGCTTTTAGCAGCTAATACAAATACATTTGAAAACCTTTTCCCAACGGTTGAAAAAGAAAAACTGACGGTGGAACTGGATGAAAAATTAAACTCTGTCAATCCGAGAAATATCATCATCAAAAAACACGGAATCGCCCAGCCGAAGGTGTTTGCGCCGGTATTCCCGGGAACCAACTGTGAATATGATACGCTGAATGCTTTCGCGAAAGAAGGTGCGGTGACCAGCAGTTTACCGTTGATCAATATCAATCACCAGTTGCTGGAAGAAAGCATTGATGCATGGGTAAAAGAAATCGCATCTTCCCAGATCTTAGCGTTCTCAGGAGGATTCTCAGCCGGTGACGAGCCGGACGGTTCTGCAAAGTTCATCGTAAACGTTCTGAAAAATGAGAAGATGAGAAATGCGGTTCATGAATTATTAGACCGGGACGGGATGATCATCGGGATCTGTAACGGTTTCCAGGCGTTGGTGAAATCCGGATTGCTGCCTTATGGTAGAATCAAGGATCTGGACGAAAATTCGCCGACTTTGGCCCACAACGCGATCAGAAGACATATTTCCCAGATGGTGAACGTAAAAGTAGTGAACGATGAATCGCCTTGGCTGAAAGGAATGAAGGATCAGGTATTCACCATTCCGATTTCCCACGGAGAAGGACGTTTCATGGCATCGGAAGCAGAAATTCAGAAGCTGTATGAAAACGGGCAGATTGCCACGCAATACCTGGATCTGGAAGGAAACATCGCCCACGGAATGCCGTTCAATCCAAACAATTCCTTATTCGGAATCGAGGGAATTACCAGCACCTGCGGTAAAATCTTCGGAAGAATGGGTCACCCGGAACGTTTCGCCGAAGGGCTGATGAAAAACATCCCGACTGCGAATTACCACAACATCTTCAAAAACGGAGTGGAATACTTTAAATAAGTAATCAAGTAAATAAAATAATGTAAAATGCCTTTGTTGTTCAACAGAGGCATTTTTCTTTAGTCTTATGGGGTAAATATTTCCTGCTTTACGGAAAACCGTAATGAAAATGCTGAAAACCGCAATACCTTGCCGTCCTAAATAAGAATCTAAAACAATACAACTTTTAACTATGAATACAAAAATTACGGTAACCGACCTGTTTCTCGGCATTTTAGCGGTTATGCTCATTGGCGTCAGTTTTTATCAGACCTGGATGGGTTTACAGCAGATCTTCGGAGGAAGTTCTTTCATTGTCGCCCTTGTACTTTCCCTGATCCTTCTTTTTCTTCTCTGGCAGATCAGGCGTGCTAAAACCAGTGGAGGAGCCGCATCATCCCTGGGCTGGATCTATTTTTTCTTCGCCATCTTCTGCTTTGTAGCGAATTTCAATGCATTGTACACCCGGTTTATGAAAACCGACATTTACACGACCGAGCTGCGTGACGTTAATGAAAAATTCACCAAGCTGGAAACCGATGTTGAATCCAAACTGAATTACTCGGTGCCTGATGCTAAAATAAGACAGGCCATCCGAAGCGAACTGAACCTTTTGAAAATTCAGATCAACGATCCCAAAAACGTTGGAATCGGCCCGGAAGCAAGACAGATTTTGGCAAGAATTGAAAAAATGATCGGCAAGAAGGTAACTCCGCTTACACCGACCAGCGAAACTCCGGAAGGATATGCCGACCTGGCAGACCGGATGGAAGAACAGATTGTTCAGATGGTATATAACCTGACGCCCGAAGAGAAAAACCTGATGAGCGACATTAATGATGCTTCTCTGCGGTGGAATAAGGAAATCCAGAACCTTTTGCAGATGACACCGGAGGTCATCAATGGAATGGCACAGGGGCAGATTGATAAATCTTTAACGGAATACAACCGTTTAGGAAGTAAAGCGGAATCGATTCTGGGAAGAGACAAGC
This sequence comes from Chryseobacterium endophyticum, assembly GCF_056333165.1. Taxonomy (NCBI): domain Bacteria; kingdom Pseudomonadati; phylum Bacteroidota; class Flavobacteriia; order Flavobacteriales; family Weeksellaceae; genus Chryseobacterium; species Chryseobacterium endophyticum. Next base: position 157,690 of record NZ_JBWGXE010000006.1, read on the forward strand.
TGAAATTTGAACCGGCGCATTCGGAAACGCAGGAAGTTGGGAAAATCGGTTACGCTTTCAGTCACGCCATTAAAAATTTCGGAATGTTTCAGCTGGTGGTTTTGGCAGGATGTGTTTTACTGGATTTCGGGATTATGCTCATCATCCTTCTGATGCCTACCGAGAACAACCCAAATGCTGGCCGGAGCAATGAAAGTATTTTTAACAGCAAGCGCAGCGGAAAAACAATAATCTAATATACCCGTAATATGGATTGGAATAATGAACCTTTGAAGCCATTGTCTTTCAATAAAGGCAGTGAAGAGCTTAAACCGCTGACTCTGGATGACGACGATGCGTTAAAGCCTCTCTCATTAGACGATAGAAAAGAGGCAGTGGATGATCATTTTGTACCTATAGCTAAAGGAAATGTTTCGGAAATTAAAAATAAGGACAGCAATTTTGTATTTTTTTTCGGAACGGCATCTTCAGGGAAGTCGGTGATTCTGGCAACCATGCTTTACTATCTGCGGTCGACAGCAGGCGTTATAAGACCGAAAATCGGTACACCCAATACGGCGGAGGCAGAAAGTTTACTCTATGATTTTTTCGACAATATCAGCAAAGGTATTTTACCGGCGGGAACCGTCAAGGATCAGGTGACAAGGCTGGATCTTGTTTTTGAGCCCAACAATAAATCAAAAAAAGTAAACCCCATTAATCTTACGTTTTTAGAAACTTCGGGCGAGAATCATAATGAAATCAGGCGGGGAGGAAATTATCACAGCAGTATAGAAACCTATCTTTCAGCCAATCTGCCGCTTACTTTTATTATAGTGACCAGCTATGAAAGCGCCCATAAAGATGATATCCTGATCAATACTTTTTTAAACAAACTTGAAAAATACGAGAAGAGATTAAGATCCGTCAATATTATTCTGGTGATTTCAAAATGGGATAAATCCGGAAGAGCCAAAGTAGAGGATTCGGCACAGCTGGATGACTTCATCAGGGAAAGACTTCCGATGACTTCTACAGCAATGGATACGTACAGCCTGGCCAAAACTTTTTATACCGTAGGCGAGCTGAATGAAGATACCAACCGGGTAACCCTCCTGAATCTTGACAGAGCCCAGAGACTGTCGGAGTGGCTCTACGAAAGCATAACGGGCTATCCGCTTTCTTATGAAGGAACTTTCTGGGAACGTATAAAATTTAGTTTTACCAATTGATGAGCAGTGTTAATCTAATCGCCTTCGGAACGTTCGGTAATCCCAATGGATTTACCCAGACTTTTTTTGCAGGAAATCCGGTTTCCGTGAAAACATTTGACATCAGAGGTCCCATCCTCGTCTATCCGGAAAGTACATTGTATTCGATCCGGAAAGAGTATAAAGACGGGACTTTCATGGTCTCTTATGCCGTGTATACTTATGCAAAGGAACCTACTTCAGCCAGGGAAGGTTCTTTTATCGGATCGGCCATCCTTTTTATTGATGAAATTGCAGAAGAGAACATTACCATACGCTGCCTGAATGAATTTCACAGCAATCTGGTTAGCAAAAACGTGGAGCATGATACAATGTCTGTAAATCATTCGGATCTTTTTTCCGTGAGTAAACTCGCCGACTTTGATAAAATTAAATTTAACCTGAAGAAAACAGATGCATTGGATTCAGCCGAAATTACCGGCAAACAGTTAATGGTCTACAGCGAAACCAATCCGTCCGTATTGCAGACCATGTTCAAAAAAGCCCTCGATTTGCTGAACGTTTACGATACGATTTATTTCACGGCAAGCCAGGATATCGTAAAATTCGTTCACCAGAAAAGTATTTTCCAATTTGTACAGAAAGACGGGTTTGAAAATGAGATTCAGAAACTGGCTGAAGAGAGAAAACGGAAAATTCAGGAAATCATTGCCGATTTTGAAAGGGAAAAATCAAGGCTGGAAGATGCTAAAAGGCAGACTTATGAAGATTGTAAATCTAAAATTGAGAAAAATAAAGAGCTGCATGCTGCAAACGCCGGGAAAATAGCGGAGTCAGAAAAAAATCTGGACAGGATTAATGATGTTTACCAGGCATTTTCCAGGAAAATCGATGAACTTTTAACCCGATTAAAGACAGCCGATGCTTCGGCCTTAAACGGCATCAGACAATCATACAAGGAAAACAAAAACATCTTCACCGAAAATATCAAAGATTTAAAAATACCCGACTTGGGAATAATTTCCGAAACGAGGCCGGCTCACAAATCCGAACCATTTCAACAGTCCGGAAATCATTTTTATAACCATTCCAGGGAAAGAGAAGAAAGGACGGATGGTTCAAATATCTACAGGATAGCAACCGTAGTTCTCTCCGTATTGCTGGCGGCGGCCATCTCAGGCTTCGTCTGGTTTTACCTGGAGACGGAGGGGAAAAATGTTCTGGACAACAATATGGTGCAGGAATTCAACAGTACACCACAACCTGAAGCAGCAGTAGAAGAACCGGTGAAAGATACGATTCCCGTACTCCGACCGGAACCCAATGCAGAGGTTGATTTTCAGATTAAAAACGAAATGAACCAAAAATTAACTCCAAATCTGAAGATTGATAGTGTAACCCGGTTTGTTTTTAAAGCCAATCCTAAAAGCATAGAATTTTTTTACAAGGATCAAAAGGCAGAATATTCGAAGTTGCTTTTTGAAAAAAATAAAGCAAGCTTTAACATTAAAAATGACGATACCATCTATATCGGAAATTTGCAGTATATACCTATTTTTAAATAACGTGAATTTGTTGATATTCAGCTTGTTTTTAGTGTTTTAAATTCTTGGGAGTACATTAAGCCCTGAAAGGGCTATATCAAAAACCCCGGGCATCGCCCGGGGTTAAATGATTAACGGAAAGTCTCAAGCCCTGAAAGGGTGTGATCGTTAAACACAGGTTGTTGTCGGGATAAACCTGCGAGATTAAATTCCTTTCTGTAAACAGGTCCCGTCTGTTGGCCTGATCTTTTCTATGAGTTTACCTCAAATAAGAAAATTTATTTTTTATAATTTTATCCGGAATAGTTTTAACTGAGTTATCACAAGCGAAAATTACCACTTTCAAAAATAAAATGGAGAAAGAAAACATCCCAAAAACAGCAGTCATTGATGGCAGTCATTTTTCTAATCTGTCAGGTTTCTATGAGGAAATCTCACAAATTTTCATGAACGATGAAGACTGGAAAGTCGGAACACTGGACGGTTTTGATGATATTCTATATGGATTTCAAGGGGGAATTATTTGGAAGAATGCTCAGAAATCAAAGAAAGATCTGGGAGTGGAGGCAACCGTAGAATTTTACGAAAATAAAATCAGGCAGGGAAAACCGTTCAACGTGGTATTGATGCAGCAAAAACTGGATGAACTGATGGCTGGAAAAGGACAGACCTTATTTGAAATCTTAGTTGAAATTATAGCATCACACAAAAGCATCAACCTGTTTTTAAACTGACTTTTATTGAGGTTTAAAAAATATATTTCCAATAAACTAAAATACCTGTGGCGACCGAAGTAAAGACCATTAACAGAACGGCTCCCGCAGAGATATCCTTGATAAAGCCGATTCGCCGGTCAAATTCCGGATGGATGATATCACATATTTTCTCGACGGCCGTGTTGAAAATTTCAGCGGCTAAAACGCTAAGACAAACGATTATTATAAGAACAGCGTCCGATATTTTCACTTCCAGATAGAAAATGAGAAAAAGATTGATAAAGAATGCCGTCACCTCAATCTGGAAATTTCTTTCACACTTTACCATCAGGAAAATACCGTGGAAAGCGTTGAAAAAACTTCTATGAACAGCCGGTTTTCGCATACAGAAAAGATATTTGCAAATATAGGGATTTGCTCAAAGAAAATCCTTATCTTTAGTCGTTGTCAATCAGACATCTTTTTATCGTAAAAATGAGGGAAAAGATCAGGTTTGGAAAACTTTTGATGGTTGTTAGTAACTCTCAGGATTATTCTTTTCCATCTGTTTTCTATTTATTATATTTGTAAAAATTTATTTTTAAATCTATGAAATTTATTATTTCAAGTGGTGAACTGCAGAAGGCTTTGCAAACTGTAAGTGGCGTGATATCAAGCTCTCAGTCGAGACCGATTTTAGAAAATTATCTTTTTGAATTAGACGGAACTCAGGTTACCATTACAGCATCCGATGGCGAGACAACTCTGGTTACTTCTCTTGAAGTAAAGTCGGATGATGCCGGTAAATTTGCCGTTCCTGCCAAGATTTTCCAGGATTTTATCAAGACGTATGGAGAACAGCCATTAACATTGGTGGTGAAAGATAATGCAGAAGGAACGGGAAGTCAGCTTGAGATTTTAGATGAAAAAGATAACTTTGCCGTAGCACTGGATAATGCAGATGATTATCCCGAGCTTCCGGAGTTTGATGCTTCACAAAGCGTTACCATGTCTGCGGGAGTTTTGTCTGAAGCGCTTACCAACACGCTTTTTGCAACCAGTAACGATTCTCTGCGTCCTGTAATGACGGGAGTTTTATTCCAGTTTGGAGAAAATGAAACGAATTTCGTTTCCACAGATTCTCACAGATTGGTGGTTTACAAAAGAAACGATCTGATGAATGCCGAACCGATGGAATTCATCATGCCTAAAAAACCGTTGAATATTTTCAAAAATATCCTGGCAAGCTCCAATGACGACGTAACCATCGACTTCAATGAGAATATGGCAAGATTTACTTTTGGAAAACATACCTGGATCTGTCGACTGATTGACGGAAAATATCCTAATTATACGGCGGTAATCCCAAAAGAAAATCCGAATGTACTGACAATCAACAGGAATCTTCTTTTAGGAGCCATCAAAAGAGCTTCCATCATGTCCAACAAATCTACCAACCAGGTAAGATTCAAACTGTCTGCAAATATCCTGCACCTTCATGCAGAAGATACGGAATATGCAAACAAGGCCGATATGCAGATCCCATGTGATTATAACGGAGAAGATATCAATATCGGTTTTAGCTCTAAATTCCTGACTGAAATGCTCACGATTCTCGGATCAGACGATATTACGATGAAGATGTCACAGCCGAACCGACCGGGGATTATTGAACCTCTTGACGGTCTTGAAGAAAATGAAAGTATCCTGATGTTATCAATGCCGGTGATCGGCTTGTAAACATTACATAAAATATAAAAAAAGAGGTTTTGGTTTTCAGAACCTCTTTTTGTTTTTAGGAGCTATTTCCCGCTATCCACTGTATCTTTTTTGTTACGGCCTCCGCTTTGCTCCATCCGCAACAAAAAAGGATGCCGTTCCTATCGGGGCTATGGTATTCTGCCCAAAAACATCAGGCGGTCTCCGCTATGAGTAATCTCAATTCTTTGAAATAAATCTGAAGTTTCTCGAATTTCAAATTTAAACAGATACTTCCGGGAACATTTAAACCAGACATATCGTGAAATAAGTTGAAAATTTTTGAACATAAGAAAACTGAAATCACCCAATATAATCCTCGTCATCAACATAAGCGGAGTTGGATAAAAAACAATAAAAAAGACATAAAATTAACTCTTAAAATCTGTTATAAATTTCTCTGTTTCTCAAAAAAACACGACATTTGTAGACTTAAAATTCAACTAAAAATTTTTCGAATATCAGATGAAACCTTAGGATTCCATTTGGTTTTAGGAAAAAATAAAAATTATCAGATGAAAATATCAAACAACTGGCTTAAAGACTATATCAAAACGGAATTGAAAACTGAAAGAATCGGTGAGTTCCTTACAGATATCGGCCTTGAAGTTGAAGGGATAGAAAAATTTGAAAGCATAAAAGGCAGCCTGGAAGGAATTGTTGTGGGTAAAGTATTGACCTGCGAAAAACATCCGAATGCAGACAAACTGAAAAAAACAACCGTAGATGTAGGAAGCGGAAAAATCCTGAATATCGTTTGCGGCGCTCCGAATGTGGAAGCAGGACAAACCGTTCCGGTGGCTGTAGTAGGAACAAAGATCTACGACAAAACAGGAAACTTTTTTGAAATCAAGGAAGCTAAAATCCGGGGAGAAGTTTCTCAGGGAATGATCTGTGCCGAAGATGAATTGGGACTGAGTGACGATCACGGGGGAATTATGGTTCTGGATGAAGAGAAATATGAAGTGGGAAAAAATTTCGCTGATTATTTTGAGATCACCAACGACGAAGTGATCGAAATCGGGTTGACACCAAACAGAACCGATGCCATGTCTCACTATGGAGTGGCAAGGGATCTTCACGCTTATCTTTCTACCAATAAGCAAAAATCTGAATTTGAAAAAGTTTCTTCAGTGGCCTTGAACAATGAAGGAAGCCATGATTTTAAGCTGGTAGTGGAAGATGCTGAACTTTGCCCAAGGTATATCGGGGCTGTCATTGAAGGCGTAAAGGTAGCAGATTCTCCGGCTTGGCTGAAAGACAGGCTGAAAGCAATCGGGCTTAGTCCGATCAATAATATTGTTGATATTACCAACTATATCCTTCACGGGTTTGGTCAGCCGCTTCACGCTTTCGATGCGGATAAAATAACCGATAAAACAGTAAAAGTAGGAACAGTAAAACAGGGAACGAAATTTACAACATTAGACGGTGTGGAAAGAACCCTGAACGGTTCTGAAATCATGATCAAGGACGGAAAAGACAATCCTATGTGTATTGCCGGAGTTTTCGGCGGTGCCGGGTCAGGGGTTTCCGGTGAAACGAAAACTATTTTCCTGGAAAGTGCTTACTTCAATCCGGTCGCGGTACGAAAAGGTGCAAAATTCCATGGATTGAATACGGATGCATCATTCAGATTTGAAAGAGGGGTCGATCCTAATATCACAAGAACCGCCATCACCCATGCCATCAAATTGATCGAAGAACTGGCTGAAGGAAAACTAACGGGCGATCTTCTTGAAGAATATCCTAAAAAAATAGAAGATCATTATGTGATCATCAGATTCTCAAAAATCGAACAGATTTTGGGAACAAAGATCCACAGGGAGAAAGTAAAAGAGATTTTAAAAGCATTGGACATTCAGGTGTTGAATGAGATTCAGAATGGTCTTGAAATTTCTGTTCCGGCTTACCGGGCAGATGTAACCAGGGAAATCGACGTGATCGAAGAGATCTTAAGAATCTACGGATACAATAAAATCGATGCGCCTCAGAAAATCTCTTTTACGCCGGTAAAACTAAATGCAAAGGATCAGGATGAGCTTGAAAACAGCTGGGCGAGAACATTGCAGAGTCTGGGCTTTAATGAAGTTATGAACAACTCTCTGACTTCCGTAAAAGACGAGACCGATGCCGTAAAGCTTTTAAATCCTTTGAGCAACGATCTTGCTTTCATGAGAAAGTCTTTACTGGAAGGTCTTCTACAGAATACGATCTACAATATCAACAGGAAAAATCAGGATATCAAATTCTTTGAATTCGGAAAAATTTATCATAAAAAAGAAAAATACGAGGAAAGAAAACAACTCGCAATTCTTGTTTCCGGAAGAGAAGTTGCAGAAAACTGGCTGCAGCAGAAATCTGCCACAAACTTCTATTACCTGAAAGCCTATGTTAAAGTTTTGTTGGAAAAGCTGGCAATTGATTATAAGGAAGTTGCCTTAGCGGACGAAAGATTTTCCGATGCGCTTTCCTATGAGGTAAACGGTAAAACTTTGGTGAGAATAGGGAAAGTAAGTCCTCAGATGCTGAAAGATTTTGATGTTGATCAGGAGTGTTTCTACGCCGAGATCGAACTTGAGCTTGCGCAAAGCCTGCGTTCGGAAAGTGAACTTAAATTTAAGGATATCCCTAGATTTAATAAAATCAGAAGAGACCTGGCTTTATTGATTGATAAGAGTGTAAACTATGAAGATCTGTATCAGATGGCCAAAAAGAATAAGTCTCCGTACATTAAAGGCATTAATCTTTTCGATGTGTATGAAGGCAAAAATCTCCCTGAAGGTAAGAAATCCTATGCCATTAGTTTTGAGCTTTTAAATGAAGAGAAAACGCTCGAAGAAAAGGAAATTACCGTAGTGATGGATTCTCTGATAAAATCTTTCCAGAAAGAATTCAACGCGGAGTTAAGAGGATAATTTACAGATAAATAGTAAGATAAAAACGGGCTTTTGCCCGTTTTTTTTATGGCCGTAAGGGTTAATATTCAAAATATTACCGGTGATTAAACACCAGTGAATCCTCCGTAAAATAGCGTTCGTACGAACAATAAAGTTTTATGAAGGCCGTTTAAATAATATTATTTCCGTAAATTTGATTTAAATCAAAAAGAAAAAAATGAAAAATCTCTTTTTAAGTATATCTATGGCAGCCGTTTTGGTCTCGTGTGGTGCGATGTCTGGTTCTGCTTCGAAAGTGGGTAAGGCCCAGCCTTCACTTACCGGTACAAAATGGGCTTTGGCTGACAATGTGAAAGGAAAAATCCCGACTTTAAATATTGACGGTGAAAAGATTACCGGAAATACGGGATGTAATAATTATTTCGGAACGGCAAAAGTAGAGCCTTCTACAGGTAATTTTTCTGCAGGGCAGATGGGTTCTACAAAGATGGCCTGTGAAAATATGAGCGTAGAAAGAAACTTTATGGATATGATGGCAAAAGCGAATAAATATGTCATCAGCGGGAATGTTCTGGAACTGTACCAGGATAATCTTCTTCTTTTGAAATTCAATAAAGCTGAATAAATACAAACAGTATAAAATAGAAAAGGAACTCATCTGAGTTCCTTTTTTATGTTTAGATTGTTATTAATCTTCCTCTTCTTCGTCGTACTTCGCCAACTCTTCATCGCACCATTTGAATGCCGCTTCTACTACTTTCGTAGCTTCATCTGCCATCGTTTCTTCGTCGTCTCCTTCAAGATCATCCAGCCATTCAACCTCTTCTTCCTCAACATTCAGGATGAATCTCGGATATTCTGTATGAACCACGAACAAATCTTCTGGAAATTCCGAATTATCTGCTAATAAAAACTTAGGTAATTTCATTTTTTTAATGTTTTAACTTTAAAATCAAAGATAATAAAATTATTGATATTTGTTCTTGTCAATTTTTATTTTTTGTAAAACTTTATTCTTCGTTAAAGTTGTTTTCTGGAGAGTATCTTTCGGCTTAAAAGTAAGGATCACATAGGGATTTATGGTGCTGATAAGTTCCGCTACCTGAATGTATTCCAGGTCTTCGACATCTTCAACATAATACTTTACAGGGCCTTTATCAAGATTTTCAGACTGTAAAAAATGTTTCATTTCCTTTCTGTTTGCCAGATAATTTCCTTTAGAAAGCCACGTAAAAGCCATTCCTGAAAGAATACTCAAAAATCCTATAACATATACTTTATCACTGAAAAGAAGGAATAGCCTTCTGAAATATACGAGCCATATCGCAAAGCTGAAAGGAGCCATCAGACGATAATCAATAGGGTTTACCGAGTAAAAATACTGGATGAAATAAGAACAAACAATCCCGGATACACTGATGAAAACAAAGAATAATTCGGTCTCGGAAAGTTTGTATTTAATGAAAAGGAAGACGATTAAAAGTATATTCAGCAGGCCAATTCCATAAATTGCATAATTAATCGGGCCTTTACCCGGATCAGCAATATGGATGAACGGGTTGAAAGTCGTGCACAATCCCTCGAAGAGCTCTTTCAAAAGTTTGGAAGTAGGGTGCAGGCCAATTTCCAGGAACTCTTTGACATAGTTTTCATTAAAATAATCGATGAATAAAAACTTATATAAAACCACAAAAGCACCACCGATCAGCCCGGAAATGATAAAACTTCGTGCGTATTCCTTTTTCCAGAAAATCAATCCGAAAAGTCCGGTTCCACCCATAAGAAATAAAGCGCTGTAACGGATATTGTAAAGTGCGATCAAATTTAATGAAAGATAGAAAATGGCCTGGCTGCCTTTGAGTTTTCCCGTAATGACCAGAGAAGAAATGTACAGAAATGAAAATACAAAAGGAAGGATCAAAGCTTCACTCATCGTGTAGGAAAATATGGAGAGAAAGCTGAAAATAGCCGTTAAAACGACGGTTTCTCTAAAGTAAAATTTCTTTTTCCAGCTAAAAAATAGGAGAAACAGGAAGGCCGAAATTCCTACAATCTTACTGCTCCAGAATTCGTCGGGACCAAAAAAAGTGAAAAATTTGATACTTAAAGGATATCCTAAGGGTGTCGTCGTGTTATCAATAGTAGGAAATACATGTGCAAATCGCATGTAGCGAATAGAGTCAGGGTTGGTTCTTCCCTTCTCATTCAGTAAAAAACGCAAAATGATCATCATTAACGTAATGATGATCATTGATATCTGGATATTTCGTTCTCTAAATTTCATGGATGGTGAAATTAGTAAATTCTTCCATGAAAATCAATCTTAAACGTAAATTTCCCTTAAAAGGTTACTTTCAAGATCTGAAATAAAAATTATTTAGAAAACATTTTTGCTACTTTCTCGGCCTTTTTACTTTCTGAATAGTCGTAGAATCCTTCTCCCGATTTTACGCCCAGTTTACCGGCAATCACCATGTTTACCAATAGCGGATTCGGAGCATATTTAGGATTTTTAAAGCCATCATACATGACATTTAAAATCGCTAGACATACATCCAGCCCGATAAAATCGGCCAACTGAAGTGGTCCCATCGGATGTGCCATTCCCAGTTTCATAACGGTATCGATTTCTTCGACACCCGCTACTCCGTTGTAAAGGGTTTCAATCGATTCGTTGATCATTGGCATCAAAATTCTGTTGGCAACAAAACCAGGATAATCATTCACTTCTACAGGAACTTTACCCAAGGTCTTGCTCATTTCATAGATCAGATCAAAAGTTTCTTTCGATGTCGAATATCCTTTAATGATTTCCACCAGTTTCATGATCGGAACAGGATTCATAAAATGCATTCCGATTACTTTGTCTGCTCTTTTGGTCGCCGCAGCAATTTTCGTGATTGAAATCGAAGAGGTATTAGTCGCCAGAATACAGTTTTCCGGGGCGAATTCATCCATCTGCCCGAAAATTTTCAGTTTTAATTCCTGATTCTCAGTAGCTGCTTCCACGATGAGATCTGCTGAAGTTACCGCGTCCTGAAGTGCGGTAAATGTTGTAATATTCCCTAAAGTTTCAGCTTTTTGTTCTTCTGTAAGGTTTCCCTTTGCAATTATTCTGTCGAGATTGGTGGTAATGGTTTTCAGCCCTTTGTCTAAAGCTTCCTGTGATACATCTACCAGATTTACTTTAAAACCGCTTTGTGCGAAAGTGTGTGCAATACCATTTCCCATGGTTCCCGCTCCAATAACTACAATGTTCTTGATCATTTTCCTTATTTAGTTTAATTAATTTATTTAATGAGTGTTAGATTTCGTGCTCTGGAAAGATCTGTTTTTTTAATGACTTTTTCTTCGTTAAAATTTACCATTCCGTCACTGTCTTTTGTTCTTGCTTTATTCTGTGTTTCAACAGCGCCTTTCAGACCCTTGATTAATCCTGCTTTTTGGGTTCTGGAAAGAAAATCGGTACCGATGTAGAGGTTGTATTCCCCTTCACGTCCAAGACCGGTTTGCTTATAGATTTCAAGGTTTTTCAGCTTGTTTTTACTTTTAAACCTGCTCAGGAAATCCCTCACCGGTTTGTCGGAAGGAGGCCCGCAGCACACGCTTGCATAGCCTACGGATAGGTAATTTTCACTTTTCTGTGCAAAGAATAGTGTGCAGGCAAATATGGCGATTGTTAAAAGTATTTTTTTCATTTTTAATGGTTTTAAAATTAAGCTTAAATTTTTACTTATTAAAATAATCCCAGACCGACTTTGAAATATCTGAAATCATTTTACAGTTCACCTCATCCGTTTCCGTTGAGTTACTGACAAATACAGCTATTGCATAATGCTTGCCATTGGGCAAAGTCACAATGCCGATTTCATTTTCAGCACCCGTTAAGCCCTCATTATTCTTTCCTGAAGCTCCCGTTTTTCTTGCGACAGGCGTGTTTTCGGGAAGCTGGGCAATTAATTTATTTTTTCCGGTAGAAGTCGACCATAATACTTTCATCAGGTAATCGGTAGATTTTTTAGAAAGTAGTTTGCCGTCATAAAATTTTTTGAGAGCATCGGTGGCAGAAGATGCTGTGCTGTAATTTTTATATTGAATATTCCAGTCTTTATGCATTTCGGCTTCATTGTATCTGATCTGAAAACCCTTTATCCCTTTGGCATCCATGAAGCGCTGAACAGTTTGCGTTTCGCCTAATAATTTCAGCATGATGTCGCAGCCGTTATTATCACTTTTGGCAACGGTGTATTCAAGGACTTCACTTAAAGGGATCTCCACGCCACCGTTAGGATATTTTTCGCGAAGCGGCGACCATGTATTTTCTAATAAATTCGTTTTGTCCAATAAAATTTTCTGATCAAGGAAGAGTTTTCCTTTATCTACATAGTCAAGAACAGTTGCTGCTATATGGAATTTAAAAACACTCTGCATCGGCATTTTTTCTTCTGCATTTTTCTTGAATGTAAAACCATTTTCAAATCCTAAAACGGAAATCGCAACTTTTGCGTTTTTACCATTGACGATCGTATTAACTTTTTGTTCCAGAACGGATTGTTGTGCGAATGTAAATACAGAGATCAGAAGAAAGATAAAACTTGTTTTTTTCATAATATTTTGTTTAAAAAGAAATCCCTCTTAGAAACTAAAAGGGATTGGCAATTTAAGATTTTTTTTACTTCAGATCTATATAATTCAGGTTTACGCCGTCATTTTCGAAAAAGATCCTGATTTTGTTTTCTCCTTTGGTAAGGTTAATGCCTTTGGCAGAAGCGGTTTTCCAGTTTTCATTTCCTCCCGTCGAAGGTAATGTAACGGTCGCTAGCTGTTTCCCGGAAGCCTCTTCAATTCTGATTTTAGCAGGAGAATTACTGGAATAATTAATGTCAAAAGTATAAGCTTTTCCTGACTTTGCTGTCAGCGTGTACTGCAGCCATTCGCCGGTTTCTGTTTTTCCTACGTAATATTGATTGTTAGCAGTTTTATAAATATCGACACCGTCATTTCTCAGCTGGTTTCCGGAATTCCATTCCGATCTTTTTTCAGGATCACTTACCCAGAGATTGATAAAATCTTTATCAAGATAAGCTGAACCCATTCTTCCCAAATCATAATCTGTTGCAGAAATTCTTCCGGGAGCAATAAGATTTTTGAAAGGTTTCGTGGAAGCATCGGTGGTCTGCCTGAACATAGCATCGATGACATCATTTTTGATTTCCACATTGCTGAACTTATAATTGTCTGCGATTTGCATTAAAACTTTTCGGGCAAATTCTTTTGAAGGTTTTTCGCCGCCGTTCTTCCAGTAATCGAGCAGTTTCTGGTATTCCGGGGTTATTTTTACGTTGGTAATTCCCGCAATGTTGTCGATCTTTTTCATCGGCCAGAATGCGTATCCGATATTATGCTTATCCAGAAGCTGGATCAATTCTGTAAACCATACGTTGGAGTTTTCTCCGGTTTCTCCCAGCCAGATCGGGATATTGTGTTTTTCCCGGAGATCAAGGGCAAACTTAAGAGTTGCGTCGTCATTATAATTCCAGTATTTGTGGAAGCTGAACACCATATTGTTGTCCCAAAGCGGCGTTAATCCATTATAATTATTTCCCCAGCCGTTTCCTTCAAGAATGATGATATGCTTTTTGTCAACAGTACGAATAGCATCCGTGATTTCTTTTTGCAGTTTCCAGAGTGGAGCATTCGACATTTCATCGGTTCCGTTCGGATTTTTTCCAGTGAAGTTGATATTTGGCTCATTAATCAGGTCGTAACCGCCGATCCATGGTTCGTCTTTGTATCTTTCTGCTAATTTTTTCCAAAGTGCGATTGTTTTTTTCTGATTTTCCTCGCTTTCCCATAGGGATGGCTTAGATTTATCATTGTCAGAAATATTTACGTCATTTCCCTGTCCGCCAGGTGCAGCATGAAGATCCAGGATCAGGTACATTTTATTGCCGGCACACCATTTCAGGAGATCGTCGGTTATTTTAAATCCTTCTTCCAGCCATGTATTCTGTCCTTTCTTAGGCTCTTTTTCGATAGGTAACGTATACAGGTTGTAGTGCATCGGAAGCCTGATTGAATTAAAACCGGCTTTTTTCAGGAAATCGATGTCCTGTTTGGTAATTCCGTTTTTAAGATAAGCTTTATAGAAGTCATTCATTCCGTCTTCGCCGATAAGCTCTGCAATTTTCTCTTTGATTTTGTATTGCGGGCCTGCAAAATCAGCTGTTTTCAGCATATATCCTTCCTGAAGCATCCATCCTCCCAGACCGAGACCTCTCAGTTGTACATTTTCGCCTTTATCATTGACGATCTTTTGCCCGTCGGTTTTTAAAAGCTGTGATGTCCCAAATTGAGACAATAAAAAAGCGGATAATAGGATGGCTCGTTTCATAGATGTTTAATTATTTAAATATTATGGGATATGTTTAAGAATGCTTATTTGACAATCACAAATATATTTAAAATTTATTAAATGAAATCTAAATATTTTAGAAGAATGAAAAGTGTGATTTAAGCAAATAAAAAGAGACTGTCTAGTGATAAACAGTCTCTTTTCGTATGTATTGTTGTCTGAATTATTTCTTCTTGTATGCAGCGTCCTTAATTCTCGCTTTTTTACCTCTAAGATCTCTGAAGTAGTAGATTCTTGATCTTCTAACTCTACCTCTTCTGTCAACTTCAATTTTCTGAAGAGCAGGCATGTTGATAGGGAATACTCTTTCTACACCTACGTCACCAGACATTTTTCTGATCGTAAAAGTTTTTGTAGAACCAGTACCTCTTAATTGGATAACTGTTCCTTTGAAGAACTGAGTTCTTGTTTTTTGACCTTCCTTAATTTCGTAATACACAGTGATGGTGTCACCCGCTTTGAATTCAGGGAATTCTTTTTTTGTAATGTACTTGTCTTGTACGTACTTTAATAAATCCATTATTAATAAATAAAATGTTAATGCTAAGCAACTTACACGGACTTCGTCAGAGGTTGAATAACAGGTTGCAAATATACAAATCTTTTTTAAAATATTCCAAACAAATTAATATTAAATATAATGAAACATTAAAGAAAATTTCAGGGATAAAATTAATGTTTCTGTGAAGTTAGCATCAGGTACAGTTTACATCAGTATTCTACTTTTGCGCGATATAAGATCGGCCCACAGGCGTGATCTGTATATTATTAAAACATTACAAGCTAAAAACTGTACTTATGAAAAAACTGCTATTCTTTTTTTGTTTTGCCGTCCAGATGGCATTCGGACAAAATCTGTATCCTTATTTGCAGAATCCGACACCCACCTCAATGATCGTCAACTGGAAAACTTCATCCAATAACGAAACCACTGTTTTTTACGGAACAAATCCGGCCAATCTTAACGTGACCTTTACCGGGACAACAAATATTTTTTCGGATACCGGGTACAACGACAATTATTATTACCACACCGCAAAGATCACCAATCTGCAGCCGAACACAAAATATTACTATAAAATAAAAACAGGTAGCAGCGAATCTGCCGTTTACAATTTCAGGACACTTCCTTTACCTGGCCAGCCGGTGACTGCGAATGGCAAAATCCGTTTTCTGATCATGGGAGACAACCAGATCAAAGCGGAACCGAGATATGATACTTTAACCTTAAATGCTTACAAAAAGCTGAAAGAAAAGTTTGGTCCGGATTCCGATCCTTCTGATAATATTGCGCTCACTTTCATGGTCGGAGATCAGGTGGATGTGGGAACGCTCGACCATTACGAAAATGTGCATTTTAAAAAGAATATCAATTTATCTCCCTATCTGCCGATACAGACCACAGTCGGAAATCACGAAACCTACGGAACTCTGGGAATGAATTCGTATTACGCTCATTTTTATATTGACGAAATAAAATACAAAAACATCACGTCAGGAAATGAAAACTATTATGCTCAGCAGGCCGGAAATGTTTTGTTCATAAGCTTAAGCTCAGAACATACTGGATCTGCGCAGATGACCTGGCTTCAGCAGGTTCTTAACGAGGCCAACAATGATTCTACCGTAGACTGGATCATTTCTTTGAGTCACAGGCCCTACCAGGCGGAGCAATATGTCGGTGATATTTCAACCTGGGTGAGGAATAATGCAGTTCCGCTTCTTACGACTTCTTCAAAATATTTAATGCATGTGGGAGCACATCATCATTTATACCACAGAGGTCAGCTGAAAAATACCCCGAACTATCAGATCATCTCCGGTGGTGTGGCATGGGATCAGTATTGGGGAATGTCGACGGAACAGGATTTTGATGATGTTCAGAAAACATTAACGGACTGGACGTATCAGATCGTCGAGGTCGATGTGAATACAGGAAAAGTAGATGTAGAATCCTATTCAATCGGTGGCGTTTATCATAAAAAATATAATGAACTGATTGATACATTCCACAGATATAAAAATCAGCCTAAGCCTGCAAAACCTTCAATTTCAAATACGTTTACCGCGCCGGTTACTTTACCTCTAACCTTAAACGGAAGCGCATTTTCAAGCACAAACGCAGAATTGTTGAATACAACGCAGTTCCTGATCAGTAAAGCAGCCGATTTTTCGGTGATTGAAAAAGAATTTTACAGAGATTACGAAAACTGGTTCGGCAAAGACGGAAACGGAACTCCCGATATTACAAAAAACCTGAATGCAGGCATCGATATCACAAAAGCAACTATTGACGCAAACTCAATTACAAACGGTATCTATTATGTTAAAGTCCGCTACAGGGACAGAAACCTTGAATGGAGCGATTGGAGCGATGCAAAAGAATTTGAAGTGACAGGAAGTGTCGTATCAAATCCGACATTTACACTGGATAAAACAGAATACACCCAAAATGAACCGATCATTGCTACTTTCACTGACGGCCCTGGAAACAATCAGGATTGGGTAGGAATTTATAAAAAAGGACAGAATCCGGCTGCTGTTACTTCCCAGGCGTATGTTTATACCAATGGCCAAACGGCAGGAACAGCAACCTTCCAGAACGGAATTGCCAATAAAGGACAGTACTTCGCGGGATTTTTCGCCAATAACGGTTATACGGAAATTACACCGAGAAAAAATTTTTATGTAGGCCCCAAAGTCGTACTGAATACTACGGCAGAAGTTTATCCTGTCGGGGGAACGGTGACTGTTAATTTCTCAAACGGACCCAACCTGACAAAAGACTGGATCGGGATTTATAAAATGGGGCATACGCCGGGAAATGTAAATTCTACACAATGGAGCTATGTGACCACAGCGTCAGGAAGTCTTAATTTCACAGGCCTTGCGAAAGGATATTATTATGCACAGTATTTTCTGGAAGACGGTTATACCACAGTGGGTGAGAAAGTCTTCTTCAAAGTCGGAGATATTGTAACAGAGCTCTGGACCAATAAACCGGTATATACTTTGGGCGAAAATATTACCGCATCATGGACGGATTCTCCAGGAATCATCAAAGACTGGTTGGGAATTTACCCGCAAAATGTTACGGTTCCGGATGATAATTTCGTTTCTTATACTTATTTTGACGGGGTAACGCAGGGGACAAAAACTATTCAGGGGACGGCAGTTCCGGCGACACCTGGCAATTATTACATGGTGATGTTTACGAATGATTCTTATACCGAAGTTTCAAACAGGGTTCAGTTTCAGGTAACCGGATCAACATTAGGAACGGCGGAGACCAAAAGTACAGAGAAAAATGTAGTACTGTATCCAAACCCTACAAAACCGGGTGAGCCGACATTTATAAAAAGTGATTATCCTATCGAAAAA
This sequence comes from Chryseobacterium endophyticum, assembly GCF_056333165.1. Classification (NCBI taxonomy): domain Bacteria; kingdom Pseudomonadati; phylum Bacteroidota; class Flavobacteriia; order Flavobacteriales; family Weeksellaceae; genus Chryseobacterium; species Chryseobacterium endophyticum. The sequence goes on from NZ_JBWGXE010000006.1 coordinate 175,573, forward strand.
ATAGAATTGCTTTCCGCAAACGGAGATTTGTTGTATGAATCAAAGAATATAAACAATCAGCGTTTTTCTTTGGTTAATGAAAATCTTCCGAAAGGGGTCTATTTTGTAAAAGTGCATACCCGGAAATTATTCACATTAAAATTGATTATTCAATAATGATAAAAATCCTGAATGGACGATTTATATCAGTTTTGGATGCCAGTCCAATCTATATAATGTTGATGAATTAATTTTAAATCCAATTCAAAAAGAAGCGGCAAAAATTTTAATTTTTGCCGCTTCTTTTTATTCATCCGTAGACTTCAGTGCCCATGCAATGAGTGGTGCCTGCATAAAAAGTCTCGCAAATCTCTGGTTGTCGGTATTCAGACCAAAAGAATCTCTTCTGTTTTTATACTGGGCGATATTCCCAGGAAGAACGGCGGCAAAGAAACCTGCTACAATTTTTCCCATGGTCTTTCTGTATTTTTTAGGAGTGGCAATCATTGCTGTTCCCAATGCAATCTCTGCATAGCCGGAATAAACAACCGTATCATCCTTATCCAGCGGTACCCATTCCGGAACCTGAGCCTGGAAAGCCTTTCTGGCAAAAGTGAGGTGCCCGATTCCCGCGGTGATCAGAAATGCGCCTAACGCAATCCTTGAAATGTCTTTCGTTTCCATATCTTGTCATTTAATTGGTGTAGCATAACCACAACCAAAATCCAGACCACGTTTTTAGCACAATTGCTGACAGAATAATCACATAGGTTGAAAACTCCTTTTTTCAGGAGCTTTTTCCGGCTCTCCGCTCATACTCCTCGCGCCAACCTTCTCCAACCGCACGCCACCACCAAACCCATCCACTCTCAAACCCTCCAGCCCCGCTGTGGGGTAACCGCTGCGATCCGGGCTAGGGCAGCAGCCCTCAGTTTTTACGGCAGACTTTGAAATAAAATCTGGTCTTTACAAGGTTATGGACAGGCTGCCATTCAGATTCGGAAGATAATAAATCCCGAAGGTTGTCGATTGGTACTCACGGATTAAGCAATTGAGAATGCGAATAAGATCATTTGATATAGTGTGAATAATACGTTAGCTGATAAAACTTCCGGCATCCGGCTTCACTCTTCCAGCCTTTTAACCTGATTTCTACTGCGGGTTCATGGCAATTCTATTAAGTCATTTTCTATTCGGCGGGATATGGGAAAAATGATTAAATTTAGGCCAACAGAAAATCTGATAGTTCATGATAGATAAAAGAGTAAAAAATGCAAAGGAAGCCATCGAAGGAATCAAAGACGGAATGACCCTGATGCTGGGCGGTTTCGGCCTTTGCGGAATCCCCGAAAATTCCATTAATGCCCTGGTAGAAAGCGATGTAAAAGACCTTACCTGTATTTCCAACAATGCCGGAGTGGATGATTTCGGACTGGGATTGCTGCTCCATAAAAGACAGATCAAAAAGATGATTTCTTCTTATGTAGGAGAAAATGCGGAGTTTGAAAGACAGATGCTTTCCGGCGAACTGGAAGTGGAACTGACTCCTCAGGGAACGCTGGCGGAAAAATGCAGGGCAGCACAGGCGGGAATTCCGGCGTTCTATACCCCGGCAGGTTTCGGAACCGAAGTGGCGGAAGGAAAAGAGGTAAAGGATTTCAAAGGAAAACCACATATTCTGGAATTCGCCTATGAAGCCGATTTCTCTATCGTAAAAGCCTGGAAAGGTGACCATGCCGGAAACCTCATTTTCAAAGGGTCCGCAAGAAACTTCAACCATCCGATGGCCGGAGCCGGAAAAATTACCATCGCCGAAGTAGAAGAGCTGGTAGAGCCGGGAAAATTGGACCCGAACCAGATCCACATTCCGGGAATCATGATACAAAGGATTTTCCAGGGAGAAAAGTTCGAAAAAAGAATCGAACAACGAACCGTAAGAAAAAGAGATTAAAGATAAAAACCGTGAGCACTTCACGGTTTTTTTTATATTTTATCAAAAATAATAGATGTGCATTGTTGGAAACGCAAAGTCACAAATATTTTTAAAATAAGCATTGCTTTACACTGCAAAAGAATTTGACAAAGTTAAATTTTCATATTGCCCCAGCTCACAGATTCAGCAGTTTTTACTGCAATTTTTATCTGCGTAATCTCCATAATCTGCGTGAGATTACATTTCCAGTTCAATATAAACGAGATCTAAGCGATCCACAATTTTATCAAAGATAAAATCCTGGCGCCTTTTAGCACCATTCAGGAAAATCCTTTTGCGCCGTTGAGTATCCCAACCGTTAAGGCATTTGGTGAAAAAGACAAAGTGCAAAACAATAAAAGATTCTTTAAACTTCTACTGTTCTGCGTTGCCGATTCTGAATATCCTTAATATTTTAAATTTCCAGCATCCATCACCCATCATCCATCCATCAAACTCCCATCGTCTTTCTTTCCCCGATCTGCTGCCTCCACATCGCATAATACAGCCCTTTTTCTTCGATCAGGCCAAGATGCGAACCTGTTTCCACAATCTGTCCGCGTTCCAGCACATAAATCCGGTCGGCATGCATAATCGTGCTTAAACGGTGGGCGATCAGGACGGTAATCTGCTCTTTTTCTTTGGAGATCTCCTTAATGGTCGTCGTAATTTCTTCCTCGGTAATGCTGTCCAGTGCGGAAGTGGCTTCATCGAAGATCAGCAAATGCGGTTTTCTCAATAAAGCCCGGGCAATGGCAATCCGTTGCTTTTCCCCGCCGCTCAGCTTCAGTCCTCCTTCCCCGATCACTGTTTCAATCCCGTTTTCAGCCCGTTCCAGAAGGGTTGTGCAGCTGGATTTTTTCAAAGCCAATTGAAGGTCTTCTTCGGTAGCTGCCGGATTTACAAACAGAAGGTTTTCTTTAATCGTACCCGCAAAAAGCTGGGTATCCTGTGTCACAAAACCGATCTGGTTCCTCAGCTCGTCAAAATCGAATTCCTTTCCGTTAACATGATTATAAAAAATGGAACCTTCCTGTGGACGGTACAGGCCGACAAGCAGTTTTACCAATGTACTTTTCCCGGAACCACTCGGCCCGACAAAAGCAATGGTTTCCCCGTTTTTCACATCAAATGAAATGGAATTCAAAGCTTTATAATGCGCCGTCTGATGCTGGAAAGAAACCTTTTGGAATTCAAGTTCTTCAATCGCACCGATCTTCTTAGGCATTAATGGTTTAGGTTCTACCTCTTTTTTCATCACCCGGTCGAAATTGTTGAGGGAAGCCTGTGCTTCGCGGTAAGAAATGATGATATTCCCGATTTCCTGCATCGGCCCGAAGATAAAGAAACCGTAAAACATCAGCGACAGATACTGCCCCGGCGTTACAACATTCTTGAAAATCAACAGCAATAACGTAAACGTAATCATCTGCTGTAAAAAATTAACCAATGTTCCCTGCACAAAACTCAGAGAACGTATGCTTTTCACTTTTCTCAGTTCCAGGCTTAGGATTTTATAGGTATTGTTGTTCAGACGTTCCACTTCCTGGTTGGTAAGTCCTAAACTTTTTACGATCTCAATATTCCGGAGACTTTCCGTTGTGCTTCCTGCCAGATCGGTTGTTTCCTTGACAATACTTTTCTGGATGGTTTTAATTCTCCGGCTCAATAAGTTGGTAACGACGGCAATGAAAATAATTCCCACCACGTACACCGGCATGATCGACCAGTGCAGGCGGATCGCATATACCGAAACGAAGATGATGCTTACCAGGATCCCGAAGAAGATATTGATGAAATTATTGATGAACTTTACCGTATCTTCACGTACTTTCGTTAAGATCGACAGTGTTTCACCGCTCCGCTGGTCCTCGAATTCCTGATACGGCAATCTCATGGAATGTCTCAATCCATCCGTAAAAATTTTGGCTCCGAATTTCTGGATGATCACATTCACCACATAATCCTGGAAGGCTTTCGCGATCCGGCTTATCATGGCAGTCCCGATCAGCAGTCCCAGAAAGTAGAAAACACCATGGTAAATATCATTTCCGTACAGGTATTCGTTCAGGTTTCTCGGGATTGTTTTTTCTTTATCGAAAAAATTGGGATGGGTAACCAGTTTGTCGAGAATATTCCCCGTAATGGCCGGTGCAAACAGGGAAAAAACCTGGTTTACAGCAGCTAACAATAAGGAAATGATAATCAGGAAACGGTAAGGTTTCAGGTAATGCAGTAAAACTTTCATGTGTTGATAAAAAGATGGACAAATTTACGATAAATTGAGAATCAAAATTTACCATACGATAAGAAAGAAAATTATTTCGTAATTCTGAAAAAATGGCTAATTTGGCGGGATAAGATTAAGCTATGCTGACTAAAGAACAAATTGCACAGAGAATTTCAAGAGAAGTAAAAGACGGATATTATGTAAACCTCGGAATCGGGATTCCAACCTTGGTAGCAAACTATGTACCGGACAACCTCTCCGTAGAATTCCAGAGTGAAAACGGGGTACTGGGAATGGGACCGTTTCCTTATGAAGGGGAAGAAGATGCCGATGTCATCAATGCCGGAAAACAAACGATCACCATCCTGGACGGCGGTTCCTTCTTCGATTCCGCTTTTAGTTTCGGAATGATCCGTGCGCAGAAAGTAGACCTGACCATTCTCGGTGCGATGGAAGTAGCGGAAAACGGAGATATTGCCAACTGGAAAATTCCCGGAAAAATGGTGAAAGGAATGGGAGGTGCAATGGATCTTGTAGCCTCAGCCGAAAATATCATCGTAGCGATGATGCACGTCAATAAAGCCGGAGAAAGCAAAATCCTTAAAAAATGCACGCTTCCTTTAACAGGAGTAAACTGTGTAAAAAGAGTCGTAACTGAATTAGCCGTACTGGATGTAACCCCGGCAGGTTTCAAATTGGTAGAAAGAGCACCCGGCATTTCGGTAGAACATATCGTAAAATCAACGGAAGCCGAACTGATCATTGAAGGTGAAATCCCGGAAATGCAGTTTTAAATAAAAAATAAAAGCTGCTTCAACGAAAAATTGAAGCAGCTTTTTTAGAAAAAGTATTATATTTTTAAAGTTCAATCATGAAGATATAATGTTTAATGTGTTTTTAGAATAGAAATTTAAACCCGAAAGATAACGTCGAAATTGCATTTCCGTTGGGTCCTAATACAGCTTTATTATAATCCGGCGTTACGGTCGCAACGTGGGCCAGTGAAAAATCTGTCGTTTTGATATCTTTTGTTGTGCCCGGATAATTTTTAATGGTAGTGTAAGAAAGATTAGCCAGATTATAAGAGAATTCTACAGTGAAATGTTTTGATATTACATAATCTAATCCTCCTGAAAGTGCCAGTCCGAACTGATTTACCTTAATATCGCTGTCCGGTACAGATTCTCCGTTGGCGGTGACTTTGGTTTTCCCCGAAATGATGGGAACTGCGAGCTGTCCGAAGAAAAATAGACCTCCGTGGATGTTCCAGTATTTTCTTGCCAGCGGTTCCACAACTAACAGATTAGTTTTTAAAGTCACATTTTCTGCAAACTGATCGGTCGATTTTACTCCGATATTCCCTACGGCAATTCCCACAGCGGTGGATGGGGCTACAAAATACCCCGCAAGAGGCAAAATAGTCGTACTTGATGATTTACCGTTCGCCGAGCCGTCACTGGTACTCTGGTATCCGATCTGTGCGGTGGCAAACCATGTTCCTTTTAAAGCTTCCTGTTTTTCCTGAGCACTGCAGATTCCCATCATCATCAGGCAGCTTGCCCATAAGATTTTTTTCATGTTCCTAGATTTTTTTTGTTTGTTTAACAGGATCAAATTTACCGTGGTTTAAGGCTTTCCAGCTTGGATTTTCAATGATATTTGTCACTTTTGATATTTGTCATTTTTATCAAAAAATATAAATATTGTTTTTAAATTTACAGTAGATTAAGGGTGATGTTTGTTTAATGTTTAAAATAGATGAATATATTTTGAATTGTATTCATTGTTTTTTTATGTTTGATGATGTCGGGAAATCAGGTCTTTAAAAAAACAACAAAAATCTATTTTTTTTTGAAATTCATCATTTTGTGAGGTGAGCAATCAAATCACCTTTTGATTTTCAGAAAATAAGTATATTAGCCCTACTATTAAATTCATAAAATGCGCAGGTTTTTACTGATCTATTCTATCTTGTTTTCGACGTTTTTTTATGCTCAGACCAGGTTAAATCTTATTCCGTATCCTAAAAACATTGAATTCCTGAAGGGTGAGTTTGAGGTCAATAATCAAACCGTAGTTAAGGGTTTGGAAGAATCTTTCGAATATCAGTTTTTTCTGAATTCATTAAATAAAAGATCAAACCTTGATTTATCAAAAAATAAAAGAGGAAGCGGAAGCAATGTCATCTCTATTACCATTGATAAAAAGATAAATGATGCTGATTATGAAATTCATGTTGATAAAGACTTTATTTCAGTAAAAGCAAAAAATGAGGAAGGCCTGTTCCACGGGATTCAGACTTTGCTTCAGCTTATCCAAAATTCTGACAATAGAAAAGTTCCGGCATTAAAAATTTCAGACGAACCGAAATTCGTCTGGCGGGGAATGCACCTCGATGTCTCTCGTCATTTTTTCACGGTAGACGAAGTTAAGCAATACATCGATTATCTCGCCATGTATAAGTTGAATACCTTTCACTGGCATTTAACGGATGATCAGGGATGGAGAATCGAGATTAAAAAATATCCTAAGCTCACCCAGATTGGTTCCAGAAGAAAAGAATCCATGATTGGGGCGTATGTTGATAATACCTTCGACGGAAAACCTTACGGACCGTACTTTTATACGCAGGATCAGATTAAAGAGGTAGTGAAATACGCTCAGGACAGGCATATCACTGTTGTTCCAGAAATTGAAATGCCGGGGCATGCTTTAGCGGCTTTATCCGCTTATCCTGAACTTGCCTGTACCAAAGGTCCTTTTGAACCGGCAACGAAATGGGGTGTTTTTGATGATGTATTCTGCCCGAAAGAAGAAACTTTTACGTTTTTAGAAAATGTCTTAAATGAAGTATTGCAGCTTTTTCCTTCGCAGTACATCCATATCGGAGGCGACGAATGCCCGAAAACGAGATGGAAGGAATGCGCGCACTGCCAGGAACTCATCAGAAAGAATAATCTTAAAGATGAACACGGACTGCAAAGCTACTTCATCCAAAGAATTGAAAAGTATGTAAACGCAAAGGGCAGAAAGATTATCGGTTGGGATGAAATCCTGGAAGGCGGCCTGGCTCCTAATGCGGCCGTCATGAGCTGGACCGGGATCAAAGGCGGCGTAGAAGCAGCAAAGACCGGACATTTTGCCGTAATGACCCCGGGAGCCTATTGCTATTTCGACCATTATCAGGGAGATCCTGTGACCGAGCCCAATGCGTTCGGTGGATTTACACCGTTAGATAAAGTGTATTCCTATCAGCCTATTCCTGAAGAACTAAATGCGGATCAGTCAAAATACATTTTAGGCGTGCAGGCCAATCTCTGGACGGAATATATCCTCGATTTTAAACAGGTGCAGTACATGATTTTCCCGAGGCTGTTTGCGCTTTCTGAAGTAGGCTGGGGAACGTCAGACCCAAAAAACTATAAGGAATTTGAAGGCCGGGTGATCAATGAGTTTAAAACCCTGGATAAAATGGGTGTAAACTATGCAAGAAGCATTTACAACATTAACGGTAAAGTAATAGCTGCTGACAATGGTGTGGCTTACGAACTGTCAACGTCGCAAAGTCCGAGCGGAATTCGATATACCGTTAACGGCACAGATCCTTCAGCAAGTTCGTCAAATTATACAAGTCCGATTCCGGTTCAGAAATCCATGACCATAAAATCCGCCTATTTTGAAAAAGGACAGCTGAAAAGTGCCATTTCTTCTCAGGATTTTACCGTTTCAAAAACAACTGGTAAAAAAATTACACTGGAACAGCAGCCGAATGAGAACTATTCTTTCGGCGGTGCCTTTACATTGGTGGATGGTATTATCGGAAATCAACGGCAGCTTGGAAAAACCTGGCTGGGGTTTCAGGGAAAAGATGTGATCGCCACGATTGATCTCGGACAAAAAACGTCTTTTTCGAAAGTCTGCTTCAATACCCTGGACAATAAAGGTAGCTGGATTCATTTTGCCAAATCCGCACAGATTTTTATTTCAGATAACGGAACTGATTTTAAGCTGATCAAGGAAATCGGAAAAGAGGATATCCTCTCTGCCAAAGGAAAAATCAGGTTAAATGTAGGAAACCAGAACTCAAAATATATAAAAGTAAAAATCGAAAATGCAGGAATTATTCCGGCCGGAAACCCCGGTGCCGATTCAAATGCCTGGCTTTTCGTCGATGAAATCGGAGCAAATTAATATATTCAAAATTCAATATTATTAAAAAGAAAACTTGAGTCTGAAATTTTTAACCTTAAATCCTGAACCTTGAATCTTGAACCTTGAATTTTAAACTTTAAACCCTATGTCTTCACGCAGAAAATTTATAAAAAATACCGCCATTGCATCATCCGCATTATTGTTGAATCCTTTGGATGTTTTTGGCAAAAATATTCCTGAAAACGATCATAAAACGATCAATAAACCTATCGTTCTTTCCACTTGGGATTTCGGGCTGAGAGCCAATGAAGAAGCCTGGAAAACATTAGGCAGCGGCGGCAAAGCATTGGACGCTGTGGAAAGAGGAGTTCGTCTGGTGGAAGATGATCCTACGGAAAGAAGCGTAGGATACGGCGGACGTCCGGACAGGGAGGGAAGAGTAACGCTGGATGCCTGCATCATGGATGAAAAATACAACATCGGTTCGGTAGCCTGCCTTGAAAATATCAAAAACCCGATTTCCGTAGCCCGTGCCGTCATGGAAAAAACACCGCATGTAATGCTGGTCGGCGACGGAGCTTTGCAGTTTGCCGTTTCTCAGGGATTTAAAAAAGAAAACCTCCTGACGCCCGAATCCGAAAAAGAATGGAAAGACTGGCTGAAGGACAGCAAATACATGCCAATCGTTAATATCGAAAACCACGATACCATCGGAATGATTGCCTTAGACGCCAACGGAAACCTTTCCGGAGCCTGCACTACCAGCGGAATGGCCTTTAAAATGCATGGAAGAGTAGGCGATTCGCCTATTATAGGAGCGGGCTTATTTGTAGACAATGAAGTCGGTGCCGCAACGGCGACGGGACATGGTGAAGAAGTGATCAGAACCGTCGGAACGTACCTGGTTGTGGAACTCATGAGACAGGGCAGGAACCCGCAACAGGCCTGCAAAGAAGCCGTAGAAAGGATTGTACAGATTACCAAACGAAGAAATAAAAACCTGAAAGACATCCAGGTCGGTTTTATCGCCCTCAATAAGAAAGGGGAATACGGTTCTTACTGCATCCAGGACGGATTCAGCTTTGCCGTACACGACCAGAAAGGAAACCGTCTTGAAAGACCCGGATTTGCGTTGAAATAAAATTAGAGGCCATGAAGAATTTATTTATTCCTTCTTTGTTTTTTATTTTCAGTTGTCAGAATACTGTGAAAGAGAATGTTAAATCGGAAGAATTTTCATTTGAAGAAGTGGTGGTACAGAATAATGCAGGCGCAGAAGAGGCAAAGAGATGGCTGGAGAAAAGTATCGCTGAATATTTTAAAGCTGACATTTCCGAACAGGATAAAATGATGAGAGATATGACCACTAAAAAATATTATGAATTTAAAACAGACGCTACAAACGTTGATTTAAATGGTGGTCTCACATTAAAGAAATTTAAGGAAAAGTGGGAAAACGATTACGATACAAATTTTGCCGGAATAAACACAGGATTTCTTATTTCTGCCCAGGATTGGATAAATGTTGAAGTAAGAAAATGTGAAGTACAAACAGCATTGCTCAATGTTTACACTTTCAATGTGATTTTAGCTGACGATGGTTTTAAAGCAAAATACCGCAGGAATATTAAAGTTATAAAAGAGAATGATAAATTTCTAATCGACGGAATAATAGAATTAAATTAAATCAACATTAAATGTCAAAAATAGAAATAGCCTGTTTCAACCCGGAATCCGCGATCACCGCTTTTGAAAACGGAGCCGACCGGATCGAACTTTGTGATGGATTGAGCGAAGGCGGAACTACCCCGGATTTTGAAACCGTTAAACAACTGCGTGAAAAAATAAATATTCCGATGTTTGTGATGATCCGTCCGCGAGGGGGAGATTTTACCTATTCCGATGAGGAATTCGAGCAGATGAAATCCGACCTGACCCATTTAAAATCATTAAACGTCGATGGATTCGTTTTCGGGATTTTGGATGAAAATGATGAGGTGAATGTAATACAAAACAAAGAGCTGATTAAACTTGCCGAACCTTATCCATGCACTTTTCACCGGGCCTTCGACCGTGCCAGAGATCTGGAACAGTCGCTGGAAAAAGTAATCGCCTGCGGATTCAACACGATTCTTACTTCCGGGCAGAAACCGAATGTTTCCAAAGGGAAAGAAAACCTTAGAAAACTTGTGGAATTATCAGCCGGAAGAATTGAAATCCTGGTCGGCGGCGGCCTGCGCTCGACGAATATTGAAGAAATCAGAGAATATACAAAAGCACAGTATTTCCATTCGTCTGCGATCATCGATGGCGGAGCTTTCGCCAGTGCAGAAGAGGTCGTAGCTTTGAAAAATAAGTAAGGAATTTAATTAAACGCAAAGTTTTATTTGTATGGCAGCGTATTTTAAGCGGGCAAAGCATGCGGCAAAGCCGCTGATGAAGCGTACGGATATGCCGCTGCGCTTCATCAGATCAGCTTGCTGATCCATTCTTTGCTTCCTTAAATTATACATGAAAAAGAATAAAACTTTGCGTTAAATAAAATACCATGCGTGTGACAGAAATGAATTTTCCATTTAAAGGAAATTGTAATTTTGAAAAATACCCGCAAATTAATTAAACGCAAAGTTTTATTTATGAGGCAGCATATTTTAAGCGGGCAAAGCATGCGGCAAAGCCGCTGATGAAGCGTACGGATATGCCGCTGCGCTTCATCAGATCAGCTTGCTGATCCATTCTTTGCTTCCTCAAATTATACATGAAAAAGAATAAAATTTTGCGTTAAATAAAATACCATGCGTGTGACAGAAATGAATTTTCCATTTAAAGGAATTTGTAATTTTGAAAAATACCCGCAAATTAATTAAACGCAAAGTTTTATTTGTGAGGCAGCATATTTTAAGCGGGCAAAGCAGGCGGCAAAGCCGCAGATGAAGCGTACGGATAAGGCGCTGTGCTTCATCAGATCAGCTTGCTGATCTATTCTTTGCTTCCTTACTTTATACACAGAGAAAATAAGCCTTTGCGTTAAATAAAATACACATATGACAGAAAAGGAATTATCTTACAAAATTATTGGAGCCGCACTGGAAGTACACCGAAGTTTAGGGGTTGGTCTGTTAGAGAATACTTATGAAATTGCCCTGCTTTATGAATTAAAACAGTTGGGCCTTGATGTACAACAACAGGTTGCTTTACCCCTTATATACAAAGATGTAATAATCGAAAATGCCTATAAAATAGATCTTGTCATCGAAGGCAAAGTAATTGTTGAAATAAAATCGGTTTTAGAAATACATCTCATATTTCAGGCTCAATTGTTAACGTATTTGAAATTAGCCCATATGAAACTCGGACTTTTGATTAATTTTAATACATTACTTATAAAACATGGAATCCACAGGGTTGTAAACAATTTATAATGAACAAAATTTTATTTTTTTCCTTTCTTTTCATTCAGCTTCTGATCAACGGCCAGACTTCGGAACGCTCTTTGGCTTCCCGAAATTGGCAGTTTAAAAATTCAAAAGAAAATAAGTGGTTGACAGCTACCGTTCCGGGAACCGTTCATCTGGATCTGATGAACAGCAACATGATTCCCGATCCTTACAAAGACGAAAACGAAAAAAAGGTGCAATGGGTAGAAAATGAAGATTGGGATTATCAGACTCAGTTTACCGTTTCTGCTACAGACCTGGAGAACCAGCATATTGATCTGGTTTTCGACGGACTGGATACTTTTGCTGAAATTTATCTGAATGGAAAACTGCTGAAGAAAACGGACAATATGTTCAGGAAATGGACCATTCCGGTTAAACCTTATGTAAAACAGGGTGAAAACATTCTTCATGTGAAATTTAAATCAGCCGTTAATGTTGGAAAAGAATTAGCCAAAAAAATTCCTTTCACCCTTCCGGAATCACCGAGAAGCTTCGTGCGTAAAGCGCAGTATCAGTTTGGTTGGGATTGGGGGCCGAGATTGGTGACAGCAGGAATCTGGAAAGACGTCAGACTCAGTTTCTGGAATCAGGCTAAACTGAAAGCCGTGAAGATCGAGCAGGTTAAAATAACTGATAAAAAAGCAGAGCTGGCCATCCACACCGAAATTTTTACAGAGAAAGGCGGAAAGTACACTGTTGCGGTGAACGGTAATGCGCATACTTTTTCTCTGAAACAGGGACCCAATACGATTTTAGTTCCATATCAGATTCAGAATCCGAAGCTATGGCAGCCCAATGGATGGGGGGAACCAAATCTCTACAATATAAAAATCAGCATACAAAAAGAGACAAAACTCATATGCGAGAAAACAGAACGGATCGGATTGAGAACGGTAGAACTGGTACAGGATAAGGATGCCAAAGGAAAATCGTTTTATTTTAAAGTCAACGGTCAGCCTATGTATGCCAAAGGGACAAACTGGATTCCCGGCGATAGCTTTTCACCACGAATAACCAAAGAAAAGTACCGGAAGCTGATCCGTGATTGCAAAGAAGCGCACATGAATATGATTAGGATTTGGGGCGGCGGAATCTATGAAGACGATGAATTTTACAAAGCCTGTGATGAAAACGGCATCCTGGTATGGCAGGATTTTATGTTTGCCGGAAGCTTTTATCCCGCAGACGAAAACTTTCAGAAAAATGTGGAACTGGAAGTCAAAGATCAGATCGAAAGGCTTCAGAACCACCCTTCACTGGCTCTTTGGTGCGGAAACAACGAAATTGATGAAGCCATCGTCAATTGGGGTTATCAAAAGCAGTTCAACTATTCAAAAGACGATTCGCTGCAGGTCTGGAAAGATTACAGAACCATTTTCCATGAGGTGATCCCCGGGGCCATCAAAAAATATGCAACGGCTGATAAACAGATCTACTGGCCGAGCTCACCATCCATCGGCTGGGGACATAAAGAAAGTTTAACGGAAGGCGATTCCCATTATTGGGGCGTCTGGTGGGGCGAGCAACCGTTTGAGATTTTTAACGAAAAAATACCGCGCTTCGCTTCGGAATACGGCTTCCAGGGCATGCCGACGCTGGAGACCACCAAATCGATGTTCCCGGGAAATCCGGATCTAAGTTTACAAAATCCTGTGATCAAAGCGCACGAAAAACATTCAAGAGGCTGGGAGATTATTGAGAATTATATGAAACGGGACTATATCGTTCCAAAAGATTTTGTGAAATACAATTATGTTTCCCAACTGCTTCAGGCACGCGGAATGCAGATTGCCATTGAAGCACACCGCCGGGCTAAACCTTACAATATGGGTACTTTGTATTGGCAGCTGAACGATTGCTGGCCGGTCGTTTCATGGTCATCCATCGATTACCTCGGCAACTGGAAAGCATTGCATTATCAGGTGAAAAGAAGCTTTGAAAACCAAGTCATGTTAACAGAGGAGAAAGACGGGATACTGAATTTTTATGGAATTAATGATGGATTAGGTAAAATTCAGGAGGTAAACATAGAATTTGAAGTCAACAATTTTAAAGGTGAAAATATTCTTACGGCAGTCTCAAATAAGAAACAGAATTTAGAAGGAATAATTAAGTTTAATCCTTTATCTGTTGCAGAACTGGTTGGCATTGCTGATAAGAATGAATTGTTTTTAAATATAATTTTAAGAGGCAAAGATGAAAAGGTGATTGCCGAAACCAACTATTTCTTCGCAAAGCCAAAAGATTTAAAGCTTACAAAACCAAATCTTAAGGTCAAAAAAATTTCCCCTACTGAAATCGAAATCTCCACCGATGTCCTGGCAAAAGATGTCTATCTTATGGGAGATACCCATTTCAGCGATAACTTCTTCGATCTTTTACCCAATACCTCTAAAAGGATTATCCTTTCCAAACCTTTGGGAAAAGTCGAGGCGATGAGCCTTTGGGATACAATGAATGAGTAGGATTCTGATAAATTCAAACCTCATAGGTTTCCAAAAACCTATGAGGTTTAGACAAGTAAATTAATATTAATAAAATGGTCAATTTTATTCTGATTGCGGTCTGCATCATCGCGGGAATGATCTTTAAGGCGACAAAATCCATTCATCCCGACGCCCACAAAGGCATCAACACCTTGATCCTGTATCTCGCGCTTCCGGCCGTTTCGTTTAAATACCTTCCAAAAATACAATGGACGGTCGAAATGCTTTTTCCTATTGTCGCTACCTTTCTGATTTCGGTGGTCTGCTTTTTCTTTATGAAATTTTACAGCCGGTATAAAGGTTATTCCGGCCGTTCGCAGAGCACGTTGGAACTGGTGAGCGGCTACAGCAATACTTCCTTTATCGGTTTCCCGCTGGTGGCCGCATTTTACGGGGAAAACCTTTTAAGCATTGCCGTGATCTGTGACCAGACCATGTTTCTGGCCCTTTCGACGTTAGGCATTATCGCAGCGGTAAAAGGAGGGAGCCGGTCCGGGAAAGTAAGTGCCAAGTTTGTCCTGAAAAGGCTCGTTACCTTTCCGCCGCTCATCGGATGTATTGCAGCATTGGTGCTGTCGAGGTTGATCGACTTTTCACCGGCAGAACCTTTTTTCGACAAACTGGCGGCGACCGTCAGTCCGCTGGCTTTATTTTCCGTAGGGCTTCAGCTGAAATTCAACGGCTGGAAAAAACTCATTCCCCAGATGTCCGTTTCCATGCTCTACAAGCTAATCCTGGCTCCGGCAATGGTTTTAGGCCTTGCACTGTTGGCCGGCATCAAAGGCGATATCGCAAAAATTACTGTGTTTGAAGCAGCGATGCCCACCGTCGTTACCTCAAGCATCATCGCAGAACAGTTCCGGCTCAATACCAAACTCACCAATTTAACGATCGGCTTTAGCATCATCGTCGGAATTTTCACCTCCGCGGTCTGGTACCAGATAACGGAATTCTTCTTTTAACCTTACAGATAAACCCCTAATATTCTAAAAACGCTTAAAACTCATAAACTCACCAACTCCAAGACCCTCTCATTTATAAGGAGCTTCATCCGGCTATCCACTCTTACTCCTCGCACCGACACTTTCCGATACACTCCAACCCCAAACCCCTTTACGCTCCAACCCTCCAGCCCCGCTGTGGGGTAACCGTTCCTATCCGGGCTAGGGCAGTAGACTTTCATTTTGCATTTCGCGTTAAGATTAACGTAGAGTTGAGCTACAAACCGTACGTGAAAGGCTGGAAGAAGGATACTGGAAGCACGGTTGCTTAAGCATATTTCTTGTAATTTTGAATATCAACTGGATTTTTTTCACTACGCTAAAGCCTTAAAGATGTTCACTTTCCTTTGATTTCATTAAATCGCTTAAAAAAAATAATTACCGTCAGATTCATGTCAAGATTAACCGGCGCATAAGGAGAATTTGGATCACATTTTGGAAGTTTACAACAAATAATCAAAGATCGTAATGGGATGTATAATTCATTAAAAATCAAATCCCTGCTCATTTGCTGAGTGAAACGCCTTTGCGACCGAAAAATAGGCGTATAATTATCAACTGAATTCTTTGCGAACACCGCGTTAAAAAAATATCCCCTTTATCCGCAAATCTCTGAGTGCTTCTATAAATGAAATGGCTTTGTGAAACTGATGCGCATTCTGATAAAAAAAATCTTTCTGTACTTCGTGTTCATCGAAAGGCATGCGTTAATTTAACGTCGCTATCATTTGCTGAGTGAAACGCCCTTGCGAACGAAATACAGATATCTTTTAAAAAATCCTTTGCGACCATAGCGTTTAAAATAAGTCAGCTTCCTTCAAAAAAATACCCAACAAATCCTCCCATTTACCTCCCTTAAAAATTGCACTTCTCTCAGGAAAATTTTATTTTTACACTTTAAATATTTCCCTTGAATTACGCCCAGATTGTTTTACCATTAAATTTAAAAGGATCTTTCACCTATAAAGTTCCTGAAGACCTGATTTCCAGTATTGAAGTTGGAATGCGCGTCCTGGTACCTTTTGGAGGAAAGAAAATTTACACGGGAATTGTCTTTGAACTGCACGACAGGCTTCCGGAAAATTTTGTAGCGAAAGAAGTCATCAGTATTCTGGACGATAAACCGATTGTTCCCGAAGAGCAGATTAAATTTTGGAACTGGCTCTCGGATTACTATCTGTGCGGTCTTGGTGAGATTTACCGTTTTGCCTTTCCGTCATCCTTAAAACTGGAAAGTGAGACATATTTAAAGCTGAAACCCAATATCACGGTGGATTTTGAAAATCTGGATGTCAATGAAATGTATCTTATCCAGGCGCTGGAAGTACGGCAGCTCATCAACTTAACGGATATTGAAGCTTTTATCCCGAAAAAAGAGATCATCAAAACCATCAATTCACTGATTGATCTGCAGTACATAGAAATCGATGAAAAAATTGCAGAAAAATATAAAGCAAAGGAAGTAGCCTATGTCCGTATTAATGATGAGGTCTTAAAGAATCAGAATTTAACCGATATTCTGCTGCAACTCAGCAGAGCCAAAAAACAAAAAGAACTCTTTTTACAAATCCTTGAACTGCAGACCGAGAACCCGGATGCAGCCATTAAAAAAGCAGATCTTTTTGAAGACGGCTATTTCGGAAGTTCTCATTTTAAAGCATTGGCAGATAAAAATCTGGTTGCAGAATACTATGTTCAGAAAGACAGGCTGGAAAGCTACGAAGGTGAAATTGAAGAGATCGAAGAACTTTCTGAGGCTCAGAATGCCGCAAAAACAGAAGTGGATGAGGCTTTTGAAGAGGGAAAAAATGTGCTCCTCCATGGCGTAACTTCATCCGGGAAAACCCATATTTATTTAGAGAAAATAGAAGAATGCATTAACGAAGGTAAAAATGTGCTGTTTTTGTTACCTGAAATTTCATTAACGAAACAGATTACACAGAGACTGGAGAAAAAATACGGACGTAGGCTGGGGTTTTATCACCAAAAACTGACCGATTTTGAGAGGGTGGAAGTATGGCGCAGAATCCGGCAGAATGATATCGGGATCCTGATCGCAACAAGAAATGCACTGTTTTTACCGTTTCAAAATTTAGGACTGATTGTGGTTGATGAAGAGCACGACTCGGCGTACCGGCCACGGGAAGTTTCCCCTTATTTTAATGCGAAAGATGCGGCCCTCGTTTTAGGGAACTTTTATGGCGCCAATGTGATTTTAGGATCTGCAACGCCTTCTGTGGAAAGCTATTACAACGCAAGAAAGGATAAAATGGCTTACGTGTATCTGGAAGAGCGTTTTGGAAAGGTAAAGCTCCCTGAATATGAACTGATCAATTTTAAAGAGGCCCAGGATTCGAAAAAAGTTTCCGGGAACTTTTCTTTACAGGTCATTGATGAGATCAAAAAGGTTTTGGAAGAGAAAAATCAGGTTATCGTCCTCCACAACCGCCGTGGTTATGCCAATGTGGTGGAGTGTGAAACCTGTGGCTATGTGAATTACTGCTCGAATTGTGATGTGGTAATGACGTATCACAAGGCCGCCAATGAAATGAAATGCCACTACTGTGGGCAGCGGGCTTCCAAACCGAAAACCTGTCCGAAATGTTATTCCGAAAACCTGAATGAACGCGGGGTAGGCGTAGAGCAGATCCACGAAGAAGTCTCAAAGCTTTTTCCGGAACACGAAGTTGACCGCATGGACGTCGATTCCATGAGGAAAAAATTTGCCTACGAAAAATTGTATGAGAAAATAGAAGACCTCGAGACTGATATAGTCGTCGGTACACAGATGATTTCCAAAGGTTTGGATTTTAATCATATCGAACTGGTTGCCATCCCGAAAGCAGATTCTTTGCTGTATGTCCAGGATTTCAGGGCAGAAGAACGTGCCTACCAGCTGATTACGCAGGTTTCCGGTAGGGCGGGACGAGTTTCGGGAACGGGGAAAATCATTATACAGACCTATAATCCTGAACATTCCGTTTTTCAATTGATTAAAATGAATAATCCTGCGAAAGTCTATAAATACATATTGACTGAACGCCAGAAATTCCATTACCCGCCTTTTACGAAGCTGATTATGATCGAGCTGAAACACAGGAAAGAAGATAAGGCCAACAGGGCGTCGCAGTTCCTGGGTTCGATTCTGAGAAAATATCTTCCTGAAGATTGTGTTCTGGGTCCTGAAAAAGCACAGATTGCAAGGCTCAATAACCTGTATCAGTTTCAGATCATGCTCAAGCTTCCGAGAGGAAAAAAGTATGATGAATATAAAAAGCTGGTGTTAGAAAGTCTGAAAGAATTTGACGAAATTACTGCATACCAAAGCATTAAAAAAGATGTTTTTGTTGATTTTTAACATTTTTTAACAAATTTTATAGGGTTTTATAAGGCCCTGGCATATCTACTTCTAGCAATATTTTCTACATTTGATCGTTGATTATATGTTTGGCTGTTTAATTTTCAATTTAACCCATTGATTTTTAATTCATCCAAACTATAGCAAAATGAAAAAATAGATGGTAAATTTCAGAAAGTATATTTCAGGTGTTGCGGTGCTGGCTTCAGGATTTTTTCTTGCCCAGTCTACCGTATCTACAGTGCTATATTCTCAGGCTTACGACAATCAGAACAGCGGCTTAAACTTACCTTCTCCCATCACCTCGATGGTAGAAAAAACGGTCCTGTCAGCCAAAGAACTTGTAGACATTAATGTAAACACGATGATGACCGATCCGGTGCTGAAAAACGCAACCTGGGGATTCGTAGTGTACGACCCGAAGACGAAGAAAGTAATTTCTTCATATAATGAAAATACTCCGCTGGTTCCGGCTTCCACAACAAAATTATTAACCACCGAGACAGCCATGAGCCTGCTGGGTGAAAATTACCGCTGGAATACCCAGCTGGAATATTCGGGAAGTATTGATGAAAATGGAGTTCTTAATGGAAATCTTTATATTGTAGGAAGCGGCGATCCTTCTCTGGGAAGCAATAAAGGCGGGGCCTGGGCGTACAGGGATATCGTTTCAGATTTTAAAGAAGGACTTTCCCGCGAAGGAATCAAAAAGGTAAATGGTGATATTATTATCCAGACAGCGCTTTTCAAAGGCAATATTTCAAAGCTTCCGGAAAATGTTGTTTGGCTGGAAAACAATAATTATTATCTTCCTGCCGGTACCACGCGTGAGATCAATCCTGCAAATGAAAAACTGATCGTTAAAAAATCAAGTAACCTTTCCGCAGAAAAGAAATTCTTCTATGTTTCTCCGTATAACCATCAAATGGTATATGCCGATAAATATGAAGGAGATCCTATTTTAACTACAAAATTACCCGATGCTCCTGCTTATCTCGCCAATACCTTCAGAACGACACTGGTAAAAACAGGAATTCCTGTTACCGGAAAAGTAACTCCTAAAATGACAGATGCCAATCCTGAAATTAGAAAAATGATTTCGGTTTATAAATCACCAACATTAAGCGATATTATTTTCTACACCAACCAGCATAGTGACAACGGCCTGGCCGAAGCACTTCTAAAAACCGTAGGATTCCAGAGCCTGGGTGATCAGACGACCGAGTCGGGAAGAAAGGTGGTAACGGAACACCTTAAAAATGAGGGTTTTGATATGATGGGTTTAAATTATATCGACGGAAGCGGACTTTCCAGAAGTAATAATGTAACACCGATTGCCCAGGCAAAGTTTCTGACTTCCTTAATGGATGAAAAGTTTTACAAAACATATCTCAATTCTTTACCGGTAGGAGGACAGTCTGGAACATTGAAGAGAATGTTTAACGGTGCCGGAAACGGACAGGTTTTTGCTAAAACAGGAACTTTAAACAAAGTAAAAACTTTAGCAGGATATATGAAAACAAATACCGGAAAAACTTTGGTTTTCTCCCTGATGGTCAACAATTATTCAGGATCAGTGGATATGGTGAAGAAAAGAATGGAAAAAATTCTTGAACCTGCTTTAGATTTATAAAATTATTAAAATTTAATTAAGATAAAAACCTTTCGATCAATGATTGAAAGGTTTTTTTATATCTTTGATACAATTTCTGTTATATATGAGAAAATTTTATTTTTTGGTATTGAGCTTGCTTGCGGTGCAGGCTTATGCTCAGAATGACAACCTTGAAAAAAAAGGTCTGATTGCAAAGGAAATGAAGTCTTTTGCCAATAAAATGGAGGTCGGAAACACCAACCCGAATACGCTTAATTACGATCTGCAATATCAGAGGATGGATGTTTCTATAGATCCTGCTGTATACAATATTTCGGGATCCGTAACGTCACATTTTAAGCCTAATCAGAATATGAGCAGCATTTATTTTGATCTGGACGATGAGATGACGGTTTCGCAGGTTTTGTATCATGGTAATTCCCTCAATTTTCAGCAGTTGGCTACCAAAGAAGTTAAGATTGATTTCGCATCTTCCATTTCGGCAAATGTTGTGGACTCACTTACCATCAATTATTCGGGACAGCCGTCTGCCATGAACGACGCTTTTTTTAATGGAACACAAAGCGGAACGTTTGTTTTGTCAACCTTAAGTGAACCTTACGGCGCACAGGATTGGTTTCCGACAAAACAAAGTTTAAATGATAAAATTGAAAGATTCGATATCAAAGTTACGACGCCTTCTCAATACAGTGTGGCGGCCAACGGAAAGATGATGTCTGAGACAACGCTCGGTAACGGCCAGAAACGTACATTCTGGAGAACGCAGTATCCTACCGCTGCCTATCTTATTGCGCTTTCAGTCACCAATTTTGTAAAGCTGAACGATACGATGGGGAACCCGCCTTTTCCTTTTGTGAATTATGTCTTTCCTTCCACAGCTTCCAACAGCACCAGTATGAGTAATATCGAATGGACAAAAACGGTAATGAATACTTTTGAAACCTATTTCGGCCCTTACCCTTTCAGAAATGAAAAATACGGGCACATGGAATTTCAGGCCGGCGGCGGAATGGAGCACCAGACCATGTCCTCATTGGGATCGTGGGGCAGAAGTTTGATTGCACACGAGCTTGCCCATCAGTGGTTTGGCGATAAAGTAACCTGTGGCGCCTGGAATGATATCTGGCTGAACGAAGGTTTCGCTACTTTCGGGGAACATCTCGCCAATGAAAAGCTTTTAATGAACAATAATGAATTCAGGAATTATCTTTTAGGCCAAAAGGATTATATTACCAGTGCGCCAGGAGGAAGTGTGTATGTAGATGATTCTAATTTACAAAATGTGAGCATGATATTTAATGGAAGGCTTTCTTACGGAAAAGGAGCGTATGTCCTGAGAATGCTGAAGTGGATTTTAGGAGATAATGCTTTCTATCAGGCTCTTAAAGAATATCATGCGAGACCTGCGCTGGCATATAATTATGTGAGAACCCAGGATTTCAATGCTTCGCTGCTGACTTCTACCGGACAGGATTTTACAGAATTTTTCAATGACTGGATCTACGGACAGGGATATCCGACGTATAATATTCGCTGGAAACAAACCGGAAGTACGCTTACGATTAAAGCTTCCCAAACGCAAAGCAGCCCGACCGTAAGCTTTTTTGAAATGCCTTTACCAGTGAAAGTAAACGGAACAGGAGGACAGATCGCTTATTTTGCTTTAAACAATACTTCAAACAACCAGTATTTTACAGAGAGCGTCAGCTTTCCTGTATCAAGTTTAGAGTTTAATTATGATTACCAGATTCTCGAGAAAAATTCTACCGTTGCCCAGGATAATTCACTGGCAACTTCCGATCTTATTAAAGACGAATTTGCCCTATACCCAAATCCTGCCAGAAATGAAATAAATCTTAAAGGAATTAATAAACCGACAGATTTTACGATTTATTTCATAGATGGTAAGCTGGTGAAAAAAGGAACCTATCAGCCCGAAAAGCCGATCGGAATTTCAGAGCTGGTTCCGGGAACCTATATTTTCAAAATGAATGATAAGAATGTGAAGTTTTTAAAAAAGTAATTCTGTAAAAATAATAATTTAAACCTTCGGATCTCTGAAGGTTTTTTTTGTTTTTCCTAATTTTGTTAAAAAAATTAACATTGATGTAAGGTTTTAAGAATTTTTTTCATAACTTGTCCACAACTAAATTACATTTTTATGAAAAAAATTCTATTTTATTTAGGGACATTTATGTCATTGGGTGTACTGTCGGTCAGTGCGCAAACTTCGAAAATTTCTTTTGAAGCGTCGGAAGGTTATACTGTCGGAAGTCTTGGTGGTCAGCAAGGCTGGACTGCTTGGGGAGGGATTCCTCTTACTAATCCTACAGTGGCTGCTTCCAATGCTACAGATGGAGTAAACTCATTTACAATGCTAAGTGAAGGAGATATTTTAGATCTGTGTGGCATTGAAAAAAATATTTCAAGTCTTGTAACCGGCGATGATGTAGAAATCTCATTTGATTACAGATTTGATGGCTTGGATGGCTCGGATTATGAAATTGCGGTCTATAATGACAATGTAGATTATTATTACACCGCAAGATTAAAGATTGATTATGAAACCGGTACGATGAGTTATAGAACGGGCACTACACTTGTTGATGGTCCTGTACTAAATCCTAATCAATGGTATAATATTAAGATTGGAATTAAAAAGTCCACCAATATATTACAGTATTGGGTGGATGGAACTCAGATTTACAGCGGAGCCTTGGGTACCTATAAAAATGCACATACAATCGACTTTGTTTATGATGATTTCGGAACAGGATTTAAAGTTGATAATATTCTTGTTGCCAATCTTGGTACTTTGGCGACAAATGAAGTTGGGAAGAAAGAAAATATTAAGGTTTTTCCAAATCCTGTAACAGAAATTCTAAATATAGAAACTGATTCCAAAATTGTTTCCGTTTCCATTTTTGACGCAAAGGGTAGTTTGGTAAAAGCCATTTCTAATGCTGATGAAAAAGTTGATGTATCAGGACTTACTACAGGAAATTATGTCGTTAAAGTGAAAACAGATAAATCTGAATTCACGAAAAAATTCATTAAAAAGTAAAATGTCTGATCTTAAGCATTTAGGCATTACAAATTACACAGCCGTTTCATCATGATGAAACGGCTTTTTTTATTAAATTAGCGAATCTTAAAAAATTATTAGAAATGATCTCTGAAAAATATCTTGAAAATCTACAGAACGAACTGCAAAATATTGAAAACGAAGGACTTTATAAAAGAGAAAGAATCATTACTTCTCAGCAAAGTGCGGAAATAGAAGCCAACGGGAAAAAACTCCTGAACTTCTGTGCCAACAATTATCTGGGATTATCCAACAATCCGGAGGTAATGAAAGCTTCTCAGGATATGATAGCATCTCACGGCTACGGAATGTCTTCGGTTCGTTTTATCTGCGGAACTCAGGATATTCATAAACAATTGGAGCAAAAAATTGCCGACTTTTTAGGTCTTGAAGACACCATTTTATACGCTGCCTGTTTTGATGCCAACGGAGGTGTTTTTGAACCGTTATTTACAGAAGAAGATGCCATTATTTCTGATGAATTGAACCACGCATCTATTATCGACGGAGTACGTCTTTGTAAAGCAGCAAGATACCGTTATAAAAACAATAATATGGAAGACCTGGAAGCTCAGTTGATCGCAGCTTCAGAGAAAAATCACAGGTTTAAAATTATTGTGACGGATGGTGTTTTCTCTATGGACGGAATCGTTGCCGATCTGAAAGGTGTTTGTGATTTAGCAGATAAATATGATGCATTGGTAATGGTTGACGACTCGCATGCAACAGGTTTCATCGGGAAAACAGGACGTGGAACACATGAGGCAAACGATGTGATGGGAAGAGTAGATATTATTACTTCTACATTAGGTAAAGCTTTAGGGGGTGCTTTAGGAGGTTTTACTTCCGGTAAAAAAGAGATCATCGATATGTTGAGACAGCGTTCCAGACCTTATTTATTCTCAAATTCACTGGCTCCAGGAATTGTCGGGGCAGCGTTGAAAGTGCTGGATATGATTTCCGAGGATACTTCTCTTCGTGATCAGGTCATGGAAAATGCAGCATATTTCAGAACAGAGATGAAAACCAGAGGTTTTGATATTCCTGATGGTGATGCGGCGATAGTTCCTGTCATGCTTTATGATGCGCCTTTGGCTCAGAAAATGGCTGAAAAGCTGATGGATGAAGGAATTTATGTAATCGGATTTTTCTATCCTGTGGTTCCGAAAGGGAAAGCAAGGATACGGGTTCAGCTTTCTGCAGCACATACAAGAGAACACCTGGATAAAGCCATTGCTGCTTTTGAAAAAGTAGGAAAAGAATTAGCAGTAATTTCTTAAAAATAAACAACTCTACACTTGTAGAATAAAAACAGAATTTCTATTTTTACAGAAATTCTGTTTTTTTATGCAAAAATTATCCTTTTTACTGATCTTTTTAATATTGGTTTCCTGTAAAACAAAGACCAATCAGTATGTTACAGATGAAAAGAAAGTAAGCAAGCGAGACGGCAGATGGAACGAAGAATATTCTGCAGATGAAGGGACAATTCACGCTACCGGAAAATATAAAATGGGCGAAAAAGTGGGCGTGTGGAAGATGACCTTCAATGGGCTAAAATACCAGAAAGATGTTATCAGAAAAGACATCACCAAAACCAAAAGATATTTTCCGAATGGCAGAATTATGGAAAAAGGAAAGTCAAAACTGGAAATATCAGACCGGGAAAGACATTGGTTTTATGACGGTCCCTGGAAATATTATAATGAAAATGGCAAACTTCTGTATATCAAGGTATATCATCAGGGACAGAAAACAGACAGTATTTCAATGGTCCGCTAAATTTTAGCTCTTAAAAAAAATATTTTGTGGTATTGCTAAATATTATATTTTAGCAATCTAAAACTGTTATAATATTCATGAGACTACAAATTTTACTTTGTACCGCATTGGCATTGGCAATACGGATCGCTGCCCAGGAAAAACCTGAAGAGGTACCAACACAACAACAACAACAACAACAACAACAACAACAACAACAACAGGATCACCTGCAATCGTCACAATCATACGGACAAAAGAAGGAAAGAGATCACTCCATCATTACCATAAGCGGCCTTGCCCCATTACGCGATCAGCGATGGAACGTCGGATATATGCATAAACTGAATAAAAGATGGTGGATCGGGGCAGAGGTAGCCTACGGACAAAAAGGGATGACTCCCTATAACCTCGGATTTGAAGGCGATTTCAAAGTTTTTGAAATAAAACCGGAATTGTATTATAGCCTGAATCCCCAATCCAGACTGAAACATTTTATTTCCGCGGAAATTTCTTATCTGAATCACAGGTCAGAACGGGCGGATGACGGATATTACGACACGGCCGGACAATATTACAATTATACGGCAGCCGATTTTAAAAGAAGACGGAAAGCATTGACCATCAACTACAGTATCTTATTAGGCCGCAGCTCATCGTGGTTCGGTTTCATGCCTAAAGTAGGATTGGGAATTGCGCACAGAAGTATTTCATATCACAATGTTGAAGGAAAGACGCTTTCTGATGAGCCGATCGATGTACTGCCTTTTCTGCCGGAAATGGATAGGGAACAAAGCGGTTTGCGGCTTTTAGTCAATGCAGATATAAAGTTTATTTTTAAATTTTAGAACCTTAACAGCTTTCTTTTTTATTATACCGTGAATCATCTTATTTTACCGTCATTTTTTTATAATAAACCTTCTTTTTTTGTGAAATAACTTATCTTTGCAAACAAATTTTTCAAATGCTTTACACCATTATAAAAGCACTTCATATTATCTTCATGGTGAGTTATTTTGCGGGAATTTTTTATCTCGTACGGATTTTTGTGTACTATAAAGACACGGATGAATTTGCGGAAGATAAGAAGAGAATCTTAAGGGAACAATATACTTTCATGGCACGCAGGCTTTGGAACATCATCACGGTTCCGGCTGGTGTGATTATGACGGTCTGTGGATTCATCATGATTTTCCTGAATTTAGGATTGATGAAAACCCCTTGGTTTCATTTAAAACTAACGTTCCTTATGGGTTTGGCGATCTATCATTACTGGTGCTGGAAGAAAGTTTTAAAGCTGAAAGAATTAAACGGGAATACACTACAAACTGCCAATATCAAATTAAGGCAGGCGAATGAAATCGCAACCTTTATTTTGTTTCTGGTAGTGTTCACCGTTATTCTGAAATCTCAGGTTATTGAATATTGGTGGCAATTAATCTCAGGATTTCTCGTTCTGGTATTCTTGATTATGATGACGGTGAAACTGGTTAATAAAAAAAAGAAAAAATAAAGGCTTTAGGCTACAGGCAGTAAGCGATCAGCTTTTACCTGCTATTTATAGCCTATTGCTTACTGCAAATTAAAAAAACTATGATTGCAATTTTAAAAAAAGAACTTTGGAGCTACTTCGGAAACTGGAGCGCGTGGGTGATCATTGCGGCTTTCAGTCTCATCGCGACGCTGTTTCTGTTTTTTTTCGACAACGACTCCAACATCTTTGAGATCGGAATGGCTTCTTTACAGAGTTATTTCGTTTTGGTACCGTGGCTGTTGATGTTTATAATTCCGGCGCTTTCCATGAAAACTTTTTCGGAAGAGCAGCAGACAGGAACCTTAAACTGGCTGTTTTCCCAACCGCTCAAAGTTTCAGATTTGGTGTTCGGGAAGTTTCTTTCAGTATGGATCGTTGGAATTTTATGTTTGATTCCATCCTTAATTTATCTCTACACCGTCTATGTTTTAGGGGTTCCGGAAGGAAATATTGATTTGGGGATGACCTTCGGAAGCTATATCGGCCTGATTATTTTGATAGCGGCATTTTCCGGAGTAGGAATTTTAGCTTCTTCACTTTCGCAGAATCAGATCATGGCTTACCTGCTGGGAGTTTTTATGTGCTTTATCATGTATTTCGGGATTGAGCAGCTGGCTAGCTATAAATTGCTGGGCGGAGCAGATTTTATTTTGCAGAATGTAGGGTTTTATCAGCATTTCCTTGGCTTCACAAGAGGTCTTATCGATTTTAAAGATGTTGCCTATTTCGTATTGATTATAGGGATTACATTGGTTTTGTCTAATCATTTCATAAATAAAAAGAAGTAAAATTATGAAGAAGATACCCTTTAAATCTCCGTTAGGAATTTTACTTTTCATCATATTGCCTTTGGTGATTATCCTGGCTGTTGCAGGAATCCGACTGGATTTAACCAAAGAAAAAAGATACACTCTTTCTGAAAATACAATAAAAGTTCTGGAATCGGTTCATAAACCTTTAACGGTGGATGTTTACCTGGAAGGAGATTTTCCCGCAAGCTTCAAGCAGCTTCAGAGCGAAACGAAATTCATGTTGGAAGAATTCAGAAAAATCAATCCGCAAATCGATTTTAAATTCATCGACCCTATCAAAACAAAAATGTCTAAAGACACATTGATGGCGATGGGCATGCAGCCTTCTGTTCTTCCCGATATCAAAGACGGTAAAGTTTCGCAGATCATGCTTTTCCCTTATGCAGTGGTGAAGTACAACAAAAGAGGGGTTTCCATTCCATTGGTGGTACAACAAACTGGAATTGATGCCGATCAGCAGCTGACAAAATCGATTGAGAATTTAGAGTACAATCTCGTTTCCAATATCAAGAATATTGCGGCCAATAAAAGAAAGAAAATTGGGATTCTCGTTAATCAGGATGAATTGAATCCAAGAGAATTTCAGGGATTCATGCAACTGGCAACAGAAAGTTACGATGCCGGTCCCATTATTCCTAAGAACCAGACCGAACTTACTTTGGCTGATGTCCCGATGTTGAAGCAGATGAGCGCCCTCGTTATTGCCAAACCAAGAAAAGCTTTTACCGACGGAGAAAAAGTGATTCTTGACCAATACATCATGAACGGCGGGAAAACTTTGTGGATGATTGACGCTGTCAACGCTGAGATGGATACACTGATGAGGTCACAGAAAGTAATGCCTTTCCCGGTAGATATTAATATGACAGACTTTTTCTTCAATTATGGAATCAGGATCAATCCGGCATTGGTAAAAGATGTGAAGAAATTTGCCTTGCTGAGATTAGTGACCGGCGAAGTAAGCGGAAATCCTCAGTACACAAGCCTCCCATGGCCATACTTCCCGTTAGGGATCGCGGAAAACAACAATCCGATCACGAAAAATATCAATCCGGTGAAGTTTGAGTTCCCGACTTCAATTGATACATTAGGTGGAAGGAAAAATATTAAAACCAACGTTCTTTTTGAATCCAGTGAAAGAACTTTACTGAAGCAGGTTCCCAACTATGTCGATTTAAAAGAAATTTCAAGTGTCGACAGTCTTGGACAAATGGAAAAACCAAGCACCCCGAAAATCTATGCCGTGTCTTTGGAAGGGAAGTTCAATTCTGCTTACGCTTCAAGAATCGAGAGGAAATCGTACCCTGGATTTAAAAGCTCAAGCCCCGAAAATAAAATGATCGTCATCGCCGACGGAGATGTAGGAAGAAATAAAGTACTGAAAGGCGAACCGCTTCCTTTGGGAGTAGATCTCCTGACTAACGAACAGTTCGGGAACGAACAATTCCTGAGAAATGCCCTGGACTATTTGCTGGACGACAGCAATCTCATGGATCTCAGAAACCGAAACATCGAAGAAAGGCTGCTTGACCGACAAAGAATTACCGAAGAGAAAAACAACTGGCAATGGTTTAATCTGCTGCTGCCACTGGTAATTATCGGACTTTTAGGAGCTTTGTTCTTCTGGTTGAGAAAGAAAAAGTTTGGATAAATGATATAGAAAAAGAGAAGTCTAAAACTTCTCTTTTTTATTTGATATTTCGTTTATCATCGATCATTTTAATTGG
Organism: Chryseobacterium endophyticum; assembly: GCF_056333165.1. Taxonomy (NCBI): domain Bacteria; kingdom Pseudomonadati; phylum Bacteroidota; class Flavobacteriia; order Flavobacteriales; family Weeksellaceae; genus Chryseobacterium; species Chryseobacterium endophyticum. The sequence goes on from NZ_JBWGXE010000006.1 coordinate 204,725, forward strand.
ATTCTGTCTCGTATCAAAGATGTCATTTTATGATATAGTTAGTCTCAATTTTATAAATAATTTTAAAATTCTTACTCAAAATATAACGATGTTGCTGATTTAGTTTTTCAAGATATAATTCAATTTGACCGGATTTAGGATTTTGAACTAATTGTCTTGTTGAATTTAAAATCTGTTTTCTGATTTTATGTGCAACTTTTTTATTCGCTTTATCAGTATAGTACTCGAAAATAATCTTTAGATTTTCAATAGCAAAATCTGTCCATATAATTTTCATGGATTACCAATTAGCAGAAAAATTTTCTAAATCTTCCTGACTTTTGAATCTTCCGTTTTTGAAGTCATCTTCGGATCTTTCGATACGGTTAATTAATTCCTCAACAGTAAAAGGGACAAATTCAGAATGATCTTCCTTCTCCACCTTAGATAAAATATATTCTTCGATTTTCTCAAAGAAGCTCTCATCCTGAAGTTGAGCTAAATAGGTGATTAAGTTTAATTTTCTGGTTTGAATATCCATGACCGATATATTTAAATCAAAAGTACAAATTAATTTTTAAAGCTTTCAATAAGTTGCTACATATCAATTAAACGCCCTCCTAAACTCACCGGGCGACTGTTTCACCTTCTGCTTAAACAGCTTACTGAACGATTGTGGATGTTCAAATCCCAGCTCATAAGCGATTTCACTCACGGATAAACGGGTTGTGCTCAGACGTTCTTTAGCGTGATCGATCAGCTTGTTCTGGATATGTTGCTGCGTATTTTGTTGGGTATGGATGCGCAATAAAGTGCTCAGGTAATTCGCTGAAATATTCAATTCTTCGGCGATGGATTTTACAGAGGGAATTCCGTTCTCAAGAAGCTTTCCACTGGTGAAATATTGGGAAAGGACTTCTTCAAACTTCTCCAGCAATTCGTGGCTTGATTTTTTGCGGGTAAAAAACTGGCGTTCATAAAAACGTTCGGCATAGATCATGAACAGTTCGAGCTGGGCAACAATCAGTTCCTGGGTAAATTTATCTGTATTGTTCCGGTATTCCTTTTCAATGTTTTTAAAAAGATCGACGATAATCTGCTCTTCCTTGTCCGACAGGAAAAGGGCTTCATTGATCTGGTAGCTGAAAAATTCGTACGACTTGATTTTCTTGATCAGCGAAGTTCCCCAAAGGAAATCAGGATGAATCAGCAGCAGATATCCCGTCGGTTCCACTTCCACATCAGGTTTCATTTCAAGGCTCAGAAACTGAAGCGGCGAAACAAAGCATAAAACGCCGGAATCAAAATCATATTCCTGCTGCCCGTAATTGAATTTGGCATTCACATTTCTTTTCAGTCCGACCGAATAGAAATTCTGGATCCATTTAAGCTCCGTATCATTGACCGGGTATTTTACCTTGCTGTAATCGATAAGACTGATCAGCGGGTGTTCCGGGTTCGGGATATTACAGAACGCATGAAATTCTGAAAGTGAATTAAATCTGAAGGTCTGTTTCATACCGCTAAATTATCAATTATTTTGAAATGTAAATCGGATAAGACTTGAAAAATCAGCGCCTTCTGTCATTTTGGTTGTATTTTTATAGATGGGTTCCAATAAAAGTTCTATTTTTAGAAATCATAAAAAACATTGCCTGATGATCAGTAAAGCCCTGGAAACCTGTTACGAATTTCCGTTTTTCCTGCCTGAAGAACTGGAAGAGATCTACAATGCACACGAAAAAGTGACTTTCCATAAAGGAGATTTTATCCTGAAAGAAGGAAAGACCGCCAATGAGTATTATATCATGGAAAAAGGCCTGGCCCGGTCATTCGTTAATGATTTTAACGGAAATGAGGTTACCATCAATTTTTTCGTAGACAGTGAGATTGTTATTGAAGTCTCTTCCCTGTTTCAGCGAATTCCCACACAGGAAAATATAGTCTGCATTACCGACTGCGAGTGCTGGAAAATGGATTTCGATACCTTTCAGGAGCTTTTCCATAAAATCCCGAACCTCAGGGAATGGGGAAGGGCATGGATGTCCCAGCAGCTTTTCATTGGAAAACAGCGCTCCGTGGAAATGTTCACCCTGTCTGCGACCAAACGGTATCTCAACCTTTTAGAACAAAAACCTTACGTTATACAGTTTGCACCCCTCAAGCAGATCGCTTCGTATCTGGGCGTTACCGACACTTCACTAAGCCGTATTCGTAAGGAACTCGTGTCGCATCCCCCAAAACTGTAAATCTTGTCTTATGGCAAGTTGACTTTCATAGCAACTGGGTAATTTTGGGTTAAAGCTTAATCTTAAAAATTACAATATGAAAGTCAACCAGATTTATGTCAACCTTCCGGTAAAAGATATTCCGAAAACAAAAGAATTCTGGACGAACCTGGGATTTGCTATCAATGAACAGATTTCCGACGAAAGAGCGGTTTGTGTCCTGATGAGCGATACCATCTCCGTAATGTTCCTTACCGAAGATTTTTTCGAAACCTTCTCTGAAAGACCGGTACCCAAAGGCGATACCACGCAGGTCCTGGTTGCGTTAGGACTCGGCAGTCGTGAAGAAGTCGACCGTATGGTGAATGCCGCCGTAGCAAACGGAGCTACCCAACACGAAGAACCGCAGGATCACGGATGGATGTATCAGAACTCGTTCTGGGATATCAACGGCCACGGCTGGAATATCATCTTTTCCGATCCTTCCCAGATGCCTTCCTGATTTACATTCAACCTAAAATCCTAAAGTTATGGACAAACCGTTATCGCATAAGCTGGATATCATTATCCCTGCATTTCGTGGCCACAGCCAGAATTTTCTGATGGTGCTCGATGGCATTTCAGAGGAAGATGCCTTAAAAAGAATTGAAAGCAGAACCAACCACATCATCTGGATGGCTGGGAACTTTCTCGATATGCGGTATGCATTAGGAAACATTCTGGGCCTCAGTGAAGAATTTGAGTTCAAAGATTTTTTCTTTCAGGGAAAAGCTTTGGATGAAAGTTTTAAATATCCTTCTTTACAACAGCTGAAAGAGGCTTTCCACAAAATTTCGCCACCGGTTTATCAGAAATTGCTGGAAGTATCCGATGAAGATCTGGACCAGGATTTTCCGATGGGAATGAACATCGACTTTTTCCCGGAGACCGTTCTGAATTTTGTCGGAATGTGTATCGGCCGCGAAGATTACCTGTGCGGGCAAATCGGATTAATGCGCAGGATACTCGGCTACGAAGGAATGAAATATGACTTTGATAAAGATCTTAAATATTAAAAAACTATTAGAAAAGACCTCGGGATCAGATGTTTTGTCCTTGCTGCCAGGGACAGTTTGTCCTCCGACCGGGTGACAGGGTTTCCTTCGTCCGGGGGATAGGGTGTCCTTCGCCCGAGTGTGGGTGTCCGGACAGTACGAGTGTGGATGTGCGGACAGTGCGAGTGTGGGTGCAGGGACAGTACGATAGAGGGGACGTTGACAACCCCTATATATAAAAAGAAACCAATTAAAAATAAAGAATCATGGCTAAATTAAATTCTTATCTGAACTTTGACGGTAAAGCTGAGGAAGCTTTCAACTTTTACAAATCTGTTTTCGGGGGTGAATTCCTCGGCGTAATTTACAGAATGGGAAATGCTCCCGGAACGGAAAACTTGTCGGACGATGAAAAAAACAGGGTGATGCACATCGCACTCCCTATTGGAAATGACCTCCTGATGGCATCCGACATCGTTCCCAGCTTCGGACAGACCCTGAACGTCGGAAACAGCAATTACGTATCGATTTTCCCGGAATCGAGGGAAGAGGCAGACCGGCTTTTCAAGGGGCTTTCTGAAGGCGGAAATATAGAAATGCCTATCGAAGACCAGTTCTGGGGAGATTATTTCGGAAGCTTTCAGGATAAATATGGTATTTATTGGATGGTAAATTATAACGAGGAATACACAAAATAGTTTATCTTTAAAATAATAAAGGATGGCAGGATGCTGTCCTTTATAACACCAAATATAAAATTATATGGAACCGATCAGTATCGATATTACGATTTTAGCACCCGTTCAGAAGGCTTGGGATTATTTCAATGCCCCCGAACATATTACCCAATGGAATTTTGCAGATGAAACCTGGGAATGTCCCTCTGCCGAAGTAGATTTAAGGACGGGAGGAAGATTTAAAACCAGAATGCAGGCTAAAGACGGAAGCTTCGGATTCGATTTTGTCGGAATTTATGACGAGATCGTTCCCCAAAAAAGCATCACCTATCATACCGAAGACCACAGAAAAGTACAGGTGATCTTTGAAAAGGTGGATGAAAACACTACGAAAGTGACGGAGATTTTCGATCCTGAAAAGCAAAATCCTGTTGAAATGCAAAGAGATGGCTGGTATGCTATTCTTAATAACTTCCATAAGTACGTTGAGAACCATTAATACAATTTTCCGTCATGATCAATCTGGTGATAATGGCAAAGTGTCTCCATTCAATGTGTGCTGTCAGTCATGCTGTACATGGGAATTTCCTGCAGGGCATTATTCCTGCGCCGGCCAGAAGAGCTCTTGAAAAAGAAAAAATTGATTCCCTGGAAAAACTCTCGGGTTATTCTGAGGAGGAAATCAGGCAGATGTGTGGTTTTAATAAAAGCGCGTTACAGAAGCTTAAATTGCACATGATGGAAAACGATATATATTTTAAAAATATTGAAAGTTAGCTTGCTGTTATCCAAAAACGTAATTCAATATCAAAGCCTCTATCATTTGCTGAATGATTAGTTTATGCTGAGCCTGCCGAAGTACCTTTGCGCTCGGAAATAAATAGGATTGATTAAAAAAAACCTTGCGCCTTTGCGTTAAAAAAGAAATGCACACACGTAAGCTAATACTCAGAATTAATTATGATCAACCTTAAATTAAAAACAATGAACAACAATATTTTTCCCTGCCTTTGGTACGATGAAGGTGCCAAAGAATCTGCAGAATTCTACTGTAAAATATTTAACGGAAAGATTACGGCAGATACTCCTGTCGTGATGAATATAGAACTATTCGGACAGAAGCTGATGCTCCTCAATGGCGGGCCGCAATTCAAAAAAAATGCTTCGGTATCTTTCATGGTCATCTGTGAAACGGAAGAGGAAGTCATGACATACTGGAATCAGCTGATGGATGGCGGCATGGCTTTAATGCCTTTGGATTCTTATTCCTGGAGCAAAAAATACGGATGGCTTAAAGATAAATACGACGTTACCTGGCAAATCTTCCTGGGCGAAAAAACAACAGATCAGAAAATCATTCCGACCCTCATGTTTATGCATGGCAACAACGGCAAAGCCATGCAGGCAATGGAGTTGTACACCCGTACTTTCCCGAACTCCACGATCGGGAATATCCTCAAATACGGAGACGGAAGCGAAGAACATCCTGCCACCGAAGATCCCGGAAATATTCAGCATGCCCATTTTGTCATAGATGGTTACAGCTTTTTCTGCATGGATAGCTCATATAATCATCAATTTGATTTCAATGAGGCCATATCCATGGTCGTCATGACGGAAGACCAGGAACAGACCGACCATTACTGGAATGTTTTAACGGCTGACGGAGGCCGGGAAAGCATGTGCGGCTGGCTGAAAGACCGCTTCGGATTCAGCTGGCAGATTGTTCCTAAAAAATTAATAGAGCTTATGGGCGATCCTGATCCGGTAAAAGCGCAGAAAGTCGTTCAGGCCATGATGAGGATGCAGAAAATTATCATAGAAGATCTGGAAAAAGCTTATCATTCTTAAAAATGTTAAACTTTTTTAAATGTCGTCCGTCCCTTTTAGCGGATACCATAATTTTTAAGCTTCGGCTTGCTGTTTGATGATAGTTAGAGAAAAAGATTTGCTTATGAAAACACAGAACAAGTCAGATTCTAAGTCGAAAGTCCCTAAAGAAGGGCTCTATCCTGAAATTATCCGCGAAAATTATAAAGGCAGCGAAAAGCTGTCCGGTAAAAAAGCCCTGATCTCCGGAGGAGACAGTGGTATCGGCCAAGCTGTTGCCGTACATTATGCCCGTGAAGGCGCCGAGGTCGCCATTATATATAAAGAAAGTGATGACGATGCTCTCGAAACCCGCAAACTGGTCGAAAAGGAAGGGGCGAAATGTTTCTTATTAAAAGGAGATATCTCGAAAAAAGAATTCCGCAAAGAATGTCTTAAACAAATTAAAAAAGAATGGAAATCCCTGGATATTCTCGTTAACAATGCGGGAATTCAGTTTCCAAAAGACGAGATAGAAAATATTTCCGATGACCAGATCTATGAGACCTTCAATACGAACATTATCTCGATGATCTCTTTCACAAGGGATTGCCTGGACCTGATGGACAGCGGTTCCAGGATCATTTGTACCACCTCGGTCACTGCTTATCGCGGCAGTGATCATCTCATCGATTATTCTTCTACAAAAGGGGCAATCGCCACATTTATCCGTTCTCTGGCTACCAATATGGCCGAAAAGAATATCCTGGTCAATGGCGTAGCACCCGGCCCGATCTGGACGCCGCTGGTAAAAGAAACTTTTGACGATGTTTCGGATTTCGGGAAAGACAATCCGATGAAAAGAGCAGGACAGCCTTCTGAAGTAGCTCCCGCGTATGTTTTTTTAGCATCACAGGATTCCAGTTTTATTACCGGTGAGATCATTCATATCAACGGAGGAGACTTTGTCGGCGGATAGTATTTTACACACATTAACAGCTAGTTTTAAATAAAATTATGGAAAAATTGAATTTTGATATCGAGATCAATGCAGAAGCAATAAAGGTTTGGAGCGTACTTTGGGATGACTTTTCGTTTAGACAGTGGACTTCAGCCTTTACGGAAGGATCTTTTTATCAGGGAACATTAGAAGAGGGAAATATTATAAAGTTCCTTGATCCCAAGAACAACGGAATGTACAGTGAAATTGTAAGCATGGTTCCCAACGAAGAGATTACATTACGGCATCTGGGCGAGATCTACGAAGGGGTCGAAGCTCCTCGTGACTGGGGAGATGCCACTGAAAAGTATGTTCTTACCGAGAATGAAAATATCACGCATTTGCATGTTGAAATTAATACTTCGGAAGAATACCGTTCATTCTTTGAAGAGAAATTTCCGGAAGCCCTGCTGAATGTAAAGCATCTTTCCGAGAACCAACTTTAATCAATTTAAAAATGGAAACTTTATCTTACGAAATCATCATTGATGCACCCAGGCAAAAAGTTTGGGACGTTTTGTGGAACGAAAATACCTACAGTGAATGGACCCGGTTTTTCAGTCTGGGTTCCGTCATGAAATCAGACTGGAAAGTGGGAGGAAAAACCTACTTTCTGAATGCAGAGGGAGAAGGCATGGTGTCAACGATCGACAGCATGCAGGAGCCGGAACAGATGATCTTCAAACATCTGGGGATGGTCGACAAAGAAGGAAATGAAGATACCGAAAGCATGCCCGTAAAGCAGTGGAGCGGATGTTTTGAAAAGTATATCTTGATAGATTACGACGGAAAAACCAAACTGCATGTTGAGGTGCAGACCGAAAAAGACTGGCAGGATCACATCAACACAGGCTTTACCCAGGGATTAGAAGTGGTAAAAAATCTTGCTGAAAGCAAAGCGTAAGAATTAACTACAGATCATATTTTAATCATAATCTGCATAATCAGCACAATCAGCGGGAGTTTTTTTTACACTCGCAGATTTAGCGGACTGAGCAGATTCATTTCGCTCTCAATCTGCGTAATCAGCACAATCAGCGGGAGTTTTTTACTCTCGCAGATTGAGCGGATTGAGCAGATTTATTTTTGCATATTGATCTGTGAAAATCTGTGCTAATCCGTGGTTTAAAAGTAAACATATGAGAATCTGGGAAAAGCTATGAGACAAATATAGTATGTGCTATCGTTTGTGAAAACACTCCCGCAATTTGCGTAATTTACGTCCTTAATAAAAGTAAATATGAAATTATTAACAATTCTCTTTGCAACATTTGTTCTAGCCTTATTAGGAACGAAAATTATTCAGGGTGACTGGAATTTTCTGTTTTCCGGAAATCTCGGAATGGCTGTTTTCATCATATTTGTAGGCTTTTCACATTTTAAATTTCAAAAAGGAATGGCGATGATGATTCCTGATTTTATTCCTGCAAAAATGTTTTGGGTCTACGCTACCGGATTCATCGAAATTGCCGCCGGAATTGGCCTTATGATCCCTTCGATCCGTGAACTGACCGCTGTTTTATTAATTATTTTCTATGTTTTGGTTTTCATTGCCAACATCAATTCAGCGAAGAAAAAGATCAACATTTTTAAAGCTGATTTTACAGGTCCCGGAATGGATTATCTTTATAAACAAAGGATTCCGATGCAGATTATCTTAATCGCCTGGACATGGTATTTTGGGATATATCTGAATTAGTATAAATTTTCAGCTTCTTTTTGAGCAGCATGATATTTTTTCCAGCTGAATGTAACAATTCTTAGGTTCGGGGCGTCTTATTAAAAAGACATTTAATCCAAACCATGAAATATGAATATCAATGCTAAAATTTTCGGGATAACACAAATTGTAATATCCGCCGTAATGATGAATGCACAGACCAATACCACCAAGCTGCCGGGAGATCCTACCCTGGTTTCTACAAAAGCAACATTCGATCAGCTGATTTCTTATGACAAAGGAAACTTCAAGTATAAAGTGGAGGATTACTTTGCAAGGCCCAAAGCCTCCCAGTTTAAAATTTCTCCGGATGGCCAGTATCTTTCCTATAAAGAAAAGGATAAGGACAGTAAAAACCACGTGTATGTAAAAAACCTCAAAACCGGAGTCATTACCAAAGCGCTGGAAGAAAAAGATGACCTGATCCGAAGCTACGGATGGCTGGATAAAAAAAGGCTGTATTATACTCAGGATCGCGGAGGCAATGAAAATACACATTTGTACGCAGCGGATATTGACGGTAAAAACCTGAAAGATCTTACCCCTTTTGAAGGAATTACCCTGGGAATGGTAAACATTATCAAAGATACACCCTTTGTTGTGGTGACGATGAATAAAAACAACAAGCAGATCTTTGAACCCTATAAAATAAATTTCAACACCGGGGAGATTACTCAGCTGTATGAGAACAAAGACGTCAACAGCCCGATCGATGATTATATCTTCGATAAAGACGGAAATCTCCGAGGATACGTTGTGCTTGAAAACGGGTTAACTTCCAAGCTTTACTATAAAGATCTGCAGACCGGAAAGTTCAATCTCCTGAAATCGACAGACTGGAAAGACAGCTTTTACATCATCAGCTTTAATGAAAATTCGAAAAATAAGGATGAAGCCTATGTCGTGACCAATCTTGATGGAGATAAATCACGAGTTGTTCTGTACGACCTGAAAAAAGATGCAGTCATTAAGGAAATATATTCCAATCCGACGTTTGATGTCAATTCAATCAGCCTTGCGGAAAAAAACAGGAATTACGAACTGGATTATATCAGCTACAACGGCATTAAAAATGAAACGATCCCGGTAAGCAAATTCTATAAAGAAGTCTATGACAAACTGGCTTCAGAATTCGGCGACAAACAATTCTATGTTGTTTCCTCGGATGATAAAGAAGATAAGCTGCTGGTCGTGGTAGACAGTGATAAACTGTATGGTAAATATTACGAATACGACACCAAAACCAAAACCACAAAGCTTCTGTTTGATCTGATGCCACAGCTGAAAGAAGAAGATATGGCGGAAATGCGCCCTATCGAATTTAAGAGCAGGGACGGGCTGACCATCCATGGATATATCACCTTACCAAAAGAAGCATTGCAGGGTAAAAAAGTTCCTTTAATCGTAAATCCTCACGGCGGTCCGCAGGGAATCCGTGATGATTGGGGCTTCAACCCGGAATCGCAGCTGTTTGCAAGCAGAGGATATGCCACATTACAGGTAAATTTCAGGATTTCCGGAGGCTATGGCAAGGAATTCCAGAAATCCGGGTACAAGCAAATCGGAAGAAAAGCAATGGATGATGTGGAAGATGGCGTAAAATACGCTATTGAACAAGGCTGGATTGACAAAGATAAAGTAGCTATCTATGGTGGAAGCCACGGAGGTTACGCCACTTTGATGGGGCTGATTAAAACGCCGGATCTTTATTCCTGTGGGGTCGATTATGTTGGAGTATCCAATATCTTCACCTTTTTCGATTCCTTCCCGGAATACTGGAAACCGTACAAAGAAATGGTAAAGCAGATCTGGTACGACCTGGACAATCCTGAAGAGGCCAAAATTGCCAAAGAAGTATCGCCTGTTTTCCAGATCGATAAGATCAAAAAACCTTTGTTTGTGGTTCAGGGAGCGAACGATCCAAGGGTGAACATCAACGAATCTGACCAGATCGTAAAAGCACTGAGAGCTAAAGGTTTTGAGGTTCCTTACATGGTAAAATATGATGAAGGCCACGGATTTGGTAAAGAACCGAACCGGATAGAGTTTTATAAAACCATGCTTGGATTCTTTGCTCAGAATTTCAATAGGTAATCCAATTAATTTTTATAATTATCCAACGGAAAGTCAGTCTGGCTTTCCGTTTTTTTGTCTAAAATTTCTTATTGCTGATTCATCTTAGCCCCGATTGCAGTGAAAATCCTTTTTTTTGCGGTTGAAAGTCCGTCTCCCCGGGAGAGGGATTTAAGGTGAGGAAAAAAGATTGCAACGAAAAGCGGGAAACAGCTTCTGAAAAACATGATTAATAAAAGAAAATCCTGATTTCCCGAAAAATATTTTAAATTTATTAAAGTAAAACAAAAATTTCAATCGTCATAGCAATATGGAGATTGTCGAAAAAATAACAATGCCACAGAAGGAGAAGGAAAATATCATCTCACAAACCGTTTCAAAGTACGGAGGAAAGCTGATGTCGTACATTCGCCCCAAAGTGAAAAATACGGAAGATGCGGAAGATATCCTGCAGGAAGTGTGGTATCAGTTCAGCAGCCTTACGAATCTCGGTGAGATTGTGAATGTAGGCGGTTGGCTGTACAGGGTGACGGCCAATAAGATTACCGACAAATACCGTAAAAAGAAAACCGAAAACCTCGAAGATTTCGTATACGAAGATGAAGACGGAGATTTTTCGATAAAAGATATCCTGCTGATGGATGAAAGTGCAGGCCCTGAAGTAAAAATGTTTCAGGATGAAATCTGGAAAAAGCTGTTTGAAGCACTGGAAGAACTGCCGGAAAAACAAAGACTTGTATATGTTGAAAACGAACTCAATGACAAGACCCTCCAGGAAATTGCCGATGAACATGGTGAAAATATCAAAACCATCATCAGCCGTAAAAATTATGCGGTAAAACATTTAAGAAACAGATTGAGAAAATTATACGACGATTTAAACAGTTAGAAATAAAAGAATATGAATCATAAACATAAAAAAGGCTGGATTTTTTTAATACTCTGTCCGCCATTGATCATTTTAGGAATCACGTGGATTGTGATGGCCCTCTGGAATTGGCTTTTGCCGGAGATCTTAGGGGTAAAATCCATCACGTACTGGCAGGCCATGGGAATCCTGATCCTGTGTAAAATTCTCTTCGGAGGCTTTCATTTTGGTAAAGGAATGAGAGATTTCAAAGAAAGAAAAATGAGAGAAAAAATGATGCACCTTTCTCCCGAAGAAAGGAAAAAATTTAAAGAAGTCTGGAAAAGCAGATGCGAAAACAGCTTTTTCAACAGAAATAAAAGAACAAACGAATAACAGAAATTTTTAGAAGTAGTAAAGTAAAATCAAAAAGTTATTCGTCAATATAAAAAAGTAGTAAAATTTAAAATTTTGAAAAAATGAAAAACTCAGTATTAAAAGGTGCTCTTGGAGCACTTGCCGTAGCCGGAATAGCCTTTGTCGCTAAAAAAGCAATCGAAAGAAAAAGATTCGTAAAAGGTATTTTCGAAGAATACGGAATCAAAGAAAAATCACCTTTCGGACTGGCCGATAAGATCAGGGAAATGGATGAAGAGCAGTACCAGGAACTGAAAGGGAAATTCAAAAAGGAGTTTGCATCCAGATGCGGGCACCGAAAGTTTGAAAAAGAAAATATCGCGGAAGCATAATAGAAGAAGTAACTAAATTGAGATTGTTCGGTTGGATTCAGGAAGCCAGGTTTTCTGAATCCAACCTTTTTTATGTCATAGCTTCGGCTCCGCTCCGCCACCGGATTAACACTCTCTGTCGTTCTGTAGAATTTCCATACGCCTATACTATAATATACTAGTAAATTATACGCAGCTATCATTTGCTGAATTCAATGCCTTTGCGAACGAAAAATATTCTCAGACATTTCAAAAAAATCTTTGCGGACTTTGCGTTAAAAAAGAATTTTATACCCTTTGTCCACCAACATAAATTCCCTATTTTTGTAAGGTTCAATGAAAGATTACTACTATTTTCTCGGGATTTCTCACGATGCTTCAGAAGAAGACATCAAAAAAGCATATCGGAAATTATCTTTAAAATATCATCCGGACAAAAATCAGAATGACGATTTCTTTGCCGACCGTTTCCGGGAGATTCAGGAAGCGTATGAAACATTGAGCGATAAAAGCAGGAGGTATTCTTACGATCAGAATTTAGAAAGTCACCAAAAGAGCTTCAGATATAATATTCCGCCTTCCATTAAAACTTTTACGGCCAATAAAATCCATGCGAAAAAAGGGGAAGAGATCATCATCACTTGGCAGACGCAGAATGCAGATGTGGTGAAAGTCTTGCCGTTCGGGTTAGAAAAACCTTACGGAGAGCGAATTTTTAAGATCACGGAATTCAAGGACGGGAAATTTCAGGTTTTGCTGCATGCTACGAATTCGCTGTTGCACAAAACGGCCGTTCAGGGAATTACCATCACCGAAGTATTCGAATCGAATACGGAAAAATTTAAAGATAAAGCGGAAGAATTATTCAAATCACAACCGAGAACCGTTGCAAACCCGCACGGACAGCCGAAAATAATGAAAATTATTGTGGCTGTTGTATTGCTTGTTTTAGCAATTTATTTTCTGGTAAGTAGCTTTGTCAATTAAGCCAGCTTTTTATTTCCCGGACACTTTTTACATCTTTTTCCTTTTTTAAACTTTTTGCAGCAGGATTTTTTATCACCGCAATACATTTCCTCTTTATTCATGGGAAATGCAGGTGCCAAAGGCGGAACTTTAAAAGGGATAATCATATTCATGATGCAAATATATTAATTTAGAATAAATACAGATAATAAAAATTCATAAATTTTAGTGGCTGAATATGATGTCGTTAGAATAGCATATCAAACATTTGAAAACGAAGATCTGGTGATGATTGAAAAATTTTAAAAATAGATTAAAATTAAACTCATTCAGAACGATTTTTAGGAAATTTTTAAAAATAACACATTATAAAAATTTATCGTAAAATTTCTTTTTATAATGTTTTGTCTCGAAAATGATAATAAAAACCCTTTAATTATGAATAACATAGCGTACAAAGCCCGATTTCAGTGCAATTTCAATTTACTTGTACAATTTTCTAAAAATCCGTAATTTTACGAATCTTTTTTACATACAAAATCTAATAAATAAAAATGAATACAGAACAGTTTGTGAGCCGCCACATTTCCATGAATGAAGCCGATAAGCAGGCCATGCTGGAAAAAATTGGTGTTTCAAGTGTTGAAGAGCTCATCGCTCAAACCATTCCTTCTTCTATCCGCTTAGAAAAAGATCTTGAAATCTCAGAACCGCTTTCAGAATATGAAATGCTGAACCATTCCAAAGAGCTGGCAGCAAAGAATACTGATTATACAAGCTACATCGGTTTTGGATATCACAACACCTTATTACCGTCGGCCATTCAGAGGAATATCTTTGAAAACCCGAGCTGGTACACCGCTTATACGCCTTACCAGGCTGAAATAGCGCAGGGAAGGCTGGAGGCACTTCTCAACTTCCAGACTGTGGTGTGTGATCTCACGGGCTTTGCACTGGCCAATGCTTCTCTTTTGGATGAGTCTACAGCCGCTGCGGAAGCGATGCACATGTTCTTCAACAACAGAACGAAGAACCAGAAAAAGGCCGGAGCTAATAAATTCTTCGTTTCCGATCTTGTTTTGCCTCAAACCGTTTCTGTATTAAAAACAAAAGCTGAAGGTCTTGAAATCGAGATCGTGGAAGGGGACCATGCTGCCCATGAATTCGACGGTTCTTACTTCGGTGTTTTATTGCAGTATCCGGGTAAAAACGGAATCGTTTTAGATTATACAGAAAATATTGTTGAGTATAAAAAATCAGATCTTCAGGTAGTGGTTGCCTGTGATCCGATGGCTTTGGTTAAACTGAAATCTCCGGCTTCCATGGGGGCGGATTGTGCCGTGGGAACGACGCAGAGATTCGGTATTCCATTAGGATACGGTGGTCCTCACGCTGCCTTCTTCTCTTGTAAGGAAGATTATAAGAGAGATATTCCGGGAAGAATCATCGGGGTTTCTCAGGATGCTTACGGAAAGCGTGCCCTGAGAATGGCTTTACAGACCAGAGAGCAGCACATCAAAAGAGAAAGAGCAACTTCCAACATCTGTACCGCCCAGGTTCTTCTGGCAGTAATGGCCGGAATGTACGCCGTTTATCACGGACCGAAAGGATTAAACTATATCGCAGACCAGATTCACTTCAAAGCCAACGCGCTGAAAGGCGGACTAAAAGCTTTAGGATATGAGATCGTGGAAGAGCCGATCTTCGATACGGTAAAAATCAACCTTAATGAAGATGAAAAAGGAAGGCTGATGAGAATGATGCTTGATCATAAACTGAACCTGAACTATTTCACGGAAGGGGTGGTAAGCATTGCCATCAACGAAAGTACCACTTTGGAGAAACTGAACATCCTGATGGCTTCTTTCGCTCAGTTCAAAGACAAGCAGACTTTCAAATTAGAAATAAAAGAAGGATACAGCATTCCGGAAGAGAATTTAAGAAAAGACGAAATTCTTACCGAAGAAGTATTCAACAAATACCATACGGAAACAGAGTTGATGCGTTACATCAAGCGTCTGGAAAGAAAAGATTTATCATTGACGCACTCGATGATCTCTTTAGGTTCTTGTACCATGAAGCTGAACGCTGCCACTCAGATGCTTCCGCTTTCATGGGAAAACTGGGGAGCAATCCACCCGTTTGTACCGGTAAATCAGGCAGAAGGTTACCAGGAAATGATCCGTGAGCTTGAAAAAGATTTAGCGGAAATCACCGGTTTCGCAGGAACTTCGCTTCAGCCGAATTCAGGAGCTCAGGGAGAATATGCAGGATTGATGGTGATCAGAGAATATCATATTTCCAGAGGTGAAGGCCACAGAAATGTAGTATTGATTCCTCAGTCTGCACACGGAACAAACCCGGCTTCTGCAGCCATGGCCGGAATGAAAATCGTAGTCGTGAAGAACCTTGAAAACGGGGAAATCGACTTTGAAGATCTTAAGGCTAAAACAGAACAGCATTCTGAAAACCTTTCTTGTGTGATGATCACGTATCCGTCAACCTACGGATTCTTTGATGCCAATATTAAAGAAATTACCGCTTTGATCCACGAACATGGAGGACAGGTGTATATGGACGGTGCCAACATGAACGCTCAGGTGGGATATACCAGTCCTGGAAATATCGGGGCAGACGTTTGTCACCTGAATCTTCACAAAACGTTCGCGATTCCTCACGGAGGCGGAGGTCCCGGAGTTGGTCCGATCTGTGTGGCTAAACATTTGGTTCCATTCTTACCTTCCAACGCCAATATTAAAATTGGATCTAAGGATTCTATCGAAGGTATCTCTGCAGCGCCTTACGGTTCTGGATTGATCCTGAATATTTCTTATGCTTACATTAAAATGCTGGGAACTTCAGGTTTGAAAAAGGCAACAGAACATGCGATTTTAAATGCTAACTATTTAAAAGAAATCTTAGCTGAGCATTTCCCTATTTTATATTCAAACGAAAACGGAAAAGTAGCCCACGAGTGTATCGTCGATTTCAGACAGTTCAAATCATTAGGAATTGAAGTGGCTGACGTGGCAAAAAGATTAATGGATTACGGATTTCATGCGCCGACAGTTTCTTTCCCTGTAGCAGGAACATTGATGATTGAGCCAACAGAATCTGAAAGTAAAGCAGAAATCGACCGTTTTGCAGAAGCTCTGATTTCCATTAAACAAGAAATCGACGAAATCGCCAACGGGGAAGCCGATGCAACAAACAACGTATTGAAAAATGCTCCTCATACAGAGCAGGTGGTTATCTCAGATTCTTGGGATAAGCCATACAGCAGAGAGAAAGCAGCTTATCCGCTGGAGTGGGTGAGAGATCACAAATTCTTCGCTTCCGTTTCCAGAGTAGACGAAGCATACGGAGACAGAAACTTAGTTTGTACATGTGAGCCGATCGAAGCTTATATGTAATTAAAGTTTTAAAATAAATCATGAAGAGGCTGTCCAAAAAGTTTGGACAGCCTCTTTTTTTTACGCCTGAAAATTGAATAAGTCATTTTTTATGCTCCTTCGGAGCATGATCTGTGTAGTATAAAAAACAACAGAATATCACAAGCAGACCTTAGGTACGCTATGATAAGATAGAACTCCGATGGAGTTCCGGTAAAAGATGCTGATATTGATCTACACAGATATTGCTCCGAAGGAGCAATCATACGCTGTGCTGTAAAATCGTTATTTAACTCACGTAAAGTCGTGGCGATTACAAAAAAGGACTGTTCAGGCTTTTAGGGCCTCTTCTTTTTCCTTAAAATCATACGGTGTAAAGGGAATTTCTTTGTGTTAAAAAATGTAAGCAGGTTTACACTTAATTTTTTTAAGGCTGTAAATAAAGTGCTGAAATGTAATAAATTGTACTTGATCGCCTCTTCTAACTGGTTGATCGGCTCTTCTAACTGGTTGATTGTTTCTTCTGACTGGTTGATTATTTCTTCGTAACGGTTGATTGTCTGTTCGGAATTGTTGATGGTCTCTGCGGAGCGGTTAATTGCCTTTTCAAAAGGGTTGGCTGATCTGTCGGAGCGGTTGAAGGTTTTAACGGAACCGCTGAGCATAAAATTTTTATTTTAAGGTTGAGATTTGATCAGCATCTCCATTCTCATCATCATATCGTCCTTTTCTTTAAGCATTCTTTCGTAAAGCACAATTTTTTCTTCGTGAAGTTTAAGGATTTGTTCGGCGGGATGGAATATAGGATTATCATTTTTCTGATATCCGATACCATGATCACCAAAGGTATTGGCAATTACATTTACAGCCTGTTCCTCATCAAAATTCTGAAAAGCCTCCACCGGGATCTTCAGGACTTCGGATATTTTCTTTAGCAAAGCTTCTTCCACGATTTCTTTCTGTTCCAGGATTGAAATTTTCTTCTGGTTCCAGTCTTCGCCAAGGTCAAAAGCCAGGGCCTCCTGCTTGATGCCCAACATTTCCCTGAATCGTTTTACATTTCTTCCCTGGTGTATTTTCTGTTCCATTTGTCGTTTTTAAGTTTTAGTGTTAAAAAATTGAAAGTAAAGATAAAAAAATATGAAAGAGGATGAAAATTTCTTTGGGAATAAAATATCCTTCTTATGATAGTGCTTTACGCAAATAATGTGTGGCTTCGAGAATCTCCACCATTCAACACATGCCACCATTCCATCGTTATGGAAACCAAAATTCTGCCGTAAGAAAGACTGCCTCAAAAATTCCACTCCCTTGGAGGGGTGGCGAAAATTCAGAGAATTTTTGACGGGGTGGTTTCTGAAGATTACGCACCAGTGGCCTCTGCTCTGTTCAGCAACAAGAAGTACAGAATTTCTATACTATTATGAAAATATAAAAACCAAAAAGATTCAGCATTCTGTTTTGTCATTCCCGCAGGGGAATCTCAACATCGTATCAGGTCATCGCATGGAAAGATTCGCGTTTAGATTCCGTACCCGAATGACAAAAGGATGGATAAACTTCGGTATTTTTCCTTTAGAATACAGCACTTAAATTAATTGAACGGTTTGATCATCTTTTGTTCTTCTTTTTGGTTAAACCTTACTCTCCAGCTTCCTGATCAAATTCCCTTTCACCACCGTAAAAGCATAATCCTTTGCTTCGGCGAACGATACATCATATTTCCGGTCAATATTCCTTAAATCTTCGGGAAATTTTGAGAGTATGTTGTCATAAAACTGATCCAGGAATTCGTTGGAGGGCATCTGATAGTTTATTTTAAGCTGAAAACGTCTGATCAGGGCCGTATCAATAATTTCGGGGTGATTGGTGGCGCATAGGAGAAGTGCGTTTTCCGGATAGTAATCGATCAGTTGTATAAGGGTGTTGACCAGCCTGCGCATTTCGCCCACATCTTTGTCATCGCTTCCCCTGGCTTTCCCGATCTGGTCAAGCTCATCAAGGAAGAGGACTGACCTTTCGCGTGCGGCCTTGTCGAAGATCATTTTGATATTCTGTGATGTTTCGCCGATTCTCGATGAAACGATATTGCTTAGATTCAGGATGATGATATTTTTGCCCAAAGCGTTGGCTACTGCTTTTGCGGTCATCGTTTTTCCGCATCCCGAACTGCCCTCAAGCAGGATTTTATTGTTCACGGGGAGTCCGTATTTCTGCAATTCTGCCACGTAGGTGTTTTCTTTGATAAGCTGTATAAGCTGTTCCTTATTATGAGGTTCAAGGAATACATCATCAAGGGTTACTGCTTCTTTATCCTGAATAATAAGGTTGTAGAGATTCATGAATGGAAAATTTTCACAAAGGTAAAATTTATCCAACAAAAAAGCCGAACAAAAAGCTGTTCGACTCTATCGGCTATTATAAAAATTAAAAATTGTCCTTAGCGTAATTTGTATTATGTTTTGGTTGCCCTTTTACCCGTGTCGAGTAAAAGAGCAGTCAATCACTGAAGATTGAAAACATATACAATGTCATTCATTTGTGTCGTCTTAGGCTAAATCTAAGCCGCAGAATTGAGATTAATCTCTCTGTTCTCTCTTAACTGTTGCAAAATAAGAAGTAAAAACTACTAAACATGTTGCGATTCCGATGTAAGCGATCATTTTATTGTATTTTTAATTATTTGATTAATTATTGTTAATTTGATATTGCAATATTACGACAATAAAATGATACCTACAAATAATAATTATGATGTATATCAGTGTTTTAAGCGTATTAAATTAACTTTTAGGCTAAAATATGTTTACAAAAAATTAATATAAACATGAAAAATTATTTGTGAATTTATTAATTTTTATTGAAAATTTTATTAATTCGTTAATGGATGCTGTTTTGTGTTTAATACTCAATAATCAAAATGTGATGCATAGGATTTAAGGTATACTGATTTATATCACCTAATTTTGACTAAAAAAGGTAAAAGATTAACAAAATTTAATTTAATCTTGTTGTGGTGAAAAGTAAAAGTTGCTGGGTTCGTCAGAATAGAACTGTAAATCTGGATTTTACAGATTTCTAGCCTGAAGGTTTTGTGGTTAAAGAATATTTTTAGAAGTAAGAATAACCTTGATTATTGATATAATTTCTGGTCGGTTTCGCAGAAAAAACTTCTTCTTTTTCCTTTGCCGGTTTGCTTTTTTACCAGTTTACGGCCGCAGATGGGACAGGTCTTTTTAGTATGAGCAAGCCAGTGCTGTTTTAGGGTGAAATCACGTTTCCATTCCAGGAAGTCGAAGCTGTAGTTTCTGGCTTCTTTTATGAGTTCTTTTATTTTTTTAGGAGGAATTTTGCCCAAAAGGCTTTCGGGCTGCACGCCGATCCTGAATAAAACTTCATTCTTAATGATATTGCCTACCCCTGAAAAGATGTCCTGATCCATCAATGCATCGCAAACCATCATCTCAGGATTTGATTTTAATTTCTTTTGGGCTTTTGAAGGGTTCCAGTCATCACTCATGACATCTGCTTCCCAGTCTATAGTTTCTAAGAACTCAGAATCTACCATTTTGACATTGCAGGTGTAAAAATACATCCCGCCATTTGCAAATATGAGCGCTAATCTCAACTGGCGGTCAGGTTTCGTTTGTTCGTCGACACTGTGTGAGCCAAACATCAGCAGGTGGATCCTTACCGCAACATCGTCAAAAACAAGATAGGTCTGCTTTCCGAAGGTTTTGATCTGTTTTAAGATTTTCCCGGTGAGTATTTCCATATCAATTTTTGCATTTCCTGAAGATTCAAGAACTTTTTGGCCTTCAAACTTTTGAATGCTTTCTTTCATCAATATAATGGAAGGACCTTCGGGCATAATCTTATTTTTATCTTCGAGATAACAATAATGTTGCCACAAAAGAGGATCAACGGAGCTCTTCAATGTGAGTTTCTCAGAAAAAATGATCCGATTTGTTTAAAAAAAATAAAATTTGAGCTAATTTTGAAACATGATGAACTTAAACCAGATTTTTACGAATCAGCGTACAGGGAACAATCCGCATACTAAAGCCTCAAGAACCGATTTTCAGAGAGATTTTGACCGAATTATTTTTTCATCCGCCTTCCGGAGGCTTCAGAATAAAACGCAGGTTTTTCCGCTGCCCGGGAGTGTTTTCGTTCACAACCGGCTTACGCATTCCCTGGAAGTTTCATCGGTAGGGCGCAGTCTTGGAAGCGTGATGGGCGAATTCATCCATGATCAGTACAAAAATGATCTTACGGAAGAAGCGAGAAATTTCTACCTTCACAATCTCGGAAACGTTATTGCTGCCGCCTGTTTATGCCACGATGTGGGAAATCCGGCCTTCGGACATTCGGGGGAAGATGCGATTGCCAGTTATTTTGAGAGAAACGAATCTGATCTTAAATCTAAATTTAATGAAAAAGAATGGGCGGATCTGATGAATTTTGAAGGAAATGCAAACGCGATAAGGGTTTTGGCTCAGCAGCAGCAGGGAAAAGATGCGGGAGGAATTCAGCTGACATTTTCCACACTGGCGAGTATTGCCAAATATCCGTGTGAGGCCATCGCCAAAAAGAAAGGCATTATTCACAGGAAAAAATTCGGCTTCTTTCAGAACGAAAAAGATATTTTTCTCGAAATCGCTAAAGCAACAAACCTGATCCCTGAAAGCGAAGAGCCTCATATTTTTAAAAGACATCCGTTTGTATGGCTGGTAGAAGCGGCTGATGATATCTGCTACAACATTATCGATATGGAAGATGCCCACCGCCTGGGGATCGTCTCTACCGCCGACTGCAAGAACCTTTTTTTCGAACTGGTAAAATCCGAAACGGATGATGTTAAAAGGATAGAATCCAAGCTCAGTTCGATCTCAAACGAAAACGAGCAGATCTCTTATCTCAGGGCAAAAGTAATCAACGCATTGATCAATAAATCGCTTGAAATGTACCGCCAGAATTTTGATAAGATCCTGGAAGGGAACCTCGACCAGGCACTTCTTGATCTTTATAAAACGGAAAACAGGACGTTACAGGATATTGAAAGCTTTTCCATCGAAAAAATATACAACCATAAAGCCGTTGTCGAAATTGAAAATGCCGGGTATAATGTGATGTATGAACTTCTCGATCACTTTATTCCTTCCATCCTTAAAAGCGACGAAGAAAGGAAATCCTATGACAAAAAAGCGCTCAAACTTCTTCCCCAGCAGTTCGTTTATGCGGAGGCCACGGACTATCAGAAAGTTTTGGGTGTGATTGATTTTGTCTCCGGAATGACCGACAACTACGCGACCGACCTGTACCGTAAAATAAAAGGAATCGATATCGGAATGACGGTGTAAAACCATTACGCAAAAATCAGAAGTTCCGGCGTGATTTTATTCTTAAAACTAAAAGCCCTATCTTTATAAGAATACAAATTCATATTAAAAATTAATACTATGAGTCTTTTTTTAGTACCCGTCGTTTTTATCGGATTAATTATTTTATTTGCCTCATTTTTTGTTGTAAAACAGGAAACCGCCGTGATCATTGAACGTTTCGGAAAATTCCTGGGCGTCAAACATTCAGGGCTTCACCTTAAATGGCCGATCATCGACCAGATTGCCAAAAGGCTGAACCTGAGAATCCAGCAGCTGGATGTCATGATCGACACGAAAACGCTGGATAATGTTTTTATTAAAATGAAAATATCCGTTCAGTATCAGGTGATAAGAACGCAGGTAGGGGATGCTTACTACCGCCTCGAAAATCCCGAAAACCAGATCACGTCTTATGTTTTTGATGTCGTAAGAGCAGAAGTTCCCAAACTGAAACTGGATGATGTTTTCGTAAAAAAAGATGATATTGCGATTGCGGTAAAAGGAGAACTTCAGGAGGCCATGCAGAGCTACGGATACGATATCATTAAAGCTTTGGTGACCGATATTGACCCGGATGAGCAGGTAAAGCATGCCATGAACAGGATCAATGCCGCCGAAAGAGAGAAGACCGCCGCGGAATATGAATCCGAAGCCCAGAGAATCAGAATTGTAGCTGTTGCCAAGGCAGAAGCGGAATCGAAAAAATTACAGGGACAGGGAATTGCAGACCAGAGAAGGGAAATTGCCAAAGGTCTGGAAGAATCGGTAAGAATGCTTAATAATGTGGAGATCAATTCTCATGAAGCTTCGGCGCTGATCGTGGTTACACAGCATTACGATACCTTGCATTCGGTAGGATCCAGCAACAGAAGCAATCTGGTCTTGTTGCCAAATTCACCAACTGCTGCCAGCAATATGCTGAACGACCTGGTGGTCGCCATGACTGCCGCCAATACGGTAGGAGAGGTCTCTAAAGGAAATTATCCAAAAACGCCGAAAGATCATAATCACGATACGAACAAAGACCTTTAAAATACAGCCTCAGTTTTTTCTAAGGCTATTTTTTTGTTTTGGAAACCTGATTTACCAGGATGTATTTTATGGAAGAACCGTCGGCAGGAGGATTGGTAATCTTTTCTTCTTTTATTTTTAAAACATACTCGTAGCCCGGTTCGTAGGTAAAGCCCTCAATATTGGTGTATAAATTTGTCCACTTTCCATCGGCGGTATTTTTTACCTGAAGGCATTTCATAGGCGCTACGCCCGTGCAATCCGCAGTTTCCGGGCCTACGATAAGTGTTTTCTCAACTTGTCCTGCAGAATGATTTACGGAAGAACATTGTACCAGAGCAAGGATGAAACCTGCTGAAAATAAAGGCAGAAGATTTATTTTGAAACTTTTCATGCTGGAAATTTATAGGAAAAGGTCAAGATGTATGCCGTATTTTTTAAGGCATCTTAACATGCGGTACTCTTGTTTTTTATTTTTTAAATACCTAATTTAACTTTTCTTTTTTACCGAACACACACACAAATAGTAAATAATATATGGACAATCACATCGAAATTGAAAATTACAGAATCCACAAGGCGGAAGAATGGGCCGGGAATATTGATGATCAGGAATTGATAAACAGAATACAGGATTCCGATTTTGCCAGGCAACAGAATAGCGACGGTAAGGATTTTTGTTATTTCCTAGATAAAAAATACCACACGAGCAATACCGAAAACAGCGAATATGTTTGTATGGCATACACATTAAATGAGCCTGCCAATTTAGAAAGAGCTTCCGTTTCCGATATTGTTGTTGAAGAAAATGAAGTTTACCATATTCACCGGATCAGCGTGTTGAGAGACGGCGTTTTGATTGATAAAATCCCCGACACGAAAATCAAGGTGCTGGACAGTGAAAACCACAGTAGCGGCGGAATTTTAAGCAGCAACAAGAAAATCAATATTACGATTAAAGATCTTCGCCTGTATGATGTTCTCATTCTTGAAGATTCTAGGGTGAAACCTTTTACAGATCGTGATTTTTTAAGAAAAGAATTCTCCAAATATGTATGGGTAAGTCCGGATAATTACTGGGCTTACGGAAGTTATAAATTTACTTTTATCAACGAAAGAAGCCAGAAAGTAGCCTATAAAAAAACATTCTTCAGAGACGATAACGGTAACGTTCTGGCGCCAGAAACAGGCTATCTGGAAAAAGGGGAAAAATTTATTTTCGAACAGACCAACTACATCAATCCGGTGGATGCCAACCGTGAAATTTTCCCGTATATAGATTTTGCGACGGATAATAACTGGAGAGAACTTTCCAATTATATAGCTCCTATTTACCAGGAAATTTTTGATAAAGCTTCTTTAAAGGATTTTGCACCGAGCCTGGTGGAAAAACTGGATGCTATTGCCGATCCTGATGAAAAGATCCAGTTTGCCATAGAGTATGTTCAGAATAACATCTACTACATCTTTAATGCTGATGAGATGAATGGCCACAAGCCTCAGGAACCTGCCGTTACGTACGAAAACAAACAGGGAGACTGCAAGGCCAAATCGGTGCTGTTGAAAGTTATTCTTGACTATCTGGGAGTAGATGCTTCAATTGTTCTGGTGAATTTCCATACGGATTTCTATATTAAATATTATCTGCCTTCGCTGCTCACCTTTAACCATGCAATTGTAAAAATAAATCACAAAGGCGAAGAGTATTTTGTGGATGCTACCATTCGTGATGAATTCGGACTCCTGGAAAACCGCGGATTTATTTATTTCATGCATTATCTTGAAGTGAAACCCGATCAGCATTTAAAGGAAAGAAAGCCTTAC
This sequence comes from Chryseobacterium endophyticum, assembly GCF_056333165.1. Classification (NCBI taxonomy): domain Bacteria; kingdom Pseudomonadati; phylum Bacteroidota; class Flavobacteriia; order Flavobacteriales; family Weeksellaceae; genus Chryseobacterium; species Chryseobacterium endophyticum. Next base: position 229,397 of record NZ_JBWGXE010000006.1, read on the forward strand.
CGCTATCCTTATTTCTGCGTAGACGAAAAAGTGGATTTTAATGTAAAGGATTCTACGGGGAAACTTACGCTTACGACAACCTACAAAGGAAATCGTGCGAATGCCATGCGGAGATATTTTAAAAACACCAATAAAAGAGAAGTGATCGACAGCTGGAACAATTTCCTTTTCTACAGTCTGAATTATTCAAACGACAGAAACGGAACCGATATCAGAAATGTGTTTAAAGATGCTGCAATAGATACGATCAGTGATGATAAAAAGCTGAATGAATTCAGGATTCAATACACTGCAACGATAGAAAACGCCTATTTTGTTGATCCTAAGAAAAATCGTTTTCTCATGTACTTCGACCGCAATCTGGTAAAGGCGAGTGCCCGGGATTATATACATAAAGATCTTCCGTTCTGGCATAATTTCGACAGTGAAAAATATGAGATCAACCTGTATACCGATCAGAAAATCGATACCGAAGAAAAATATACCGTTCAGGAAAGTACGATCAATAATCCTTATTTTGACTTCAAAAGCCGAAAGAAAATAAGTAAAAACGGAGCAACGGTTTATATCGAATACAATCCGCTTGTCAATCTGGAAATTCCACAGGATGAGTTTGAAAAATTCCGGACAGATCACCATACGGTTGCTGACAGCAATTTTGGTCTGGGTATCGATATCATTGAACCCGGATTAATGAATATGCTGAAGTTTAATTTTAAAAAGAGATTTCAGTAAAAGATTAATTATTTAACTCAACTTATTAAAACTCATCAATAAAAAAACGTCGGATTTGCTTTGCAAACCCGACGTTTTTTTACAGTATGACAACAATCTAAATCTCTTCTGTGTTTTTTGGTGCGGGAATTCCGGTAAATTTCTGCTTGCCGATCAACAGTTCGAAGAAGAGCCTGAAGTCCGATATCAGAGACCAAAGCGGATATCGGAATGTTGCCGGTTTATTTTTCTCTATAACCGCATGGCTGAACCAGGCAAAACCGTATCCGAAGATCGGGACATACCATAAAAATCTTTCTTTTCCTGAACTGATCACGTAGCCAATCACAAAAAAAACAAGTAAGGTCCCCATAAAATGAAAGATCCTTGTTCCCATTTTACGGTGTTCGGTAAGGTAGAATTCGTAAAATTCTTTGAATGTTTTTATTCTTTCCGCCATGGCATTTGTAGTTTAAATTATAAAAAACCTAAAGCAATAAGTTCGCCAATATAAAATGGGTGAAAAGCAAAAAAAACCGGATTCATTGAAGATCCGGCTTGTATATTATATAAATCAGGCTTTTCTGAGTTTACTGTGTTTGTATCCGTAGCAGAAATAAATGATTAATCCTATCGCAAACCACAACCCGAACCAGAACCAGTTGTCGTGGCTCATTCCCGTCAGGAGATACAGGCAGGAACTCAATCCAACAAGCGGAATCAATGAGAAATTTTTAATAAAAGTAAAAATACACAGAACCAGATTTATCAGGATAAAGAAAAAGATGGATGCTCTGAATTCCCCTTCTTTCGGATCTTTCCAGTCCATTAACGTATGAAAGAAATCAGGCTGCCAGTAATAGAATCCGACCAGGCTTCCGATGAAAATAACCGGGAAGATGATCTTACCGTTGATGTAGGGAAGGTGAAACCTGCCTTTTAATTTTTCTTTTGCCGGAAGCATTAAAACGCCTCCACATACCAGCACAAAGGCAAAAATAGTTCCTATGCTTGTAAAATCCAGAATGAAACTTTTATCGGTAAATAAGATAGGAATTCCCACGACGATTCCGGTGATAACGGTGGCAAAAGATGGTGTTTTGTATTTGGGATGTACGGTTTGGAATTTCGGAGACATCAATCCGTCGCGGCTCATGGCGTACCATATTCTCGGCTGTCCCATCTGGAAAACCAGCAAAACGGTAGTGATAGCTATGATAGCGACAAAAGAAACCACAAGTTCCATCCAGGCTACATTGGCGTTTGATTTTTCAAAAATGAAAGAAAGCGGGTCTCCGACACCATCGAACTTCCGGTAATCCACCATACCTGTTAAGACAAGTGTTAAAGCGATATAGATAAAGGTACAGAGAACCAGGGAAATGATCATTCCTTTGGGCAATGTACGCTGCGGGTCTTTTGTTTCTTCGGAAAGGACACTTAAAGCATCAAAACCGATATACGCAAAAAATACACCTGAAACAGCACTCATAACCCCCGCAAATCCGTTTGGCATAAAGGAGGCGACCTGGGTTTCGGGATTTACCGGCGTCCAGTTATCGGTGTTTATGTAGGCAAATCCTACCAGGATTACCAGTACGATTACCGCTAATTTCAGGATCACCAGGACGTTATTGAAATTTTTACTTTCTTTTATGCCAACATAGCAGAGCCAGGTAATCAGTCCGTTAATGACCAAAGCCGGAATGTCAACGATACATTTTAAACCTCCCAGAAGCGGGGCATTTTTCCATGCATTGATGAGTTCTTTATTTTCGGAACCGCTCATGAAGGCCTTTTTGGCTTCTGTATAGCTGCAGGTAAAATAATCGGGAATATGCAAGCCCATCCTTTCCAGAAAGCTTGTAAAATAGTCTGACCATGAAAAAGCGACATATATATTACCGAAAGAATATTCCATGATCAGTGCCCAGCCAATGACCCAGGCGATGAGTTCCCCGAAACTGGCGTAAGCATACGTGTACGCGGAACCTGCAGTAGGGATCCTGCTCGCAAATTCGGCATAGCAAAGAGCCGTAAATCCACAGGCAAAACCACAAATCAAATACAGCAGAATAACCCCGGGACCTCCTCGGAAAACGGCTTCGCCCAAACTGCTGAAACTTCCTGCACCAATAATCGCCGCAATACCAAAAAATACAATGTCCCAAACACTTAAAACCCTGTGCAGGCTTGTGGATGTATCTGAATCTGAATAGATTTTTCTTCTAAAAAGTTGACTCATTCAATTCTAAATTTGATTTGAAAAAAGCAAATGTAATTATTTATCTGAAATAATTTGTTTTTTCTTAAGGTTTCTTATGGAAAAGTTAAGAAGTCTTAAAAAATTATCCACTTATTAACAATGTGTTAAAACGCTTGTTTTTACAATATCTTTTCAATATTTTCGTTGATGGATTGTGGATAATTTTTCCGCAGAATTTTAAATATCTTAGACCTGATTTTCAGTCTTAAACATTTTAAAATTTAAAAATTAATGAAATCAAAAAAAATACTCTTAGCAGCTGCGGTGTTCTATTTCGGGATCTCCGATGCACAGCAGTCTCAGTACTTTACCCAAAAAGAAAACTACCGATTCAATCTCGCTGAAAATCTTTATCAGACCAAAATATACAATGCTTCCCAATACGAATATGCAAGGCAATATTTCTATAATCAGAATTTGTCGAGGTCGAGGCAGGAAGCGGCGCAGTTTTTTGATAACGTCATCGGTGTGATCTTACAGAAGAATCATGCGGAAGAAGGTTTAACGGCATTCATCAAAGAATATCCGAATTCCGCGTATTTTGCGCAGGCCAATTTACCTTTGGCAGATTATTATCTTGCAAAAAAGGATTTTCCGAAAGCTTTGGAAACACTTAAAAAAGTGAATCAATATCAGCTGTCTAAGGAAGAAAATACACAGTACGTTCTCAAATTAGGCTATGCTAAGTTCATGATGGGAGATTCCAAAGGTGCCACCGACGCTCTGGAGGAAGCTTACAAAACTGCGGATGAATCCCAGAAAGGCGATATTGCCTATATGCTCGGACATTTGTACTATTCCGACAGGCAGAATGACAAGGCGTTCCGGTATTTTGATTCGGTAAAAGATCAGCCGAAATTTTCAAAGCTTGTCCGCCCGTATTATGTTCAGATGTACTATAATGATAAGGATTACGACAAAGCGATCTTCGAAGGAACTGCTTTACTGAATGAAGATATTTCCGATGCTTACAAAGCTGAAGTTCACAAGATCATCGGCGAGAGCTATTTTATGCAGGGCGATTATACTTCTGCGTATCCTCACCTTAAAGATTACCTGAGTGTTCAGCAGAACCCTTCTGAAAATGATCTTTACGAAATGGGATTTGTCGCGGCACAGCTCAAAAAATATGATGAAGCGGTTTCTTATTACAACCAATTGTTGAACAGTAATTCCGCGCTGGCCCAGAATGCTTATTATCAATTAGGGAATGCTTATCTGGCCGTTGACAAGAAGCAGGAAGCCCTTTCTGCATTCCGCTCATCCTATCAGATGAATTATGATCCTAAAGTGAAAAAGCTCGCCCATGAGCAGTATGCAAAATTAAGCTACGATATCGGAAACCCGTTCGAAAGTTCGTCAACGGTTATCCAGAATTATATCAATGAAAATCCGAATACCAATGCTTCGGAGATGAGGTCGCTTCTTGTGAAATCTTATCTCTATTCGGGAAATTATAAAGAAACACTGAACGCGATCGACAGACTTCAGAATTCGTCTCCTGAGATTGATAAAATTGATCAGGAAGTTTCTTATTTGTTGGGAACGGAAGAATTCAACAAAGGGAATTATGATGAAGCGGAGCAGTATTTCCTGAGAAGTTTAGGATTTAACATCAACAAAGAATTCAATAACAGGGCGATGTACTGGCTGGGGCAGGTGTATTACCAGAAAGGAAATTACCCTTCGGCAATCGTACGTTACGAAAAGCTTTTAAATGAAAACTTCCCGGAAAAACAGCAGCTGCCTTATGACCTGGGATATGCTTATTTTAAATCTAAAAAATTTGATCAGGCAGAGCAGTATTTTACGCAATACCTGAAAAACCCGAAGGCTGAATTTAAAAATGATGCCGAGCTTCGCCTAGCAGATATTAATTACGCCAACAATAACCTGAATGAGGCCATCGCGATCTACGATAAAAACGAAGATGCGACGGATTATACTTTGTATCAGAAAGCCATGGCTTTAGGATTTAAAGGCGATACCCAGGCTAAGATCACCAATCTCAAGAGCCTTTTGTCTAAATATCCGGGCTCCGATTATTACGATGATGCCCAGTACGAAATCGGAACCGCGTATGCAGCACAAGACGATTTTGCCAACTCAAACGATTTCTTCGCAAAAGTGATCAAGACGTCGTCGGATAAAGACCTGGTAGCAAATGCTTCTATTTACAGGGCCCAAAACTACATCGACCAGAACCAGAGCGATAAGGCTTTGGCTGAATTAAAAGCTCTTGGCGAACAGTACAAAAACACCGCCTACGCGGAAAAAATAGTACAGGCAGCGAAACCGATCTTTACCAAGAACGGTGATGTGGCAGGTTATCAGAATTTCGCTAAAAATATCGGGGTAAATGTAGAGGCTGCTGAAATTGACGAAATCAACCTTTCTACGGCCAAACAGTATTTTGCTAAAAAAGATTATCAGAATGCGATTTCCTACTATGAAAAGTATCTGACCCAGAATCCTACCGGAGAAGGCCTTTACCAGGCTAAATACGAACTTGGAGAAAGCTATTACCAGACGAAAAATACAACAAAGGCGCTCCTTGTTTTACAGGAAATCGCCAATGTACAGAATGACTACCAGGATGATGCACAAACCCGTCTGGCTCAGATCTATATAGCGCAGGGTGATACGGCAGAGGCCAGGAAATATCTGGAAAATATCAGTAACTCTTCAAACGTGAATGTTAAAAATTACGCGAATGTAGAATTGATGAAACTCTACGCTGAAGAGAAAAACTTTGCCCAGGCAGAGAAACTTGCGGATGCCGTCATTGCCAACAGCAAAAATTCTGCTGCGGTGGTCGAAACGGCTAAAGTGATCAAAGCAAGAAGCCTGATGAATTCAGGAAAAGATAAAGATGCACAAACGGCTTATATTGCGCTTGAGAAATCTTCCAATACGGAGGTGGCTGCCGAAGCATTATATGCAAAAGCCTTTTACCAGAATAAATCGAAAGCCTTTAAATCTTCTAATGAAACGATTTTCAAGCTTGCAAATAATTATTCTTCAGAAGAATATTGGGGGGCGAAAGCACTTGTTTTGATGGCTAAGAACTACATCGGTTTAAAAGATAACTATCAGGCAAGCTACACATGCGACCAGATTATAGAAAATTATAAAGATTTCCCTGAGATCGTTGCAGAAGCAAAAGAGGTTAAAAAGCAGATTAAAAAGTAAAATATTATAGTTTACCAATTTATCAATGTACAGTTTACCAATTCGAATTGAATTACATTGTTAGATGGCTACATTATTACATTGTTACATTAATACAGAAAAATAATGAACAAAAGAATTCAATTATTATCCATCATATTTTTAGGAATTTCGTCAGTAGCATTCTCCCAGATTAAGGAGGAAAAACTGATTCTTAATAAAAAAAGAGAGCCGGAGGTAAAAAAGATCGAGAAGAAGAAAACTTCGGTAGAAACGATCAAAAATTATCCGCCTGAAGAAAAGTCGCAGAACCCTGTTCAGTATAAAATCACAGACGTTCCGGCGGTTTCGGATTTTAAAACGTCTACCATCCAGGGTCAGGATGTCACTCCGAAATTTCAAGGGTCTGCGCAAAATAATTATGTCCAGTTCGGAATGGGCAATTACGGGAAGATTCTCGGAGATGCCAATATTTCCAAAACCCTGGAAAATAAAATTGAAGTGGGTGTTGATGCACACTTCCTTTCAACACAAGGCCTTAAAAAAGAATATGACTGGGATTCCAAGCAAAGCTCTACGACCTTGGGGGCCTTCCTTAATTCTTATGGAGATAAGGGAAAATTCAACCTTAATGCAGAATATGGCTTAGACAGCTACAACTATTATGGGATTTATGCCATGCAGCCCGGAGATGTCGATCTTGATCAGAGGGTAAACCAGTTTAAAGTAAACGGATACTACGATTTTTATTCTAATGAAATTTTAAATGATGTAAGGGTGAAATCTTCATTCCTTAAAGATCATTTTGATGCCCAGGAAAATCAGGTTTCCGTTTTGGCCAACTTGTCAAAGCATGCTGTAGAACTGGGGAAATCCGGGATTAATCTGAATGCAGATCTTGGAGTTGGCTTAGAAGCGGTAAAAAGTGAATTTGCAATTGTTGATAAAAACTCTTCCAATTTCGTCAATCTGGGGCTGACCCCGAAAGTTACTTTCAGAAAAGGCGAGTCGTATTTAATGCTGGGTTCATCATTTTCCTTCCTGAATTCGAAAAATCAGAATATATTGATGGCTGAGCAAATGAATAACAATAAAACCTACTGGTTTCCGCAGGCGGAATTTCAATATGCCGCCGCCGATGAGTTTAAATTCTACGGTGGGGTAGACGGAGGCCTGAAACTGAATACCTACGCAGATCTTCTACAGCAGAACCCTTTTATTGTTTCTGACCAGTATTTAAGACCTACGGAGACCCAATATCATTTTTATGTAGGTTTGAGAGGTGATATCGATGAAACGTTCAAATATGATGTTTCTGCAGGGTACGGAAAAATGAGAGACATGATGTTCTTCAGAGCCAATGATCTGTTCGATTATACTTCTGTGAACCGTTCGGCTTACAATTATGCCAATACTTTTTCAGCGGTGTACGATAATGGAAATGTCGGAGATATTAAGGGAAGCTTACAGTATTTCCCTTTAGCGAATCTGGTTCTCGATACAGAAGTGAAATTTACCAAATTTGACCTCGATAATTACGCAGATATCTACAATGTACCGCTGGTTACGGCATCAATCGGAGCAAAATATACCATGCTTGATCAAAAATTATTGCTTGGTTTTAAAGGGATTTTTGCCAGCGACAGAACAACGAATTCGTTTGTGCTTGAGGGAGTTGGCAGTCCGGTAATGTATCAGTCTACCGAGAACACCAATGATAAAGTAGGTGGGTATGCTGATTTAAATTTGTCGGCAGAGTATAAAATTCACAAAAATTTCAGTATTTTCGCACTCGGAAATAATCTTCTGAACTCAAAATACCAAACGTACAAAGGCTATAAGGTTCTTGGTGCACAAATTTTGGGAGGTGTGAAGATTACGTTCTAAATATATAATTGATAGATGATGAGTTATGAGTGATTACATCGTTTATGGTTCATCAATTATCATTTATAAAATGGCTCCGTAGTTCAACTGGATAGAATAACGGATTTCGGCTCCGTCGGTTGGGGGTTCGAATCCCTCCGGGGTCACTTGACGGGAAAAATCACTTTTAGGAGTGATTTTTCCTTTTTTTTTACTTCGTAATTGATTGTTAATTAATAAGATAGAAGAAAGAGCGGAATTGATCTGGGGTGTTCGAAAAGTTGTTTCGTCAAATTCAAGTTTTTCAGCAAAAACCGAACACACTATTTTTCTTTTTGTATCTGAATCTCCTGTAGCATAGAGTTGAGAGAGATTTGGCAATATTTTTAACACCTGATCGAGTTTTGTTTTAATATCCATACTTTTACCAGTCAGCTTTTGACCCTGCAGATCCATTTCCAATGCATCAATTTTCTTTTTACTTTCATTTTTAATCAACTGATAATCTTCAAAATCCAATTTATCCTCTAAATATTTTTCTCTTGCGCTATTTAGACGATGGTTTAAGTTAATAATTTTTGAAGAAATTTCTTTTTTCTTTATGTCGAGACTTCGATGTATGTTTTTAAAATTGATCAGAAGTATTTCTTTAAGAAGTTGAATAAACCCGGTATGACACTCATATTTTTTTAACTCTCTGGTAAATGCATTATTAACGATATCTGAGCTATATCTGTACCCGCATTTGGAATTGCAGTGATAATAATAATAAATATTCTTTTTACCTTTTGATCCGCTACCGGTAATGTGACCTCCGCATCTTGGACATTTTAAAAAACCTCTTAGAGTAAATTGGTCATGTGCAATTATTTTTCCTTTTGGCCTTTCTTCCCAAGTTTTGCCACTTAGTACCTTTTGTACTTTATTAAATAATGCCTCTGAAATCAAACTTTCATGTGTAGCTTCTACGAGACAGGCTTCTTCATCTTTGTAAGCTTTAATAAATATTTTACCACAGTACATAGGATTTTTTATTGCCCTGTAGAATGATGTACTGCTAATATTTGCCCCTTCCATAGCATTCATCTTTAGCCTTATTTGATTGATGGAATAAGTGCCCTTAGCGATCTCATTAAATGCCCAAAGCATATTCGAAGCTTCCGGCTCTTTTAGACCAACATATTTTCTGCCATCTTCCGTACATTTATTAACATATCCGTACGAAGCTGTTCCCATAAGTCTTCCTTCCTTTTGAGCTCTTCTCATCCCATAAAAAGTATTTAAGGCTCTGCGGTCATTTTCAACTTCCGGAGCTGCCAAATAGATGGCAAGCATCATCTTATTTTCCGGAATAGACATATCTAAAGGTTGCTCGATCGCTTGGGGTGAGATGTTGTTACCAAGCAGCAATTTAATCATCTGATAAGCATCTCCAGCATTTCTGCTAAAGCGATCCCACTTGGTAAACAGAACTAAATTGGATTTTAGACTTCTTTTTTTAATGTGATTGATATATCTTGTCCACTCTGGCCTATTAAAATTTTTAGCAGAGTGGTCCTCAAATATCACCTGTCCGATCGTGATCTGGTTCTGAACGCAATATCTCTCCAATCTTTCATGCTGGTCTCTTTGTGAATAACCCTTATCGGCTTGCTCGTCTGTAGAAACTCTAATATATAAATCTGCTATTAGCATAGTAGTAATTTTTACATTAACATTTTGGCTATCAAGCTAATGTAGTAAATTTATTTTAAAATGTAGTATTTAATTATAATATCTGCAAGCTGATGTGCAAAATCAATTATACTTCTAACTTCTTCATCTGTTGGATCTAAGCCGGATTGCGTCAGAATTTTTTTTGATCTTTCGAGAGAAACTTTTTTTAAGCTATTCTGTCTAAAGTCTGTAATTCTATCCCCAGATGGATTTTTCTGATCTTTTTCTTGTGAAGAAATCTTTTTCATAAGCACTCATCATCTTTAATTTGTTATGAATGAGATAATCTCAAACTATAAAACAATTTAAAGTGCTACAGTACAAAATGTTAAAATATGCCAGTTTCTAGTATTCTTTGTCTTAAAGTGTCTTTAGATAATGGTAAATTGATTCATTACAGTTAATACTACAGATTGTAAATTTTTGGACAGAATAAGCGGTAGTTAAGGTTTTCTTTTACGTACATACCCATGAGATAGCTAAAAATTTAATCTGCTATTGAAAAAATTATAGAGTTAGTTGCTATTTATCCTAATAGATTATCGATCAATTGTTGTTTTATCCTTTCAACAAAAGTCAGTTGTTGGCTCCAGAATCCCTTTTTAGCTCTCTCGCAATTTCGTCCACATCGGGAAGAGGTTTAAGATAATTGCGAGCAATGTGTTGCATTATGCGTTCTTCAGTTTTTTCAGTAATTTTTCCGATAAAGAGATTATTACTTTCCGAAAGCTTTTTTAGAATCTCTTGGTAATAATTATCTTTTCCTATCAGTGGCGGATTATAAGTTGCTCTCTTGTCGTCATTCACAATAATATCGTTGAAATCGGTATTCATCAGAACGGTCTGGAAGAAAGATTCAGCAGGGAGTAGGGTGTGCAAGTAATAGTCCTCAAATTCCAGTACCTTCTCATTGTTAGTAAGAAAGGAACAGGTGTCTCTGGTAAAGATAAACCATTTCCCGCCTATGTAGGGAGTGACGTTTTTCATAAAATCCCTTTTATAGATAAGCGAGGAAATCCTGTGGGTCAATTCTGTAAAGTGATTCTGGATCCTTTGCAATGTGTCGGGTCTGTAAAACTTCTGATCATAATAAAAGATGTAATTTCTTCCCGCATTGACCGTCAGAAATTGCCGGATAATTTGCTGGGACCTCAAGGGGAGGTCTTCGCCACTTAGATTGATCAGGTAGTCCCAATGCTTGCTGGCATTGAGTAAGAATTCCATGGCGTTAAGCTCAGCCTGAATCATGCTGAATCCCCCTGAGACGATATTCATACTTTCCAGAATGTAGACATTTGGATATTGAACAACATAATCCTGGATCACTTCCGTTGTTTCGGCACTGGCTTTCCGGTCAATGTGTATCAGGTAAAATTGGTCACGGGTATATATTTTTTCAAGCAATGTCTTGAAGGCCTCGGGTCGCTGATGCACCATGATAAAATAAGCGATACGAACCTGTAGTCCGGAACTTTTTTCTTTGGTCTGAGGAAGGGTCTGGGGTATAGTTGAATGGGTCTGCATATTTACGGAATTTAGATCATCCGCACTGTGCAAATAATATTTCTGTGTGCGTAATGTACGAATAAAATAATGATAATCAATTATTTATATTTTTTAATTTTGAGGAATATTCATCTACATTTGCAAAGTATTCATAAAGAAAGGTTCCTGCCTTTGCTTAACCGGTTCCACGGCACGAACCGGTCTTGCTTCTCCAGTTTCCCATTTATAGATCCGATTTTTTAATGATATTGAGAACAGTGATTCCTTTGATCTTAAAAAATGATGCGATATTGCAGGCCAGGGTAGTATTCAGACTATCGGTGAGCTGTGCAAAGTATGATAGACCTATCGTGTAGCATTACATTTTGTCCGCTCTATCAAAATTTTCAACAAAAAACGAAATCTGTAAAGTGTACAGATCTTATTATATTAATTTTTAATTTTATTACAATGCAAAAAGGCACCGTAAAATTTTTCAACGAGGCAAAAGGCTTCGGTTTCATCGCACCATCAGAGGGTGGCGCAGATATATTTGTACATACTTCAGGACTTGATTCTCGAGGCATCCGTGAAAACGACGAGGTTGTTTTCAATGTACAGAAAGGAGAAAGAGGTTTAAGCGCTATCAACGTTAAACTGGCATAATCTGAGCAATATAGTAATTTATTGTTAGTTATATTACCGGCCTCCCGCATATTGCGAGAGGCTTTTATCTTTTTCATCAATACATCTTTTAGCATTCAATTCATAATCAAAAACATCATGCAGATCATCAATAATTTCGAAGAATATAAGTTACTGGAAGGAGTCCTAGTAGGAAGTTCACCCTGGCACACCATCGATCAGAAGCAGATCGACCGATTTGCCAAAGCTACTCTGGACCACCAGTGGATACACGTTGACGAGGAAAGGGCAGCCAATGAAAGTCTTTACGGATCAACCATTGCCCACGGGTATCTGACGCTTTCATTGATTCCTTATTTGTGGAAGCAAATAGCATCAGTGCAGAATGTCAGCGTTGAGGTCAACTATGGGATCGAAGACCTGAGATTCGGAGTAGCTGTCAAAGTAAATTCCAGAGTATCATTACAGGCAACGATCAGATCGGTCAAAGATCTGCGAGGAATGGTCAAAGTAGTTGTCGGTGCCAGACTTGTCGTTGAGAATGAATCAAGGCCTGCCTACACGGGTGATGTTGTATTTCTGTATCAATTCAAATAGATATTTTACATTATTAAGGAATTTAGATTGACCATTATTTTTATGAAACACATTAAATATTTGCATTACTGGACGATTGTCGTACCGATTTTATCCTGGCTCTTCTTTTTTGGTAGTTTCTTCTTTTCGTCAGGCTATTATTCGGTATTGCTTACGGCCCTGCTGCTGGGAAGCGTGATCACTGCCGTCTACCATTCTGAAGTATTGGCCCACCGGTTGGGAGAGCCTTTCAGCACACTGCTTCTAGCCTTTGCGATCACTGTTATAGAGGTGGGATTGATCATTTCCATTATGCTCGGTGCCAAAGGTCTCGAAACCATTACCCTGGCAAGGGATACGGTGTTTGCGGCTGTAATGCTTATACTCAACGGCATTATCGGGATTTGCATCGTCATAGGATCACTGCGATACAGGGAGCAGGCATTTACTTTGAAAGGTGTGAGTACGGCCTTAATTACCTTGACCGCGGTGGTAGTGTTTGTCTTGATCCTGCCCAATTACACCGTGAGTCACGGCGGTGGAGAATATACCTCATTTCAGCTCCTGTTTATTGCAGTAATATGTCTCTTTCTATATCTGGGATTTACCATGGTACAGACGATCAGGCATCGGAGTTTTTTCCGGTCTCCACAGAAAGAAGATACTGTTCAGAATAATGATGCTGAAATTAAAGTTAGCAACAAAAGAAGCTACATTAGTGTTTTAATGCTTATTGTAAGCTTGGGAATTGTTGTGATGATGGCCAAGCTGCTTTCGAAGGATGTCGAATATATTGTGACGGCAGTAGGCGCTCCGAAATCTGTGGTCGGAATTATTATCGCAGGAATTGTTTTACTGCCTGAAGCGCTTGCAGCTATGAGAGCAGCCGGAAATGATGAGATACAGACTTCTCTTAATCTGGCATTCGGCTCTGCTCTGGCCAGCATCGGACTCAGCATTCCTGCCATCGCGATTATTTCGGTCATCAGCGGTATCAGGATGACCTTGGGAATTGATATTAAGTCGACAGTATTGCTGGGCCTTTCCCTCTTTATCATTACGGTATCCCTAGCTACAGGAAAAACCAACATCATGCAGGGCGTGGTACTGGTAGGAATCTTTCTGATTTACCTTTTCACATCGATTGTCCCCTAAAAGCTAAAATTTCTTTATGACGACAGTCATAAACTAAAAACATTGTATTAATTACCTTCATCATGAATTAAAAAGGAGAAAAATGATCGATGAAAAATATTTAAGATCTCATGGTGCGGTAGAAAAGAAATTTACAGCTGGTTCTTGCATCTTTAGTCACGGAATTATTCAAAACCATTATTACCAGATCATTGACGGTATTGTTAAACTTTCCAATACAGGTTATGATGCCAACGATATGACCTTTCAATTGTTAAGAAATAGAGAACAGATCACTTTGTATTGTGCGTTTGTTGAGATGCCTTCACTTCATCATGCCGTGGCACTTACCGACTGCCGAATACTTATCATGCAAAAGGATAACTTTAATCAAATGATCGGGCGGAACAAAGTTTTAATGTTAATGGTTCTGAAAGAGCTTTCAAATGATTTGTATTCTCAGCCGCTTAAGAGCTGCTGTTGTATCACAGATAGTGCTGAAAACAAGACTGAGCAGCTGTTTCACAGCCTAAAGTTTGATGAAACAGATCAGGAGTTATTTTCTTTTGAGATCAAGATGAGTCTACAACAAATCGCTGACAAAGCAAATTTGTCAATCACGGACGTTCGATTAGCCATTAAAAATTTGGAGGAGCAAGACCTGATTAGGATTGTTAACAGTAAAGTATTTTTATAAACAGCCTGAACTCAGGTGAAATATATTTTAATCGCAATATAGTATTATGACTTGTTACATTTTTCCTATCAAACCTGATACTGTTGCAATAATGCGATCAATATCGAAAGGTTTAGAAATAAATCCATTATGCTGACAGCAATCCTGTAATTCAAATGTTTTGGCATGGGCGCTCATCATAAGCACAGGGATTTGAGATTTTTCTGTATTTTTTTTCAAATCATTGCAGACATCAATTCCTGAGCCGTCCGGAAGCCGGATGTCAAGCAGGTAAAGATCGACATTAAGATCGATATTCATTTTATTAAATTCCGTGATATTCGGACTGGATATTACCTTGTAACCTTCCATATTGAAAAGCATCTCCAGCAATTCGCGGATGCTGTCTTCATCTTCTAATATAAATATTGTCCCCATTGTATAATTTCTGACGCAACGCATTACTTATATAGCCTGATAAAAAACGGCTTGCTGCTCGACATACTATACAAATACTATGCAACAACTATCTTGCGAACAAATATTTATGAGAATTAGGTATATAATGGTCAGTACAAATCAAAATCTATCTGTTGGTGGCTTTGATCCAGTATAAAATTAATACGGATGAAGTCAGCGTTTTTTAAATTTTACAGTGAAAATCGTTCCCTTTCCAAGTTCGCTGCTTACCGATAATTTGGCATTAAGCTTATCGGCTATTCTCTTTACGATGGAGAGCCCGATACCGGATCCTTCAAATCCGTCTGTATTGGGCAGGCGTTTAAAGATCTCGAAAATGTCACGGTTGTCAGACAGGTCCATCCCGATACCATTATCCCGGATCAGATAGCAAACTTCATCTCCTTCATAAGTGCTACTGACCGTTATGGCCGGATGATCTTCCTTGCTGCTGTATTTGATGGCATTTCCGATGAGATTAAGAAAAAGCTGGTATACCAGAGTCCGCTCACCCCACACCGGTAAACATTCCCCTACGGTAAACTGAAGCTGAGGTATCTGGTATTGCTGAATGGCATTTTCGATAATGCTCATAATTTTAGATTCCGGATGGATGGTCTCAAAGTCAAATTCCACCTGCGTAGCCTGGGAGATTTTGTAGGTCTTATCCATCATTTCTGTGATGAGTTTGGAACCTTCTATGATATTTTCGGCCATCTTCAGTCTCATCTCATCTGAAAGATTGGTTTTGGCAGCTATAAGCTGTGCCGAAAGCTGGATGGAGGTAAGCGGATTTTTAAGATCGTGCATGAGTGTGTAAGTGAAGGTATCCAATGCATTATTGGAACGGATAAGTTCTTTATTCAGTTCTTCAATCTCACCACCCCTCTGTGCAATAGACTGCTGGACGATATGCCCGATATCTTTGAGAAAATCAATCTCAAAGGTCTTCCAGTCTTCAGACTTTCCTTTTGTGGTCGCAATCCAGGCATCAAAAGAGGTTCTTGGTGAATAAAAGCTGACTCCTTTCACATCATCGACCTTCCGTATCTTCTCAGGTTTTCCGGCCCAGATCTCATCTACAATACGTTCTTTTCTGAAGACGTAAATATACCAGTTGCTTTTTGGGATCACATCAAATCTAACTATACCTGGAAAAAACTGATCTTTTCCCGAATCATTGAGAATGCTTTCTTCTGTAAGTTGATTTGTACAATAAATGCCATTATAATCACTTTTATCGATGATCTTATCAATCTTCAAAAGGTGTTCAAGAGATGGCACCTCACCATATTGTTTTAATCCCTGATCATGGCGGATAATTGCTCCATCTGCTGACATAAGACTCATAATCTCTGACCCAAATTTTTCTAAAATGCTAAACTCACTGCGGCTAAGTAACAATTCAGTTTTGAGTTGATCTTCTAACGTGCTGATGCGTTCTTTAAAAGCTATTATATCCTTTTGTAAGCCTGCCAGATAATTATTGACTGCATATTGTGTTAAGAACACGCAGAGATGTCTTTGGGAAAGATCGACGTGGCGGGGGGTGTAATGCTGGCAGGTAACAAGGCCCCATAATTCACCATCGATCATAATCGAAAAGCTGGCACTTGCCTTTGCGCCAGAGTTTCTGATATATTGGAGATGGATCGGTGACATCGACCTGATTCCGCATTGGCTCAGATCCACAGATTCGTTGGGAAGCCCGATAAGTCCATGAATAGGGGCGTCAACATTCGCTGTCTGACGTGCATGAAAGATTTTATAGAGCGCTCTTGCCTGTTTGGGAATATCGAACTCAGGGTATCGGTAACCTAAAAAGGATTCTTTATCTGCCAGCTTAGATTCTGCGATCACCTTCCCGCCATCATTTTCCAAAAACTGATAGACCATCACACGGTCAAACCCTATGATCTCACGAACCATTTGCGTAAGGGAGCGCCAAGTGTGCTGATGACCCTGATCTTCAATGTGCTTGGCATAATAATAAAGTTTAGTGGTTTCAATACGTTCCGGATGCGCTACTTCGGTTTCGACATAGATCTTCGAATCAAATAAATATACACTCAGAAAATAATCTGTATCATAATGCCGGATTCTTTCGACGAAACGGTAGAAAACCGTGTCACTGACCGATTCTAATATTTTTTCAGGATTGGCTTCAGGGACAAGAACTTGTATCATATCATTGAAAGTTTTTCCAATCAATTGAGATGATGAATATCCGTTAATGTAAGCGTTTTCACTTGCTGCAACGCAGCGACCTTCCTGAAAAACCAGGAGCAGGCCCAGATCCTGTATGTGGCCGGAAAGGTGGATCTTTTCTTCGTGACATTCGATTGTTCTCATAGACTTCAATTTATGTTAGGGGTCAAAACCGACTAAATTATCAAATGAAACCAAGTTAAATCAAATAATCCGTAATGGTAGAGACTCTCACAAAAGATGTGGAAATCCCAAATTTAGTAAAAAAGTTCAAAATTCTAAACTGTATAACTAGACAATTGACTGGAATCATTAAAGTGTAGGAATTCTCAATAATTGTGTTGATAAGGGGAACACAGTTTAATTTAAGTTTACCGTCTTATTTCTATGCTTGAATCGCATGGTTAAGTAATTGATTATCTGCTTAACAGAACAATAACCACTATTCCGATTTCATCTTTCAGATAATATAAATATTATTGCCGCTTATTATTTAGAATTGTAATTCACGATATTCTTTAGTGAATTTTTAGTGATGATTAATTACTGCACTCCAATTTTTCTCTGAACTTTTTCGTAAGTCTTCTTAAGGTATTTTGGCGGAGCAAATCGATAACCAAAGTACATTTGCCCATATATACCATTATTAAAAACCTCAGAGTTGGAATCTTCCCTATAATATTCTGAATTGAAATCAAGTCTGCCTCCAAAGAAGAACTTCGAGGAGTTGAAGCCCAATTGTATTCCTGAGCCTATTTTTGAAGTTAGATACTTATTCTTTTCTTCAATTGATAAGATGTCACTTCCCTGTCCTTTGTATTTGGACCATTTACCGCCTACTCCTATAAAAGCGTAGGACGCAATATTGATTTTTTTCGCTATCACCCAATTATAATGATATCCTAAGTTTAAGCCAAAATTGAGCTGTCTTTCTTTACTTCTAGAGTTTTCTGAAATATTTTTAAAATAGGAAAGATCATAGTCCAACATGGGAATTATACTGCCGCTACTGTTTTTTTGCCATTCTCGCTGGTGATAAATACTTTTTAGTGAAAAATTTCTATTAAGGATGAATGCTGTACTTCCTCCAAACGTTTGCAATCTAAGATCAGGAAACTGGAGATATGGATCAATGCCTTGACGCCAGCCTGGAATAAAATCATTCATGTTTGCGAGGTAAAAACCTTTTATATTTCGGTAGTTAAAAGACTGTATAAATCGACCAGGGAAAAGTCTGAATCTTATATCACTGTAAGAACTTTTGCCTTTTGTATCATCGTCGTGGTTTCCCGGAATAAAGGCAGGAGCTAAAGATATTGCTGCGCTTATAATTTTGTAGTCCAGAGAAAATGAAGTTTTGATTGTGTTGTTCACTGACAATTTTGCATGAATGTTCTTTTCAGCTGATTTATCAGTGACAATAAAATCTTCTGCGTGGGTATCAAGATTTACCCTGATTGTAACCTGTTCTTTATACGAAATAATTTTACCTGAATCCTGCTTTTGCCCATTCACCAGAGAAGGCAGGAAGATCGAGACTAAATACACCAATATAAATTGACGTATAAATAATTTGGATATCATATGTGTAAATTAGCTATATTTTTAAACGATTGGGGTAAAAATTCATCTGTTTCGCTCAACTTAATTCTATTAATACACAATTTAATTTAAGGTTTTGATTTTAAGTAATATATAATTATCCAAGCTAACACATTATGGTAGGATTTTTCCCGATTTGAGTGCTATTGGTTGGAGATATATTATTAATTTCAATGTAATTCTACTAATTTTGGTTAGGAAATAAGAATAATGGCCATAGTGTGTTAGCACTTCATTATCAATTTAATTATCAGATGATATGATGAAAAATAGGAGTTTCCTATTTGGATAATGGTGAAGCATCTCATGTATTCATAATTTATAAAGATGGCAACTCAGTTGGTAATAAAAGTTGTAAACCACAACTTAGCGCATTAAATACATTCGATCAATAAATATAATTAATTATGAAACTATTCTTTTCACTTTTCATCTCGCTGTTTTTCTTTACGGCGGGAATAAGTCAAAATCGTACAGACATCAAAGAAGATGTTATTGTGAAGTCTAATGGCGAGGAGCTAAGGGGTAAAATTGTGAAGATTGATGATGAAAGTCTTCAATTCGTTTATTCGGGCGAAACACTTGAATACACAGTCAAGAAAAATGATATCGTACGCATTGTTCATTCGAGCGGCAGGGTGGAGACGTTTGCAAATGCAGCACCTCAAAGTCAGCTAAAAACATCACAAGGCGATAAAGGCAATAAAATTGCGGTTTTACCATTTGGTTTTTTGCTTGACCAGCAGCCAGGCTCCCAGGAAATTGGATACAAGGCACAAGACGACACCTACAATTTTCTAGTTAAACACTCCGCGGGCTATACTTTTCAAGATACGAGAACCACAAATTCCTTACTGATCAAAAATAATATTACGAGAGATAAGCTAAGAGCCTATACGATGAAGGAAATATGTGATATTCTCGGTGTAAAGTATGTGGTTGACGGAACCGTTACACAGGTTAAAAGTGCTTTAACCAGCTCATCAAGCGACTATAGCAATACTAACGTGAAGAGAGATAATTCGGAGAAGGTTAAGAATGTGAATACGTATGGAAGTAACAATAGCTATACACAGCAACGCTATGAAATTAGTGTTAAAGTTGCGATCTATACTGATTCCGATGCGACAATTTATAATCAATCGCATACAGCTTTATTTTCTTCTGTAGACGGCTCCTATGATGCGCCGCTAGAGTATCTTCTGAAGAGAAGCCCACTTTACAGCAAATAGTTATACTACAGTTTCGATTACTAAATACAATTAAATAGTGGCCGCCTTTACAATAAATATGGGTTCGTTCGATCACGACGAGCCCATTTTCAATTTTAATACTATATACGACTTTAAATTACTGTGATAAACTGTTATTGTATGTCGACTTTAAAGCCATTAAGTTTATATAGCTTGCTCACACTAAAAAAACGCTGTTAACTTCAAACCCAGAGAGATAAAATTGATTTTTTCCTTAGAGGTCGTATCGTCCAAATCGTAACTTAACTGGGAATTATTTTTTAATATTTCATTGAATTGGTACATGATTGTTGATTGGGTCTGATTATAATCCGCATAGAACGTAATTCCCAATTCATTATTAAATTTATAGGTAAATGCTGCGCCGCTATTCCAACGAAAACTATTAGATGGCTTATACTCAGCGACCTCAAACTCATTATTGGGCAAATTAAACAATTCATCTTTTATCAATATTTTTCCGCTTGCTGCTGAAGAATATCCTGCCGTAGCTTTTAGCGTAATTTGTAATTTCTCAGTAATTTCATAATTATAGTAGGGACCAATATTTAAAGTAAGAAAGCCCAGTGACTGTGTTGTGATATCGAAATTGCGGGGTTCATGATCTACCGGAATTTTCAAAGGTTTGACAGGAAAACTGCTAAAATTGAATTCTCCACCAACACCCCAGTTTTTAGAGAAAAAAAATGCCCCCTCGAGACCCGTCTCAAAACCTACCTCTTTTTTGTCACTTAGTGCGGACTGCTCCAGGAAATTTGTTGTAGAAATTGCCGTTCCAAGCTTTAGCGATAAGAATGACGGATTTTCAGTCCCGCCCACATTTGCTAAAATTCCCAAATTATCACCCCTGTTTTTATAAATTTTGTTGATGAAAAAATAGCCTAGTTCGGTAGATAAAATCCCTATTCCGGCGCCCGCCAAAACATCGGAGATCCAATGTCGATTATTCAAATTCCGACCAAGACCAGTAAGTGCCGCAGCACTATATCCCCCGATACTGTAAGCATGGTTGACCAGACCGTATTCTTTATGAAGAAAGCTGGCGTTATAAATGCCATGGATGTATGACCGGAAGGAAAAGAATTGTTGTTCGACCCGTCAGGACGTTCCACTTTCGTAGTGTATTTCAATGAATTAACGAAGATAGCCATAATACCAATACTTGCACCATACGATAAGGTTGCTCTTCCAATATTATTACGGCCTTTTACTCCCGCAACTTTTAATACGTAAACAGCAGCCGAAGGGGCATATTGCAAATAATTATCATAACCAACCTTAAACGTTGGAATATATCGGTTTCTGATTTCACGTATATTTTTTCGTTCGCCCCAACTGGCTGCCGACGCACTGAAAAATATGAGGGGTGCAGTACTTTCTCTGACCCATTCTTTTTGGAAAAAAGAATTTTCGGCAAAAGTTTTTTTCTCCATGGTATTAACAGGAGATTGTGCATTTGTCGCAAGTGAATCCTGACCGTAGCAAAAATGAAAAGCGATTGCTCCGGATATACATAATAACTTTTTCTTCATATAAACTACCTTGATCCTTTATAATTTATATCTTGACATTTTGTTTATTATTACAGTAGTATTTCCTAACTCTGTTTTACGTTACGTATGAATGGATAAGAACTTCCTTTAAATAGACGTGAAAAATGATTATATGCATACAGAGTCTTAGTAAAAGCTTGCCCCTAAAGTTTCACAGCCAATATACATCCTGGCAACGGTCTATGCCCTTGTGTATCACCTTCTCAACCTCAACCATCGTTCAAACCTAGATGATTCTTCTGCGCACGTTCTGGATCTGATCTTTGCACATTATTATTATTTCATCGTTGCAACAATTCCAATTTTTGCATTGTCTACATTTCTTCTGTTTAAGAAAACAGGATATAATTTCTACGAATTTATTATTTTCGAAGCTTTCAAATGTTCTCAGCGGCTCAGCATTCACTTGCTTTTCTTACCTCTATTATATTTTATAAAGGAGAAATCCTGGTATGACGTCATCACCAATCTTTTATTCTTAGTTGATTTTGTATTGATTTTGTGGACAAACAGGCAATTTTTCGGTAAAATGAAATTATCCGAACTCTTTTTCAGAAGTCTTTTTAGCTATCTGATCTACTATACCATAGTTTCTGTTGTGATTGGTATATTGTTATTCATTTTTACGGACATTGGGGTCAACTAGTTATAATTTTCGAGTTTAGATTACTCCATGTCAATCATTTTCCTACTATAAAATCAAATACAGTAAACATTAATAATTATAGATTGATATGTTGTGGGAAAGTTATTAGAATAAGACCATGTACCAATGGTTCTGATCAATTTTGTAAGCGACTGCAATAGTTATCAATCTTGGAATTATGCTTTATTAATTTTGTTAACAAGAAAACTGATAATTTTTGCAACTTCACCAGCAGAAAGAAAAAAATCATGTATAACCCAATTTTTAATAACGGCTATACTTCCTTTTTCACCAAATTGGTAGGCCAGTTCTATATAGTGCTCCGTACCGATTGTCACCTCAATTTGGTTCTCTACCTGGAAATGTTTTCTTACACTTGATAATACACGAGAAATAATTGCGCTTCCATCAGCTTTGGTAAATACGACCTTACTCATTTCCTTATCCTTTTCCAGAAGCTGGCAGCTCAGAAGGATGACTTCATCCATGTTATTACTTTCTGCTAAGACAGATGACAGTTTCTCGAAAAGCTCCTCCTCAACCTCAAGAAGTATATCCAGAGGGATCGCATAGTGGCGATAGAACGAATTTCTGTTAACATCTGCGGTCCTGCATAATTCAGTAATGGATATCTGACTCAATTCTTTTACCTGCAGGAGGTTGAACAAAGCTCTACGTAGTGTATTTCTAGTATAGTTGACCCTTCGGTCTTTTCTTAAATTCATCTTAATAACAATTATTTACGATACAAAATCAATAGCTTTTGTTTCTTATTGATCAATAAGGATAGCTTTTGAACTTTTGAAATGATCTTTTTACAATAATTTTACAAAGTGATCGAAAAAAGGCATATTGTTACTTAAAGAACAAAATGTACCACAAAGATATGTTTTTTTAATGAGTTTACTTGAATTAGAACATCTTGATAATTATATGAAAAAAAGGATTCTTTTAACCGGCGCATCAGGAACAGTAGGGTATGAGACTCTCATACATCTGATGAACAATGCTGACAATGAGATAACTGTTTTTGATCTGAAAACAAAAAGATCTGTAAATATGCTGTCAGCATTTAAAAATCGTATCCAGATTGTTCATGGTGACATCGGAAATCGGGAAGCGCTTGAAATGGTGACCAAAGAAAAAGATGCTGTTATACACCTGGCAGCAATAATTCCGCCACATTCGGATGAAAATCCGGGCTTGGCGTATCGTGTTAATGTGCAGGGTACAAAAAATTTGGTTGAAGCATTAGAAAAAAATTCACCGCAATGTTTTTTTCTTTTCAGCTCAAGCGTTTCCGTGTATGGGGATCGCATTGGCTCTCCGGAGATTTTGGTCACCGACCGCTTAATTCCAAGCGAAGGTGATCTGTATGGCAGATCTAAAGTGTTGTGTGAAGAAATGATTCGTCAATCAAAATTGTCCTGGTCTATTTTTCGTCTGTCTGCAATTATGGGAAATCATAAGATCTCAAAGCTGATGTTTCATATGCCTCTTGAAACAAAAATGGAGATCTGTACACCGGAGGGTACAGGCAGAGCTTTTAGCAACGCTATAGCTTTTGAAAATCAGCTTAAGAGTCGGATTTTTAATCTTGGTGGTGGCAGGGACTGCGTTATCAAGTACCGCTCGTTCCTTGAAAGAATGTTTGCTTCGTATGGTTTGGGTGAACTTAAGTTTCCTGAGCGGGCATTTGCTGAAAAAAATTTCCACTGCGGTATTATGGCGGACGGTCACGAACTGGAAAAGATCATTCATTTCCGTCGCCAGGATCTTAATGACTATTTTGCAATGGTAGATCAGAAGGTTGATACCATTCAGAAAAAATTTACCTTTTTATTCAGGAAGATCATCAAACGTTGGCTGCTTTGGCAGTCAGAACCTTACCGTGCTTTTAGAAGTGAAAATAAAAAGGGAATGGAACATTTCTTCAATGGAACCGTATTGAGACCCAATAGCAACACCAGTATATTTTAAAATTTCATATATGTTATACAGAACGATATCCGCCATCGCACTTTTGGCGATAGGCATAAATGTTAGAGCTCAATATCATTTTACAGTTGAAGTAACGGGTATTGCTTCTGATAAGGGGCATGTTTATCTTGGACTTTATGATCAGAAAAAAGGGTTTTTAAAGGAAGCCGCTGCATTTGCCAAAGGAAAAGTAAAGGCCACCGGAACTAAAATTTCCTACACGTTCAGGAATTTGCCGGTAGGAGAATATGCAGTTGCTGTTTACCAGGATGTAAACGGCAATGGTAAATGCGATCGAAATCTAATTGGTTACCCGACGGAGGGATTTGGTTTTTCAAAAAATTACAGGCCAAAACTATCTGCGCCCAGCTTCGATGATATCAAAATTGCCGTCCGGGAATCTACCAAAGCCAGTATTGCTTTAATTGGCAATTAAAATGATTTTTTCTGATTATGCAAATACCCATCGAAAATGTTACGTGTGAAATCAAGTGAAATTGATATAAAATGACTAAATTTATTCCAGCCTCAATGCTATTACTGTTTCTGTTTTTACTCATTCCCTATTCCTGCAAAAAAGAAGTTTTGAAAGACTATGATCGAAATACTGCGAGTAAAAGCGATTCTACTATTAAAAAGTTTCATCGTAATCGCGCCAAAATAAATAGAGGTAGAAAGATTTTTTAGCAGAACAATGCAGCTGATTTTTACTGATGGAATACAGGTCGACTGACGAGATCCATATAAATTAAAAAATTAGAAGATGAATAAAAGATCTGGAGAACGAACGATATCTTGCCCTAAAGAGGGTAAGCACGGTGATCTATTCTCCAACTTCTTTTCCAACTTTTACCGGCAGCTTAAAAATCCGACCCATTTCAACTTCTTCAAAGTTTCGGAATATGATGCGGTCAATACTGCCAAAGACCTTCAGCAGTATGTCGAACAGGCATCTCCTGAAGAAAAAGAACAACTCAAGGAATATGAGATTTTACCTAAAGATACCAACCCATTAAAAAATCAGAAAACAATGGAAAACAACACAGACAACCAGGAATACCGTTTCCAGCCGGAGCAGATCGACTGGAAAACCATGGAAAAATTCGGGCTTACCCAGGAAAAGCTTGAAAAGATGAATGCCCTAGATCCTCTCCTAAGAGGCTACAAGACCAATAACTTGATTCCCATCACCATTAACCTTGGTGCTGCCGTCAGCAAAATGGACGTCAGAATATCCCTACAGGAAGGGGATACCGGCGACATCGGCATTAAGCTTCACGGCATCCGCAGGGAACCCAATCTTAACCTCAAATTCCTGGGTCACGAGTTTAGTGAAGAGGACAAGAAGAACCTGATGGAAAACGGCAATATGGGTAGAGTTGTCGATCTGGTCAATCCTAAGACCGATGAAATCATTCCCTCCGTGATCAGCCGGGACCGCCTTACCAATGAACTGGTGGCTTACAGGGCAGAGTATATGAAGATCCCAGACGAGATCAAAGGAATCAAGTTGGACGAGCACCAGAAACAAACCCTTTTAGAAGGCAAGCCTCTTTATCTCGAAGGCATGACCTCTACCAAAGGCACTACCTTCGATGCTACTGTGCAGTTCAATGCCGATAAGCGCTATGTTGAATTCATATTTGACAACAATCAAAAGCAGCAGCATAGCCAGTCTCAAAAAGAAAGCAATCCGCAAAACCAAAATCAAAATAAAAAAAGCGAACCTCCTAGAGTTTTCAGGGAAAGAACTGGATGACAAACAGCATGAAAAATTCAAGGCAGGGGAGACGTTCTATGTCAGCGGTCTTGTTGACAGCAAAGGCAAAGAATACCAAGGCTACATAACTTTCAATAAGACCGACTTTTCCTTCACCAACCCCAATAAGATGAAAGAAAAAGCACAGCCGGCAGAAGGACATAAGATCCAAAAAGCAGTCAATTCCGACGGGAAGACGAATGAAGCGACCAAAAACATCAAAGAACCGCTTCAATCCAAACAGCAGGAGCCTGCCAACAAGCAGCAACAGGAGCAGCAGAAAAAATCTGCCAGATCAAGAGGCAGAAAAATGTAATCAAGATTCTATTCATTATAAAATCTTCAATCTCTCAAGTATAAATTAACCATCATAAACACCATCAAATCCAAACCTATGAAAGCCATCATTGCAGAAAAACCGAGTGTTGCCAGGGAAATTGCCCAAATACTAAATGCCAACAACAAAAGAGACGGCTACTTTGAAGGAAACAGCTACTGCGTGACCTGGGCATTAAGTCATTTAGTATCATTGGGAATAACCGCGGATAGGGTTGTTCTTGAAAGCACCCTGAGTTTTACGGATGTCCTGACCAATGTCCTGATGAAGAAAAAGCATACCGAGATCAAAAGCATACAGCTGTTCTGGAACCAAGTCGACGGCAGGGAGAAGACCCCATTGTACAAAAATTACAGTAAGGTAATCAAAGATCTGGGACTTCAATTAATGGAAACCTCCATTACCGACAGTAAGCGATTTCGTAAAGAAGGGGAGACCGTCACTAAAAATGTTTTTCGTTCGTCATTATTGCCGGCAGACCCTAAGTTGATGATAGTATGCCGACTTGATAAGTTTATGGATGAATTTTTAAAAATTGTCAAATTGTAGTGATATGGGTAATGAAAATATAACAACGAAGACGGCAGTATTGACGAACAATATCTAATGTCCATCATGGCTGGCAACACAAACAATCAACCGCAGAGTCAGGAACTTGATTCCCTAAAAGAAAAGCCAGCGCTGAGACCAAAAATAAAAAGCAAAAAAAGCGTTGGAATTACCTACTCTGAGCAGTTTCTTACCCATCACACGATGACCAGGCGCGGGGATAAAAGTATCTATATCCGTCCCGAATATCATGAGCGACTTTCGCGTATCATCCAGGTCATTGCGGATGATCAGATTCCTTTATATGCGTATCTTGATAATATCTTGGCTTATCATTTTGAAATGTTTGAAAAAGAAATCACGGATGATTTCAACAACAAGTACCGTCCAATCTTTTAATCTATCATCTTATGGAACAATTAATTATCATATGACTATTACTCATTATTATCCTACTGCTTTGGGATAAGAAGTTTATAAATCAGCTTCATCATAAAAAAAGTGCCGAAGCTGACCCACCTTTGCCCTCTATTGTAGGCAAAGCAAGGCCTGAAGAAAGAAAGTTACAGCCATCTGATGTCAATCAGGAACAGGGCGAATCTACCGTCCCAAAAGCAAATAATTTTGATTCAGAAACCAAGGAGGAGGTATTTGAAAATACGGCTTCAAAGAAAGAACTTGACGGGATACTGGTCAAAAATAATGATTGGCAAGACGAGGAAGAAGACTGGCAGTACCGGTATGATTCTAAAATAGAAAGCGGGTTTGCTACAGGGGTTACCTTTCAGGAATTGAGTACCGCGGGTCAGTTGCTTCAACAAGATATGCTGGAGCCTGATTTAGAACAACAAGCAGTTACTACTATTCAAAAAATTCAAGGAACCGAGCTTTTTGATCTTTTGGAAAATTCGATACATGATGCCTCAACGCGGATTGCTGCTTTGCTTATCCAAAGTACTTCGAATCAAGATGAGGACATTCCTCTTAAGCGTAAGAATAATGCAGAAGGTTTCGATATTGGGGAGTTTGTCTAGGCAGACTCCCTTATTTCTTAAAAGCTCCGTTGCAATAAGTAATTACCGATCGTATTTCTTTTTAAGCCATAAACTTACTTTCACCAACAGGATCAGGACCGGAACTTCCACAAGAGGTCCAATGACCCCAACAAACGCTTGTGAAGAATGGATTCCAAAAACGGCTATCGCAACGGCAATAGCTAATTCAAAATTGTTTCCTGTTGCCGTAAAAGCTACAGATGCATTTTTGTCATAGGGTACTTTCAATGCTTTACTAATGAAAAAGCTGATAAAGAAGGTGAGAACAAAGTAGATGATCAATGGGATGGCAACTTTTACAACGTCCATTGGTAGCTCTAAAATTTTATCGCCCTTCAAACTGAACATCAGTACGATGGTAAACAGCAAAGCATACAATGTTAAAGGTGAGATAGCCGGAATGAATTTTCTATTAAACCAGTCTTTTCCTTTAAATTTGATCAAGAAGTGACGGCTCAAAAATCCTGCAATAAATGGAACTCCTAAATAAATGAAAACACTTTCTGCAACATCTTTCATCGGCACAGCAATATTAAAATTACCCAAACCAAGCTTTTGGGGCAATACAGTAATGAAAAGCCAGACATAAAAACTATAGAACACCAATTGGAAAATACTGTTTAATGCGATCAGCAGTGCTGCGTATTCCCTGTTACCTTTTGCCAAATCGTTCCAGACAATAACCATGGCAATACATCTTGCAAGGCCAATCATAATCAGACCGATCATATAGTCTGGGTCATCCTGTAGGAAGATAATCGCCAAAATGAACATCAAAACAGGGCTGACAACCCAATTCAGCAGCAGTGATACCGACATTACTTTTTTGTCTTTAAAAGCCACTAGTAATAGACTGTAATCCACTTTTGCCAAAGGTGGATACATCATTAAAATCAAGCCTATTGCCAGTGGAATATTAGTTATTCCTACAGATAAAGCATTTGTGACAGTAGAAATATAAGGAAAGAAATATCCCAAGCCAACACCCAAAAGCATTGCTAAAAAAATCCATAGCGTAAGAAAGCGATCAAGAAATTTTAGTTTTGGTTGCATCAATTAATTTTTTATCATAGAAAAGACATAGAACATTTCATTGGCTATCTCTAAGCTTCTCTGTGCATAAACCTGTGATTGCTCTGGTGTGTAGTCTGAAAGTTTAGGATCTTCGTATGTAATGGGAATTCTTTTTTCTGCGCCTGCAATTAAGGGGCAGCCTCCGTCTGCCTGCGAACACGTCATAATTGCTGCAAATCCGGAGGTAGGATTGAAGGGATTGTCGTATTTCTTTGAAAATCCAATGACGGGTAAAGCATTCTCGCTATACTTTATAGCATATACAGGATTAGCATGGTCTGAAATTCTGAATACAGTTAGGCCCTGGTCGATGAGCGTCTCCGAAACTTTCGGAAATAATGCAGTTTCTTCTGTACCTCCAGAAAAACAATGCACTTGAGGAATATTAAAATATTTTGCTGCTACCTGTGCCCAGATCTGCGCTAAATGGCTTCTGCGTGAATTGTGGGTACAGATGAAATTAATATTTATCTCCTTCTTACCGTTTACTTTGTATTGAATAAAATTTATCAGAGGTTGCAGTATTGTTTTACGTTCTTTATCAATCGTTTTTGCATTTAATTTTTCAATAGTTTTTGCTAATGCTGGATACATCATGTTGATTTTAGTTAACTCCAATAATTTTACTCCGTCGTTCCATTAATACAGTGTCTTTCCAAACACCGTTCTTTCTACCAATTTTTTCCCGATATCCGACCATCCTGAAACCACATTTCTCGTGTAGCTTTAGGCTAATATGGTTTTCTGCAAATATCCCGGATTGTAATGTCCATATTTCATTTGACTCACTTTGTTTAATCAATTCATTCAACAACATTTCACCAATCCCTTTTCCTCTTGCATCTGCTGACACGTAGATACTGACCTCTGCTACGCCCGAATAGACAACTCTGCTGGAAACCGGAGATAATGCAGCCCAAGCAAGCATCTCATCATTCCTGTACATACTGATTCTGCAAGAAACAAGATGCCCTTTATCCCATTCTTCCCAAGTGGGCAAATCATTTTGAAAAGTGGCAATGTTGGTTGCTAATCCCTGACCATAGATTTCTACTAACTCTGGAAAATTTTCTTTGGTAATCGGCTTTATTTCCATAACAACTGAATTAGCAACATCCGCCACCTGGTGTGCAAGAATTGTTTTGATTTACATTAAGTTCGGATAAGTTTTTCTTTTCTTTTTCTGATAGAATTCCACAAGCGTCCTGTGCTAAACAAGCTGTAGTCTTATTTTTTAGAATAAATGTTTTCCCATTGAATTCTAGATCATATTTTCCAATCGTATCACTTTGATATTCAACTTCAATATCAAAATCCTCGATTCTTAATTTATCCTCTGAAAGTTTGATAATGTTGAGTAATTTGTTAGGCTTCAAACGATGTTCAAAATCGTCTGCATTCCAAAGCTGAAAATTCACAACCTTCTCTGAACGGATAACTCCGCCACAATCGATAAAGTTTTTATTAATTATTCCTACTTCCGTAACGTGAAAATGTTCCGGAACGAATGTTCCATTTTCAAGTTGAAATTCAACATTTTCTAAGGTGGGCAAAATTTCTTTTACTTTTGATAATTTCATATTTAAATCTTTATAGGTTAAATGCAATATTGCGATATATTAATATAAAAAAATACTTAACAGCATTTTGATTTGGTAACCGTTTGTATTATTGCGGAAAAATAAGTATTTAGAATCTCTATTGTTTTTTCGTCTATACAATAGCAGATAGCGTTTCCAGAAATATTACCTTTTATAATCCCTGCATTTTTCAGTTCTTTTAAATGTTGGGAAACGGTTGGTTGAGCTAAAGGCAATTCGTTCACAATATCGCCACAGATGCACTCATTGACTTTCATCAAATACTCAATAATTGCTATTCTGGCAGGATGTCCCAATGCCTTTGCAATCTTTGCAATTTGATTTTGTTGATCCGTAAAATGTTCTGTCTTAGTGGCTCCCATAACAATAATATTATACATTGCAATATTACGATAATAAAGTTAGCTGCCAAAATATTTTATGCTATTGAACTGCCAAAAGATTCTCCAAACCGCCATTCGATCAAAAAATTTCAAAGGCTCTGACACCTTTGCCTCATCCACCCACAAGGTGTGGAGGCAAGTAACATTTAATATGTTTCAGTTATGGAAAAACAAAGAAAACAAGTATTGCTATCAGGTTTGATCTTTTTAGCTGTAACGGGAGCCTTTGCCCAAGGCATCGATACCTCCGGAATCAACGAGGCGACGCAAATGGTGCCCTCCTGTTTTGTACAGGCTAATCCGCTGATCTATGCCATCGAGGCAATCGTCGGACTCATCGGAGGGGTCAAGGTCTATAATAAATTCAGCAGCGTTAAAATCTCTTATATTTCCGTTGAAGAAATTAATCTGGGCATCCAAAAAGTTATTTCCGACGCTATAGCCATACAGCCAAAACAAGTAGTGCCAAGTCTCTAAACTATTTGATTTTTCACGGGTGACAGATGATATAAAGAAAGACATTTTTGAAGCGGTAGAGTATAGCTTACAGCAGAAGCACATATACAAGGACGGGCAGTTCTTAAAAAGCAGTTACAAGAATTCTTAGAGTCATAAATGACCGGTCATTGACGTATTGGAAATGTATTTCCGAAAAGAGCAAGGGGGTAAAATCCTGCAGATTATGGTAAAGATTTGTAACGGCTGCACGGACCGTAAGTTTTGAAAAAAATGTTTTTGTCATCAATATTAAATACGGAGGCCGATAAATGTTGGTGATAATGTATTTTTAGTCCTGAGGGAGGCTGAACTATTGTCTAAGATTCAGGATACAACAATGCTCAGAAAATAGACTCTGTAAATTCTATTGTGATAGCTTTCCTTTGAGTACCGAATGTATGGAATTCAGGGAAAGTTGCTGAAGGTCGATATTCCAAAATGGATTACTTCTATTCACCACTATCTGTGTTTTTCCATATAGATCAAATTTTTCGACAAAGCAGTAATACATCAGTTTAACCGTACTGATGTATTTTTGCTTGCCCTTATGGTTTAAGATCGTAAATAGCGAGTGGTGATCGCCTTCGGTGGAAAGAAGCTGAGATAAGATTTTTTCCTGTAGAA
>NZ_JBWGXE010000007.1:0-214088 GCF_056333165.1 Chryseobacterium endophyticum
CCTAATCTTTTATATTCTTTAGTTTCTCCGTCCAGATCATCCCAGCGGGAATATGCCCGCTCCATATAATCTTTTATAGTATCGATTGGAAAATTGACATCCAAACGATAAAATGTATCTTCGTAATCAGCATAGTAGGTTATATCTGCTCCAATAGGTGTTCCGTATTGCTCTGTCCATATTGCTCCTGAATCTCCCCA
The DNA here is from genome assembly GCF_056333165.1 of Chryseobacterium endophyticum. Classification (NCBI taxonomy): domain Bacteria; kingdom Pseudomonadati; phylum Bacteroidota; class Flavobacteriia; order Flavobacteriales; family Weeksellaceae; genus Chryseobacterium; species Chryseobacterium endophyticum. Next base: position 201 of record NZ_JBWGXE010000007.1, read on the forward strand.
ACATCCTGACGAACTTCCATATGGAAGCCCAGCATGAGTACCTTCTAAAGTTTTTATCTGATCATAAACAGGTGTTACATCATATTCTCCCACAGGATTACAAATCTCCACCTGAAAAGCGAGTTTAGGATCATTTTCTTTCATTTGTTGACATTGTGTAAGATTAAAGCACAGTGTGAAAAGTATCAGCTGCTTTACCAAATCTGTAATTTTGTAAATTATACTATCCATTCTGTATGTTTCTTTTACGTTCTTTTCCATTGGATACCTTTCCAGTCTTAGGGCCCAATCCAAATTTGGTAACGCTTGAAGACCAATGCAGATATTTATTTCTCAAAGTCTTTAAATCATTAGGATTTGTGAAAAAATCCTCATAGCATATTTTCTTAATCTTTTCTATGTAATCACCAGAACTACCTGTCTTATTATATGCTGCGACATAATCATTTCTCAGTGTTCCACACGCTGACATATAGTCTAACAGGTTATTATAAATTCGTCTTAAAAATTCGTCTTTAATCTGATGATCCTTTTCTATTCTACTTTTTTTATATTTAACATTAAACTGAGCAGAATAATATAACATGGTATTCAATGAAACTTTGTCATACGTATTAAAAACATTTTTTCTATGACCTACTAAAATATAACTTTCATTCGCCTCACGTGCAACTGGAGGAATATATCGGATGTTAAGTTCTTCCGGTTGGTACCAGCCTTCTTCTATCAATATACTCCGATATCTTTCACATTGCTTTTTACTGCCATATTCTTTGTACAAATCCACAGTTTCTGGCATTTCGTTTACATAACATCCTCCGATATCGGAATGAACACCCGGTAATGTAAATTCTAAACCTTTTACTCCCGCACTCTGAATATTTGTCAAATCGAAATTATCCCTGAATTCATCATCTGCTGCTATTTGCAGCACAAAATATGCTTTATTGATTGAGTCTAACCCCAAGTCCTTAGTATCATTTCCGTATAAGTCTATGCCAAATAAAGTTCCTCTATGATTAATTCCAAAAGATGCCACGGTATCATATAGTCCGATAAAATTAATCGTAAGTTTTTTAGGCAAAACTTCAGATTTCAATAAGCACGCCCCGAAATATCCGTATTTGGATAAAAAGGCATCTTTTGAGCCATCATTGTCTGTAAATAAATAGCTTTCCTCCTTTTCGCCCCTATCATAAGGAGGAGAAACCTGTATTTTCTGCCCTCCTTGGGTATATGCTCTTATTGCAGGAGTTGTGGCAATATGTACAAAATGTCTAGCTGCAGTTGCCCCTCTGCTGAAACCATAAACATTTACTTTCAGATGAATATGCTGACCTGTATATTTGGCAAGTTTCTTAGCAGACAGTATGCATCCTTTTGTTACTTTTGCTTCTACGCCTGTATCTCCGATTCCTAAAGCTACTCCTGGTAAAACCGTATCACTTTTCAAATCTTGGGTTCCTATTCCTTCTATATAAATACGAATTTGGTTTTCAACAGCAGTGTCTAGTGCATCGTACCCCTTTGCTACATTAGAATAATCATTAGTGTAGCTATCATCTTCATGATTAGATTTCTTATAATTTTTACCTGCTTCAGTATTTGTTTTATTGTTTTGGGTACCATCAAAGAAAAGATTTAGACTTACCTCAATTAAATTATTAGGAATATCATTTGGATTTATTTTCTTCGCCCCTTTATATTGTACACCAGCTTTATTTCCTTGCTGTTCTATTGAAGCAGAGCTGTTGTAGACTATATTTTCCTTCGAAAATATTAGGTAATCCCCTTTTACCTGCGTTTTTATTTTACCTTCTACAAAATATTCTATGCTCATTTTTTAATGATTTTTTGACTTTTCACCACTATTATTTTGTACTTCTTTTTCTGCATGATGCTGTATAGTGCTTTCACTACTTACTTTTAAACCTTTTATTGCAATTGTTTTATATTCTTTGTCAGCATAAGTTTCCAAATCTCCCTTTACATAATGAGAAAGCTTCCCTACGACATTGGTTATAAAATCTGTTCCAACGGATAACATTTTCATCATTCCCACGCCAACAGTTTTGTTCATTCCAATAGTTTCATTAGAGTTCATTCCAATATTGATATTCATATTTTTTCCTGCTGTAAAATTTATATTTTCTCCTGCATTCACGGTAAAGCTTTTCGGTGCATTCACATTGATATTTCCCTGTCCATCCATCAGGTACGTATTTCCACTTGGATCTTCTATAAAAACAGAACCTTCCGCGTCATTCAGAATAATCCTGGTTCCGCTGCGGGTGTGAATCACTTTTTTGTCATTTCCACTGGTATGATACGAGCTTGTCTCCGAGCCGTTATAATGCGTTCCTGTCACAAAAGGTTTCTCGGCATTCCGGGATTCGTGGCTTACGAGAACTTCTTCACCGATCTCAGGAATAAAATGGAAGCCTTTACCGGCTCCGCCATGCGGCTGTATCAGTCGGATCCAGGGCGTTTTCAGGCCTTTGTTTTCCTGCCACGGAAATTGTACCCGCACTCGGCCCATTCCCAGCGGATCGTTGTTATCCACCACTCTTGCAGGCTGGTCTTCGGCTTTCGGTACCGCTTCAATGTCTATGTATGGGGCGGCATTGAACAGATCCGGGATCCCTACAAACTCATTGTAATAATCACCAGGCTCATAGACGTGCCTGATTTCTAAGATCCGGTAGGTTTCCATCGCTTTGCCGTTGATATCCGAAAGTTTCACCCTGCCTCCGATCTTCAGTTCGGGCGTTTTGCTTCTTCCTTTTACCTGCATCAGGTTCTCACGCTTTTCTTTTTCCAAACGCACAGCCTCTTTCAAATGATCTTCCGACCATTCCCCGATCCCCGTATGGTTAAAATGCATTTTAGGCTTTTTCCTGAAAGTCTTTCCGGATGCAATTACTGCAATACTCTGAAACGGACTTTCCTTGAATTCCGACTTTTCACTGCCGCTATCCTTTTCCATTTTCAACCCGCTTACAGCATCATAGCCTGTGAAGACAAATTCCTGAGCCTGCATCCGCATTTCAAGTTCAATATCGATTAAATCTACATTTTCGCCGAGTTTTATAAGAGGCTGAACCGCATTTCCGAAAACCAGCTTTTCACCGGTGTAATAGAAAAATTCGCCGTGGCGTTTTGCCAGTCTCTGCAGAAACTCATAATCGGATTCCTTATATTGAACCGTATAGGGAAGCCTTCTCCTGTTGTATTCATTCAAATAATTGGAGGATATTTCCACTTTTGCTTCCTGGGAATATTCTTCGGTTACCTGTTTTACAATCTGCTCAAGGGTTTTATCTTCGAAACTTTGGCAGTCTTTTCCGCTTTCCAGCAAAATACTTGGGGCATATCCCGTTATATAAAGATCTCCATAGCCACCGCCTTCGTCCTTTTTATTTCTGATCCTGCCGACAATACCCCTGAAGTAATGCCGCAGTTCTCCAAAACACCAGTAAGCGATGCCGATCTCCTTACCCAGAAGATTTTTTGAGTTTTCCATGACGTAACCGTGCAAACTGTCTAAAGCGTCATCCGGAACAACGATCGTAAAGCTATCGTGGTCATTGGTTTTCTGAATAAGTTCTACCGAACAGCTGTTTTTTCTTAAAAATTCTTTGCCTTCCAAAGTGAGAAGGCAATACACCAGAGGATTGGTCTTATCGTGAAGCCAGTCTTCAAATATGCGGGATGAACCCGATTGTGAGGGATTAAAAAATTCTTTTTCCATACTGTTTTTTTATTGACGAATGTAGATTCTTTCCATGTCTCATTATTCATTACTGATATTTCATTAGTGAATAAGGATTACAAATCCGTCATGCCATTAAATCTTATCAAACAAAATCCGCAACATCTGCAAACTAGAGACTATTTCAACACAAACATTTCAAAATCAACCTTTACATTACAGATTTTAGGTTTCTCATCCAAATACCAACTTGTTCACAAATAATCTTTCATTTAAGGTCATAAAACACTTTGATCATGATAAAAGATTACGTTTTTGGTTGTTAAATTTTGATTGTGTTTTTTAAACCTGAAACGAATTTAGAAAAAAATAAAATACCACAACCATAGATTACTAAAGAATTTATAGCAATGGAAAATTCCGAACCCAAGCTCTTTTGAATAATATTAACAGCTGATCAACAGCAGGTTATTTTTATTCTTATCCAAATAAATTTTAACTGAAATTAATCTCCAATAAATGAAAATAAAGTAAAAAACAAAACACAGAAAAACACAGAAAATTTCTCAAAAAAAAAATCCGGATTCTTTTGCTATCCTTCGGGAGTTCTTCGGGAAGGCTTCGGAAAAAGTACCGTTTTTCCGAAGCCTTCCCGAAGGTGATCCGAAGAAGACCCGAAGAAAGCACCTCCGGAACAGGTCAAAACCGGTCAGAACATGTCAATCGCGGTCATAGCTTTCACTCTATTTTATAAATATTTGAAAATGTGATAATTAAAAAAATATAGACAGAAGATGACGATCTTATTTATTTAGAATACTATGATCCCAAAGGATCCAGACAATAAAGCGACGGTGAGCCAAAGAAATAAGGTCCCCAATCGGAGACCTTGAAAAAAATACAAATGATGAAAAAAAATTTTTATAGAATCAATTAATTAATTCTCAGGTAAAATTAATACCCAAGGGTATCAAATTTTATGATCCGGATCACATAACATTAAAAATTACTGAATTGATGGCATAAGAAAACTCCTCAAGGGTCGTGAGGAGTTTAAAAAAGGGTATATGGGGTCTAAAAAAGTGTCTTATCTTGCCGAATCACTTCGGTTTCCGGAACGGTTGGATCCGTTGGCTCCGTCAGCTGTTGTTGCATTACTGCCGTTTCCGGCACCCTGATTCATAGCACTGTCTCTCACGCTTGCCGTTGTATCCATCGATGTTCCGGTTGTCGTATTATCCGGTGACATTGTTCCGGTGGAAGCAGAATCACTCATTGAATTGTTTTCATTCTGCGTTTCTTTCTTATTGCAGCTCACTGCAAATACACTTAATCCTAGTGCTAAAAGCATTATTTTTTTCATATAATAATTTTTGGTGTGTGATATAAAGCCAAAATTATATACAAAAAAACAATCATCATATGAGCGAGATCATAATCAGATGAAATATGTAGATTTACTTGTCAATACTAATTAATTGTTTTAAACAGAATACTCATCAAATAAACGATTTGCCGGAATAAACAGATCCGGGATCATTAATTCAACCATAAAAATCAACAAAATCTGGCCATAATCCATAATTTCCATACTGCTCAAAAACCCACTATTTATAAGATATTGTCAATAATAAACCATTTATGTTTAAGATTATTTCTAAAAATTTAACATTTCTTAAATTAATTTGGCTTCATAATTGGAAATACCATACTACCAAAGTCCGTCTTTGGACCCTATTAAAATTTGAATTATGAAAAGTATAGTGTTAACAGGGGTACTATCAGTTTTCTTACTGACAGCCTGTAAAAAAGATGATCAGATTGCCGAAAAGTCACTGGAACAAGAGAAAATGGAATTCCAGATGAGGCAGCTTGAAATTGAAAAGCAGAAACTAGCCATTGAAAAAGAAAAAATGGCTTATGAAGCACAGAAAAAGGCAGACAGCATCGCTGATATTGAAAAAGCTAAAACGGCTGCAGCCAATTCAAAACCTCAGGTCATTCGGGAGACACATACCGTGTACAGAGATCGACCTAGTTCGAGTTCAAGCAATGGTACATACGCTAATAACGGAAGTACTGCTTCACAGGGAACAACCCAGAAAAAAGGGATGAGTGAAGCCGCTAAAGGAACAATTATCGGTGCCGTAGGTGGAGCTGCGTTAGGTGCGATCGTGAATAAGAAAAGTCCGGGTGCCGGTGCTGCTATTGGTGGTGTAATCGGTGGTGCCACAGGGTATACGCTGGGTAGAGCACAGGATAGAAAAAGCGGAAGAGTACAGCCACGTAATTAATTTTTTTTACAATATTTTAGAAAGATTGCTTATTTTTAAGCAATCTTTTTTTATGCTTTTAATTCTCCTTTCTTCTGTTTTTCTGATCCCTGCTTTGGTGGGCTGGGGAAACATGGTGAATATTTTCCTGCAAAACCCATTTAACGGTATCGCCGGAAAGGCAGTTCACGGAATTATGGGCATAAGTATCTTATGGACAGTGCTGGCTTTTTTCACTCCATTAAACGCACACGTAGAGATTCCGACAATATTGACAGGATTATTTTTTTTCTTTAAAAACAAAGAATACAAAAACCTGCTTTATAAAGAATCAGACAATTACTTATTGCTCGTCTGTATTCTTGTCATTTTACTTTGCGGATCATGCTACCCTTTTATTTTAGATCATTTCGGTTATTATGTTCCGACCATCAAATGGCTCACGGAATTCGGAATCGTAAAAGGAATCGCAAATCTGGATCTGACCTTAGGACAGATGTCGGTTTGGCATATCTTCCAGGCAGGATTTTCAAATATTTCAGATCCTTTTCTTAGGATTAATTCACTATTGTTGATCATTTATAGTTTATACATTGTAGAAAATAAAAGCTGGATCCAGTTATGTTTTGTTCCTGTATTGCTGTTGTTTTCGCAGTCTCCAAGCCCTGATTTACCAGTTATCCTATGTTCTTTGCTTATTTTAAATGAAATTTTAAACGGAAACAAAGCTGCCACCGAGTTATTTGCATGCTCTGTTTTCGTATTTGCGATAAAACCGACCATGATCTGGCTTCCGGCCGTCAGTTTTTTTTATTCATTTCAGTCTAGCAAAACGCCCGTTAAATCGATCTTGCCCGGATTCTTAATTCTGATTTTATTTTTCATTAAAAATATCTGGACCTTCGGATATCCTGTTTTTCCCATTGCTGTAGGAGATGTGGGAGTACACTGGAAACCGAATAATGAAATATTAAAAATTTCTTCTCAATTCGCTATTCAGAAAACCTACGACATGCAGTATTCCTGCCAGGAAATTTCAAAATTTTCAGCAGTCGACTATATTAAAAACTGGCTGTTTCTGAACGGAATAAAGTCGGTTATCAATATTTCTCTAATCATCAGCCTGGTTATATTTATTGCGTTCAGTTTCATTAAAAAAAACAGGATTATCAGTCTGATCTGTATTTCGATCGTAGTCAAAAGCCTCCTGGTGATCTTATTTTCAGCACAGTACCGGTTCTTTGTGGATGTATTTTTTGTCATCTTTTTTATACTATTTACCGATTACTTTAACAGAACAAGGGCCGTTGCCTTATTTTCAGTTTTAAGCATCATTATCGTCGGGTTCTTTTCTGTACCGGCTGTTCTCCAAAATTATATTCCCAGCTTCAGGTTGGGAATTTTTATGGGCCAGATGAAAAAAGAGCAGATTTATATGCCTTCCCATTATCAAGACCAGGAATACAGCCGATATAAAGTAGGAAATTTATCATTCCATATCTCCAGAAAATATCCTTATAATTTCGACACTAAATTACCTGCCATTTCCGAAAGCTATATTTTTGATGATGTAAAAGCCGGTATTTTCCCACAGATGGCAGATGAAAAAAATATATACCAAGGTTTTGTCTGGAAAACATTGAATTCAAAAGAGAAAATAGAAGCTCAAAAAATCATTCATTCTATAGAAAATAGCTATCATCAGAACAAATAACCATCGTTCTTTATCTGAAGAAAAAGCTGTAAATTTGTATCATGTTAAATACTTTAGGTAATCTTCTCAGTCTTACAACATTTGGAGAAAGTCATGGCCCGGCTTATGGGGGTATCATCAATAATTTTCCGGCAGGTTTAACGGTGGATTTCGATAAAATACAATACGAGCTTAATCGCAGGAAACCTGGACAATCGGCCATCGTCACCCAGAGAAAAGAAAGCGATACGGTACAGTTTCTTTCAGGTATTTTCGAAGGAAAAACAACCGGAACGCCTATCGGTTTCATCATCGAAAATGAAAATCAGAAATCAAAGGATTACGATCATATTGCCGGGTCGTATCGCCCAAGCCATGCAGATTTCACTTATGACCAGAAGTACGGATTAAGGGATTACCGCGGAGGCGGAAAATCATCAGCGCGCGAAACGATGAACTGGGTGGTTGCCGGAGCTTTGGCAAAGCAGCTTTTATCGGGTATCGAAATCAATGCTTACGTTTCCTCCGTCGGCGACATTTTCTGTGAAAAGCCCTACCAGGCGCTTGACTTTTCAAAAACAGAAAGCAATGAAGTACGGTGTCCAGATTCTGAAACAGCAGAGAAAATGATCGAAAGAATAAAAGAGATCAAAAAAGAAGGAAATACGATCGGCGGGACCATTACCTGTGTTATCAAAAATGTTCCGGTGGGAATCGGGGAACCTGTTTTCTCAAAACTGCAGGCAGAATTGTCCAAAGCCATGCTGAACATCAATGCCGCAAAAGGCTTTGAATACGGAAGCGGATTCTGTGGCGCCAAAATGACCGGCAAGGAACATAACGATCTTTTTAATGAAGATTTTACAACAAAATCCAATTTATCAGGAGGAATCCAGGGCGGTATTTCCAATGGAATGGACATTTATTTCCGGGTGGCATTTAAGCCTGTGGCGACTATTCTGAGACCGCAGGAAAGTATTGACCAGGAAGGAAACCCTGTTATTGTCGAAGGAAAAGGCCGTCATGATCCTTGTGTCCTTCCGCGGGCGGTACCTGTGGTGGAAAGCCTTGCAGCGTTTGTGCTGGCGGATCTCTATCTCATTAACAAAACAAGAAATATCAATCATTTTTAATACAAACATTCAAAGTAATGGAAAATTACTGGGCACAGGGGATCTCTTTCGAAGAGTATGTAAAAACAGGAAAAAATAGACTGGAAAATCCCGCCAGCCAACAGGAGGCCGACTATAAACAATACTACGAGCTTGGCTTACAAAGAATCGACAGAACGTTGAAAAAATATATTCCCGATGAAAGTCAGCTGAAAGAACTTGAAGCAAAAAACTTTGACGGAAAAATCCTGATCATCTCGGAAGTATGGTGTGGTGACGCAAGTGCTACCGTGCCGGCTCTGGTGAAGTTTTTCGAAGGAAAAAATGAAGTGAGGATCTTTCTCAGAGACAGTGATAAAAGCTTAATTAATCAATTCCTGACCAACGGAACAGAATCTATTCCGAAAGTGATTATCCTGGATAAAGATTTTAAGGTAAAAAATTCATGGGGACCGCGTCCTGAATATGGTAGAGAATTGCTGGGCAAGTACAAAGCCGATCCGGAAACGTACACTAAAGATATGTTTTACAACGATCTGCAGATCTATTATGCCAAAAACAGAGGTAAAGATGCCGTGCAGGAAATTTTGGAATTGCTATAGTTTAAATCATTTAATAAAATGAAAAAAAATCTCATTTATCTTGTATTGATCGCCGTTATTGCAGTCATTGCATTTGTTCCGGGCGTGAAGGAAAAACTTCAGGACACCTTTTTCCCGATTGCAACGATCGAAAATGCAGTGCATGTCAGTGATGAAGATTACGATATCGACCTTCAGGGAATCAATGTTCCCAGCACCAATCTTAAAGCTTTTAAAGACAAGGCCGTATTCCTGAATTTCTGGGGAACATGGTGTCCGCCGTGCCGCAAAGAATGGCCCTCGATCCAAAAATTGTATGATACCCGCAAAGACAATGTCGATTTTGTCCTGATCGCCATGAATGACCAAGAAGATGCCGTAAGAAAATTCCTGAAGGAAAATAACTATAGCGTTCCCGTTTATATTGCCCAAAGTCCGATTTCTGAGAAAATCCTGCCGAAAGTTTTCCCGACAACGTATCTGCTTGACAAAGACGGAAGAATCATCATTAAAGAAGATGCCTCAAGAGACTGGAATACAGAATCGGTACATCAGTTTATTGATAATATCATTAAATAATTTAACTTTTAATAAGAATCCCTTGGTATGGAATTTGTCAAATAAGTACCATTGAAGAATTATTAAATCAGGCACAAAATGAAATATTCAAAGTTAAGCCTCGCTAAAGAGGCCATCAATCATAAAGGTTTTGTCAGAAAAATCCCTGACATTTTCAGAATGGTAAGAATGTGGAGAAAAGGAGAATACCCGATGAGATCCATTGATATTATCCTTCCGTTGCTGGGCGTTTTATATATTATCTCTCCCATCGACCTTCTGCCGGAAGTCGCCGTTCCGGTGATCGGAGTTTTGGATGATCTTGCTGTTTTATCGATTACCATTCCAAAGCTTATCAGGGAAGTAGACAAATTCCTGCTGTGGGAGGCCGAACGAAAATACAGTAACGGCAATACGAAAGTGATCGATGCCGAAATTGTAAAATAATAAAAACATCCTTTGGGATGTTTTTTTATGAATAATGAATAACTCAATGGCTTAATTTAAAATTTAACATCAAAAAAATTGACAATTGACTGACGAAGTAAAATTCGCAATTGACTTTCAACATCATTTCCTTAAATTTGCAACATCTAATAAAAAATAATGGAAAGTAAAAAAGAATTCTTTTTAGAGTGCTATAAACTGGGCATCATCAAATTTGGAAGATTTACATTAAAAAGCGGCATCGAAAGTCCTTTTTATGTTGACTTAAGACCTTTGGCTTCAGATCCGAAAATTTTAAAAAACCTGGCCAATTACCTTCTGGAAATGCTTCCGCTGGATAATTTCGATCTGATCTGCGGAGTTCCTTACGCTGCCCTTCCGATGGCCACAGCCATGTCTCTTGAAAGCTATATTCCATTAATTATAAAAAGAAAAGAAGCCAAGAATTACGGCACGAAAAAACTGATTGAAGGAATTTATCAGAAAGGACAGAACTGCCTTTTGGTGGAAGACGTCATCACATCAGGAAAATCTCTGATCGAAACGATCGCAGAAGTAGAACAGGAAGACCTCAAAGTTGCTGACATCGTTGTTGTTCTAGACCGCGAACAGGGCGGAAAAGAACTTCTCGAAAGTAAAGGATATCGCGTTCATACCTTATTCAACATCTCTGAAGTATGTACTATTCTCCAGGAGAACGGAGAACTGTCTGACGACGAAGTGAAAAGAATCCAGGATTTTTTACATGGAAATCACATCCAGTTTGAAGAGGAGAAAAGAGCATCTTATGAGCAAAAACTTTCAGCAGGACAGCATTCCGTGTCTAAAAAGCTTCTTGAAACCGCACTGGCTAAGCAATCGAATTTAATAGCTTCCGCCGATGTTACCACCACTCAGGAGTTGCTTGATCTGGCTGAAAAAGTGGGTCCGCATGTGATTGCTTTAAAGACGCATATCGATATTATTTCTGATTTCGAATACGAAAAGACCATTACGCCGCTAAAAGCTTTGGCCGCAAAACATAATTTCCTCCTTATGGAAGACCGTAAATTTGCAGACATCGGAAATACCCAGGAACTGCAGTTTACAAGCGGAGTATTTAAAATTACAGACTGGGCAGATTTCGTAACCTCACAGGTTATCGGGGGCTTCGAATCGTTAGACTGCTTCAAAAATGTAGGCGTTGTCGCCATTATCGGGATGTCATCGAAAGGGACTTTAACGACGAGTGCGTATAGAGAGGAGGCTCTGAAAGTGGCAGCTTCACATCCTAATGTTATCGGAGGGGTATCCCAGAATCCGCTTCCTGAAGAAATGCTGTTATTCACTCCGGGAGTAAATCTTGCAGATTCGGGGGACGGAAAAGGCCAGCAGTACAACACGCCTGAGCATGTGTTTAAAACACTGCATACAGACTTTATCATCGTAGGAAGGGGTATTTACAAATCTGAAGATCCTGCTGAAGCTGCCGTTACGTACAAAAACGAAGGCTGGAATGCCTATTTGAATTCTCTGCCAAAAAACTAACCCAGAGTTAATTTAAAATTCAACAAACTTTCTGCAAAATAAGTTATATTTGAACCATATCACAGTTACTTGAGAAATATTTGTATTGGTCTTGCTTTGTTTTTGGGTGTTGCAGAAGTTTCTGCACAGAAAGACAGCATTTATATTGAAGCAAAACTGTCTTCCGACAAAAAAAGGCTCAGCGTTAGCCAGGAAATGGTTTATTATAACAATTCAAAGCACGACCTTAATACGGTAAAGCTTTTGAATTGGGTATCCGCCTACCAAAAAAGAGGCACTTCACTGGTCTACCGAAAACTCGAAGACCGGAATACAGATCTCCATTTTGCAGAAAAAAGCGAGCTTGGAAAATTATTAAACTTAAATATAAAAAACGCTGACCAGGAAATTCCGGTAAGCAGTACTTCAGATGAAAATTTTTTCATCCCGCTGAAAGAAGTGTTAAAACCTGGCGAACAGGTAAAATTAAATCTGCAATACGAAATCCAGCTTCCCGATAAAAAATTTACCGGGTACGGAACTTCCGATACGAACGTTGCTTTAAAATATTTCTTTATTGTTCCGGATCATTTTGATCCGGACAATATTTCCAAAAGAGATTACCACGATATTGAAGAATCGGTGAGCTTTAATACATACTGGACGGTAAATTTTGATCTTCCCGTCAATTCTTTTATTGAAAGTAATCTACGGCAGTTTCAGATGAATTCTTTTAAGGGATATCTTGATTCTGATCCCGAATTCCTCATCTCGCAGAATGAATATCCGTCCATCAATATCAACACGGCGGATGTAAAAACCGAAATAAAGTTCGGCTATAATCTGAAACCGGAAGAAAAACAAAATCTGGAATTTTACCTCCCGCTTCACCTGAAATTTATCAAAGACAGGATCGGAACGATTCCCGAAAGAATTTTTATTTCGGATAAATTCAGGGCGAAAGAAGATTTTTTCGGAAACAATGACATTACGTTCTGGAAATTCCGATTCCAGCTGTTTACGGATGAACAGAAGACTGATATGGATTATTTCGGCATTGTGGCCAAAAAGGTTTTGGATGAAAGCATCATTACAGACAAACAGAATAACCACTGGTTTAAAAACGGATTAAAATCTTATCTGGAAATCCAGTATTTAAAGAAATTTTATTCAGATACCAAATTATTAGGCACATTGCCGGAAACTAAAATTTTCGGGGTAAAGCCTTTAAAACTCTTCCATGCCTCGGAAGTAAAGCTCATTGAGCGATACGGACTTACCTACCAGTATATCATGTCGCAGAATCTTGACCAGAAAATCACTGAAAAATATGCGGTCCTGAGCAATTTTAACGACATGGCCATCAGCAGTTTTGAAACAGGGACTTTATTCAATTACTCAGCGGATAAAATGGGTTATGAAAATTTTGATGCGCTGGTTCAGAGTTTCATCGCAAAGCACACGGACAAAGAAACCGACCCTAATGATTTCATAAAAGAATTAGCCGAAAAAGACAAAAGAACCGCTTACCTGTCAGAGTTTTTACAACATAAGAACAGGGTAAATTTTAAGCTTAAAAGATTTAAAAAAGAAGGAGATTCGCTTACGGTAAGAATTCAGAAAAACACGCCTTCCAACATTCCTGTGAAACTTGAAACCGAATCGGAAGAAGGGGAGAAAAAAGAATACTGGGTAGAAACGGAAGAAAATAAAAAGAATGCTGTGATATCGATTCCGGATTTCAACACCCATAAAATTACGCTGAACGACGAGTATATTTTCCCGGAAGCAAACTACAGGGATAACTTCCTGTATGCCAAAGGATTTTTTTCCAACATGAGAAAAATTAAGCTCAAGCTGATCAAAGATATTCCGAACCCTGAGTTCAACGAAATCTATGTAAGCCCCAGAGTACGTTTCAACAACACCTACGATAAATTCCTGATCGGATTTAATTTTAAAAACCAGTCTTTTTTTGATCAGAAGTTTTTGTACTCGTTTACGCCGACCTACAGTACCGGAACGGGACAGCTTACCGGCTCAGGAGCAGTCGCCTACTCTTTCCTTCCCGCAGAAAGCATATTCAGAAGCCTGACTTTCGGTGTTTCGGGATCTTACTTTCATTATGATTATGACCTGGCGTACCGCAAAGGTTCCGTATATTCGAATTTCAACTTCAGGAAAAATCCGCGAAGCACAGTTGGCAGAAGTCTCGGGGTTTCGTACAATTATTTTGAACGGGATCTCAGTCCGCTGATGATAGCGAATAACGATTATGACAAATACAGCCTGTGGAGCATCGGTTACGGATATAATGACAGCCAGAGCATCCATGAGAAAAGCCTCGGCGTAAGCACCCAATGGATGGAAGATTTCCATAAAGTAACGGCAGAGGGCTTTTACCGCTGGGAGTTTGCGCCCAGACAAAAGCTCAGTGTGCGTCTTTTTGCCGGATATTTTGTGAAAAACAACACGCGCAACAGCACTTTTGATTATGGGATTTCTAGGGTTTCCGATTACTCTTTTTCCTACAACCTCCTGGGACAGAGTGCAACCGGCGGAATTCTTTCACAGCAGTTTATCCTCGCAGACGGCGGGTTTAAGTCTTTTATCCCCGGAACCGTCAATAAATGGATCACTTCAGTAAACGTGGACACCAGTGTATGGAAAATTTTCCATGTGTATGCAGATGCCGGAATTTATGACAACAAAAATCAGCCTACGAAATTTATCTGGGACAGCGGTATAAAAGTACGGGTGATTCCTGATTTTCTTGAAATCTATTTTCCCGTACAATCCTCACTTGGGTTTGAGCCCGGTTTTAAAGACTATGCCAAACGCATACGGTATACATTGGTCCTTAATCTGAGCTCTATTATCAATGCCGCCAGAAGAGGATGGTATTAAATTAAAACAAAAAAAATGCCTCAAGCTGATTGATCTGAGGCATTTCGTTTTTAATGTTAAATTAGTCTTTGAGTATTTTTTGAGAAACCGGCCGATTGTTTACGGTAGCCGTTACGATATAATTCCCTTTCTGTAATTCAGTAACATCCAGTGATTCGTTTTCTTTTACAGAACCCGTTTTTACAACTTGCCCGTACATGTCGAATACTTTCACATCTTTAGCCTGGGCTCCGAATGTAATTTCTCCATTTTTCACGAATGAATTTTTCGCGAAAAAGTCTTTATTTTTAGCTAAATTACTGACGGCCAGACTCCCGGAGAACTGCGTCCAGTAAACATCATCCAGAACAATCTGTTTCGATCCTGCCGACCGGAATTCAATAAGAACATCACCGGAGACATCTACATTGACCGTTCGGGTATAGTTCGTATTCATAGCCGCAAGGGTATACGTATCGACATTGGTGCCGTTTACATAGACTTCTAAAGTTCTGTTGGACGCTGTCCCGGATGTAAAATACGATCTGACGGTATATGTCAGACTCCCTACTCCATTTGTCCCTGAATTTGCGCTGATTTTTCTTGTTCCGCTTTCGCCGAAACCGACGGATGTTGCTGTGATATTGTCGGTACTTGTCACTTTCCGTGCTCCTGAAAAAGTCCAGGTTACCGCATTGTCACCGTTATAGCTGCCGCTGGTATACGAGGAAGAAGTCGCTGATAAATTAGTGAATGATTCGGAACCCTGGGCGGATAGAAAAGCCGTGACTGCCACGGCCATTAGAGAATAACTTTTTTTCATGTGTTAAAATTTAATAATTATTAATTTTCACTGCGAAAATACACTAATTTTTCAATATTACGCAATAAATACGTTAATTTTTTGTTAATCACATTCAGACAAATTATCTAAGTAATTTTAAGTATTTTTACCGATTATTTCTAAAGGCTTGCGGAATTACATCCTGATATTCGTGTTTATTTTTATGGGCATATTCTCCGGAAATGCTCAGATATTCACGTGGAAAAATCCGAACCTTCCGCAGGACAGCATCAGACAGGACAGCATCCGGCAGGATAGCATACTGGCCGCAAAATTCGAGCAGGATATTTTCGTAAAAGACACGATGGATTTTGTGAAAACCAGCAACCGGATCATCGTTGACGAAGCAGTTCTGGCCAAAAATGATAAAAAAAGATTTTTAGGAGAGTTAAATTCCAAAGGATCCATCATCCGCGGAATTACCTTTGGAAACAACCAGGGCCAGTCGGTACAAAGTTCCATGGATCTGCAAATCTCAGGGAGACTATCTAAAGACGTAACGATCCTGGCCAGTATTTCAGATCACAATTTACCTATCCAAGCCGACGGATATACCCAAACTCTTGAAGAATTCGACAAGATCTATATGCAGCTCAATATTAAGGATAAATCGATCCTGAGAGCCGGCCATCTCGATCTCGTGGAAGCCAAAAATTATTTTGCCAAATATCAGCGAAGAAGCATGGGGCTTGAGTTCCAGACCGAATTCGGGAAAGAGAATAAAACATTCGTCGATATCTCAATGGGAGTGGCACGAAGTGAATTTCACAGGATCCGTTTCCAGGGGGTTGAAGGAAACCAGGGACCTTACCGTCTTACCGGAAAAAACGGGGAACAGTTTATTACCCTGATCTCAGGTTCGGAACAGGTTTTCATTGACGGAATTTTGATGAAGCGCGGAGAAAACCAGGATTACATCATCAATTACAATACGGGTGAAGTGACCTTTACCAGTTTCCGACCTATTTTCCAGCAGAATTTCATTACGATTTCATACAATTATACCAACCGGAATTATTCCAGATATCTATTCACCGGAAAAGTTGAGCACAAAAGAGAAAAGCTGAAACTCGGGCTCAACTGGTTTATGGAAAACGACAATAAAAATGCGCCGTTGGCCCTGAATCTCTCCCCTGAAGATCAGCAGATTCTGGCAGAGGCAGGAAATAATCCCAACCTGATGTACGCCCCTTCCGGTGTCGTTACGGAATATGATGTCAATAAAATTCTTTACAGGATGGTTCAGGATCCGGCCGGGAATTATTATCAGTTCTCAACGGATGCTACCCAGACTTTATATACCGTTTCCTTTACTTATTTTGGGGCCAACCTGGGAGATTATAAAATTACACAAACCACGAATAACGGCCGCGTTTTCGAATATGCAGGGCCAAATATGGGAGATTACCGGGCCGTGCGGAAACTTCCTTCGCCGGAAAAGTCGCAGGTGTACTCATTAAATTCCGAATATGCGTTGAAGGACGGTAAAATAGGGGCAGACATCTCCTTAAGCAACTATGATGTCAATCTTTTCTCCTCTAAAGATTCTGACCAGAACATCGGATATGCGTGGCGCATTTTCGGAAATAAAACATTCACCAAAAACAACTGGAAAGGTACTCCGAATTTTGAATACCAGTACATCGACCGGCAGTTTCATATTTTAGACAGGATCAACGATGTAGAATTTTCCAGGGATTTCAACCTCGCCCAGGAATTCAGCGGCAGAACCCAGAACAGGTTTATTTTCAGCTTTTTAAATAAATGGAATAATAAATCAACCTTAAATTACAGGATCAATTACCTTGACGAACAGGACTCTTATAAGGGAATAAAGAATGATCTCGATTTCGGGTGGATCAGTGGAAAATTCTTTACCAAAGGAAATCTTTCTTACCTGAATACCAATGCTGTTCTCCAGGATACAAAATTCATCCGCGGAGGTGTATCTACTGAATTTACCGGCAAAAAAGGAAGTTGGGCAGTCGGCGGAAGCATGGAACACAACGAAAAAAAATACAACGATACCCAGCTGATGGATGTCACCAGCTTTAGCTGGAGAGAAATTTTTGTTCAGAAAAAGATCGGAGACAGCGCGAGAACAAAGCTACTGACCAAAGTATATATGAGGGACAATGATTCGGTACGCGACAACAGGCTTCAAAGCATGAACAATATCCTGGGATTTATGGCGGAAAGCCAGATCATTAAAACAGAAAAAACGACACTGAATGCCCTGCTCCATTACCGTAAGTTCTTTTACCAGAATCAGGATGCCGATGCTTCCAGAAACAATGATTTCGTCGTAGGGAATATTCTGTACAACCAGCAGCTTTTCAGAAACGGAATGCGTCTTCAGGCTTTCTATGAACTCGGAAACGGGCAGGAAGCGCAACGGGAATTCCAGTATATAAAGGTAACGGACGGGCAAGGTATTTACAAATGGACCGATTACAACGGGGACGGTGTTCAGCAGCTCGACGAATTTGAAATCGCAGAATACTCGGATCTGGCACAATACATCAGGATTTACACCAATTCCGTACGGTATATTCCTTCCAACAAAAACAAAATTCAGCTGGCTTTGTTTGTCAATCCTTCGATCGTTTTCAATTCGGAAAATAAATTTTTAAAGCGCTGGAATTTTAATGTTTCATTAAATTCTCAAAACTCGTTCTACAAAAAGGATAAAGTTCTCGTTTTAAATCCATTTGAAAAAAATGATGATCAGATTCTTAAAAATCAGAACATTCTGGCATCCGCACAATTCAGCCCGACGGAAAAATCCGGCTGGAACGGTAACTACCGGTTTATTTCAAACGACAACCTCATCAATGCCAATTTCAGTAATGAAGAACGGGAGCAGATTTCACACTTTCTGAATATAGGGTATTGGTTTAATAAAGAATTCAGGATCGACTGGGAAAACTCCGTTCACGACATCCGGAATTCTTCGCAGCTGTTCACCACCAGGGATTACCGCCTGAATAATTTTGAAACAAAACCCAAAGCCACGTACAAATTTACCGATGCGATCCAGGCTGAGCTTTCTTCTGCTTTCCGGCAAAAAGACAGGATCGACGGCGAAGAGCTTCTCAAGGCATTCGATATTACGGGAACCATTCAGTGGGAACGCAGAAAGACTTCCATCAGGGGAAACTTTTCATTTATCAACAACAATTTTACGGGAAACAATTTCAGCATTGTCGGCAACCAGATGCTCGACGGACTTAAGCCCGGAAAAAACCAGGTCTGGAGCGTATTTATTCAGCAGGCGATCAATTCATTCCTTCAATTAAATTTAAATTACGAAGGCCGAAATTCAGGAGACCGCACGATCCATATCGGAAGTATGCAGGTGAAGGCGAGTTTTTAAGGTTTTAGAGTTTTAGAGTTTTAGAGTTTAAAGTTAAATGTTTTTCCCTTATGCACAATCATCATTTACGTTAATAGATACTATCATATTTTGAAGTTGCCGGAATTTTGTAAATTTGCGCCATGATAAAAATTGGCAACATAGAACTGCCGGAATTTCCGCTTTTACTGGCACCAATGGAAGACGTGAGCGACCCGCCTTTCAGAAGGTTATGCAAAATGCATGGCGCAGATTTAATGTATTCTGAGTTTATTTCTTCAGAAGGATTAATTCGTGATGCGATCAAGAGCAGAAAAAAGCTGGATATTTTTGACTATGAAAGACCTGTAGGAATCCAGATCTTCGGAGGTGATGAGGAAGCAATGGCGATGTCTGCGAGAATTGTCGAAACTGTAAACCCTGATCTGGTAGACATCAATTTCGGTTGCCCAGTAAAAAAAGTGGTCTGCAAAGGAGCCGGTGCCGGAGTTTTGAAAGATATCGATCTCATGGTACGCCTTACAAAAGCGGTCGTAAGCTCTACCAGCTTACCGGTAACCGTTAAAACCCGTCTTGGCTGGGACAGCACCTCGATCAATATAGACGAAGTTGCAGAGCGTCTTCAGGAAACAGGCATCAAAGCATTAACGATTCATGCCAGAACACGTGCACAGATGTACAAGGGCGAGGCAGACTGGGAGCATATTTCAAGAATCAAGCAAAATCCTAATATTGAAATTCCGATCTTTGGAAACGGCGACATCGATTCTCCCGAAAAAGCTTTGGAATATAAACAGAAATATGCCTGCGACGGCATCATGATTGGCCGTGCAGCCATCGGGTATCCATGGATATTTAACGAGATTAAGCATTTCTTCAGGACCGGCGAACATTTACCTGCGCCTACGATAGAAGACCGATTATTGGCTGTCCGCCAGCACGCAGAGTGGAGTGCAGAGTGGAAAGGCGAGCGATTGGGATTGGTTGAAATGAGACAGCACTACAGCAATTACTTCCGTGGTGTTCCCCATTTCAAGGATTTCAGGAAGAAATTTTTAGAAGTTTTCACCCTGGAAGAAATGGATGCATTGATTCATGAGACAAGAGAATTCTATTCGGAATATTTAGCTTCACAGGCTTAAAAAACAAAAACCATCAGTGTATTTCTGATGGTTTTATATTTAGTATCCTTCTTGTGTAGTCTTATTATTTATCAAAGCCAGGGCTGAGGAAGTTCCGATCCTTTTTACTCCCATGCTGATCATTTTTTCGGCATCTTCAGGAGTTCTTACACCGCCGGCCGCTTTTACAGGAAGCCCATCTGCGTTGTCGAGCATTATTTTGATTCCTTCAAAGGTTGCTCCGTTAGGCTTTCCGTTTTCCGTTTCGAAAAATCCGGTAGATGACTTCACAAATATTTTAGGCCATTCATTTTCTGAAAAATATTCCTTAGCCCATTGCGATATATTCTTCGTAAGGTCTGCAATTTGCGTATCATTCAGTGCTGCAATTTCTATGATCCATTTTGCAATTTTATCATGCTGCATGCATAGTTGGGTGCATTCTATGAACTCATTTTTCACCAGATCCAATTCCCCTTTCAGGTAAGCGTTGTAATTAATCACGAAATCAAGTTCATCCGCGCCGTCGGCAATTGCTTTCTCCGCTTCATTCAGTTTTTCTTCCGTGGAATAAGTACCTTCATGAAAACCGATGACCGTGCCTACTGCAACATTTGAATTCTGTTCTTTAATATATTTTTTGATCTCAGAAACATAATCAGGCCTTATCATAACGGCAAAAATCCCGTAATCGATTGCTTCCCGGGCAAGATCTTTATCTTTCTGCAAAGTTTCTTCAGATGACATTCCGGACTGTTCCGGAGTTTTCAGATAGGTTGAATCTAAATATTGCGCAATATTCATAAGTTTATACTTTCAGTTGTCGGTAAATACCCTGTTCCAAAGATATGAAAGTTTCTGTTCTTGTCACCCCTTTCAGCTTCTGAAGTTTGCTGAGAATCTGCATGAGGTGATCATTATCCTTGCAGAGTACTTTCAGGAAAATCGTATAATTTCCGGTTGTGTAATGCGCTTCCACGACTTCATTAATTTCTTTCAGCGCCTTTACCATATCGGGATAATGGCTGGGTTTATCGAGAAACACACCGATGTATGAGATCACTTTATATCCTATTTTTTTAGGATTAAGAAACGAAATTGAATTTTCAATCACTCCCGCCTGCTCGAGTTTTTTTATCCGCTGGTGCACTGCGGTGGTAGAAATGCCTATCGCTTTGGAAATATGTGCCAAAGAGGTCTTGGAATTATCCATCAGCATGTAAATAATTTCTTTGTCGATCGAATCTAACTGATAACTCGTGTTGTCTGAATTTTTCATTCTCTACTTAATTTATGTTTTCACATTTGTTTTTTTACTTACCGAGCGTCACAAAAACCGGAAAATGGTCGCTGTAACCACCCAAATACCGTGTTCCGGAGTACGTACGGAATGGCCTGCCCTCGAATCTTTTGTCACGGCTGCTGATTTTTGGAGCATTGAATACCTCCGCACTTTGAAAAGAAAGCATATGATCTTCATTAAAAAAAGATTCCGATAATATGATCTGATCAAACAGCAATCCGGACTTGTAATGAAAAGTAGAATAATTTCCTGTAGAAAACAACTGCTGAAAAGGATTTTCCAAGATCTTTTCCTGCGAATTGCCATAGAGAATTTTTACTAAATTTTCATCATCTGGGTTTTCGTTAAAATCACCACACAAGATCACCTGCCCGTCATCATTTACAATATTCAGAATCCTTTCCCGGATTTCATTAAGGATAAAAAGCCTTTTCGGACGGTTAACATCTTTTTCGCGCTTAGAGGGAAGATGCGCAACAAAGACGTGAATCATCTCTTCTTTATATCTCAGTTTTGAATAAAGTACATCTCTCGTTGTATCGTAATTTTCTGTGTTTTTATTTTTAATTTCAAAGAAGAATGTAATAGCTTCTGAGTCTATCACGTCAACTTTCCTTTTATCATACAGCAGGGCAACGTCTACTTTTCTTTCATCCATAGAATTGTAATGTACAATGCCGTATTCAGAATTGAACGGATGCATCTGTATGAGTTCCTCCAGAACTTCCTTTCCGGAAACCTCTGAAAGACCGATAATAAAGGGAAGAATACCTTTCTGTTCCTTTATCATCTGAAAAACATTTGCTATTTTGAGAAGCTTGTTTTCATATTTTCTTTCGTCCCAATTCATTAACCCTGAATTTGTAGGATCCAGCCTGTGTTTTGGTTCAGGATCGGGCAGAAATAAATTTTCAACATTGTAAAAACTCAACAGCTCCATCAGCACGCTTTTCTAATTATTAAAACTTTCATTTTAATTTTCAGGATGTAAATTTATTATTTTATTTAATAAATCATTAATTATTTCGCAAATTTTTTACCTTAATTTTTAATTTAAATAAAAACTTTCAGGTGAAAAATTTAAACTAAATCCATTAACGATATTAAAAATTTAAATTATAATTACGTCACAGGAAAAATATTAAAAATAATTTAATCAGTAAAACTAAATTTCTATAGAATAAATTACTAAAATTAGTCTAATATAGTTAAAATTTTAAACCATTAAATACAAAATAACAATTATTATTCCGATTTTACTTATTTTATTAAACATAAAATTTGTAAACGGTAATCATTTCACCTGTTAGGTTATTTTAAAGTAAATCGGGGCGCTTTTCCTGTGTTATTCTTAAAGCTTCATCATGGCGCCATTCTTCAATTTTGGCAAAATTTCCACTCAGCAGTATTTTGGGAACTTCAAGCCCTTTATAAACTTCGGGTCTTGTGTAGATCGGAGGAGAAAGAAGATCATCCTGAAAACTGTCCGTAAGGGCACTTTGTTCGTCATTTAAAACCCCGGGAAGAAGACGAATCACCGCATCTGCAAGAACGCATGCTGCAAGCTCACCACCGGTAAGTACATAATCTCCGATCGAGATCTCTTTTGTAATGTGAAGATCCCTCACACGCTGGTCGATGCCTTTGTAATGGCCACACAAAAAAATAAGATTCTGTTTAATGGAAAGCGTATTGGCTATTTTCTGGTTTAATGTAACCCCGTCCGGCGTCAAATAAATGATTTCATCGTATTCCCTCTGGTCTTTCAGTTCGGAAATACATTTATCCAAAGGTTCCACCATCATGACCATGCCTGCGCCGCCACCGTAGGGTTCATCATCAATTTGTCGGTGCTTGTTGATGGCCCAGTCTCTCAGATGATGAAAATGTACTTCGGCAAGCCCTTTATCCATTGCTCTTTTTAAAATAGAAGTTCTGAATGGGCTTTCCATCAGCTCAGGAAGCACGCTTATGATATCAATTCTCATTGTAAAGTTTCGTTTTTTTTGTTTGGCGAAATGATTAATCGTAAAGAAGAATCTTTGTTGAAATAGCTCCACATCCAGTTGAAGAATACGGCAAGCTTGTTTCGGACGCTCAAAATTAACATTAAATGCAGAAACATCCAGAAATACCAGGCTAAAAATCCCTGAAATTTGATGAATGGCAGATCGACGACCGCCCGGTGCTTGCCAATAGTCGCCAACGAGCCTTTGTCCTCATATTCATATTCTATCCAGTCGGCCAGATTTTTCTTCAGGAGGTTTTTGCCTAAATTTTTCGCCTGATTAATCGCTACGTTGGCCACCTGCGGATGCCCCTGCGGATACTTAGGGGTTTCCATATAAGCAATATCGCCAATGGCAAAAATATTTTCGTAGCCTTTTATTCTATTATACCGGTCTGTTTTATACCTGTTTTTCACCAGTGTTTCCTGTGGAAAACCGTTTACGACATTTCCGATGACGCCCGCAGCCCAGATGACATTATTGGACGGAATGGTTTTACCGCTCTTCATGAATACTTTATCACCATCGTAGTCGGTGACGTATTCCTGGCTAAGGAAAGTAACACCAAGATCCTTCAGGTATTCCTCGGATTTATTCTGAGCTTCAGTACTCATCACGGCAAGCGGTTTTTCGGTAGAACTTACCAATATGATCTGAAGGTGATCAAAATTCATGTACGGATAGTCCCTCGGAAGAATATCTTTTTTCATTTCGGCAAACGCACCGGCCAATTCTACGCCGGTCGGGCCGCTTCCTACGATAACAATGTTCCAGTTTCCGTCGTCACTGCGGCTTTTTTCCAGAATCAGTTTTTCAAAGGTCATCAGCACATGGTTTCTGATACCGATCGCTTCCTGCGTGTTTTTCATCCCGAAAGCTCTGCCTGCAAGATCTTTGTTTCCGAAAAAATTGGTTTTGCAGCCTGTAGCAATCACGAGTTTATCATAACTGAATTCCGCTTCATCGGTAATCACCTTGTTATTTGCAGTATCAATTTCTTTAACTTCGGTAAGCCTGAATTGCGTATTCCGGGAACGCTGAAAGATTTTTCTGAATGGGAAAGAAATGTTGGACGGTTCAATTCGTCCACACGCTACCTGATAAAAAAGAGGCTGAAACATATGATGGTTTACCCGGTCTAAAACAATTACTTTCTTGTTTTTGTTGTTTAATGTTTTCGCAAGTTGCAGCCCCGCAAAACCTCCTCCTATAATGATGATCTTTTCGCGTGTTTCCATAGTACACAAATTTACTGATTTTATTTTAGCATTTGGCAGCGAAAAAAGTTAGTTTTGCAAAACTTTATGCCACCTAAAAAGTACAGCAAAAAAACCGCCAAAAAGATTCATCAGAGCCGCCGGAAGAGTTATTTTTTCCGACGTAAAGTGGTACTGGCCATACTTTTCATTGCGCTTATCGGCACGGGCTTTTACCTCAAACAGACGGTAAGCTATTATTACGCGCTTTACTTTAACAAATTTGTACATAAAAAACTGCATAATACCGAAACGGAGACCCATAGAATTCAGAAAATCATAACAGACAACCTGGATAAAACGTATGGCTTCGATATTTCCCATTACCAGAATAAGGAAGACATAAAGTGGGACAGCCTGAGCATAGGCAACAAAACGATTCCTCTGGAATTTGTCGTTATGCGCGCCACGATGGGAAACCGCCATGCCGACAAACATTTTGATGATTTCTGGGAAACGGCAAAGAAACAGGAACTGATCCGCGGGGCCTATCATTTTTACAGGGCCGATGAAGATCCGGTGATGCAGGCCAATAATTTCCTTGAAAACGTAAAACTCGAGAGTGGGGACCTGCCTCCGATTTTAGATATCGAAAAAATTCCGAAGCGCAAGACCAACAAAAAACTGATTGAAGACCTTAAAGTATGGTGCCGCATCGTGGAGGAAACATACGGACAAAAGCCCATCATTTATACCTATTATCATTATTATAAAGACTTCCTGAAGGGTGAGTTTGATGACTATCCGCTCTGGCTGGCCAATTACAATGACGTTCCGGCGCCATCTCCGGATTCCGGCTGGGATTTCTGGCAGTTTACGGAAAACGGGATCGTTCACGGAATCAACGCCAAAGTAGACCTGGATATTTATAACGGGAGCTTATGGTCCCTAAAAAGATTAACTTTAGATTAGATTTAATTTAAAGCTCATCCGGATTTTTTTTGAAAGGTTTCCGCTGTGTCCATTCTGTTTTTGGGGCAAATGATGCAAAAATCTTATCGGTAAATTTATTCAGTATGCTATTGGTATGCTTCATAAATATATAAATCTCAACAGGCTCAGCTCCGACGGTCGATTTTATTTCCAGTGCCGTTCTGCCGAAAACCACTCTTTTAAATTGATGGCTGACAGCAAATTCTACCATATCCAGCAACATATTCAGGTAGATCTGCTTTTCTTTCTGGTGTATTTTATCGTAGCCTAAAAAGTAGGTATCAACATCCGTGTTGTTTACCATTAAAGTATAAAAACCAATCATCTGTTTTTCTGAAAAATATCCGAACACTTTAAATTGTTCCCCTAAATTTTCCTTCATTTTCTCAAAATGGTTTTCAGCAAGAAAAAATGTGTTGAAAGAGGCATTTTCGGCGACATGTTGATAAAGCCGTTTCATTTCCAGACGGTAATTCCTGATTAATTCTAAATTCAATTCAAGCTTCTCAATATTCTGCAGTTTCTTTTTGGCGGCTTTCGCCCTGGCCCGGTATTTTTTTGAAAAGCTGTCCGTGTAATCCTCAAACGTTTTCCAGCTTTCTCTGATTGCCAATTTCATATTAGGCTGAACGGCGAATTGAAAATATCCTTCTTCCGGTTTTCCGAAAAACTTTCCTGCAAAAGCCTTTTGATAATCTTTACCTACGATCAGCGACGTTTTCCTGATTTCACACTGCATTTTGCGGATTGCTTTGTGTAATAGATTTACAGCATCTTCTGACTGTATTTTAGAAAAATCGAAATAAAACCCATTCTGGCCGGTAAGCATATTATTCCCCAGAATCATGATGTCTTTTACAATCATTCCTGCCGCCAGATTTTTAATCCGCATTCTGAAGTGATGATCAGTAGTCTTTTGATGCCCGATGAAATCAAGATATTGAAATAAAGCCCCTCCGACCAATTCATTTTCCTGAAAAAATCCGACCAGATAACATTCCATATTTTGCGGCTTCGACTCCTGAAGCGCATGAAAATAATTCCCGGAAAGCATGACATGATGGCTTCCGACTATTAATTCCCAGTTTCCTGGTAAATCGGAAGCTGACCTGTATATTTTCAGATGATATGACATACAAAAGACCAATCAAAACGGCCTTATCTTTTCATTAATTATTTCTGCGTTACCCAATTGAAGCTATCCGCAGCGTACCATCCACAGACGATCCCTCCCATAATGGTGATGGTAAGTGTCCAGTAGCCTGTGTTGATCATTGTGTACCTCCAGGATTTCCTTTCAAACATGGCGTTAATGGCAACAACAGGAAAAACAAATAAAAACCCGGTCATAAAGGAATGAAAGGCACCATGTCCGAAAGAGCGATAAGCGGAACCATAATCCCTCATAAAATCATAATAGGATGTTCCTGCATTCATTTCGTCGCCACCTATCATCCCCAGCGCACCAAACTGGTGAATAGTGACAAATTGAAGAAAAAGAGCGATGAACACGGAAAGAATCACCGAAAATATAAAAACACCCACCATTTGTCCTTTCATTTTATCTTCAGACAAATCAGCTTCCTGCATCCACACTTTTCCGAAAACTTTAGGATGATACCATAAAAACCCCATCATCAATGGGACAAGGGCTGCTAATAAAATAGCCCAAAAGTTAATCTGCATCATAATTATAAGTTTAAATGTTAACTACATGAAATTAATAAAAAAATCAAAATGAATAATTAAATCACAATAAAAATTCAAAATCAATTATATTATGTTAAACATTACACCATTAAACGGTTAATAATTTAAAACAACCATATTCTGGCTGTAAAAAGGTAAATATCTCTATCAAAACAAATGATATTCGTTGCTTCATGAATGTCTTATTACAATTTCGTACTTTTGCGGCCTGACAAAGTTTAAATCAAAGCAATACTCCACATGAATTACGTTTCTGCAGAAAACCTCACAAAATCTTACGGCATCAAGGTTTTGTTTGAAAACATTTCTTTCCACGTCAATGAAGGCGATAAAATTGCAATTGTTGCCAAAAACGGAAGTGGAAAATCTACCCTGCTCAAGATTTTAATGGGAAAAGAAATTGCAGACAGCGGCACCGTAGTCATCAACAAAGACATCCAGGTTGTTTTGTTTGACCAGGAAATTGATTTTGACCAGCAGCTGAGCATCGACGAATTCATGATGACCCTGGACTCCGCACCGATCAGGGCTTTAAAGGATTATCACCTGTCTCTTCATTCTACAGATAACGATTTTATCGAAAAAGCTTTAGCCGGAATGGAAGCTCATAAGGCCTGGGATCTGGAAAATGAAATGAAACAGATTCTTTCACAGCTTAAAATCACAGATCTTGATGCCAAAATGGGAACCCTTTCCGGAGGCCAGATCAAACGTGTGGCACTGGCTAAACTTCTGACAGAAACCAGAGCCGAACACCGGCATACTCTATTAATTATGGACGAACCCACCAACCATCTCGACGTCGAAATGGTAGAATGGCTGGAAAACTATCTGAATAAAGCAAAAATTACGCTTCTCCTTGTGACGCACGACCGATATTTCCTCGACAGTGTTTGTGACATCATCTGGGAAATGGAAGACAAAAACCTGTATGTTCATAACGGTTCTTATGCCACCTATCTTGAAAATAAGATGATCCGCGAAGACAATATGAATGCCACCATAGACAAAGCCAACAACCTGTACAGAAAAGAACTGGAATGGATGCGCCGGCAGCCGAAAGCGAGAACCACCAAATCAAAATCCAGAATTGATGCGTTCTATGAAACGGAAAAAGTAGCCAAAACCGACACCAGCAAACAGGGCCTTGAACTGGATTTTGAAATGAAAAGGCTGGGCAATAAAATTCTTGAACTGAAACATATTGATAAAAGCTTCGGAGATAATGTTTTGTTAAAAGACTTCAGTTATCAGTTTCAACGCGGCGAGAAAGTAGGAATTGTAGGAAAAAACGGCGCCGGAAAATCGACCCTATTGAATATCATCCAGGGATTTGAAAAAGCAGATAACGGCGAAATTGAAACCGGGGAAACCATTCATTTCGGATATTTTTCACAAAAAGGACTTACCTATAAAGAAGATGAAAGAGTGATTGATTTCATCAAAGAGGTGGCCGAATATTACCCTCTTGCCAACGGAAAAAGTCTTTCGGCTTCACAGTTTTTGAGATTATTTTTATTTGATGACCAGACCCAGTACTCTCCTATTTCAAAACTTTCGGGTGGTGAAAAAAGAAGATTACACCTGATGTACATCTTATATCAAAACCCCAACTTCCTGATTTTTGACGAGCCTACCAATGATCTTGATCTCCCTACCCTAACCGTACTTGAAAACTTCTTGCAGCAATTCCAGGGATCGCTTATCATCGTTTCGCACGACCGGTATTTTATGGACCGGATTATTGACCATACCCTTGCTTTTGAAGGCAACGGAAAGATCAGGGATTTTGTAGGCAATTTTTCAGAATACCGCGAGGCAAAAAGCAAAGAGGAGGCATTAGGAAAGTCTGCATCTCCAAAAACCGAAAATGTAAAAGAAAACATTCCGGCTGCGGTCACTCCACCAAATACAGCTAAAAAGAAACGACTTTCATTCAAAGAACAGAGAGAGCTGGAAACCATTGAGAAAGAAATGCCAGAACTGGAAGATCAACGGGCTAAAATTCTGGATCAGCTGAACAATGAAAGCGACTACGAAAAAATATCAAAATTATCCTCAGACTTAGAAATGATCTCTGAAAAACTGGAAAACCACGAAATGCGCTGGCTGGAACTTCAGGAAATGCTCGGAGAAGCGTAAGGTGTTGGAGGGTTTGGGAGTTTGAGAGTTTGAGGGTTTGAGGGTTTGAGGGTAATTTAAAATGAATATTTAATCTAAAACTCTAATACTCATATACTCTTATACCCTCAAACTCTAAAACCCTTCTGACTCTACAAATAAACCACTTTCTCTCCGGCGGAACTTTCTATTGCAGTGTCAATGATTTTCATATTTCTTATAATTTCACCGGCAGGAGAAGGTAAGGCATATCCGAATACGATGAATTCATAGATCTGCTGATAATAATTCATGTAGTTTCCGGGTCCACTGCAAGTAAGAATTCTTTCTGTTTCTTTATTTTGATTTAAGAAATTAAGTATTCCATCAGGTTGTTGCAGAGGCTGCGCCCAATCTTTTCCATATTCAGGAAGGGCTCCTGCGGCCAGTTCATTTTCCTGATTGTCGGTCCGTTCCTGCAAAAAACTTCCGTTATCTCCGTGAACAGCGTAGGCATAATGCGCTTCTTTTGTGAATACTGAAGATTTCAGTCTTACCCTGAGATTGTTCTGGTAAAATAAAATCATTTCAAAATAATCATTGGCAAACTCTTTTCCTTTCATTGAAAACACATCGGCAAACAGTTTTTCAGGAGTTCCAAAATACTGTGTAGCCTGGTCTATAAGATGAGAACCCAGATCGTGCAACGATCCGGAACCTGTAGCTTCAGGATCTTCTTTATGACCCTTCCCGCTGGGATCTGTCCGGAATCTGTCGAATCGGATTTCCACTTCTTTTATATTTCCCAATTTTCCCTCATTAATTACTTTCTGTACTTGGAGATAATCGCGGTCAAATCTTCTATTCTGGTAAACGCTCAGAAACAGTCCTTTTTCCTCTGCCATCTGTACCAGCTCTTCCGCTTCAGCGACATTTACCGTAAAAGGCTTTTCCACGATGACGTTTTTACCAGCTTCAATCGCCATTTTAACATATTCAAAATGCGTTTGTACAGGCGTATTGACAACGACAAGTTCGATATCTGCCTGCTCGAGCATCTCTTCTACCGAGCGGTAGATGGTTGCATCGGGATATTTCTCTTTAGAATCTTCTTTATTCCTTTCAACAATGGCAGATAAGAAGAATCCCGGATGTTCTTTTAAAAAAGGGGCATGAAATATTTTTCCACTCATTCCGAAGGCACAAAGTCCTGTTTTTATCAATTGCATAGTTTATTTTTTATCAAAGTTATTCATAAAAGCAGCAATATCACAGCCAATCTCGGGAGACTTTTGCTTTTACCCATATTAAATATGATAAATATCACATTTTAATTTTTATTAATTCTAAATAATAATATACTTTTGCACTTATTTAAAACCACTCTAAATAACATAAGCTATCATGAAAAAACAGCTAGTAACCTTAGGATTATTGTTCACAGCCATTTCCTTGGGTGCACAAATGAAAAATACTGAAGCTGATACCGTTAAGATCCAGACGATCGAAGACGTTAATCTTCATAAAACGGGAAATCCTAATAAAGCGAGACCATTATCTACAAAATCAAACCTGACGATCATGGAAACGCCACAGCCGATCGCCATTGTCACCCATGAAATCATTGAGCAGCAGCAGGCAAAGCAGTTGAGCGATGTTCTTCAGAATGTCAATGGAATCTATATCACTTCATCAAGAGGAAATTCCCAAGATAGCTTTGGCGGACGAGGTTTTATACTAGGAAATGACAATATTTTCAAAAACGGCTCCAGAATAAACAGTGGTGTCTTTCCAGAAGTAAGCGGGCTGGAAAGAGTTGAAGTTTTAAAAGGCGCCAATGCCATGCTTTACGGAAATACTGCTGCAGGAGGGGTCATTAACATGATCACGAAAAAGCCTAAGTTCAACTTTGGAGGAAGCGTAGGAATGAATGCGGGAAGCTGGAACTCTTACAAACCAATGGTTGACATTTATGGACCATTATCAAAAAACATCGCATTTCGGGTAAACGGAGTCTATGAATATGCTGAGAGTTTCAGGGATGTTGTACAATCTGAAAAATACTACTTTAATCCATCTTTCTTATTTAATTTAAGTGACAGATCACAATTGATTGTAGAAGCGGATTATCTTAAAAATGACTTTACTCCGGATTTTGGGATTGGCTCAATAACCCAGAAAGATGGTTACACTTATCAACTTAACGAACTTCTTTCGAGAAATTCTTTCTTAGGTGCAGATTGGCAGTTTCAGAATACACAACAGGCCACAACAAACGTTACTTTCAATCATCAGATTAACCAAAGATGGTCTTTAAACGCAACAGCTTCTTACCAGAATTACACTAAAGATTATTTTTCAACCGAAAGAGTTCAGTGGGGTTATGTAAGTGATAGATTAACCTGGAAAAGACCTTTGAACAGAACGTACAACGAACAAAATTACACGTCAGCACAAATAAATCTGAATGGCGAATTCAATACCGGCAAGATAAATCATAAAGTATTAATAGGTGCGGATGCAGATTATGGTGCTGCAGATTCGTATACATATTATAATCCTGCCAATAAATTAGCGTATGGAAACAACTATTTATATGGAACCAATGGAAATAGCAATGGGATCCTTTATCTTGACAGCCCCTCATCATGGGCCAGCGGCAGCATCCCTGATGCGCAAAGATTGGAAAAAAACCGAATTAATACGAGAAGAATTGGTGTATACGCACAGGATCTTGTAAGTCTTACAAAAGAACTTAAGGTAATTGCAGGATTGAGATGGTCTTATATTGAAAATATGCCTACTATCAATACAAAATTTAAGACCAGTAAAAACGGAATTGTTGACATGAATTCTACTACCACTAAGAGCCTTGTCGACAACAGCTCTTCCGCTAATCAGGCCGTATCACCAAAAGTAGGATTAATATATGCACCAAACGATAATTTGTCCGTTTTTGCAACATACACAAATTCATTTGTAGCGAATACAGGAATATCCAGAGATAATGAAGCTTTAAATCCTACTAATATTGACCAATACGAAATTGGAGCGAAGAAAAATATTTGGAACAATGCTTTAGCTATAAATCTTACAGTCTATCAGATCCTTTACCGAAACTATTATCAGGTCGCATTAAATGATGCAGGGCAGCAGCTTGATCCTAATGGATTGATCAAAGATTTTGCAGGAAAAATGAGAAGTCGAGGTGTAGAACTTGATATTACAGGAAATCCAACCGAAAACCTTTCTATTATCGGAGGTTTTTCTTACAATAATTCTGTATACTTGGATACTCCTGAACTTTTCGGATATGTGGAGAATCAAAGATTAGTAAGAACTCCTGCAACAACAGCAAATGCATCAGTATTTTATAAATTCACCAAATATATTCCGGGGCTAAAAGTAGGAGCTGGAATTTATTATAT
Source organism: Chryseobacterium endophyticum (assembly GCF_056333165.1). NCBI lineage: Bacteria > Pseudomonadati > Bacteroidota > Flavobacteriia > Flavobacteriales > Weeksellaceae > Chryseobacterium > Chryseobacterium endophyticum. The sequence continues at coordinate 33,028 of NZ_JBWGXE010000007.1, forward strand.
CGGAAATAGAATAGCAGGATGGAACGATACTAAAACAGGTAGCAACAGCTTAGCATCCAGAAACGGCATCAGCAGAATGTTTGAACTGAAAGACTACACAACTGTTTCATTGTCTGTTGGCTACGAATGGAAAAAATTCATGATCCAGGGAAGAGTGGGAAATCTGTTTGATGTCGTCAATTATAATGTTCACGAAAATTATTCCGTGAATCCGATTACGCCAAGAAATTACTATTTCACGTTAACTTATAAACTGTAAAAAAAATTTAACAATAATTTTTTCATTTAAAGTGGGAATTGCATTTTTGCAGTTTCCACTTTTGAGATTTAAAAACAATAATAAATATGGATAAGATTAAGGACACAAGAAGTTTTATGAGAATCACCCACCGGTATCTCGGTTATTTTCTCGCCGGTATGATGGCGATATACGCAGTGAGTGGGGTTCTCCTGATTTACAGGGACACCGATTTTCTGAAAAAAGAAAAGAATTACGATAAAGTCATCGGCAAGAATCTGGATGAAAAAGCCCTTGGTAAAGAATTAAAAATAAAAAATTTCGAAGTAAAAGAAACGGAAGGTACCGTTCTGAAATTCAAACAGGGGACTTACGATTCTGCGACGGGGCAGGCGAAATACACTAAAAAGGAACTCCCTTTCCTGCTGGATAAAATGACGAAACTGCACAAGGCACAATCGAAAGACACCTTATCACCTCTGAACACCTTTTTCGGAATCTCGCTGTTCTTTTTCGTGATTTCAAGTTTCTGGATGTTCAATCCCAAAACAAAAGCCTTTAAACGAGGTATGGTATTTACCGTAGCCGGACTCATTGTCTCCATACTATTATTGCTGATCTGATAAGATTTTCCTTGTTTAGATCCTGAAAGTCAAATTTCAAGGTTTTTCCGATAGTATGTATCGCCGGCGAATTCACTAAACATTGATTAGTATGGCACATTTATTGTTTTTCAGAAACCACAAATGATAAACATTAAATATCAAAATAATAAATTATGAAAAAGCTAATTTTATCAGGAATACTAGCGGTAGCAGGTTTAGCTACAACCATGAATGCTCAAATTCAAAAAGGAAACTGGCTGGTAGGAAGTAGTTTAATTTCAAGTAACTTCGGATTAAACACAGGAGGAGGTTACAATATTGCTATACAGCCGAAAGGAGCATATTTCATTGAAGATAATGTTGCATTGGGAGGCTATGTTGATTTAGGATTCAACAAGGTAACCAATGGAAGTCCGACAGAATTCACTTATGGCGTAGGTGCTTTAGGACGTTACTATGTTTCACCCGGAGAAAAAGGTGTTGACAATCTATTGAATCACGGACGTTGGTTCCTTGAAGGAAATGTAGGAGTAGGCGGAAGATCTGTTGAAAATGCAGATTCCACAACAGGTCTGGATTTCGGCGTTGGTCCTGGTTACTCTTATTTCATCACTCCGAATATCGGTCTTGAAGGATTGGTAAAATACAGAGGCAGAGCAGGTTTCGGTAGCGAAGGACTTAACTCAAATATTACTTTCAACGTAGGTTTCAGCATTTATATTCCAACTTCAAAAGCTAAGCAAGTAGCGAATGATGTTACCCAATAAGAATCACTTCACACACATTATATACACGTAAAACCGAAATCGCCGCAGAAATATTTCTGCGGCGATTTTCTTACAAATTAAAACTAAACTATAAAAAATCAAATAAATCATGTATTCGGTTGTGGCGTATACCGCAGGTAGGGTTTTACCTCCGTTACCCCTTTAGGAAATATCTTTCTTGCATCTTCCGTAGAAACAGCGGGAGGCACGATCACATCATCACCGTTCTTCCAGTTCACAGGAGTGGCTATCTTATAATTGTCAACCAGCTGAAGAGAGTCAAGTACTCGGAGAATTTCATTAAAATTTCTTCCTGTTGAAGCCGGATAAGTAATAATCAGCCTTACTTTTTTTTCAGGATCAATGATGAGTAAAGAACGCACGGTAGCCGTTGCTGAAGCATTAGGATGTATAAAATCATAAAGCTCAGAAATTTTTCGATCTTTGTCTGCAATGATGGGAAACTGCACATCAGTATCCTGGGTTTCATTGATATCTTTGATCCAGTTTTTGTGATCTTCTACTCCATCCACGCTCAGCGCAATGACTTTGGTTCCTCTTTTATCAAATTCAGATTTAAGCTTTGATGTAAATCCAAGCTCTGTGGTGCAGACCGGTGTATAATCTGCAGGATGGGAAAACAGGATTCCCCAGGAATCCCCCAGGTATTCGTGAAAACTGATTTTTCCCAAAGACGTGTCCGCCTCAAAATCCGGTGCTAAATCTCCTAGTTTAATTGACATAATATTTTGTTCTTATTAGTCTACAAATTTAGTAGAGTTTTTGAAACTGGCAAAATTTTTGTTAAAAAAAATAAGTAATTATTAAAAATTTATTCATGCTGAAAAATGGTTTAAGTTATGTTGATGTCGTTTATAATGTTCTGGAAAATTGGTATATCAAGTTTGCGCAAATCACGCCGAAGCTTGTTGTCGGAATTATTGTATTTTCTTTTTTCCTCTTTACCAGTAAATATCTGAGTCAGATTTCAGTAAAAATATTTCACAAACTCTTTCCGAAAAGCAAAAAAGAAAGCTCCCTGGTAACCCTTATTGGTGTATTCAGGTTTCTGATCATGGTAATGGGAACGTTCATCGCCCTGGAAATCATGGGTTTCAGCGGGTTTTTGTGGAAATTTATCGGAAGTTTAGGAGTAGCCGGGGTTATTGCCGGGGTGGCTTTAAAAGATCTGGTATCCAGTATTTTTTCCGGATTGCTGATCGGCATCGACAAAGCATTTAAAGTGGGAGATTATGTCACGATAGGAAACAATTCGGGTACGGTATCAGAAATTGGATTTTTGACCACCAAAGTAATCGGTGATGATGGAAAAAAGGTGTACATTCCCAATCAGGTGATTTTCAATTCTCCATTCTACAATTTTACAGCATCTCCTCAAAGGAAAATTTATTTAAATTTTGAAATTCCCGCAGATCAGGATATAGAAAAAGCACAACAGGCCGTTCTGGAAGTGGTACAGAAACTCGATAATGTCGACCGGCCGGAAACAGCAACCGTAGTTATCACGGATCTTAAGCAGGGGATCTTCAATCTGCAGGCCAAATTTCCTATGGTGGTTGGCGCAGACATGATGCTGCTGAAGAGCATTTCCTATCTTGAAATCAAAAAACGCCTGGATTCAGAAGGCATACAGCTGGTGACGCCTACAAGCATAAGCATTACAGGAGGAGAAAATATCAATCCTGATAAAGCAATCAATATAGAAGACAAGATATAATCACAAAAAAAACCGTTGCCCTAGAATTTCAGGCAACGGTTTTGACTTTATTTATTTCAGTCTTAAGCTAAAACTTCTTTCACTTTGTTGGCAGCTTCTTCAAGCGTAATAGCAGAATGTACAGGAAGACCTGAGTCATCAATTAACTGCTTAGCTTCAACAGCATTCGTTCCCTGTAATCTTACGATCAACGGAACAGGAAGGCTTCCCATCGCTTTATAAGCATCAACCACACCCTGAGCCACTCTGTCGCATCTTACGATACCTCCGAAGATATTGATCAGGATTGCTTTTACATTCGGATCTCTTAAGATGATTCCGAAAGCTGTCTGTACTCTCTGAGCATCGGCAGTACCACCCACGTCAAGGAAGTTGGCAGGATTACCTCCGGATAATTTAATAATATCCATCGTTGCCATCGCAAGACCGGCACCGTTTACCATACAGGCAACATTACCATCAAGCTTCACGAAGTTAAGACCAGCTTCACCCGCTTCAACATCGATAGGATCTTCTTCTCTTGTATCTCTAAGTGCTTCAAGATCTTTGTGACGGAACAATGAGTTGCCATCCAATGTTACTTTAGCATCAACAGCAATAATTTTGTTATCGGAAGTCTTTAATACAGGGTTGATTTCAAAAAGAGAAGCATCAATTCCTACATAAGCATTGTATAGAGAAGTGATGAATTTTGTGAATTCTTTGAAAGCGTTCCCTTCAAGTCCTAAATTGAAAGCAATTTTTCTGGCCTGGAACCCCTGAAGACCCAAAGCCGGATCGATCAATTCGTTGTGGATCAAATGAGGAGTCACTTCCGCAACGTGCTCAATATCCATCCCACCTTCCGTAGAATATACGATTGTATTTTTACCTTCAGCTCTGTCTAAAAGAATAGAAACATAGAATTCTTTTGTTTCGGATTCTCCCGGATAATATACATCTTCTGCAATCAAAACAGAATTTACTTTTTTACCTTCAGCAGAAGTCTGTGGCGTTACCAACTGCATTCCGATGATGTTCTGAGCGTTTTCTTTAAGCTTATCCATGTTTGGAGAGAACTTTACACCGCCACCTTTACCACGACCACCCGCGTGGATCTGTGCTTTTACAACCCATGCCTGAGCTCCGGTTTCAGCAGTCAGCTTTTCAGCAGCAGCTACAGCTTCATCTACGTTGTTTGCAACGAAACCACGTTGGATAGCTACTCCATACTTTGATAAAATCTCTTTTGATTGATACTCGTGAAGATTCATATTATTTTTATTATTTTATTTTAATATTTAAAGGTTGACAAATTTAATAAAAACAGATGAAATACCAACGTTTATTTTAAACAAAGCATTGGCTTGTAAGGATGCTTTTTGTCAGTTTAATAAAATATAAAATTAAGCGCAGATGATAAATTCAATTTGCATTTCAGCCATTATGAAAATATGATAAATGGTGATAACCGGCGTTTACTTTCTAAAAATATTTTTAAAAAGTTTGCCAAAAAAACTTTCCTTTTTTTCAGGCGCCATTCCTGCATTTTCAACCTCCGGCGAAAACTCGATTTTTCTTTCATTAAAAGGCTGTGCCCTATAACTTACTCGCGCAATGCTCTGGAATTTTTCTTTAGAAATACTTGAAACCAGATCTTTCTCCCCATTCTCAAAATTATCGATCTCAACATAATATTCCAATCCTGTTAATGCTTCGCTCAGAAGACTTTTTATTTCATCAATTGTTTCCGCACTGGTATCGAATAACCTTCCTAATACTTTCACCCGTTCCCGTCCGAAGTTCATCAGATAAAGTTCAAATTGTTCTTTATAAAGAATCTGCATCTCGTTTTCGGCAGCATTCAACTCATAATCCGGTTTATTTTCCACCTCCATACTGAACGCCATCAACAGTGCCAGAAAAGTAAAGTTGAGAATCTCTCCGTTGATCCCGCCTTTATCCGTAAAAAAGCTTCTGGTAAAAGGATAAAAATGCCAGGAATCATAGTTGGAATCAATCGCATGAAGCAATTTCATATGAGCTGAATGAGAAACGTCTTCGTTCGATATTTTTACGCCATTCCTGATCACAAAGCCGTTGGATGAGCATTGGCCACCAAAACAATCGACTTCTATGTAAGCAATATCCAGATCGCCGTGCTGTTTTGAAAATTCAATCACATGATTTTCCGAAAAAGCATAATAGTCTTCCACTGCATCCTGGTCTCTGAAAAAATTATCGGGAAATTTATCAAATTCGTACCTTTTAAAATTATCATTAGCCTGGCAGATAATACCGATAAAAGGGGTATGAAATTCCCTGATGTTATAAAATTTAAAACTTTCACTCAAAAAGTTTTTCAACTGTTCTTTTTCAGATTCCTGATTAATTCTTGCAATAACATTGTAGGTTTTATAACTCATGGGATTAATTTTTTAATCCTCAAAGATGTATTTATTTTATCAATAATCAAACAGATTGACCTCAAATTTATTCCGCCTCCAGTTTTTCTGACTGCGAACCGATAAACGGAATCTTCGGCGCCAAGAAATACCCTGTCAGGCTGGCAAAAAGAATAGGCACAAAATAGGTAAACCCCGTTAATGTTCCCAAAATAATCGTCGTGCTCATCGGAGTTCTCGTCACGCAGGCATTAATGGCTGCCATACAGCTCACGATCGCCAGTGTAGTATCGACCGAGGGAAACAGCTGATGAATAATCAATCCCAACGTTGTTCCCACGAAGAAAAGCGGGATGATAAAACCACCTCTCCATCCCGAAGTTACGGTAACGGCTATGGCTAAGATTTTAAAAATTAAAATAATCACTAAAAAATCCAGGGCAAAATTTCCGTTGATCAGCTGGTTGATCTCGTTGTGGCCAAAATATCTGGTCAGTGGAAAATAAAACGCGATGATCCCCAGAATAATTCCGCCTGTGAGTGTTTTGATATAAATCGGAAATTTCCTGTACTCGAAAATTTTCTTGAAAAATTTTACCACGAAAATAAAAATCCACCCGAACAGTGTGCCGACGATTCCAAAGGCTGTTGCATAGGCAAAATCATAAACGCCGGTATAATGATACGCCTTAAGGTTCCAGGTTGCCCCGATCCCTAAATGAATGATCAGTGCAAACATCAAATAACTGAAGCAGCTTGCCACTAATGCAGGAATGATCGCTTTATAATATTCTACGGCGTGTTTGTGGTGCAAAATTTCCAGAGAAAACAAACTTCCTCCAAGCGGTGCACCGAAAAGTGCGGTAAAACCCGAAGCCATCCCGGCAATACTCAGCGAGCGCAATTCTTCACCTTTTAACCTGAATAATTTCCCAAGATAAGTCCCCGTAGAACCCGTAACCTGCACCAAAGGAGCTTCCGGCCCCAGACTTCCTCCCGAGGCCACACAAAACAGTGACGACAAGATCATGGAGGGATTATTTTTAGGATCGAGTTTTCCTTTATTAAACCGGATGTTGTTAACAATCAGATGAATTTCGCCGGGATCGCCGATAAGATGAATGACCAGCCCGGCAAGCAAACCGCAAACCGCCATGGTCGGAATGACCATCCATCCCTGAAACTCCGCTAAAAACTCTATGAAATATTCTAGAACAATCCAGTACAGTCCGGCAATGATTCCCCCTACCAGCCCGGTAATAGCCCACATGAAAAAAGTACGGCTGAATACAAAAGGATTAAACCTGATCGGCTGATCCAAAAGATTGAATGTTCGTATTAATCGTCTTCTTCGGTTGATTTTCATTATTTCATAAATTTAGTTTGCGGATGAGAGAAAACTGTCAGGCTGAAAAACTCTTTCTTCCGGAATACCCTAATTTTCCTTTTAAATGAACCTCATCCATTATAAAAATGTAAACTTAGATGAATTCCTGGAGAACAATTTATTTAAAAACTGGTGGAAAATTTAGTGCAAAGATAAATTTTAGGTTAAAAATAAACGTCTTTTTATTTTTTTAATTAAATCTAAAAGAATAAAATGATAGTATTACTATTATTTAATATATAAATACATTTTGTGGTATGTGATTTGCTTTCATAAAGTATAGTTATTTAATCTTTATGGAATTTCAAGTAAAATTTAAAGTTAACGAACATCTTTACCTAAAGGATCCTGAAAACAGCGAGATCGGGCGCGCAATTGTAAAACATTCCATTGAACTGATTTACGAAACCGGTTTTGAAAGTTTTACCTTTAAAAAGCTGGCACTGAAAATCAATTCTACGGAAGCTACGGTGTACAGGTATTTCCCTTCAAAACATAAATTATTAACCTATATTCTTAATTGGTACTGGTCTTACATCGAGTTTATTTCCAAGCTGAGGCTGCAGGAAATAAAAGAACCTCAGCAAAAAATGGAAAAGATTCTTGAAATCATTACCCATCATGATGAAACGGATGATAAAATTGAAGATTATGACCTTACAAAACTTCACAGCATCGTTATTGCAGAAAGCAGTAAATCTTACCTGGTGAAAGAAGTGGACGAAATTAATAAAGAAATGGTTTTCAGCCCATTGAAAAGCCTCTGTACTTTTTTTGGTGAAATTATTTCACAGGCAAAACCTGATTTTCCATATCCGAGGTCATTTGCAAGCACGCTCCTGGAAACGGCACACGACCAGCAGTTTTTCAGCGAACATCTTCCGAAACTTACCGACAATCATACCGACAGGATAGATCATAAAAAGTATGTTTTGGATTATCTGCGTTTTATCACCTTCAACCTTATAAAACAACAGTAAACCCATGGAAACCACTGCGAAACAGCACGGGTACAATCTTTTCAAGTATATTACCAAAGAAAAGAAAGATGTTACCAATATTTACTTTTACGCCATTCTGAACGGTCTTGTACAGCTGAGCGTTCCGCTTGGGATACAGTCTATCGTCAGCTTTGTAATGGGGGCGACGATGGCAACATCCATTTACATCCTGATCGCTTTTGTTGTTCTGGGAACCTGGCTCGTAGGATATTTCAGGCTGAAAGTCATGCAGATCATCGAAAAAATTCAGCAGAAAATTTTTGTTGAATTCTCTCTGGCATTTGCTGAAAAGCTTCCAAAAGTCAACCTTTCGGCAACAAGAAAATATTACCTCCCGGAGCTGGTCAACCGTTTTTTCGATACCCAGAATTTACAGAAAGGAATTTCCAAAATATTACTGGAAATCCCGACGGCCCTGATCCAGATCCTCTTTGGAATCCTGCTCCTCTCCTTTTATCACCCCTGGTTTTTGGTATTCGGGGCTTTGGTGGTAATCTGCGTGGTCATTATCTTCAGATTTACCATGGAAAGCGGGATCAAATCAAGCATTGAAGAAAGCGATAAAAAATATGAAGTCGCTTCATGGATCGAAGATATCGCCGCTTCCATCAAAACTTTTAAGCTGAATTCCAAAACAGAAGCCCATCTTTCCGGTACCGACGAAAGAGTGGTAAAATACCTGGACCACAGAACATCACACTTCCGCGTTTTGGTTTTCCAGTACAAGACCATTATTGCTTTTAAAGTGATTATTACTTTGGTGATGCTGGTGATCGGAACCTATCTCTTGGTAAACCAGCAGTTAAATATCGGGGCATTCATCGCTACGGAAATCGTGGTACTCAGCATTATGGCGGCCGTTGAAAAGCTCATCATCAGCCTGGAAAGCTATTACGACGTGATCGCATCACTGGCAAAACTTCACAAGGTGACCGATCTTCCGGAAGAAAAGATAGGCAGCATCAATTTCGACCGCCATCTTGAAGGTTTTGAAGTAGAATTTAAAGACGTAAGCTTTGCGTTCAATGACCATTACAATATTTTGGAAAACGTCAACTTCAAAATTCCTGAGAATACATTAACCGTCATTTCAGGGCAGCTCGGCTCAGGAAAATCCTTATTGCTCAATATGATCACCGGGTTTTATGAACCGGCTTCCGGAAGTATCCTTTTTGATAAAATCCCGTTAAAAAACATTGATAAAATCTCCCTCAGAAGCCAGATCGGGATGTATCTGGATGATATGACCATCATCAAAGGGACAGTTTACGAAAATATCGTTCTGGGACAGAATGAAACATCCGCAGAGCATATTCTGGAAATTGCGGAGGAAATAGGCATCGAAGATTTTTCAAGCCAGTTCAGCAATGGTTTTTTCACCAACATCAGTGAGACCGATACGGAAATTTCATTCAGCGCCAAAAAGAAAATCCTTCTCCTGAGAGCCTTGGCAGGCAACAGAAGATTATTGATTCTCGAAGATCCGCTGGACGGAATGAACGATGAATTCAAAACTAAAATGATGGAATATCTTTTAAAGCTAAAAGAAAAAACCACCATTATTATTGTTTCGGAAGACCAGAAGCTCATCATGGAAGCCGATCAGCAGCTTCAGGTAGAAGACGGAAATGTGAAAAAATTATTTAACAAAAACTAAAAGAGATGGAACTGCAGTCAGTGAATAAAATATATCAGATTCACAAAAAATCAAGGGTTAAAAGATGGTTCCTTTTCATCTTTATCGGAGGTATCATCGTTTTATTTTTGCCGTGGACACAAAATATAAAGGTTACCGGAAATGTGAGTACACTGTACCAGGAGCAACGTCCGCAACAGCTTAATTCACCAATTCCCGGAAGAATTATCAAATGGTATGTCAAAAACGGTGATTATGTTAAAAAAGGAGATACGCTTCTCCAGCTTTCCGAAGTAAAAGAAGATTACCTGGATCCGCTTTTGGTGAAAAGGACAGAAATGCAGGTAGAAGCCAAAAAAGGCGTAAGAGATTATTATGAAGCGAAAGTAGGAACCACCAACAGCCAGATGCAGGCTTTAAATTCGGCAAGAGATTTAAAATTAAACCAGCTCAAGGTAAAGATCATTCAGCTGAACAACAAACTGGCAGGAGAAGAAGCGGAACTGGAAGCGGCAAAAAACGAGCTAAGGATGACGTCGGATCAATATGAAAGGCAAAAGAAGATGTACGACGAAGGCCTGGTTTCACTCACCCAGTTTCAGCAGAGAAGCGTTTCTTACCAGAATGCTTTGGCTAAAAAAACGGCCACCGAGAATAAATTAGCCCAGACCCGGCAGGAAATTGTGAATGTAAACATCGAACAAAATGCCACGATTCAGGATTACAACGAAAAACTGAGTAAAACGGAAGGCGAGCGATTCCAGAGTATGGGACAGATCGAAGGCAGCGACGGTGATATTGCCAAACTTGAAAATCAGGTGGCCAATTACAAAGCGAGGCAAGGTCTGTATTTCGTGATTGCTTCACAGGACGGCCAGGTCGTCCAGATCAATAAAGCCGGAATCGGGGAAATCCTGAAAGACGGGGAAAGCATCGGAATCATCGTTCCCGAAAAAGTAGACTATGCCGTAGAAATTTACATCAAACCTGTTGATTTGCCTTTGGTAAAAGAAGGACAGCGCGTGATGTGTATTTTCGACGGATTCCCGGCGATTGTCTTTTCCGGATGGCCCAACTCGAGCTACGGAACTTTTGCCGGAAAAGTGATTGCCGTAGAAAACAACATCAGCACCAACGGAATGTTCAAAGCATTGGTCGTTCAGGATAAAAACGAAAAACAATGGCCTCCGAAGATCAAAATGGGAACCGGCGTTCAGGGAATTGCCATCCTGAATGATGTACCGGTCTGGTACGAATTGTGGCGAAATATCAACGGATTCCCGCCGGACTATTATGAAGTAAAAACCGAAAAATCTGCGAAAGATGGAAAGTCTAAAAACTAAATTCTGTTTTTTCTTACTTCTGATTTGTATTCAGTGGTCTCATGCGCAGGATTCCCTTAAGTTGTCGCATCAGGAGTTTCTGAATATTGTAAAAAATTATCATCCGCTGGCTTTCAAATACCAGCTTCAGAATAAAATCGCCAACGCCGAAATTACCAAGGCAAGGGGAAATTTTGATCCGGTCATTGAAGGAAAACTCGGAGAAAAAAACATCGACGGAACAAAATACTACGAGCAGAGAAATGTTGGGCTTGGAATTCCGACATGGTACGGGGTTGACATTACCGGAAGTTATAATTATATTGAAGGAGAAAGACTCAACAGCAGTGAAACACCGGGCGGATTATACCAATTCGGAATCACCGTTCCATTGGCTAAAAATCTCTTGTATGACAAAAGAAGAGCTATGCTGGATCAGGCGAAATTCGGACTGAAAATGACGGAAGCCGAACAAATCATTCTCACCAATGAGCTGCTTTTGAATGCCGAAAACACCTATTGGGACTGGGTAAAGAATTATGAGGTTTACAAACTGCAAAAGTCTGCTGTGGAAATCAACAGAAAAAGACTGGATCTGACTAAAAAAACTTATGAATTCGGTGAAAGGCCGGCAATCGACACAGTAGAGGCTTTATCGCAGCTGCAAAGCTTCGAGCTTCAGGAAAGAGATGCTTATCTTAATTTTGTGAAGAGCACCCAGGAACTGCAGATGTATCTCTGGAAAGAAAATCAGCAGTTTTATGAAATTTCACAGCTGATTTTCCCGGCATCCGGTCTTGATGAACATTCAGGACATACCGATTATGAATTCCTGGTTCAGAATCTGGAATCAAAACCGCTTCAGGACCATGCTTTCCTTGAATATTATTTTCAAAAGCAAAATATCCTGGAAAGTGAAAAAAGACTGAAATGGCAAAGTTTTCTTCCAAAACTGGATTTTACCTATAATTTTTTCAACAAGGAAAATTACCGCGCCGACTTCCTCCCTTTGTTTGACAATAATTTCCAGTACGGACTGAAACTGGAGATCCCCATTTTTCTCAGGCAGGCAAAAGCAGATTATGAAATTGCCAAACTGAAAATTTTACAGAACCGACAGGATTCTCAAGTGAAAAGCCGGGAACTCAGCACCAAAATTGAAACGTATAAAAATGAAATGAATAATTATGTCACACAGATCAATATCTCCACAAACAATCTGAATAATTACCAAAAACTTCTGAATGCGGAAGAAACACGATTCAGTAACGGAGAAAGCTCACTGTTCCTGATCAATTCCAGGGAAAATAAACTACTGGATGCCCGGGAAAAGAATATCGAACTGAAAGCCAAATTCCTGAAAAGCTACAACAAGCTGAAATGGCTGAACGAGAATTTTCTAAGGTAAAATGAAAAAGGAATTCCGGGTGCAGAATTCCTTTTTATTTTTAATTAACTTTCATTTTCACGAAATAGAAAATCAGCAAGGCCCAACTCAGGATCATCAACAGGCCGCCAAGTGGCGTAATTGGCCCCAGGAACTTCAGGTTCATCCCGAAATAATCCTGCATACTCAAACCGTAAATACTGAAAGAGAAAAGCATGGTTCCTAAAATCATCAGCCAGGAAATCCAGTTTTCGGTTTTGGTTTCAAATTTTAAAATGTATCCTGCAATTAAAAGAAAAAAGGCAGCATACATCTGATATCTTACGCCCGTTTCAAAGCTTTCCAGCCTTTCCACAGACAATATTTTCTTCAAAGCGTGCGCGCCGAAAGCTCCTAAAATAACGGAAAGCATTCCGTAAGCCGCACCAAAAATTAATGTTATTGTTTTCATTTATAATTTAAAATCTTGAATATTAATGATACGAGTCCAATACCAATAAAAATCCATGCAAATTTTTTATTTTGAGCAAAACCCGGATTTTTAGTCAGTTTCAGAAAAACTCCGAAAGCAAGCATAAATGCAGCTATAATGATTCCAAACATTATTGTTTTCTTAGCCTGTTAAATTCAGTAATCACCTCGTGGTGGCTCACCGTTTTATCTTTGAAATAATTCACGAAATATTGCTTTTCTTCTTCCGTTGCCCCCATCTGATTGAGAATATTCAGCAAGTGCATTTTCATGTGTCCTTTCTGAATTCCCGTAGTAATGAGAGAACGCAAAGCTCCGAAATTCTGTGCCAGTCCGGAAACCGCCAGAATACTCATTAATTCCTGCGCGGAAGGTTTTCCAAGAAGCGCCAGAGAGAATTTCACCAAGGGATGAAGGTTGGTAAGACCACCTACAACCCCTACGGAAATCGGCAGATCGATCCAGAACCTGAAGACGCCGTTATCTGTCGTACAGTGCGTCAGGGAAGAATATTTACCGTTTCTTGCCGCATAAGCGTGGGCACAGGCTTCTGTTGCCCTGAAATCATTTCCGGTGGCAATCACTACGGCATCTACGCCGTTCATAATTCCTTTATTGTGTGTTGTCGCACGGAAAGGTTCTATTTCAGCAATCGTAACAGCCTGCTTAAATTTCCTTGCAAATTCTTCATTGGAAATCCCGCTGTCGTCATTTAACTCCTCAATTTTGCAGGAAACCTCAGCCCTTACGATACAGTCCGGTGTGAAATTTGACAAAATATTCATAACGATCTGCAGGGAATCTTTTTCTTCCTGTGAAAAATCGGCATTTTCAGCAACTTCCTGTTTCAATGTTTTCCCGAACTGTTCCAGGCAGGAATTGATAAAATTTGCTCCCATGGAATCTACCGTGTCAAAGCTGGCCTTCAGCTGATAATAATCTGCCATCTCGGAAGTTTTATCTATTAACTTAATATCTAAAATTCCTCCGCCACGTTTTCTCATATTGGCCGTAATCTCTTCCGTTGCTTCAAGAAGTTTTTTCTTCAGCCTGAAGTTGAAAAAATGCAATAATTTATGGGATTCTACGTTGAATATAAAGTGGGTATGTCCCAGTTTCTCGGTATTGATAATGGTGGTTTTAAAACCTCCTTTGTCGATCCAGAATTTAGCCGCTTTGGAAGCTGCAGCAACTACTGAACTTTCTTCCACAGCCATGGGTAGGGCAAGCAATTTTCCGTCGATCAGAAAATTGGGTGCAATCCCGTAAGGCATATAAAAGTTGGAAATGGTATTTTCAGAAAACTCTTCGTGAAGCTTCTGCAGTTCTGCATTATTATTCCAGTATTGCTGTAATATCTGCTCATAACTTCGGTCGTCACTTAGATATTCCGAGATTAGCCAATCGATTTTTCGCTGCTTTGAAAGTTTTGAAAAACCTTCAACCGGTTGATGATTCATAGTATAACTTTAAAGAAGCGTAAATATAGTGATTTTGTAACTTTAAGTTGTTGATAACTTCGATCAAAAAAGATTGATATTTATCAATTTAGGAACTAACTTTGGAACATTAATCTTATCTAAAATAAAGATAATCAATCTGAAAAATGAATTTTGACCGTCTAAAAGAAAAACTTGAAATCCTTGCTGATGCCGCGAAATACGATGTTTCGTGCTCTTCAAGCGGAGGATCGAGAAAGAACAAAAAAGGTGCTTTGGGAGACAGCTCGGCAAGCGGAATCTGCCATACCTATACGGAAGACGGGCGATGCGTTTCGTTACTCAAAATTTTACTGACCAATCATTGCATTTACGACTGTGCTTACTGCGTTTCCAGGAGTTCGAATGATATCAAAAGAGCCGCTTTTACCGTAGAAGAAGTGGTCGATCTTACCATTAATTTTTACCGGAGAAATTATATCGAAGGACTTTTCCTGAGTTCCGGAATCTTCAAGAATGCTGACACCACCATGGAACGTTTGGTACGTGTTGCCAAAAAACTTCGTCTGGAAGAAAACTTCAACGGATACATTCATTTAAAATCTATTCCCGGAGCGAGTGATGAGTTGATGCAGGAAGCAGCTCTGTATGCGGACAGATTATCCATTAATCTCGAAATACCCACGGAAAGCGGTTTGAAACTATTGGCCCCTGAAAAAAACCGCCAGGATATGCTGAATCCGATGAAGTATATACAAAACGGAATTGCCCAGTACAAAGACGAAAAAAAGATATTCAGAAAAGTTCCGAAGTTTGCTCCTGCAGGACAATCTACCCAGATGATTGTCGGGGCGACTAATGAAAACGATCTGCAGATTATTAAGGTAGCGGATCATTTTTATAAAAACTTTAGTCTGAAAAGAGTATATTATTCGGGATATGTGCCGGTTCTGGAAGATAAGAGACTGCCTTCTTTAACGACGGAAGTTCCGATGCTTCGGGAAAACCGCTTGTATCAGTCGGACTGGCTGATGAGGTTTTACGGGTTTAAGGCTGAAGAAATTCTTGATCCGAACATGCCGTTCCTTGATCTTGAAGTTGACCCGAAAATGAGCTGGGCCCTCAGACATCTGGATCAGTTTCCTGTAAATCTTCAGACCGCCGATTACCAGATGATCTTAAGAATCCCGGGAATCGGCGTGAAAACAGCGAAAAAGATCGTCAGCGCAAGACGCTTTCAGGTTCTGACCATGGATCACCTCAGCAAGTTGGGAGCCGCCGTCAACCGCGCCCGTTATTTTATTGATTTTAATGCCGGAAATGCATACCTGAAATATTTAACAGATAAAAACTTCAGAAAATTATTAATCGGCGGAAGTTCCTCAAAATTCCACAATCAGTTTTCGCAGCAGCTGACGTTGTTTTAAGAACATTTATTTATATTTAATTGATTGTTGGAACGTCTGTATTATTGTAAGATATTCATCTCAAAATAATTATAACAGAAGCGAAGAAATTATTTGCACCCATTTAACATTAGAATAAAAATTTGAATTAGAGGATTTTTAAATATTGATTTGATCTAATTTTCAAATTATTACATTTTCAAATTACTAGATTGCTACACTGTTCCACTTATAAATTGTTACATTAATCCATGACCACCCTACTCTACGACGGCAGTTTCGACGGACTTTTCACGGCAGTATTCGAAGTTTTTGAATACAAGTATAAAGATGTGGAAATTGTCAGCCGTGAAAGATTTCATCAGGAGAATATTTTCGCAGATATCCATGAGGTCATCACACAGCATGACAAGGCGGAAAGGGTTTTGAACAAATTGGAGCAAAGCATTGGCAAACAAGGCATTCATGAACTGCTGAAAGTATATTTATCAGAAGATCCCGAAGCGGAACAGCTCATTTTATCAGCGGTAAGGCAATCTATAAAATATCGTGGTGAAAACATTCTTCAGAATTATGCGGACGGTGATATTTTAAAAATCTCTAAAATATGCAAATCCGTAAGCCGTGAAAGGCATCGGATGACAGCTTTCGTCCGTTTTGAAAAAATGCAGGATGATGTTTTTTTTGCTAAAATAGATCCCGATTTCAATGTCCTTCCGCTGATCAGAAAACATTTCCACGACCGCTATCAGGATCAGAAATGGATGATCTACGACTTACGCAGGAATTACGGAATTTTATATGACCTGGAAACCTCTGATTTTTTTTATCCTGATGAAAAAATTGACCTTAAAAAATATGAGGAGAAATTCCACGACCAGGAAAAAAACTACCAGACGCTGTGGCAGCGTTATTTTACAAAAACCAATATTGTAGAGCGAAAAAACATCAAGCTTCACATTCAGCATGTTCCAAGAAGATACTGGAAATACCTCACCGAAAAGTGGTAGTTTCCCTTAAATGGCATGCTAATTCCCAACGGAATTTATATCTTTAATGAAACGGAATTTATGAAAAAAATTATTTTCGGAATGATAACCCTTCTCTTAGTTTCGGCCTGCCATAAAGAAACATCTTCGGAGAAAATATCATCCGGGAACGATCAGACCACAAAACAGAACCTCAATAATCCATTAGAAATTAACACCGACAAGAACACGGTCAGAGAACGTTTTCCGAGCCCGGAAGGTTATAAATGTGTTGAAGAAAACCCCGGTTCCTTCGGTTATTTCATTGAAAATTTCCCATTGAAACCTTACGGAAGTCCGATCCTGAAATATGATGGAACGCCAATTTCCACACAACATCTTCATGACGCCGTTTTCGATCTTGATACAGGAAGCCGAGATCTTCAGCAATGTGCAGATGCCGTGATCAGGTTACGTGCGGAATATTTATTTAAAAATAAGAAATTTGACGAGATCAGATTCCACTTTACCAGTGGTGATCTGGCAACGTGGAACGACTATAAAAAAGGAATCAGGGCATTGGTAAACGGAAATACGGTTCATTTCAGGAAAACGGCACCGGCAGATGATTCCTATAAGAATTTCAGGAATTATCTGGATATGGTTTTCAATTATGCAGGAACGATCTCGCTAAATAAAGAAACGCAACCCGTAACGGAAAACAGCAAACTCAAAACAGGAGACATCCTGATTACGCCCGGCAGTCCCGGCCATGTGGTTTTTATTGCAAGTACCTGCAGGAATAATAAAGGAGAAAAACTGTATCTTTTGGGCGAAGGCTTTACACCGGCACAGTCTGTACACATCCTTTCAAATCCCTTTCAAAAAAGAATCTCACCGTGGTACAGTCTTGATGTTGATGCTCTTCAGACTTCTACAGCGAGATATATTTTTAAACCGACAAATTTTAGACAGTTTTAATAATTTATATTCAAAACTCTTATAAACTTCCTGCCATTATCTGAACTTGTTTTTGTAAATTTGTGTTCGAAATTTTTTACTAGATGAAAGAGAGTGCTGTAAAAAAAATTGCAGTTCTTACCTCAGGAGGAGATTCCCCGGGTATGAATGCAGCATTAAGAGCGGTAGTGAGAACCGCAAATTACTATAATATCGAATGCTACGGAGTAAGAGAAGGCTATAACGGTCTGATAAACGGAGATTTTCTTAAAATGGGTCCCCGTTCCGTAAAAAATATAATCAACCAGGGCGGAACCATTCTGAAATCTGCCAGATCCATGGAATTCAAAACCAAAGAAGGCCGCCATAAAGCTTACGACAACTGTGTAAGGCTTGGCATCGAAGGTTTGGTCTGCATAGGCGGAGACGGAACCTTTACAGGGGCAAAAATCTTCAATGAAGAATTCGGAATCAGAGTGATCGGCGTACCGGGAACCATTGACAATGATATCTTCGGCACCGATAACACCATCGGTTATGATACAGCCCTGAACACAGCCATGGAGGCCATCGATAAAATCCGTGATACGGCGACTTCACACAACAGGGTATTCTTTGTGGAGGTAATGGGACGTGATGCCGGTTTTATTGCGCTCAACAGCGGATTGGCTACCGGTGCACTGGATATTTTGATTCCTGAGACTAAAGACAGCATCGATGAACTTTTCAACAATTTCAGAAACGCTGAAAAAACAGGAAAGGCTTCCAGCATCGTAGTTGTCGCGGAAGGAGAAAAGCTGGCCAATGTCTACGAACTGGCGGAAAAAACCAAGCAGGAATTCCCGGATTATGATATCCGTGTGGCAATTTTGGGACACATGCAGAGAGGAGGCTCACCGAGCTGCGCCGACAGGGTTCTGGCCAGCAGGCTAGGATATGGCGCTGTAACCGGGCTGATGGAAGGACAAACCAACGTCATGGCGGGAATGCGCTCGAATGAGCTTGTGTACACTCCTATTGAAGAGGCCATTAAAAAACACAATGAAATCAACCAGGATCTTCTGCTGATTTCAGAAATTTTAGCAATCTAATATTTTTTAATATAATTTAAAAACAAACTATTATGTCAACAATCAAAGTAGGTATCAACGGGTTTGGTAGAATCGGACGTCTTGTTTTCAGAGCAATGACTGAAAGAGATAACATCGAAGTGGTTGGAATCAATGACCTGATCAACGCAGAATACATGGCTTACATGTTAAAATACGATTCTGTACACGGTATTTTCCCGGGAGAAGTTTCTGTAGAAGGAAATGATCTTGTGGTAAACGGAAAAAGAATCAGAGTAACTGCAGAGAGAGACCCTAATAACCTAAAATGGAACGAAATCGGTGCTGACTACATCGTTGAATCTACAGGTTTATTCTTAGATAAAGAAAATGCTGCAAAGCACATCAATGCAGGCGCAAAGAAAGTAATCCTTTCTGCACCTTCCAAAGATGATACACCAATGTTTGTAATGGGGGTAAACCATACTGAACTTACAGACGATATCAAAATTTTATCAAACGCTTCTTGTACAACCAACTGTTTAGCACCTTTGGCTAAAGTAATCCACGATAACTTCGGGATCGTAGAAGGATTAATGACTACAGTACACGCTACAACAGCTACGCAGAAAACAGTTGACGGTCCTTCCATGAAAGACTGGAGAGGCGGTAGAGCTGCTCTGAATAACATTATCCCTTCTTCTACCGGTGCTGCAAAAGCAGTAGGAAAAGTAATTCCTTCATTAAACGGAAAATTGACAGGGATGTCTTTCAGAGTACCGACGGTTGACGTTTCTGTAGTAGATTTAACGGTAAGAATCGAGAAGGCTGCTTCTTATGAAGAAATCTGTGCCGTAATCAAAGCTGCTTCCGAAGGTGAATTAAAAGGTATTTTAGGATACACTGAAGATGCGGTGGTTTCTCAGGATTTCGTAGGAGATAAGAGAACTTCAATCTTCGATAAAGACGCCGGGATCATGCTTTCTCCAAACTTCGTAAAACTTGTTTCATGGTATGATAATGAAATGGGTTATTCTAACAAGTTGGTGGATATGTTGGTACATGCTGCTTCTTTGTAATCAGTAATGAGTAATAAATAATGAAAAACCTTCCTGATCGGAAGGTTTTTTTAGCTATTTAAGAAACTTCATGCCTAAAACTTCAAATTCTCCCAGACCGATAATTTTGACCGTAGCGACAACATCCTTAATACTTAGATCCGGTTTTCCAAAATCAAAGTACATTTCAAAATAAGAAAATCCTCCTGCTTCATCACGAATTTTTCTCATCTTAATTCCCAAACAATAATTAGGATCAAGAGCCCCTTGTTGCATAAGGTCATGAAATTGAGGAGAATTCATGGCAAATCCGATTGCGTTTAATGGTAACATAATTTTGTAATTTTAAAGTTTAACAATATTATTTTTTAGGCACAATAACAAAAGATATTGTTGCCGGAAAATTTCTTTTTATATATTCTCCTCCTGTATAAAATTCTGCTTTTACAGTATACATATCGGAAAAATTTATTCCTAAGCCAAGATTAAAAAGGAGCAGAGCTTTTTTAAAATCTTCGTCTGCTGCTAATATTTTATTGTATTTAGAGTTTCCGTAAAGAACAGATCCTTTGGCCATTAAAAAGGCAGATATTTTACTTTTCTTTCCATTACCAAAAGCCCCCAAAGTTATCCCTGTATTATTTGTTAAAACAAAATCATTGTCAGCCTCATTTATCTTTGTCAACTCAACCCCCGAGTTATGGTAAAAGAAAGATTTAAAGCCAAAAGAATCGGACTCTTCTCCGATAGCAATGAAAGGATACTGAATATTAACAAATAAATTTCCTCCACCGTTTTGCAATGACGCTATTAGCTTATCTTTCTTTACATCCGCAGCAGCAATACTATCATCATCTTTCACGGTACTGCTGAATTGAAATCCGATTCCAACTCTTAAGGGCCCCAAGTAATCATTAACAACTTCAGAATTAAAGGAAAGGTTTTTAAGATTTGGATTATAAACAACGTTATTATTTTGAAATATCTGAGTATAATCACTTTTACCTTCAAAAAAGTAAGTGGAAACCACACTTCCGTTCTCATTAAATCTTGCAGGAAAAAATCTTCTCAAAGAAACATCACCTTCAGCATTATTCTGCTCTTTATATTTAGATAAAATATCATAAGCTTGTGCTTTCAAGGAATCTTTATCCTCTTCTTTCAAAGAACTTTTAACAATTGCATTCTCAACATCAGCATAACTATTTGCATTTTTCACATCTTTAATAAGTTCAGATTTTGAAGCACTCTCTAAAACGCTATTTTTCTCTACTAGAGAAACCATATCTTTTTTCATTTCATCCGATAGTTTTTCAGGAACAGCTTCATTATCACTTCTCATGCCTTGTTTAAGATTAGAAAAGGAAAATTGGGCTTGCATAATTGAAGATGCTGCTAAATAAAAAAAGACTAATAATAAAATTTTTGTTTTCATGTCATAATTTTTATACAAATTTTAAAAATCCATGAACAGGAGTAAATTACCCGTTTGTAGTATTTTTGACATTTTGATCATGACAAATCTCATTTCTTTTTTCGGCTCAAAAATTGTAAATTTAATTCAATGGAAAAGACAGTTTTACAGCCTCGTTTTAAAGATTCTTCGCATTTCAAAGACTTCTGGACAAAAGGAAACGGTAAAAAACTGATTGAATTTTCCGGCGCGGAAGTAAGCTTCAGAGATTTTGAAAAATTCTCACCCTATTTCTACCATGTGGATGAAACAGGAGATGCCGTTGTAAAAGAGATTTATTTTACGAAAGGCTTTCGTGAGGCATCAGCAGAAATAGAAGGATATATCCGGCAGGGAATTTCCAAAAGTGAAAATGCGCCGGCAAGTGCCGGAAAAATGTTTTCCCAGACAGAGACCATTCCCCGATGGCTGGATTATGATTTATTAAAAAGCGGTGCCGAGCTTTGCATGAGAGCCAATCTTGATTCGCTGATTTCCCTGAGGGACTACTGCCTGATGGGAGGCTATGACTTTGCTTACCTCAACAAACCGCTCATTGTAACGGAAGCCCTGAAAAAAGGAGCGGTAAAAAGGCTTTCGGAAACGCTGGATTTTTGGGTCAATGTGACGAGATATGATGCATTAAATCTTCATCATAAAGGCTACGAATTTGCCATTAAAACAAGACTCATCCATTCCTATGCGAGGCTTTCGATCAGAAAACATTATAAAAACTGGGATACCGAAAACTGGGGTGAGCCCATTAATTCCTGGGATATGATGGCAACCTATATCGGGTTCAGCCTGGTTTTTCTCCATAGCCTTCACAAACTGGGAAATACCTTTTCTGAGCAGGAAGAGGCCGGTCTTTTCCATCTCTGGAAATACGTAGGCTACCTCCTGGGAATTCCTGAACACCTGATGCCCGAAAATAAAAAGCAGGCCACGGAGTTTTTTTATCTGTGGACCTCCGTTCAGCCGCCGGCGGATAAAGATTCCGTTCTTTTGGCACATTCTCTCCTGAATGAATCGTTGGAAAACCCAATTTTAAAGTATAAATTTCAAAGAAAAAATCTCCGTTACCTACATATCTGCTGCACATGGTTTTTACTGGATGACGAGATCTGTAAAAGACTTCAGATCCCTGAAGTGGCCAACAGAAAAGCTTTCCCTTTCACCAAAAGAATCATCAACAGGATATATGACAATCTGGTAAGCAGGGATCAAAGAATCAGGAAAGGACACAAAGACCAGACAAAAGTACTTATGCAATATTTAAGCGTCACAGATAATTCGAATTTCCATTAAATAAATCATTGATAATGTTCCAGATACAAAATTAAAAAGCTGTTTTACTAAAACATTAACCATTCATAAAAATCAAATATTCAAGGCTTCAAATTTTATAATTTTTTAACTATAATAATAGGTTTTAGTGGTACACAATATTAGTTTTTCACTGTAATTTTTTGTATTTTTGATAAATTATTTAAACAACAGATGAGTAATATAGACGACAAGAAAAAAGCACTGGCACTGGTGCTTGACAAACTAGATAAAACATACGGAAAAGGAACAGTAATGACTTTGGGCGACAGCGCTGTAGACAGTACCATTGAAGTGATCCCTTCCGGATCATTAGGACTGGACATTGCTTTGGGAGTAGGCGGATATCCGAGAGGAAGAATCATCGAAATCTACGGTCCGGAATCTTCCGGTAAAACAACCTTAACCCTTCATGCCATCGCAGAAGCTCAGAAAGCAGGTGGAATTGCCGCATTTATCGACGCAGAGCACGCTTTCGACAGAGGATATGCCGGAAAATTGGGAATCGATCTTGAAAACCTGATCATTTCACAGCCGGATAATGGTGAGCAGGCTTTGGAAATTGCCGACAACCTGATCCGTTCGGGAGCGATCGACATCGTGGTAATTGACTCAGTAGCCGCTCTTACCCCAAAAGCTGAAATCGAAGGTGAAATGGGAGACTCTAAAATGGGTCTGCATGCAAGATTGATGTCTCAGGCATTGAGAAAGCTGACAGCCACCATTTCAAGAACAAAATGTACGGTTATTTTCATCAACCAGCTGAGAGAAAAAATCGGGGTAATGTTCGGAAACCCTGAAACCACAACCGGAGGTAACGCTCTGAAATTCTATGCTTCCGTAAGAGTAGACATCAGAAAAGCCAGCGCACCGATCAAACAGGGCGATGAAGCCATCGGAAGCCGAGTGAAAGTGAAGATTGTTAAAAACAAAGTAGCTCCACCTTTCAAACAGGCAGAATTTGATATTATGTACGGAGAAGGCGTTTCCAAAACAGGGGAAATCCTTGACCAGGCTGTTGAACAGGGAATTGTGAAAAAAAGCGGTTCTTGGTTCAGCTACGAAGAAACCAAACTGGGACAAGGCCGTGACGCGGTAAAAGATGTATTGAAAGACAATCCTGAATTGGCGGAAGAGCTTGAAAACAAAATCAAGGAAGAATTGAAAAACAAATAAGTTTTTTTAATTTGTAAAATATTCGAGACAGTCTGAAAGGGCTGTCTTTTTTATTTATAATTCCATCTAAATAGTCTCTATGTTTTTCAAAGATCAAGAATTGGTTGTTTATCAAAACAATTTCTAATTTCTAATTTCTAATTTCTAATTTCTAATTTCTAATTTCTAATTTCTAATAAAAAAAATGTCAAAATGTCACTTTATGTCAAACGGTATTTTTTTTGAGCAGGAAAAGGAAAATCAAAACTAAATATTATGACTAAAGGAAATATTAATGTATCAGTGGAAAATATTTTCCCGCTAATTAAAAAATTTCTTTACAGTGACCACGAAATATTCTTAAGAGAATTAATTTCCAATGCGACGGACGCGACTTTAAAACTAAAGCACCTGACGAGCATCGGGGAAGCAAAAGTGGAATACGGAAATCCGAAGATTGAAGTGAAAATTGATAAAGAAAATAAAACACTTCACATTATCGATCAGGGAATCGGGATGACCGGTGAAGAGGTGGAAAAATACATCAATCAGGTTGCCTTCTCCGGGGCTGAAGAATTCCTGGAAAAATATAAGGATACAGCGAAAGACTCGGGGATTATCGGACATTTCGGATTGGGTTTCTACTCTGCCTTTATGGTAGCTGAGAAAGTTGAAATTTTAACCAAATCTTATAAAGACGATCCTGCAGTACGATGGATCTGCGACGGCAGCCCGGAATTTACTTTAGAAGAAACGGACGATAAAACGGAGAGAGGAACGGAAATAATCCTTCATATTGCCGAAGATTCTACCGAATTCCTGGAAGAAGGAAAAATCCGTGAGCTGTTATTAAAATACAACAAGTTCATGCCCGTTCCAATTAAATTCGGCACAAAGACACACACTCTTCCTTTGCCGGAAGACGCTCCGGAAGATGCGGTTGCTGAGACCGAAGAAGTTGATAACATCATCAACAATCCGACGCCGGCCTGGACGATCGCTCCGAGTGAACTGACGAATGAGGATTACATGAAGTTTTACCACGAATTGTACCCTATGCAGTTTGAGGAGCCACTGTTTAATATTCATCTCAATGTAGACTACCCTTTCAACCTGACAGGAATTTTATTTTTCCCTAAACTCAGCAACAATTTAAATATTGAAAAAGATAAAATCCAGCTTTACCAGAATCAGGTTTTCGTAACGGATGAAGTGAAAGGTATTGTTCCGGATTTCCTGATGTTGCTTCGCGGGGTTATCGATTCTCCGGACATTCCGCTGAATGTTTCGCGTTCTTATCTTCAGGCTGATGGTGCCGTAAAGAAAATCTCTTCGTACATCACGAAAAAAGTAGCCGACAAAATGTCTTCCCTGATCAACGAAAACCGTGAAGATTATGAGAAAAAATGGAACGACATCAAGGTCGTTATCGAATACGGAATTGTAACGGAAGAGAAATTTGCCGAAAAATCGGACAAGTTTACATTATATCCTACCACCGACGGAAAATATTTCCTTTGGAATGAACTTGAAGAGAAAATAAAACCTAACCAGACCGATAAAGACGGTAACCTTATCATTCTTTATGCTTCCAATGCCGATGAGCAGCACAGCTACATTCAGGCAGCAAAAGATAAAGGATATGAAGTTCTGCTTTTAGATTCACCGATCATTCCGCACGTGATCCAGAAACTGGAAACTTCGAAAGAAAAAATCTCTTTTGTAAGGGTAGATGCCGATCATATCAATAATTTAATTAAAAAGGATGAACCTGTCATTTCCAAACTGAATGAGTCTGAAAAAGAATCACTGAAAAAATACGTTGAAGAAACTATTACAGACAAGAAATTCACCGTTCAGCTCGAAGATCTCGACAGCAATGATGCTCCATTCACCATTACACAGCCGGAATTCATGAGAAGAATGAAAGATATGCAGGCAACGGGCGGCGGCGGCATGTTTGGTATGGGAGGTTTCCCGGAAATGTACAATCTTGTGGTAAATTCCAACAGTGAATTTGCAGGTCAGATCCTGAAAGCGGAAAACGAAGAAGAGAAAGCAGGATTAATTCAATATGCACTTGATCTCGCGAAGCTTTCCCAGAATTTACTGAAAGGAAAAGAACTGACGGATTTTATCCAGAGAAGTTATAAGCAGTTGGAAAAGTAATTTTTTATACATGTTTTTCCGGGGCGACTTTGTCGCCCCGGAAAAACAAAAGTTTCGGCGGAGCCAAAGGCTCCGCCGAAACTTTTTAACGAAACTCTTATCTCACAATTCCGAAATCGGATCCCAAAAAAGTGTTTTGAAATTTTTAATTCTAAAATTTTCAACCGCAACACCTTCTGCTTCCAGCCTTTTCTGAAATTCAGGGACAGATAAAGTACCGGAACTCGAAATAACGCGGTGAGCCGGAACATCAGGAGGACAGCCTCCCATGGCTTTCCCAACGTGCCTTGAGTGATTGGGAAAACCTACCGCTTTTGCAATCGCGCCATAGCTTGTCACTCTACCTTTGGGAACTAACTTTGTGATCTCCCAGACCTGCTGTTTAAAAATTTCATTCATATGATGAATTCTTAGTTCAAATTTATGAAATTAAATGTATTGCCAATTACTTATCATACATCAAGATAAAATCTAATCTTATTTTATAATTTTAATTCATCAAAAGAGATTCAAATAGATACGGAAGTCCGTAATCGTGTGATGAAGTGTAAAGATTGCCTGCAGAAATGCGGGCAATTTTTATTTAACATACATAGGCCAAAATGAGTGGTTGCACAATTTTTGAATATTACTCCCAAAATAGAGGTTATGAAAAAATCATTTTTCCGGTGGCTGAACAGGGTCAACAAGTCCATTCTTCCCAAATTAAGCGACAAGGATCCTACGAAGCTGACAAAAATTCAAAAGGCGATTCTGGCCTACCGGTATTTCGTGCTGGTGAATTCACTGGACTGAAACGCGTGAGGGATATGGAGGGTGTGAGCAAAGCGAGCAGTCTTTTTTGTTGCCCGGCAACGAAAAAGACCGGAGCGAAGTGGAGCCTGAAGAAGCCCGGCCTGAGCCTTGGGATGAGCCCGGAGAAGGACACGCCCATGATTAAATCCTTCGGGTTTAATAAGGTACAGAATTTATAGAGGGAAACAAAAAAACGTCCCAAAAAAATTGGAACGTTGTCTATTTCAAGCCTCGGACTTTCGTTCTAAGGCTGTTATGAATTTTCTAAGATATAAGAGAACATCAATGGTGCACAGATGGTGGCATCACTTTCAACGATAAACTTCGGTGTAGTGATATCCAGCTTACCCCAGGTAATTTTTTCGTTTGGTACCGCTCCCGAATAAGAACCGTAAGAAGTCGTAGAATCTGAGATCTGGCAGAAATACGACCAGAACGGAATGTCATGCATTTCCATATCCTGATACAGCATCGGCACTACACAGATTGGGAAATCACCTGCAATACCTCCTCCAATCTGGAAGAATCCTACCCCTTTTCCTGATGAGTTTTTGGTGTACCAATCGGCAAGATAAGCCATATACTCAATTCCGGATTTCATGGTAGAGAATTTAAGCTCTCCTTTGATACAGTATGATGCGAAAATATTCCCCATGGTAGAATCTTCCCATCCCGGTACAACGATCGGCAAATTCTTCTCCGCCGCAGCAATCATCCATGAGTTTTCTCTCGGGATTTCATAATACTGCTCAAGAACCCCTGAAAGGATCATTTTGTACATATATTCGTGCGGGAAATATCTTTCTCCTTTGTTGTCGGCATCTTTCCAGATTTCATAGATATGTTTCTGCAGCCTTCTGAAAGCTTCTTCTTCAGGAATGCAGGTATCGGTCACCCTGTTCAGCCCTCTTTCCAGCAAATCCCACTCTTCCTGCGGGGTAAGATCTCTGTAATGAGGAACTCTTTCGTAGTGAGAATGCGCTACAAGATTCATCAGGTCTTCTTCAAGGTTAGCGCCTGTACAGGAGATAAAATCTACTTTATCCTGGCGGATCATTTCTGCAAGAATCTTCCCTAATTCTGCGGTAGACATTGCCCCAGCCAGTGTAATCATCATTTTCCCGCCATCCTTAAGATGCGCCACATATCCTTTAGAAGCATCTACCAATGCCGCTGCATTAAAGTGCAGATAATACTTTTCTATGAATTCAGTAATCGGTTTGCTCATTTAATTATTTTTTGCAAAGATAAAACTTAAAAACGGAATGTAGCCGCTGCGCTTAAAGAAACTCTGTGTAAACCTTCTTTTTGATCATCATTAAAATCGTAGGTTACCCCGTTAATTTTCATTTTGGTAAGTGTTCCTGCCGTAAGCCCAAGCTTCGGTCCGACCAACAGGTTTTTTGTGATCTGATACTGATAAGCAAAATTGAGTTCTGCGCCCAAATTTGATCCGGTTCCCTTTACATTTGCTGTTTTAGTGGTGTAACAAATAACTCCCAATCCCATATCAACGAACATTTTATGTCTCGTATCTTCCTCAAAATTGGAAATCATTATGGCAGGCCCGTAAAAATTTATGTGGTCTTTTGTCGTTACGGGAAATGAAACAGGCATATTATTCACATAGCCCAGAATATATCCGTCGCTGGATGCACTGAAATTAGAATATTTCAATCCGACCGATACCAGGTTGCTTACCTGATAATAGGCGGAAATATCAAAATTCATCCCGCTTTTAAGACCTTTTACATATTCTTCTTCCTCCCTGGAAAGCCCTGAGATTGTTTTCGCAGTTCTCCATGCGTATCCTACGGATGGAATAATTGAAAATTTTTGAGCGGTTGAAAAAGCCGATATAGAAATGAATGCGGCTGCAACAAGTTTCTTGATCATTAGTTTACTATTTTGGCGCAAAAATATATGAATAATCTGAATTATGCTCAAAAAAGAAAAAATTTAACACACGATTGCAATGCCATCAAATTTAACATTCAGAATGAAAATACCATTAATACCTGAATTTTCTGTTTTCTTTTTTATCAGATAATTTCTTTTTGGTATCAAGCCGTTTCTGTTTCTGTCCTTTTGAAGGTTTTGTTGCGAGACGTTTTTTAGGAATAATCAGTGCATTATCTACAATTTCCAGAATTTTCTCAATGGCTTTGGTCTTATTCATCAGTTGTGTTCTGGTTTCGGAAACCGTTAAAAATAAGAATCCCTCTGCATTAATTCTGTTTTTTAATTTAGTCTGAATTAAATTTTTCTGATCTTCATTAAAAAATCCGGACTCCTGAATTTTCCACAGAACCGTTACAGCCGTTTCAACTTTGTTGACATTCTGCCCTCCTGCGCCACTGCTGCGTGAAGTTTTAAAGCTGAGTTCTTTAGAAAAATCTTTCATTATCTCAAATATTTATTCTTACAGCAGGTTTTTTAGTTCACTTCTATTAATCTTCCCATTCGGTGTCCGTGGTATTTTTTCAACGAAAATAATCTCTTTCGGCTTATGGAATTTTTTTTCAAACTTTATTTCCTGAATTTTATCAATGATTTCCTGAGACTCCTGCCCTTCAATCACCAATATCAATTTCTGTCCCAAACTTTCATCTTCTACTCCCAGAAAGACCACTTCATTTGGGATTTCCTTTTTTACCAAAGCTTCCAGTTGTTCCGGAAAAATTTTGGCGCCCCCGGAATTGATCACATGATCGATTCGGCCAAAAAATCTGAACTGGTTCCCATTCTTAATTTCCACTAAATCATTTGTCTGCAAAATTTCTGCGTTCAAATATGGGGCAAAGATTTTCAGGCATCCCCTCTCATCGATAGAAATATCAACATTTTCAAAAGCGGTAAAAAAAGCATCCGATACTGGATAAATCTGCTTCAGTGCAATGTGGGAAAGGGTTTCCGACATTCCGTACGTCTCAAAAATCCGTTGGGAATTTTCCGCTCCGAGTTCATCAAAAATCTTCTTCTTTAAATTCTCGGAAACAGCTGCACCTCCGATAATCAGGTTTTTTATAAGGTATAATTTATCCAGCGAATTTTCCACCTGAAGCGGTGTCATGGCACAAAAATCAATCTGATGATCTATTTCTTCAAGAGGTTTTATGGCCGGAACAGTAACCCTCAGCTTAAACTTTCGGACCATTGACCGGACGATCATCATCTTTCCTGAAATATATTCAATAGGAAGGCATAGTAAAGCGGTGTCGCCTTCCTTCAGTCCTAAAAAATCACAGGTCATTTCAGCGGAAGCGATCATTTTCTTTTTCTCGATATCAAAAACTTTCGGTGTTCCTGTAGAACCGGAAGTCTGTACTTTTACCGTTTCGGTTCCGGAAAGCCATTCTTTCAAAAAACCGATGATTTTCTTTTCAAATTCCGTTTCCGTAGATAATTGATTAATATTGAGATTTTTGAAGTCTAGCCGCATAATGTTCAGAGATAAATCCACTGTAAATTTAAAAAAAACTGCAAAAAGTTCTTGCAAATATTGAAAAAAGCTGTAAATTTGCACCACTCAAACAGAGAAAGACTCATGGTGTAGCGGTAACACTACTGATTTTGGTTCAGTCATCTGGGGTTCGAATCCCTGTGAGTCTACATAACAGGAAAGATGTTTATCATTTTTCCTGTTTTTGTTTTATACGACAGCCATGTTGAAATATGAGTTGTACAGAATGATCTTATTTGTTTTACCGCAATTCAATATCGACGCACCAATTAAACATTCCCCAAGTCATCAACAATTTATCACTTCAGAGGTGTAGGTAAAGGTTTTGAGCAAAAAGAAATGCTTACCCATATTCAAAACTATAGGCTATTGTTAGATTATAAATATCGATATTTATAATCTAACAATAGCCTATTAATCTTTAAATTATTTTTATACGTCTATTAATTTATTATGCTTCTGATAGCTTCTAAATACTTATTTGCTAATACTTCCCTGTCGAAATTAATTTTAGCATATTTGTACCCGCTTTCCCCTTCATTATTCAATCTTTCAGGATTGTTTATGTAATCTCTTATTATCCTATTGTATTCATCAGCATTTTCAGGCTCTACGTAAGTTCCTGCTTTTGCATTTTCCACCAATTCACGGGAAACACCATCAATTGCCATTAGAATTGGTCTTTTGCATGAAAAATAGTCGAAAGATTTATTTGAATAAACTGTTTTAAATGTATCAACCTTTTTTAAAACAGATGCTCCCATTTCAGATGCCAGGATATATTTAAATACTTCTTTTTTTGGTACAGGATCAAGAAAACGAACATTTTTAATATTCATTTCGTTTGCTTTTTCGATCAACCGGCTTTTCTCCATACCCTGGCCAATTAACAGAAACAAAACATTAGTATCTTCTAATCTTTTGCCCGCATCTAAAATTTGCTCTAAATGATTCGCCACCCCATGAGCTCCCACATAGGTAATCACAAAATGACCATCCAAATGATGCTCTTTTCTGAATAATTCACGATTAAAATTGTCCATCACCTCTTCAGAAAGGGAAAAATCTGCCGCATTAGGAATCATGACAAGCTTTTTCTCCGAAACCCCTTTATTTTCATGTAAGGTTTTATAAAAGGCTGGAGTTAGCACATTAATAAGCTTCGCTTTTTTATAAATGAAAGCTTCGAATTTAAAGGCTAATTTTATAAACCATTTGTTGGTAAGTACTCCTGTATCAATAGCAGATTCCGGCCATAGATCTCTGATTTCAAAAATCATAGGAACCCTTTTGAATTTAGAAATTAGATAACCTGAAACACCAATAAATAAAGGGGGAGAAGTCACGACGACTACATCAAACTTCCCCTTAGTCCTAAAAAGCCCGGCCCATAATGATGACAGCATAAAAGAAAAATATCCCCAAAGTCTCCCAATGAAGCCATTATTATATGATTCTGAAACGTGACAGCGGTGTACAGTAACGTCTCCCTGTTTTTTCTTTACAAAATATTTACTTTTATATTCTTCTCTTTTAGATAGGCCATTGTAGTGCATCATTCCTGCTATGACTGTTACTTCATGCCCCTGAGAGGTCCACGTTTTAGTCATTTCATTCCACCTTGAGCCACCAGGATCATCTTCCTCCAGGAAATATTGATGAAGCAATAGTATTTTCATTTTTGAATTTATTTTTTTTCTTTTGAATATTAAAAAGTAAATAGAAGAATATGATATCCATAAACGATACACCCCAAAGGATGCCATATTGAAATGAACTATAAACAAGTATGGGAAATAAAAATATTATATTATTCTTTTTAATAAATGATAATATGTAAGTCCATAATAAAAGAAAAAATATAATTCCCAAATTAGCTAATGTCTGTAAATATGAATTATGGGCGTGATATACAGAGGCTCCTACTTTCCCCCACATTTTGTGCACATTATTTCCAAGTAATAAGTTGTTATTTATAAATTCAAAAAAGTAAGGGAAAATCATATCTCTACCAGATAAATCACCCTTTCTACCCCTGAAAAATTGGTTCATTATAATATCTAAATTAGCCCCAATATAATATACTAAAATGACCAAAAAAATCGCTATTATAACTTTATAACTTAGTTTTATCTTTTTTAAACGGCTAATTCCAAAAAGAATTAGGAACATAATCGATCCAATAATTGCTGTTCTATTAAAAGTGATATAGAGCCCAATTAGCAATAATGAAATTATAAAAATTTTATATTTTTTTATCTTCAAATAGTTTACTAGAATAATTCCTATAAATACTTTATAAGCCATTATACTAACAGCTTGAGATAATCCATAAACCCGATTATAATAAAGCAATTGAGATTCTCCGAATTCCGTTTCCCCAGTAACAGAAGGTTTAATAATGTACGCTTTCTTTAACACATAATATTCTACGATGCCTATCAAGACTTCAAAACAAATTATATATAGAATAAAGTACATTACCCTATCGTTTAAATGTCTTGAAAAAAAGATGGTAGTCAGCAGGAAAATAGTGTAAGGAATAAAATCATTTGCAGACCTACTAGCAATATTTGAAATAGGGCCTGCTAGAAAATAAGCAACGGTTGTCAGTAAAACAAAAGCAAATAAAATGATATCTTGTTTATATAACCTATTATCTTTAATATCTCGTAATAGAAATATACCTCCAATAGCAGAGATGACTAAATAGACTATTGATTGAGGTAGTATTATTAATGTTGGGCTATAAATTAATAGTGCCAATAAAAAATTTAATTTGTCATTTTTCATCAAAAGAACTTATTTTCAGACTTGAGTTTTAAATATTTATCAATATTCCTATTACTAAAAACAACTGCAGGTGAACCACCGGCAATGGCATATTTAGGAATATTTTTCACAACAACACTTCCGGCTTGTATAATAGCACCTTCACCAATTGTCACCCCACCTAGAATAATGACATCAAGTCCAATCCAGACATTATCTTCTATTGTAACATTTTTTGTAATTGTTGTTTCGTCATATGGTATCTTTTCACCTTCATAATTATGATAGGTCGTCATTATTTTAAGATTTTCTGCTGAGTGAAAATTATCTCCAAACTTTACAATCCCTTTTCCAAAAATTTTACATCCATTGAAATGATTATTTTTTCCAAAAACCGTATTTCTTGAGAATTTACAATAACTGTTCACACATACATCAAGTACACCTTTATTTTTTGATGAAAAATAAGCGACATATTTAAAGAAAATTTTCTTAAGCTTTCGAAGTCTTTTCATTGCTTTTGTTTTTATAAATCAGTACTAAAATGTACATAAATAATGAAGATATAAAGGTAGCAAATGCGCATGCATATAGGCCTATTTTAGGAATAAATACAGTATTAAATATTATTGTTATCATGGCTGCTCCTAACGTAATTAAAGATAACTTTTTGGTTTTCTTATTATAAAAAAAATAGTTAGCCTCAAATTTATACATTGAGTTAAAAACATAAGCGAGAGACACTATAATAATCAGAGATAAATCAATGTTATATTTCTCAAATATCGAAGTAAAATTTAATGCTAAACTTACGAATCCAATTACCAATATACTGAATAAGATAATACCAACATAAGTAATTAATCTGATTTTATTAATTTTATGTTCTTGCTCATTTTTCATCAAGCTAAAAAAAGTAGGTACCCACGCTAAATTAAAACTAGTATAAAGGAAGTTCACCAACATTCCCAATTGATATGCAACAGCATAATTACCCAAGTCCTTTTCTGACAAAAAATAGAGTATAAAAAATCGGTCTCCAATATTCATTACATATCCTGAAATCATATGCAATATAAGTGGAGAACTATAAATAATTGCTCTTTTCAAATAAACCTTATCTAGTTTATGAAAATACCCTTTTCGATAGAAAATAAACAATGCCAATAATCCTACTAAAAAAACCGACAAAACATTAGGGTAAACCCGATATGTCCAATCAAATGAAGAAAGAAAAAAGTAAAATACAGCCAACAAGGCTAAGTCAAGAATAATATTAAGAAGTCGAAATATTAAATATTGTTTGGGAGTTTTCTCTACTCTAAAAATACTTAAAAGGGCTTCAGTTATCTGGTTGAATAAAAAATATCCTATACATAATAGAGTAATATAGAAATATTCTGGTTTAACAAATTGTGATAATAACAATATTAATATTGCCCCTATTATAGAATTAAAAAAATGTAAATAAATTATATTTGAAACAAAGATCTTAAAGTTTTTGTTTTCTAAATCAAAATAAAATCTGGTAATTGCCTGAACAGTACTAAGCCCTAGTATAGGAGTTAATACTAAAGACAAATTTCTATAAAGTTCTACTAATCCATAATCTGCGGGTTCAAGTACCTTCAGTAAAAGAGGTAAAATTAATATTGGAATTCCTGAATAAAGAGCATTTGTAAATCCATAAATAATTGACTCTTTAAATAAAACGGATTTAGAGATTTTGTTTAATTTGTTAATCATTCCTTACGCCTAAAATTTCTTTGGAAGAATTTATATTTGTTTTAATATTTTTAATTTCTACTTTTGAATTAGGGTATAATTTTGCACTGTTAGATATAATATATCCTCCTTGTAAATTACTGTTTTCTATAATTAAATTATTAGTATTTACGGTAGAGTGAATTACACCTGATTTATCGAAAGTACAATTATCTATTGTAAGCTTAATATTTTTGGATCCTGCTCCACCTCTATACCAAATATGGACATGTTTATTTCTTAATTCTTTAGCATTAGTCGTTCCAGTGTTATAAAAACTTGAATTTATAACATTTACTGAGTTCGCATTATATTCACCTGTATTCATAGATAAAACTCTCAAATTATGCGTTTTAGCATTTTTAAAGACACAATTTTCAATGATAATATTATTGTTATCATATTTAGTGGCATCATTAACTATAGCAATATTTGAATTTGAGCTTTCTAAAAAATTACAGTTATCAATGATCACATTACTGGAATTTACAATGCCAATATTGTTAATTTCTTCATTTACTGAAGTATTCTTAAAAGAGAGGTTCTTAACTTCTATATTTTGCGAATACACTTTATTCCCAGCATAGAAATATTCTTTTTTAGTTTTAGAATTATAATATTTGTTACCTGGAACTAACCCACAAATATACATTAGATCACCCCACCATCCTAAACTTTCATTTTTAAAAAGAATAGTTTTATCTTTATCTTCTCCTACGATTGATAAGTTACTTCCATATACAATGATAGTTTTCGAAATTCTGTATTGACCAATTGGAATAAATATTTGATTAACATCTTTATTATTATAAGCATAATCTACAGCTTTTTCAAAGCTATCCCAATCATCAGTTACTCCGTCACCTTTAGCTCCAAAATTTTTAACATTAATTTCTGTTGCATGTAAGGTTATTGTAATCAATAAAAAAATTAATGATATCTTTTTCATACTTTTATTAAACTACTTAATAGTTCATGCTTTTTGTTTAAAATAATATACTCTAACTGTTCTAATTTTTTATAATTAGAATTATTAATGTCATCAACAACAATATTTAAACCAGAAAAATATGCCTGCAACAAAACTGATGAGTATAAGGAAATTACTGTACGTGTAGAGTTAAACGATTCTTCGAGACTTACTTCTTTTGAATTTTCTATACTAAAACCATTAAAAATTTCATGTATTTGATCAATGGAAGAATATCTTGGATGAAATCTTATGTTTAATTTTGATTGGTGATCTAGCAAAAGCATGGAATTCCTTATGTTTATTAATGTTTCAGCATTTTCAGCGGCCAAATAATATGTGTATGAATATTTTTTTTCTTTATTGATATCAACGTCTAATTTCAAACATGGAAAATGCCCTACTATAAATTGACTGGGCTCAGCTTTTAATTTTACAAATAAGTTTTCATAGAAACTATCCCAAATATAAAATCGACTAAATTGAAAAAAAGAATCTCTAATGTAAAATAGCTTTTCACCATGCATTATGTTTATTTGCTCAACATTATTTCTTTCACAAAATAAAGTTGCAACAGATGATGTAAAGGAATATTCTGCACTACTTATAATTGCTTTTGGATTATAACTATCTATAATGTATCTATAAAATAATATTTTATAGATACATTTTGATAAAAAATATGGATGAAGAGGATATTTACTGATAAATTTTAAAATGAATTTAAAATCATTGAAATTGATTGATAGTCCTGAATTAAAATTAATAGTACGAATACTAAACTCATTAATTAATTCTTCTGGAATTGCATTGTTATAATTTAAATTTTTATAAGGAAATATAGCAGTATTACTTCCTTCTAAATTATTTATTTTTCTTTTTTTCTTTATAAAGGCTATAATTATAACTAATATCAATAAAAATACACCAATAAAATTATTTAAAATCTTCTTCGGAAATGATAATAAATCGAATTGTATTCGGAATTGATAGTACGATCTCTCATACATATTTTGTGGAGCAGAAAATTTATTTAAAAGTTCTTCTTGAAAAGACCTTGTTAAATCAAATGGCTCTACATTAATAATAAGAAATTTATTCAGTTTTTTTATAAAGCTCATTTTTTTCAATTAAATATTCGCAATATTCAAAATCATCAATTGTATCTATATCGATTGATTTGTTTCTACCCATAACAAAGGCATATGTGTCTTGTGATTTGATAGAGTCTGTTAAATATTTTCCAGTGTCATAAATATAAATAGCTCCATTGGGAAAATATGATTTTCTTTCTGCTTGTCTTTGTTCACCAGCTTTTTCAAAAATATCCTCCAGATTCCCTTTATCATTTATATATTTATGCCAACGAATTGGATGATATTCCTCACAATAACTTATAACGGCATCTGCATTATTTAAATGGAAAAATTTAATGGCAGATAAAATATCTTGTTCATCTCTTAATGGACTTGTTGGTTGTAGAAGAACAAATCCCTCAATAAGCTCATTGTTTTCTAATAATTTCTTTAATGTGTAAACTATAACATCTTTTGAGGTAGCAGTATCAGTTGCTAAAAAACCGGGTCGCATAAAAGGTATTATAGCACCATATTTTTTTGCAACTTCAGCAATTTGATGGTCATCAGTACTTACAATAACTTTTGTTATACCTTTTACTTTTAAGGCTGCTTCGATAGTATAGGCAATTAAGGGTTTCCCCTTTAACATTCTCAAATTTTTTCCCGGTAACCCTTTTGAACCGCCTCTGGCAGGTATTATAGCAATCATTTCTACAATTTTATATGTTTAATATCCTCCTGAGCTTTTACAAAATCTTCATGTTTACCAATATCAAGCCAATATCCATTAATTGGATAAGTTACTAGTTTAAGGTTCATTTCCAATATTCTATCCATGAGGTCTGTAATATCAAAGAATGTATCTTCAGGAATCATTTTTAAAACATCTTTTTTCAACAGATAAATTCCTGCATTACAATAATAGGTATATCTTGGCTTTTCTTTTAGGGATTTTGCTTTATTATTAGGATCAACTTCTAAAACGGCGTATGGAACGTCCACATGATATGAAGTAGCAGCTACAGCCATATCTGCTCCGCTACTTCTATATAGTTTATAGAAATCTGTAAAATCTATGTTGGTTAGCAAATCACTATTCATGACAATAATATCATCATGTTTAAAATCGTCGATTAAAAGGATAGACCCTATCGTACCCAGAGGTTTGTTTTCTCTAGTATATCTTATATTGAGCCCCTTTTTTTCTCCGTTTCCAAAATATTCAATTAATTGATCACCGAGATAATTAATGCTTAAATTGATATTTTTAATTCCAACATAACTTAACCGATCTATATTATACTCAATAATCGGTTTATCACCTACTTTCAAAAGTGGCTTAGGTGTATTTTCAGTTAATGGTCTTAATCTTTTACCTTCACCGCCCGCCATTAAAACAGCATCTACAGGAATAACCGTAGAGTTTTCTCTGAAGTTGATAATATCTACAATCTGCTTTTCCTTATTTAATACAGGAACTATTTTAAAATTTTTTGATTTATATAATTCCAATAAATCAATAGTGTCCTCTCCTTCAGTTACAAAAGATGGATTAGGCTGAATAAATTTCAAGATATCATCTTCAAAGTTTAAGCCTTTAATAAATCCCCTTCTTAAATCACCGTCTGTTAAAGAGCCGAGTAAAACCTGTTGATCATCTACGATGAAAACTATTGCATCTGAAGCTAATTCATCCAACTTGATTAAAGCATCACGAACAGATGCAGTTTTATTTAAACTATGTTTGTGAATATTGTTCATAATTTATTATCGTGAAATTTTTTGATTAATAATTTTGAAAAATCAGTAGATTCTATAACCTTGATTATTTTATTGGTTGTGTCACCTCTTCCATATGGGTTCTGATAACTTTTTATAGATTCTACAAAAGTTTCGTCCTGTGTTCTGGCAATCGCTTCCTGTATTTGTAATTGATCAACAGCACAGTTAATAATTGTTTTAGCCTGCATTCTTCCTTTTTGCCTGTCACCAATATTAATGGTTGGCGTATGAAGAGACGGAGCTTCTATAATTCCGCTTGAACTATTTCCTATGATTGCATGGCTTTGCTTTAATAGAGATAAAAATTTTAATGTGCCTAAAGATGTAAATGACTTAGCAATACGCGGATTTTCCGTAACAAATTCATCAATCATACGATTAATAACTCTTCCATTAGTATCTGCATTGGATTTGGTAAATACAAAAAAACTTTCTTTTTGATTTTTTATAGCCTGCAATAAAACTTTAAACTGTTCTTCTGCTGATAAGTCAGCTAGTGTTTCGGGATGAAAAGTTACCTGATAATTATATTTTGCAAACCGGATATCTAAATCTCTTTCTAATTCCTCTTTAGATAATAACTGAAGACTGGCTATATTATCAATTCCGATAGCACCAACATTAAAAACATGTTGTGGCTGTTCACCCAATTGGATAATTCTTTCTTTATGATTCTCCGTTGATGCAAAATGCAAATGACTTAGCTTTGTTATTGCATGCCTGAAAGAATCATCATATGCTCCTTCAGTTATCTCCCCTCCATGTAAGTGAATAATTGGTATTTTCATTGCAGAAGCTGAAGAAGCAACAGATAGCATTTCATAACGGTCACCCAGAATAATAATAGCATCAGGTTTCAAACGGATAAAAGCATCTGCATATCCAATCATTCCCAATCCCATAGATTTTACAATAGAACTGCCCGTATCAGCAGATAAAAGCATTTCTACTTTTTCATTGATATAAAAACCTTCTTTTTCTATAAGTTCATATGTATTTCCGAATTCTGGTGATAAGTGAGCTCCGGTTACTAATAATTGTAGCACAAAATCATTATGACTATTAATGGCATTCATTAATGGTTTTAACAGACCATATTCTGCTCTTGTAGCCGTTACAATACAAATTTTTTTCATCTACAATTCTATTAAATCATCTTCGTGGAAATCTCTATTGGCATGCTTTCCTATTACCTCATCCCACTGCATCGGAGAAATACCGTTTCCTGGCCTCTTAACTGTAAGATTTTCTTCTGAAAACTTTTCTCCTTTTTTTATTTCTCTTGCAGCAATAATACTTTTCCTTGCAATGTTTATATTTTTCATCTCAGAAGGACTTGGTTCTTTCAGGCCGCTGCCCGAGATTGCATCTTCTATATTTCTGATGGCGGCAACCATTTTCTTTAGCTCTTCAGGTTCCAATGAAGCAGCATGATCCGGACCCTCCATTGTTTTATCCAACGTAAAATGTTTTTCAATAATATTTGCTCCTAAAGCAACAGCAGCAATAGGTACCTCAATACCTAAGGTATGGTCTGAATAACCTACAGGAGTTCCAAATATGTCCTTTATTGTTAACATTGCTTTTAAATTAACATTGTCCATAGGAGTAGGATACTCGGTATTACAATGTAAGATAGAAATATCATTTATATTTTCCTTTTTAAAAACATCGACAGCCATTTTAATATCATCTATTGAAGACATACCCGTTGATAGAATTACTTTTGAAAATAATTTAGCTGCTTTTCTTAAATAAGGCAGATTAGTAATCTCTCCGGAAGGTATTTTTACTAAATCAAGGCCTATTTCTTTTAAATATTGTAATGATTCCAAATCAAAAGCAGTGGAAAAAAAATGAACACCTTTTTCTTTGCAATAAGTAATTATCTTTTCATGATCAGCATGTGATAATTCTAATTGTTTCAGCATTGTCAACTGAGAATCTTCACTATTTCCGGTATTAGTTATCTGGTATTCTGCTTTTTTAGCAGATTTAGAAACTAATTTATCAGCTTTAAAGGTCTGAAACTTCACATAATCAACACCAGCTTCCGATGCAGCATCAACCAATTTAAATGCATTCTCTAAAGAGCCGTTATGATTTACACCTGCTTCAGCTATAATTATCACTTTATTCATTTTATTAATTTTTTAGCAGGATTCCCTACCCATATTTCATCATTTGGAATATTTTTCAAAACAACACTTCCAGCACCGACTGTAACATTTTCACCAATTATAACCCCTTGCTTTATAACAGAATTTGCACCAATGAATGTACCATCACCTATAGTAACATTTCCTGCTAACACTGTTCCCGGAGCAATATGCACTGTATTTCCTATCCTACACTCATGCTCTATTATTGCTGCTGTGTTGATAATACAGTCATCTCCAATCTGGGCGAAGGGATTAATTACAACACCAGCAGCTATTAGGTTGCCCATTCCCATTTTTACACCATCATTCAATATACTTGTTGGATGTATAACATTCATTTTTTTTTTTCCATTCACTTCTATGAGCTTAGAAACTTTTCTTCTAACTTTGTTAGAACCAATTCCCAGCACAAAAAAATCAATATTACCCCAATCAAACTGTTCATTATTTTCATCTCCTAAATATATCAGATCATAGGGGTTACTTTCTACCTGCGAAAAATCACAATAATATCTTACATTGATACCTGCTTTTTTACATGCATCTAACACAACAAGTGCGTGACCTGAATTTCCCATTATTGCAATCTTTTCCATTATTATCTTACACTACTTGGAATATTTACTATTCTTTCTTCTAAAAATTCTGCATTGGTTTGCGCATCCCTCTGGCAATGCTCATACATTGGCAAACGATAAGTAAGTGTCCAGATAGGACGGGTCATAATGCTTTGTTCATTTGTTAATTTTAAGAAATTGTCTCTCTCAATTTTGTTATCCAGTTCAATACACATTAACCAATAATTTGCTTTAGTATCAGGTGTTTCCCGGCGAAATCTGATTCCTAAATTTTCAAATAGTTCTGAATAGGCCAGCGCTAAAGCTCTTTTATCTTCAATAAAAGTATTAAGCTGCTCCAATTGTGCACATGCTAATGCTGCATTCAGATTAGGCATTCTAAAATTATAACCCAGCTCATCATGGAAAAATTCATAAGGATGAGGTCTTTTGGCAGTTGTTGTAAGATATTTTGCATGTCTGGCAAGCTCAACATCATTGGTTACAATTGAGCCACCACCACCACAGGTCACTGTTTTATTTCCATTAAAGGAAAAACCACCTAATAAGCCTAAGGTACCGGTATGTTTTCCTTTGTAATAGCTTCCTAAAGATTCAGCAGAATCTTCTACTACGGGTATATTCCATTTGGAACATATTTTTAACAATTCATCCATATGTACAGGGAAACCAAACGTGTGCATAGGCATACAAGCAGCTATTTTTTTACCCGTGGATTTATTAAAACATCCACTATCTCTGATTTCGCCGAACTCTTCTAAAAAAGCATCAACAGCTTTTGGAGAAAGCCCCATTGTATCAAGGTCTACATCTAAAAAAATAGGTGAAGCATTATTATATGCAATAGCGTTTGCGGTAGCGATAAATGATAACGCCTGTGTGATTACTTCGTCTCCTGATTGTACTCCGGCAAGCCTTAAGGCAACCTGCAATGAAGAAGTACCATTAACAACAGCCACAGCTTTTGTCGCTCCTGTAATATCCTCCATCATATTTTCAAATTGGTCTACATACGCCCCCACTGATGATACAAAAGTAGAATCAATCGTATCATTCAAATATTTTTTTTCATTCCCACGAAAACGGGGTTCGTGTAAAGGAATAAATTGATCAGTCTTATATTGATCTCTTATAAACGAGACCATTTGTTGAATATGCTCCATCATTACATTTTGGAATCTAAATATTTTCCAGTCTCTTTATGTCCAAAGTCTGGAATCATGCTAAAAAAAAGATCAACAATTTTTTGTTTTTCCCACTTGCGAGCTATTTTCATTGAATTGATATTTTCTTCAAACAAATTTAGTTTATCTTCTTCAATATTCAGCTTATTTTTAATAACTCCCAGGTTTTCAAAACGATCCATATCTAAAACCTCTTTATCTGTAAAGAATTCTTCAAAATCTTTTTCACCTGTAGTATCACTTCCTGTAAATAAACAAGGCCATTTTCCTTGTTGTGGTAAAATGTGAACCAATTCTCTGGCTTCATTTTCGTCTTTACACAAATAGGGCTCATAGCCAATTTCTTTTAAATATTTTTCCGCAATTTCTGCAAAGGTTATTAAATGAAGATTTTCACTTAGCTTCGGAAAGAAGATATCTCTATTTTCTCCAAAAATACAAGACATCAGGCATAGTTCACCAGATTCTTTTGGAATAACAAAATATCTTTTGATATCATTAGGTGCTACAATAGGCTGTTTTTTTTCTATACGTTTATTAAACCCATATAATAGAGAGCCGTCTGAGAAAGCTACATTTGCAAAACGTGCTGTAGAAATTGTAATATCCTTACTCCTGCGCATTAAAAACATTTCCATTATGCGTTTAGATGCCCCCATCATATTTACAGGATTAGCTGCTTTATCTGTGGAAACACAAAAGTATTTCTTCACACCTTTTTCAATAGACTGCCGTAAAGTTTTATCTGTATTAAAAATGTTCACATCAATCATTCGCATCAAAGTATAAGGATCTTTTTCACTTCTTACATGTTTTAATGCTGAAAGATTCAGAATATAGTCATATTCTCCATCGGCTTCCCAGAAAGCGTCGTACTCAATGGAGCCAATATCCAGTGCAAAAGTTTGGAAATCACCATCAATATATCCATATAGACTTCTGATATCACGAACAAGCTCAACCATATTATTTTCACTGATATCGACAACGTGAAGCTTTTTAGGATTCCGTTTAAAAATCTCCTTAGTTGTTGCAGAACCTATTGATCCGGCACCTCCAATGACTAAAAATTTTGAAGATGAAACGATTGATTTCAATTCAGCTTCATGATTTTGTATATCATTAGAAAATAATTCTTTAGATCTACCTATAAGATTAAGTATATTCATGTTTCTATTTTACAATTCCACAAAAATCCAACACAACCTGAGTTTCTTTGAACGACAAATTTTTAAATTCATTATGTGCGACCAGTAAAACCACAATATCAGCTTTTTCTGCAGCTACCTGATAATCTGTCAGTTTAAATACTTTATGCTCATGTACGTTCGGTTCTACAATGAATAAATCTGCATCGCCGGAATCCTGCAGAACACGTTCCGTAATCTGAATAGCAGGAGATTCACGTAGGTCATCAATATTGGGTTTAAAAGCTAATCCCATGATAGCGATTGACGGCTCACGACCATTTTTCAATTCAAATTGTAAA
This sequence comes from Chryseobacterium endophyticum, assembly GCF_056333165.1. Taxonomy (NCBI): domain Bacteria; kingdom Pseudomonadati; phylum Bacteroidota; class Flavobacteriia; order Flavobacteriales; family Weeksellaceae; genus Chryseobacterium; species Chryseobacterium endophyticum. The sequence goes on from NZ_JBWGXE010000007.1 coordinate 76,985, forward strand.
CGTGTATTTTTAATTTTCTCTGCACACCAAAACGATTTGTAATTATTGGTTTCACGCGCCTGTGCAATAATTCGGGACTCCATGGGGAACTCTGCCGTAATAAAATAAGGATCAACGGCAATACAATGCCCTCCTACACCGCAACCGGGTTGTAAAATATTAACACGAGGATGTTTATTTGCCAGCGAAATTAGTTCCCAAACATTAATTCCCGCTTTATCACAAATCAAAGATAATTCGTTTGCAAATGCTATTTGTACATCCCGGGATGAATTTTCAGTTAATTTGCACATTTCTGCAGTACGGGAATTGGTTGGATGCAGCTCTCCCTGTACGAATTGTCTGTAAAATGCCAGTGCTTTCTGGGTAGATTCTTCATTCACCCCGCCTATTACACGATCATTATTTACCAATTCATACATTACGTTTCCTGGCAAAACCCTTTCCGGACAGTATGCTAAATAAATTTTATTTTGTAATTCCGGTCTTTCCGCAAAAATGTATTCCATCATCTTTTCTGTAGTTCCTACTGGTGAGGTCGATTCTATGATGTATAAATCTCCTTCTTTTAATAAAGGAATTATGGCCGTAGTAGCCGCCTTTACATAAGAAATATCCGGTTCATGATTTCCTTTAAAAGGTGTTGGAACCACCACTAAATAAGTTTCGGCCTGTACAGGCTTAGTATCTGCCTTAAGAAAACCGTCTGCTACTGCTTTTGCAACAGCCTGATCCAGCTCAGGTTCTACAATATGGATCTTACCGGCATTAATGACATCAACAACATGCTGTGATATGTCTACTCCATGAACGGGTATCTTATTATTTGCAATTAGTGCTGAAGTTGGTAAACCTATATATCCCAACCCTATTGTGACTACTTTTGGATTCATATTATTTTCTAATCAATTATTTCGTTTTGATAAATTCTGCTATACGCGCACAAGCTTTTCCATCACCATAAGGGTTGTGCAGCTCGCTCATCGATTGATAACAATTTTTATCATCTAATAGACTTTGCGCTTCTGCTACAATTTTACTTTTATCTGTCCCTACCAGAATTACGGTTCCCGCATCTACAGCTTCGGGCCGCTCTGTTGTATCCCTCATCACCAGAACAGGTTTTCCCAGACTTGGAGCCTCTTCCTGTACGCCTCCTGAATCTGTAATAATCATATATGCCTTATTCATCAGCCATACAAACGCGGGATATGCCAATGGATCAATGAGCTGTATATTATCAATTCCTGAAAGAATTTCATACACCGGAACTTTCACATTGGGATTCAAATGTACCGGATAAATAATCTGCACATCAGGATTGTTTACTCCTATTTCCTTTAAAGCTTCACAGATATTAGCAAATCCCTGGCCATGATTTTCTCTTCGGTGTCCGGTTACTAATATTAGTCTTTTATCTGGACTAACAATTGTCTTTAAGTATTCGATTTCCTGGTTCTCAATTGTGTTTATACGCACAGAACTATCTAAAAGAGCATCGATAACCGTATTTCCGGTTACCAGAATACTATCGTCTTTTACGTTTTCCTGCAATAAATTATTTCTTGAAGTAGTTGTGGGTGCAAAGTGGTAATCTGCAATTCTGCCGGCTACCTGGCGATTGATTTCTTCCGGAAAAGGAGAGCGCTTGTTATGAGTTCTCAGTCCAGCCTCAACGTGACAAACCTTTGCCCCTGAATAAAAAGAAGCTATGCTTGCTGCCATCGTGGTGGTGGTGTCTCCATGTACATAAACAAAATCCGGTTTAAAATCCTCTAAAACAGGTTTGAGCTGAGTAATAATATCTGCAGTCAGGGAGTACAAATTTTGGTTTGGTCTCATTAAATCCAGATCATAATCAGGTTTGATATCGAAGAAATCCAAAACCTGATCAAGCATTTCTCTATGCTGTGCAGTAACGCACACTTTTGTATCAAAATCATCATGTTTTAAAAATTCTTTAACCAGCGGAGCCATTTTTATTGCTTCCGGGCGAGTTCCAAAAACGATAAGATGTTTTGTTTTCATAATTTATATATAATATTAAACTTATAATTGGGTGTTAAATTCTTCTATATCGTACAATGAGTTGTTTATGATAGAATTATAAATATTTTTTAGAAGTAAAATTATCTTTCTCTGAATAATATTTTCTAGTAATACCCTAATACCCAATCCAATTTTCATAATCTAATTAATGTCAACGTTTTTCTATTGGAACAAAAAGCACATTTTTTTCCATACCAATATTGTATCAATAAAACCAGCAACAACAAAAGTTTGATTTATTTAAACGTTTTGTTATTACTTCCATAAAAATAGATGAGAAAACTTTATTAAGCACAAAAGAATAGTTACTTATTAATATTTAACCTTTTAAAAATGAGAAAGTTTACAATCTCATATACAACAGGCTGTTTACTTTTCCATTACTCCAATCATAAAACGTGAGCTCATTTGATTTTTTTTTACAAAAATAGGATTAAATATTAATTATTAGATAGGATTTTTATCTCTAATTATTTTTATGAATTCATAATAAAAAGTGATTGTTAAAAAATTATCAAAACAAATTCTTTATAAATCATTATGTTTATTAAATCATTAATAAAAAAAACTACATAAAAGCATTTATCTTGCAATCGATTTACAATTTCACTGATTTTAAACTATAAAAACATTTATCTTATAAATGCTAATTTTTTTATTTTTAACACTGAATTAACAATAATTTGATTATTATTTCTTTTGCAAAGACCTGTAATGATTGCCTATATAAACGGCAAGAGAAACAACAAAACCTCTCCCCAATGACCATAGCAGAATTTCGTTTACGTTGTCTTTGGTAAACTCTTGGTCACTATAAAAATTGATATCAATGAAAAAGAATACAATGGTCATTGCACAGGTTCCCAGTAAGATTGCTCCTGCTTTTTTTAAATCCATTCCAGGTCGTTTTATTTTGTTAATAATTTTTAAACAAGATCATCCGGAATAGAGATCCCCTTTTTTCTGACGTACTGAAGAAGATCATGATACTTTTCTTCGTAGCCATTCGTTCCGCATTTGTCGGAAATACTGCAGATTTCAGAGGGCTTTATCCCTAAAATATCGGAAATTTTAGTAAGAATTTCCAGGTTGATCTTCACTTTGGAGTTTTCAATATCAGAATATGCTTTCTGTGAGATCCCCATTTCAAAGGCCATATATTCCTGTGTAAAATCCCTGTTCCTGCGGATTTTCCTTATGTTTTGACCACATATTTTCATACCATGCCGTTTTAGTAGTTTTCAGTATAATTTAGAAGAATATCTATTAGACTTACACAAAGTTAGTGAATACCTTTGGCAAAACATTATTACGCTACATGATATTTTTATTTATTGAGACTTAAGTTAAAAATTTACATTAAAACTCAGGTTTTAAAAGAAAAAAATATCACTTCAGGACAACACATTAGGAATTATGGAGACGCAAAAATTTAATTATGACAATAATATTGTCAGAGCATTTCTCTATGCTACAATTGCATTTGGTCTGGTCGGTTTTCTACTCGGTCTTACCGCTGCGCTGATGCTTTTTTACCCCGAACTTCCCGAATTTTTATTTGGAACGGATGACACCACGATCAAAAGTCTGGCATCAGGAAATATCCAGGGATTAATAAACAGCCAGGGAGCTTTAGGCTTCGGAAGAATCAGAATGCTGCATACCAGTGCCGTGATTTTTGCTTTTGTTTGTAACTCCTTTTTCTGCGGTGCTTATTACAGCATGCAGAGGCTGCTGAAAACCAGAATGTACAGCGATACCTTATCATGGATGCACTTCTGGACCTGGCAGATCATGATCGTTTCTGTAGTTATTACTTTCCTAATGGGAATCAATACTTCTAAAGAATATGCAGAACACGAATGGCCGATCGATATTTTAATTACTATCTCCTGGGTAATCTTCGGGATCAATATGTTCGGAACCATTGCCAAACGACGGGTAAGACACTTATATGTGGCCATCTGGTTCTACCTTGGAACCTGGCTAGCTGTGGCCATGCTCCATATTTTCAATAACCTGGAGGTACCTCTATCATTCACTACATGGAAATCATATTCCATCTATGCAGGCGCCAAAGATGCCCTGGTACAGTGGTGGTACGGTCACAATGCGGTTGCATTCGTACTGACAACGCCGGTGCTTGGTTTGATGTACTATTTCTTACCGAAAGCGGCAGACAGACCGGTGTTCTCTTATAAATTATCGATCATTCACTTCTGGTCACTGATCTTCGTTTACCTTTGGGCCGGTCCTCACCACCTTCAGTATACGGCGCTTCCGGCTTGGGCTCAGGCGGTGGGAACAGGATTCTCCATCATGCTGATCGCACCATCATGGGGAGGTATGCTGAACGGATTACTGACTTTAAGAGGCGCATGGGATAAAGTAAGAGAGAATCCTATTCTTAAATTCTTCGTTGTGGCGGTAACATGCTATGGTATGGCCACGTTTGAAGGACCTTTATTAGCCACAAAATCTTTAAATAAAATAGGACACTACACCGACTGGGTAATCGGTCACGTGCACATCGGAGCTCTTGGATGGAACGGTTTCATGGCATTCGGTATCGTATATTACCTGATTCCTGTGATGTGGAGAACATCCCTTTGGTCTAAAAAACTGGCCAACTGGCACTTCTGGCTGGGAACATTGGGGATCATTTTCTACGCGGTACCCATGTATATCTCAGGTTTCACACAAGGATTAATGTGGAAGCAGTTTAACCCGGACGGAACATTGGTTTGGAAAAACTGGCTGGACACCGTGACAGCGATCATTCCTTACTACAAAATGCGATTCTTAGGAGGTCTGTTCTATATTTCAGGGGCCATTTTAATGGTGGTGAATGTGATAAAAACAATCAGAGCCGGTTCATTCCAGAAAAATGTACCTGCGGAAGCTCCTGCCCTCGCCAATATCGGAACCGCCAGAAAAGAAGGTGAAGGATTACACCTTTGGATTGAAAGAACCCCAAGAGTCATGGCAATACTGGCTTTCGTTACGGTGGCAATCGGTGGCTTGGTGGAAATCATTCCTACATTAACACTGAAACAAAGCGTACCGACCATCACCGCTGTAAAACCATACTCTCCGCTGGAACTTGAAGGAAGAGATTTATATATCAGAGAAGGATGTAATGCCTGTCACTCACAGATGATCAGACCGTTCCGCGACGAAATTGTAAGATTTGAAGGCAAGAACGGACAGTATTCCAAAGCGGGAGAGTTCGTATACGACAGACCATTCCTTTGGGGATCAAAAAGAACCGGACCTGATCTTCACAGAGAAGGCGGAAGAAACCCTGACTCATGGCACTTCAAACACATGTACAATCCAAGGATTACTTCAGCAGGTTCTATTATGCCGCGTTTCCCCTGGCTGATCACCAATAAACTGGATAAAGGCCAAATGGTAGACAAAATGAGACTGATGAAAAATTATTTCGATGTGCCTTACACAAAAGCTGAAATAGATTCTGCAAACTCATGGGCCGACAATCAGGCGAAAGGCATCGTGAAAAGAATTTATTCCGAGGCGGTTGATGTGAAGCAGCAGGTGGAAAAGGACAAAGTGGCAAAAGGCGCATCTTTCGTTCCGCTTGAAGACAGGGAGATCGTAGCCATGATCGCCTATCTGCAAAGACTCGGAACAGACATCAAAACCACACAGATTCAAACCGCAAGCGCAGAATAATTTAAATCAATTAGCAATGAAAACAAGAACCCCCATTTCAGTATACATTATTGTCACCATCGGTTTGACGATCATGGCATTCGAAATGTTCGCGCACGATTCAGGATATTTTTCTTCTCCGTTTTTCTGGGGACTGATGCTGATCGCGGTCATTCTTCTTCTGATCATGAACTCTATCGGAGACCTGATCGAGAATCAGAATTTCGCCAAACTGTCGGATGAAGAAAAAGCACTCTATCTGAAAGACAAAAATACGCCTTACTTTCAGAAGCTTTGGAATTCAGCATTCAAAAAACAATCGGCAACTGAGGAAAAAGACATCCTTATCGATCATGGATTCGACGGAATCACAGAGCTTGACAACTCGCTTCCGAAATGGTGGATCGGCCTTTTCTGGTTCGGATGTATTTTCTGCGCCGTGTATCTTACCGCGTTCTCATTCACCGATTATGCCCACCCTGAAGCAGAACTGACGCACGAAACCAAAACCATGCTGGCTTCCATTGCAGAATATGAAAAAACAGCACCTCAGGTCACCCTTGAAACCGCAAAATACAGCGCCGATAACATCGCAGAAGGCCAGGAACTTTTCAAAACCAATTGTGCCACCTGCCACGGAGAAGGAGCTAAAGGAGGAATCGGCCCAAATCTTACCGATAGCCACTGGATCAATGTGAAAGAAAAAAGTCTCTTTAAAAATGTAATCTGGATGCTCGAAAACGGATCTCCCAACAACCCTACCATGCGTCCTTTGGTAAAAGAAGGAACCATCACCGGAAGAGATGCCGAAAAAATCGCAGCCTACATCTATCACATCAATCAGGAAACAGCGCCCATTACGCCGGCCCAGGGAGGTGCAGCTCCGCAGGGAAAAGAAGTACACTGGGAAAACGGAAACAACTAAAACCAATAACCTAAAAATATAGTCTTTAAACCATGCCAAGCCCCCTTTTTACAAACTAAACCAACACTTATAAATTCATTTTTGCTAAAACCTTTTCAATTAAAGAAAATGAGAAAAAGGGGGCTTTTTTAAAAACAAATCCAGGCTTTGACTGTCAGCATCAACTATTCACTTGACAATCAACTAAACTAAATTCCATTAGAATGGCAGTCAAGGCAGGATTTTTGCATACGCAAAGCGTACCACAACAGATAAGCAGTACAATTAGTATTGCTATATTTGTTTTAAACCCAATCACTCTTGAAACTGAAAATCAACAAAAGAAAACTCTTACGGCGTTTTATTATTACCATTATATCCATTCTGGTATTTTTTACGCTGCTTATTCTTAGCTTAAGGCTTCCTATAGTTCAGAACTTCGTCAAAGACAAACTGGTTGTTTACCTTGAGAAAAAAATCAAAACAAAAGTAAGCCTGGAAAGGGTTTACATCGGTTTTCCAAACAGTCTTGTTATGGAAAATCTTTATTTAAAGGGGCAGAATATAGACACTCTTCTGGCCGTAAAAAAACTTGATGTGGGGCTGAACATGATGAAGCTGCTCAACTCTACGGCAGACATTACTTCTGTAGACCTCGAAGGCGCAAGGGCCAACGTGGTAAGGAAACCCGACGGCACTTTCAACTTCGATTATATCCTTGATGCTTTTGCCACGACCGACAAAGAAGAAAGCCCTTCAAAACCTTTCATTATTTCATTGGACAAAATTAATCTTAAAGATATCGGTGTTACCTTCAACGACCAGCAATCCAGAAATGATATAAAACTTTACTTTAAATCTTTTAACACCAGAGTAAAAACCTTTGACCTTCAGAATAATAAGTATGCTGTAAACGAAATTAACCTGGACGGCCTGAAGCTAAAGCTGAAGCAGGATCTGGTAGAAGAAGTTTCCAAAAAAGTAGAAAAGAAGGTTGATTCCCTCAACAACAAAAAGCCGATGCAGATCGGTCTGAAAGGAATAAAGCTTACCAACTTCGATATCGATTACGGAGACGACAATACCAGAACTTTCGCAAAAGTTTTGTTTAAAGAGCTCAGCACAAAGGTTAATAAACTTGATCTGGAAAACAATGCATACGACGTTGACAATGTATTCCTTTCAGGGGCCAATATTAACGCCAATCTTTATCTTCCTTCACAGAATGCCAATCCGAAAAAGGAAGAACCTGAAGTTTCCAAAACCTCAGAACCGCAGAAAGCAATGGCCCTTTTGCTGGGAAAACTCGTTCTTAATGATGTAAAAGTCGCCTATAACAATACCGCAATCGCTCCCACCAGGCAGGGAATGGATTTCAATCACCTGAACTTTTCAAAACTGAATGTTGAGGTGAGGGATTTTAAAATGCAGAACAATACTTTTGCCGGTTCGGTAAATTCCGCAGAAATACAGGAAGCCAGAGGCCTGGATATCCGCGAATTCAATACCGATTTCGTGTATAATGAAAAAGAAGCTTACCTGAAAGACCTTTACCTGGAGACCCCAAAAACCATTCTGCGCGATGAAGTGGTTTTAAATTACAACTCCATTGAACAGTTGAGCTCAAACCTGGGAGCCGTGAAGATTTCAGCCAATATTAAAAACTCAAAGATCGGTTTTGCCGACATTTTGAATCTGGCCCCGAATCTTCGCAATACCGCACCTTTCAATAAATACCCAAATGCCGTTTTAAATGTTAACGCCAACGTAAAAGGCAATGTCAATGATCTTTTCATCGACAATCTTAAAGTATCAGGCCTTGATCAGCTGAGGGTTGCAGCATCGGGAAGAATAAAAAACGCAACCAATCCGGACAATCTGTACTATGATCTGAGGATTGCAGAGCTCTCTTCATCAGCAAAAACAATCTATAACCTGGTTCCGAAAAACACCATTCCTTCCAATATTTCCCTTCCTTCCAACATAAGCATTAAAGGTATGGCCAAAGGAACGACCAAAGTGGTGGATGCCAACCTCAACCTCTACTCCACTTCCGGAAATGCTGCCGTGGTGGCAAAAGTTGACATGCGCAGAAAAAACCGCGAGTTGTATGATGTAAAAGCCAATTTGCAGGGATTACAGATCGGAAGAATCATAAAAAACAAAGACATCGGCGCCGTTTCAGCCCAGATTTATGCGAAAGGAGAAAGCTTTGATTTTAAAAACGCCAATGCTGATCTCAGAGGTCATGTTGCTTCAGCCGTTTACAAAGGATACCGCTACCAGAACATGAATCTCACAGGGAAAATAAGACGCGGAGCCTACAATATCATATTGAATTCCAAAGATCCTAACGCCAATATGCAGCTGACGGCATCAGGAGTTTATAATGAAAAGAATCCCACGGTAAAGATCAACGGAAATGTTTTGAAGCTTGACCTCAATAAACTCGGATTCTATAAAGACCCGATGATCCTTGCCGGAAAAATTGATGGTGACTTTACCAATCTTGATCCCGATCATTTGAACGGCTATTTAAATTTAAAAGATTTCGCGTTTTCAGATACGAAAGAAATTTATCCTGTTCAGGAGATCAACCTGAAGGCATCATCCACCGCTGATTCCACCAACATCGTTTTCAACTCGCAGATCGCCGATGTGGAATTAAAAGGGAAATACAGGCTTACCCAGATATTCGGTGCTTTGACGCAGACGATCAACCAGTATTACCAGTTCCAGAAACCGGCTAAAACTGAGAAAATTGATGCCGGACAGTTTTTTACCTTTAATGCAAAAATCAAAAATGATGATCTCATCAGAAAATTCGTTCCGGAGCTGAAGAGCTTTGAAACGATTACTTTAGTCGGGAATTACGATGCCGATACTCAGAAAATAGAAATTGACGGACAGATTCCGCAGCTTCTCTACGGTGATAATACGATCGAAAATGCAGCTTTAAAGGTCACCAATGAAAATCAGGCCTTACAGTATAACTTGAATGTTGCCGCATTGAAAAGCTCAAGTTTTGCCTTAAACAAAGTAAACATCGGTGGAGATATTGCCAACAACATCATCAATTACAACATCACCACAAAAGATGCTAAAGACGAAACGCAATTCCTGATCGCAGGAAATGCAAAATCGCTGAACGACATCACCGAAATCTCACTGAATCCAAATGGTTTAAAACTGAATTATACCGACTGGACCGTTTCTGAAGGGAATAAAATACAGATCAGCAGCAAAGGAATCCTGGCAGACAATTTCAGATTATCCAATTCGAGAAGCGAAATCTTCCTGCAGTCTGAAAGCCAGTCGGCCAACGCACCGCTGAATGTTTCCCTGAAAGATTTTAAAATAGAAACGATTACCGAGCTGATTAAAAAAGACACTCTACTGGCCCGGGGAACCATCAACGGAAAAGCCCAGCTGCGTGATCTGACTAAAAATATGACGTTCACTTCTGATCTGAATATCTCTGATCTGATCGTCTATGAAAATCCTGTGGGGAATCTTGCCATCAAAGTAAATAACAACTCACCGAAGATTCTCAATGCCGATATTGCCCTTTCCGGAAACAATAATGACGTAAAGATTCTCGGTGATTACAACACCGCTTCGAGCACATTTGATCTGAACATGGCGATCAACCAACTTCAGATGAAGTCCGTACAGGGGTTCTCTATGAATGCCGTGACGAATACCGAAGGCTACCTTTCAGGAAACCTGAAGATCACCGGAACGACTACCCAACCGAACATTTTAGGTAAAGTGAAATTCAATGATGTCGGGCTTGAGATTGCCAAGACCGGAAGTGACTTCCGAAAGCTGAATGATGAAATTGATTTTACCAGCCGCGGCATTGAATTCAACAACTTTAAAATTAACGATAAAGACGGAAATTCCCTGAACATCGACGGGCAGGTTCTTACCGAAACATACAGGGATTTCGCCTTCAATCTCGATGTCAATGCCAAAGACTTCAAGGTGGTAAATTCAGAAAAGTCCAATGATGCGATCATGTATGGTATCCTTTCTATTGATGCCGGATTGCATATCAAAGGAAACCTGGATCTTCCAAAGGTGGACGGCCGTTTGGCTGTTTCCGACGACACCGACTTTACCTTCGTTCTTCCCCAGTCTTCCCCTACGTTACAGGAAAGAGAAGGCATCGTGGAATTTATCGATCAGGATCAGGTCGCTTTAAATAAAACCGTTAAAGCCGATTCTTTAAATTCCCAGACCAGGATCAAAGGGATGGATGTAAACGTCAACATTGAGCTAAGCAAGGAAGCTAAATTATCGTTATTAATTGATAAAGCCAACGGCGACTTTGTGAAACTCCAGGGTGAAGCGGAACTCACCGGAGGTATTGATCCTTCAGGGAAAACGACCCTTGTCGGCGTTTATGAAGTAGAATCCGGAAGCTATGAAATGTCGGTAAGCTTGCTGAAAAGAAAATTTGATATTCAGAAAGGCAGCACGATTACCTGGACGGGTGAACCGACCACTGCCATGCTTGATATCACCGCAATCTACAAAACGGAAGCCGCCCCAATCGATCTCGTGGAACAGCAGATCAGCGGGGAAAGTGCAGGCACCCTCAATCAGTTCAAGCAGAGAATCCCTTTCAACACCTTATTGAAGATGAAAGGCGAGCTGCTGAAACCGGTGATCACTTTCGATATCACGACCGATGAGAAAAACAATGCCGTCTCTTCCAACGTTACCGATATTGTAGACCAGAAGCTGTCGCAGCTGAGAACGCAGGAGTCTGAGATGAACAAACAGGTTTTTGCCTTATTGTTGCTCAACAGGTTTATCGGTGAAAATCCTTTTGAATCCGGAGCCGGGCTTTCAGGGGAAATGATGGCGAGACAGAGTGTGAGTAAAATTCTCTCTCAACAATTAAACAATCTTGCTTCCGACCTCATCAAAGGCGTTGATCTGAATTTTGATCTTGAATCTTCCGAAGACTATTCTACCGGAGCCAAGAACACCAGAACCGACCTGAATGTCGACATCAGCAAGAAACTTCTCAACGACAGGCTGAAGGTTTCTGTTGGAAGTAATTTCGGACTGGAAGGCGAAGCGCGCCAGAATGAAAATATGACCAATATCGCCGGAGATGTCACCGTAGACTACAGCCTTTCAAAAGACGGAAGATACATGCTGAGGGCCTACCGTAAAAACGAATACCAGGTCGCCCTGCAGGGACAGATCGTAGAAACAGGATTAGGATTTATCATCACCCTTGATTACGACAAATTCCGGGATATTTTCCAGAGGTCCAAAAACAAAAAGCAAAAAGAAGAAAGAAAAAGCAAACAGAACCAAGCCGTAGAATTTAAATAAATGAAAAGAAACTATAAAATATCCTTTAAACATGCATTCACTTTCGGGATTGCTTTCGCAGCAGTCTCGTGTAATACGAGGTATCTGAAGGAGGGCCAGATGCTGTACACCGGAGCAGAGATCAATATCGAAAATGATACGATTTCCAAAAGTGAGAAGAAAGACCTGAAGTCGGGTCTGGAAGCTAATCTTACTCCGAAACCGAACTCCAGCTTTCTGGGTTTAAGACCGAAACTGTTCTTCTACAATATCGCCAAAGAACCGAAAAAGGAAAAGGGATTCAACTACTGGCTAAAATATAAATTGGGTGAAAAACCCGTACTGCTTGGGGACGTAGACCGTGAATTCAATAAAGATATCATTGAAAATTATTCAGAAAACAAAGGCTATTTCAATGCAAGGGCAACGTATGACACGGTTGCCAAAAATAAAAAGGCGAAGGTCATCTACACCGTAAGACCCGGAGCCAGATACCTGATCAGCGACGTGAAATTCCAGCAGGATTCTACCTTGGTGAACAGGGAAATACAAAACCTGACGGATAAGACTTTCCTGAAAAAAGGACAGCCTTTTGATCTTGATGTGATAAAATCTGAAAGAGAAAGGATTGACAACGGATTAAAGGAGCGTGGGTTTTATTATTTCCACCCGGATAACATCATCGTACAGGCAGACAGCACGGTAAGCAAGAACCACAAGGTAGAGATGAACGTAAAGCTGAAGGACAATACCCCTGAGCTTTCTACCCAGCAGTTCAGCATCGACAAGGTAATCGTGTTCCCGAATTACAACATCCAGGATGTGAAAAACGGGAAGTACAGTGTTCCGATGGATACCGACTCCCTCGGTAAATATGCCTATAATGACATTTACGTTATCGATCCTCAACATAAATTCAAACCCAGAATCTTCGACAGGGCTTTATATTTTAAAAAAGGAGATTTGTATAACAGAACCAATCACAACCTTACTTTAAACAGACTGATCAGTCTTGGAGTCTTCAAATTTGTGAAGAATGAGTTCATTGTTTCAGATTCTTTGCAGCATAAGTTTGATGCGTATTACTTACTGACCCCGAGAGAACTTCAGTCGCTGCGGCTGGAAGCTTTGGGAAGAACCAACTCTGCCAACTATGCAGGAAGCGAACTGAATCTCAACTGGACGCACAGAAACTTCTTTCGGGGAGCAGAACAGTTTAAAGCTTCCGTATACGGTGCTTTTGACGTACAGATCGGCGGTCCGGAAAATGCGAAAAACATCTTCAGGGCAGGAACCAATGTACAGCTTTCCATCCCGAGGATCGTTGCACCGTTCAGGTTTAATTCTTCCAGTGCTTTTGTGCCGAGAACGAATATCACATTAGGCTACGAATTCCAGAACCGTACGGAATATTACACCCTGAATACGTTCAGCGGATCATTCGGCTATGTGTGGAAAGAAAACGCAAGGAAGGAACACGACCTGAAGATCCTTGATGTCACCTACGTTTCACCGGCTAATATCACGCCTCTGTACGATTCGATTTCGCGAAAAAGCGATGCGATGAGAAGAGTCGTAGAACGGCAGCTGATCTTTGGGCCTACCTATTCTTATACGTACACGAACACCATGCTCTCCAAGCCCAGCACCATTTATTATAAGGGAACACTGGATCTGGCGGGCAATATTACAGGGCTCGTGACGGGAGCGGATGTGAAGAAAGACAAGCAAAAGACCATCTTCGGCGTACCGTTCAGCCAATACGCGAAGATCGAAAACGATTTCAGGTTTTACCATAAATTCACGGAAAAAACCTCTTTGGCCACCAGAGCCATTGCCGGCCTCGCCTATCCTTACGGAAATTCTGAGCACATTCCTTTTTCGAGGCAGTTCTTTTCCGGGGGAAGTAACAGTGTAAGGGCTTTCAGGGCAAGAACACTGGGACCGGGAAGCTTTGATCCGAGAACCATTGAATCCGGGTATTATTTTGATCAGTCGGGAGACATCAAGCTCGAGCTGAATGCAGAATACCGGGCCAATTTATATAAATTTTTAAATGTTGCGGTCTTTGCCGACGCAGGAAACGTATGGCTCGTGAATGATGATCCGGACAGGCCCGGAGCGAAGTTTTCAAAAGAATTTTTAAGCGAAATCGCCGTGGGCGCCGGGGTTGGTCTGAGACTTGATTTCTCTATCCTAATTCTGAGACTTGATCTCGCCATGCCGCTGAGGGTTCCTTATTATGAAAGAGGCGACCGTTGGACTTTCGATAAAATCAATTTCGGAGACGGAGCCTGGAGAAGAGACAATCTCATCCTGAACATCGCGATCGGGTATCCTTTCTAAATTTTTATACATGGTAAAAAAAATACAATTCTTCTGGGAAGCTTTAAAAGAAACTTATACGAAGTGGAACGATTCTACCGCTTCCAACGACTCTGCAAGTCTGGCGTATTATGCCATATTCTCCATTCCGGGTTTGCTGATCATTATCATCTGGATTGCCGGGTATTTTTTCGGTGAAGAAGCGATCCGCGGGCAGATCAGCAGCCAGATCAGCGGTCTTATGGGCCAGGATGCCGCCCAAAGCGTGCAGGATATGATCGCAGGGGCTTTAATCGATAAGGAAAATATCTTTATGAAAGCAGTCGGTGTCGGTTCCCTTGTTTTCGGTTCGACCACCTTATTCTTCCAGCTTCAGCGCTCTCTGAACAGCCTCTGGGATGTACAGCCCGCTCCGAAGAAAGCTTTCGTAAAATTCCTTCTCGACAGAGCCAACTCCCTGGGAATGATCCTGATCATCGGTTTTTTACTCATGATTACCATGGTGCTTTCGTCTTTGATCAGCTTACTGAATAACTGGATCACGAATTATTTCGGACTGGAAACCTATATGGTGGTAGAGCTCGTAAATTACCTCATCGGGTTTTCTGTAACGATGCTTTTATTTGCTTTGATGTTTAAAGTGCTGCCGGATGTTGAGATCAGCTGGAGACCGGTATGGCGGGGGGCATTTCTTACCACGGTCTTATTTACTTTAGGGAAATTCCTTTTAAGCCTTTACTTCGGAACAGCCAAACCGACCTCGGCTTTCGGGGCAGCGGGTACCGTAATCCTGATCATGATGTGGATCAATTATTCCTGCATGTTGATTTTCTTCGGGGCAGAATTTACCAAAATATACGCCTACAAAAGAGGCTTTAAGATCATCCCTTCCAAACATGCGAAATGGAGTGACGCCAAATTGTATGAAGAGAGCCAGAGAGCGAAAGACACAGCTGAAAGCTAAATAAGGCTTCGAATTAATAATAACTTTTCCCTGCGTAAACAGGAAGATTTTGACATTCATTAAAGAAGATAATCAAGAGTTGCTGAAGAGATGCTGAAGAGTGAGGCAACTTGTGCTTAGGAGTTGTGCAACTCCTAAGCAGGAGTTAGATAAAAGCTGCGCAGGTTTCGGGTGAAACCTGCGCAGCTTTTTTTATACTCATTTATAAGACTGAAAATGTTCAGTACGAATCCTGAAGATTTCGCTTACATTCTGTTTACGGTATTGATCCCCAGAAGATTCAGGGACTTTTTGATGGTTTTGGCCGTAAGATCGGACAGATTTAATCTGATCTGTTTCAGATTTACATCTTCCTGGTTCATGATCGGGTTGCTCTGATAGAAAGAGTTATAGGTTTTCACAAGGTCATAGACATAATTGGCGATCAATGCAGGGCTTAATACCTCGGCTGCTCTCTGAACCACGCCTTTATAATTGGCCAGCTGCGTGATCAATGATTTTTCGTATTGATTCAGCTGAACATCACTGATCGGCTTATATTCAAAATTCGCCTTAGCCAGAAGAGACTGGATACGGGCGTACGTATACTGAATGAAAGGCCCTGTATTCCCGTTGAAATCAATACTTTCTTCAGGATTGAACAGCATCTTTTTCTTCGGATCCACCTTCAGCATGAAGTATTTCAGTGCGCCCATCCCGACGCTTTCGTAGTTTTCGGCTTTTTCTTCTTCGGTGAAACCTTCCAGCTTGCCAAGATCTTCTGCAGCCGCCTTTGCGATATCGTACATTTCCTGCATCAGATCATCCGCATCGACTACTGTCCCTTCACGGGATTTCATCTTGCCGTTCGGAAGTTCAACCATTCCGTAAGACAGGTGGTACAACTGATCTGCCCAGGCATACCCAAGCTTTCCTAATATTTTGAACAATACCTGAAAATGATAATCCTGCTCGTTTCCAACGGTATAAATCAGCTTCCGGATATCATTTTGCTTAAAACGCTCTACCGCCGTCCCCAGATCCTGGGTCATGTATACCGAGGTACCGTCTGAACGGAGCAATAATTTCTGATCCAGCCCTTCATCCGTAAGATCACACCATACGGAACCGTCTTCTTTCCGGTACAGGACTCCTTTGTCCAACCCTTCCTGAATAAGGTCTTTTCCTAAAATATAGGTATTGCTTTCGTATTGTACCTGGTCGAAGTTTACCCCAAGTCTCCGGTAGGTTTCAGCAAAGCCTTTGTACACCCAAGAGTTCATTTCGTTCCATAAGGCGCGTACTTTTTCGTCCCCTTTTTCCCAGTCGAGAAGCATTTTTTGCGCTTCCTTCATGAGAGGCGCATCCTTTTTCGCCTGTTCTTCGGAAAGCCCCTGTGTTACCAGATCAGCGATTTCCTTTTTATACTCCTGATCGAATTTCACATAATAATTCCCTACAAACTTGTCGCCTTTAATGCCGGTTGTTTCAGGAGTCTCCCCGTTGCCTAACTTTTCCCAGGCCAGCATCGATTTGCAGATGTGGATCCCTCTGTCGTTGATGATCTGTGTTTTGATCACGTCATACCCTGCTTCTTCCAGAATTCCTGATACGGAAAAGCCGAGGAGGTTATTTCTGATGTGTCCCAGGTGAAGGGGCTTGTTGGTATTCGGTGAAGAATACTCCACCATGACCTTCGCATCCTTCTTTTCAATCGTATCAAAGTCTTCCGCCAGAGCATTGAAGTTATCGGTAAAGAGATGATTTTTAACTTTAACATTCAGGAAACCTTTTACGACGTTAAAGCTTTCGAAAAGTTCTGTCTGCTGCGTCAGGGCATCCCCCAGCTCGACCCCTATGGCTTCGGGATTTTTCTTCAGCTGTTTCACCAAAGGAAATGTAACGATGGTAAAATCTCCTTCGAACTCTGTTTTATTTTCCTGAACTTCCAGAGCGATGCCTTTCAGCTGATAGACATTAAGGATCACTTCCAGAAGTTTTTCTTCTATGATATTTTTAATATTCATTATCTGTTATTTTACAATAGCCCACCGGCCCTATTCTGAACCGCAAATATACGGAAATAAAAAAACCGCCCGAAGGCGGATCGATATGAATATTAAAACTAGAAGATTAAAACCAGAAGATTAATTGGCCCACCACACCGGGGTGTACATGGATGACACTACAGTGGCGTTTTGATTCAAGATCCTTTCTGACTTTGGAGTCATTAATCTCAGTGGAATCTTTTTCGTCTGACTGTTTTGGTTGGGAGTTAAAGTTGGGAATCCTGTTCGTCTCCAGTCGTTGTATGGCTCCATCGTCGTAAATAGCGCAATATACTTTTGAGTGATAATATTCTCTAAAGTTACCGTTGAGGATACTGATGTGGCGTACGTGTCATTTGCAGTTCCCGTAACCTCCTTGATGGAAGAAGCGACGGCATCTTTCAATGCAGCCTGGGCTGACGGAAGATTTCCTAACCTGAAGTAGGCTTCAGACTGGATAAATTTGATTTCGCTATACCCAAAAATAATATTTGGGGTTGAAGGTGAGCCTGCAAAATAACTTCCGAAAGGTGAAGCATCCGAATCTGCATCTTCAGGCGCAGATCCTGAATACCCTGATGGGTTATGGCTATCCGGTGACGCAAAAAAAGGAAGTCTCGGATCAGCATTGTTTTTCAGCAGGTCAATGAAATATTTTCCCATCGACATATATCCTGATCTTGCATTGTTGAATCCGTACCATAAGTTCTGGTTGTTACCGCCATCAAATGTCGCTACCAGATTATCACTGTCAGAAGCCAGTGCGAGCTGTGAGTAATCTAAGGCTTTCTGTGCAGCAGTATTATCTTTTCTTGATAATCTCAGGGCATATCTCGCTTTTAAGGCATACGCTAACTTCTTCCATTTTGATATATCACCCCCATAAAACAAATCATCTGTTTCGGGTAAACCTTTATTGGCACTTTGAGGTTTTTCAAAATCAGCAACGGCTTTATCCAGGTAAGACTGAATCTGTGAAATCACCTGCTGTTGCGTATCATACCTTGGACTCAGATTGAAATTCCCCTGAAAAGCCTGGGAGAAAGGGACATCTCCCCAGACATCTGTTGCATAACCCATATTCATGGCCATTAATACTCTTGCAATCCCATCATAATATGGGTTTTCAGCACCAAACTGGTTGATGATCTGGTTAAGATTCACACCAGCCTGATAGATATTGGCCCAGTCGGTTTCAACATCGGTTTCGGTAAGGAAATAATTGGTATAGTCCAAAGACTGAAGCTGATTTCCATTGGTATGCTGTGTAAATAAACTTAAGGTTCTGGGAAGATTTCCGGTTGAATTGCTGATCGTTCCTATCTCAGCACCGGTCAATAATGTTCTGGGACTTGAAAGATGCGTAGGGCTATTGGGGTTATCATTAAAAGTATCCAGTTCATGCTGGCAGGAGATCAGGCAAGACATGATCATCAGTGATGTGCCTGCCGTATATATAAGTTTTTTCATAATTAAAATCCGAATTTGAATGTTAGAAAATAGCTTCGTGTATTAGGATTATTAAAATAATCAAACCCTAATGTGTTAGATTCTGATCCGGCGAATGAATTTTCGGGATCAATCCCTTTATAATTGGTTATCAGGAATAAATTTCTGGCACTGAAGATCACTTCTGCACTTCTGATAAACGTTAAGCCTGCCGATTGGGAAAGGACTTTACCTATATTATAACTAAGGCTTACATCTCTTAATCTTACCCAGTTAATATCTTTCTCCACGGCTGTTTCATTTGCGCTGAACGATCCGTCCCCGAGATAGCTTACGTAATATGTTTTATTTGATATGGCAATATTGTTTGGCTGGCCATTTTCCAATACTCCAGGAATGATATATGTACCTTGCCTGTTATCTGCAGAAGCCTGAGTTATTCCCAACCTGTTCAGTCTGGCTAAAGTGCCGTTCCAGATATCTCCGCCTTTTCTGACATCTAGTAAGAAACTCAGAGATATATTTTTATATCTGAAGTTGTTTCTGAAACCGCCGGTCCAATCAGGATTTGGATTTCCAATCAACTGTGATCCTTCAGCCAATATCGGGAGACCGTTTGATCCTATAATTAAATTACCGGCATTATCTCTTTGGTATGCTGTACCATAAAATACGCCTAACGGTTGACCGAGGGTTGTAGAAGGTGTTAAATTTCCACTGAAATAATCACTTCCTTGCGGGGCGTTATTATCAACCCCATTTAAGTCAACAACTTTATTTCTGTTGAGTGTCCAGTTAGCTGTAAAATTCCAGTCAAAGTTTTCATTTTTAAGAATGTCATAACCTAAACTTACTTCCAAGCCTTTATTCTCTACAGTAGGACCATTCGTATAAGAAATCTGATAGCCGTTAGATGGGGCAACAGGACGTCTGATGATGAGATCATAATTGGTCGATTTGTAAGCACTGGCGTTAACATGTAATCTTTTAAACATTTCCAATTCCAACCCTAGTTCGAACTCTTTGTTGTGTTCCGGCTTCAAATTTTCATTATATAAAATTGTTGAGATCCCATAGGCTCCGACCCCATTGTAAGGGGATGTTAACTGTGGGCCAAAGGAATCCGTAAACACCGGTGTGATGTATGGCGTGATAATATTGTATGACGACGGTGCAGAAAAAGTACTTGCGTAAGAAGCTCTCAATTTTCCAAGGCTGATCCAGTCCGGTAATTGAAGTGTTTTATTGAAAAGCCACGATCCGGACATCGATGGATAAAAGTATGACCTGTTTTGTACCGGCAATGCGGAGTTCCAATCATTTCTTCCGGTAACGGTTAAATAAAACTGATCATAAAATCCAAACTCAAAAGATCCGAATACTCCTCTTTTTATTTGTCTGTAATCCACATTCTGAGCTTTAGGTGTAGAAAAATTACTTAAATTGTATTGATTAGGTTCAAGCATAGATGAACCGACACTATACTGATCATTGTAAAAGGTAGAGTTGATCTGTGCTCCAACGCTGTAATTTAAATTAATATGCTCTGTGAAGTCCACGATCCCATTAAAGATAAGATCAATATTGTATAGGCTTTTGTTGAAAGAGTCTACAATAACCTGTCCGGATCTGTCGGCGGTGGAATTCCCGTTACTTGAATAAGAATAATTCTGTTGGGCGTGAGTAGTATAGGTATCTACACCAGCCCTCACCAAAGCGTTGAACCACTTGCTGTAATTGTAATTGATGTGTCCGTTGAAGATCACACGATTGGTTTCATCAGTATACGGATTATTGTATACGGTATAGAATGGGTTATCGTATGCTCCCCAGTAATTTTTGTTAAAGCCCTGCTCTGTCTGAAAGTTTCTAAGATCATAAGACGCCGGTGTACGTAATAGCGAAAGCATGATTCCGGCAGTATTACTTCCTTTTTGTGCCCGTAAACCTGTCGTATTGCTATAAAGAAGGTCGGCACCCACTTTTAATCTGTCTGTAAATTTATATTCGCTACTTGTATTAAAAGATGTTTTTTTAAGGCTGGTATTAGGCACAATCCCTACCTGATCTAAATGACCGAAAGAAACCCTGAAATTTCCATTTTCTCCTGCGCCTGAAAATGAAACATTATAATTACTGGTAGTCCCGGTTTGAAAAAAGTTTTTCACATTATCATATGCTTGCAGCCCGGGAACACTTGAAATAGCCGGCCCCCAGCTTTGAATGGTTCCGCCTGATACAGGAAATCCATCTGTTCCGTACTGCGTCGGAGCAATGTAGGTAACACCATTAGTACCTGCTGCATAAGTTTTTTGAATGGCGATCATATTGCTCAGCTTATCAAAACCCAGAGATGTTGAGAAATCTATACCGATTCCTTTTCTCTTTTTGCCTTTTTTTGACACATAAATAATGACACCATTTCTGGCATCCTGACCGTATAAAGCAGCTGCAGCAGCTCCTTTAAGAACGGTAACACTTTCGATATCATCCGGGTTGATATCTACCGCCCTGTTTGAATCATCAACGCCGCCGATATTTGTTCCTGATCCGGCATTGTTGTTATAAGAATTGTCGATAATCTGCCCATCCAATACAATGAGCGGCTGACTTGAGAGCAGTATGGATTTTTGTCCCCTGATCACAATTCTACTTGATGCTCCTGGTGTTCCAGAGGCGCCGGTGACCTGTACTCCGGCCACTTTCCCGGCCAATCCCTGAATGACGTTCGATTCGCCGGACTTTTGTAAATCTCCTCCTGCAACCTGTGAAACGGAGTAACCGATGGCTTTTTTCTCTCTTTTAATTCCAAGCGCAGTAACGACTACGCCTTCAATTTCGCCTGTTCTTAGGGTATCACTCTTTTTTTGCTGAGCCTCTGCTAAGGCCACAGAAGAGGATAGAACCAATGAAAGCACACTGATTGTTAATTTCTTCATATACAACTAATTTTTGCAAAACAAAGTTTAAAAAGTTTATTAAAAATTCAAAGAAAAACCTGAAAAAATTACAACATATTCAATTAAAAAGAATAATATTTAAATAAATAATAATAAAAATAGTTCATAGTTAATTATGATATAATATATTATTTTAATATTCCATTATGGTTATATAAAGACTAATGCTTTTAAAATGCTTTCCTCGTTTAGACATTAATCTATCAGAAGAAAATTAATTATTGATAACCAGTTTATTACGTACAAATCACATACAATCAAACAATATCAGGCATATCACAAACAAATGCTTTGCATAACATTTCATTTCATGAAAATAAAATTTTAACACTTGTCCATAAAAAAACCGCCCGAAGGCGGATAAATATGAATGTTAACTATGTGTATTTTATTAATTGATATCCCAGAATAATTTTGTTGTCGCTTTATCTCCTCCAATAGCATTGGCAGCAGCACTTACATTAGCATTGTTCGTTACATATTCCTGATCAGAATAAGGCATTCTGTATGGGATTCCTCCAATATATGATGAAGGCGGTGCACTCAATACCGGATAATCTAATCTTCTTGTAAAGTTCCAAGCTGCAAACGGATTGTTCCACATGGCCACCCAACCTTCATAACCGATTGACTGTTTCCAGTTTGTCGCATTATATGGGTTAGCAGCAATATAGGTCGCTGCATCCGTTGCCGATACTCCGTTTTCTAACATAGAAGCCGTAACTGCATTTGCATACAATGTAGCAGCAGTACCTCCCACACTGTAACCTCTTTGCGCAGCTTCTGCTCTAAGGAATAAAACTTCCGTATAGCTAAATAGATTAGCAGGAGCATTTGCAGCCAAGAAAGTTGAATTTACATGAGAATTGTTAGCAAAAGAATTCTGCGTTCCATACGTACCTCCTTTATATACACCTCCAACTTGAGTAAAATAAGCAGCCCTTCTAGGATCAGCTTTTGTATTCATAGGGTTTACCAGAACATTCGAAGGAATAAAATCATTTCTACCTGCTGCAACCAAATCGTCAAATAAAGGATTGGTAAAAGTGTTACCATCGAACTTTAAAGAATAAGAATCAGCAGCAGAAGTCAACACACCACCTGCTACAGCACTTTCGGCTACAGTCTTAGAAGTAGCAGGATCCACATCAGCAAGATTGATCGCTAATCTTAATTTTATGGAATTAGCCAATTTCAACCATTTCGTCATATCTCCTTTATATACCAAGTCTTCAGGGTAACCCGATTTAGTAGAATGAATTTTAGAAATAGCCACATTTAACCTGGAAATCAGATCCAGATAAATTGTTTTCGCATCATCGTATTTAGGCGACTTAATGGTTTCGGCCTGTAATGCTTCAGAATACGGAACATTTCCAAAGGTATCCACAATGTTTTCCCAAACGAAAACTGAAGCAATTTCTAAAGTCGCCCATTTGTTATCTACAACTTCAGGATCGGCATTAATTTCTGTCGGCAGGTCTTTTTTAGCCTGTTCGAGAGGTCCTAACGTATATACATACATTCTTCTGAAGTGATTTCTAGGCTGGTTTCTTGTCGTTAAATTGTAATTGGTTTCCTGCGTATAAGTCACCTCAGTCCATTGTTGTGTAAAAAAACGGTAGTTATTGAAATTTACACTTCCCGTGTACATATAATAAAACCCCTGATACATACTTGTTGCGAGCATATTTCCTGAAGGTACACTCGATGGATGCTTAGGATCTTCATTTAAAGAAGTGATATCGCTCTGGCATGAATTAAACATCAACAATGAAGCAACTACTCCTCCTGCGTATAATAATTTTTTGAAATTTTTCATTTTTTAGTTTTAAATTTTAGAATTTAAATGTAAAGTTCACCCCAAGTTCTCTGGTCGTAGGTAAGGATCCAACCGATGACCCGTACGAATACAGCCCTCCCATCTGTGAAGATTCCGGATCGGCGTAAGGAAGATTTTTATGTATTATCCAAAGGTTTCTTCCCACAATAGACACTTTAGCCTCATTCATGAACGTATTGGCTAATAAACTTTTAGGAAGAGAATAGGTAATACTTGCTTCTCTTAATTTTACAAATGAACCATCATAAACAAATCTTTTATCCGGCGCAATAGCATATCCGTCATTAGGATTATTACCATATTCATTGGGATTTATAACATCTGTATTAACCGGAGTCGTATTTGTCTGACCATTCGGATTGACACCTCCTAGAACCGGTATATTTGTTCTGTACCCATCAACTGCAGTCTCAGGATATAATCCACTTGCAAGACCATAGTACATATCAGAAGAAAATACATCTCCTCCATGGCGAACATCAATAAGGAAGCTCAGTGAAAAATCTTTGTATCTGAATGAGTTTCTTAAGCCTCCGGTCCATTTAGCCTGAACATTTCCTATTACTTTATTATTTTCCGTTTGGTATAATCCTGTATCGGGATCAACCACTTTTTGACCATTCAAATATACATAATCGCTTCCATATATGTCGCCCCATTGATTTCCTACAGAAGCAACAATAGAAGCACCTCCTACCAATCCTACGAGCTGGTATACCTGCAGCCCATCGGCCAATTCAACAACTTTACTTCTATTTCTGGCCCAGTTTGCATCTATATCCCAGCCAAAATCCTGTGATTTAATCGGGCTCACACCTAGATGTAATTCAATACCCTTATTATTGATTTGTCCTGCATTAATTGCAGCCCCAAGACTTCCTGAACCAGCAGAAATATCCGGAGTAATAAGCTGATCGAATGTTTTTGTATCGTAATAAGCGGCATCAAAAACTACACGATCTCTGAAAAAGTGAGCTTCTGTACCCACTTCAAATTCTCTGGAACGTTGTGGTTTTAAGTTCGGATTATTCAAGATCGTTTGGGGTCTGTAGATATTTACATTTCCATTTCCGGTATTAAAATATCCTGCAGTATAATAAGTATAATTTAATTGATACGGATTTGCCGTTCCACCTACTTCAGCAAAATTACCTCTAACTTTCCAGAAATTCAATACAGATTTTTGAGATTTTAAAAGCTCCGATAATATTACCGAACCCGACACAGATCCATAGGTATATTTATTATTGCTTGCTGGTAAGGTCGAACTTACATCTCTTCTTATTGTTCCGTCTAAGTAGAAAATTTTATTAAAATCGAAAGAAGCTGTTGCGTACAAACTGTTAGTTTGCGTCGTAGCATCATATTCCACAGGATTTAAAACCGGCGCTTTCGAATTGTCTAATGAGTAATATCCAGCTTTAATTAAGCCTCCTTCAGTTGAAGCTTCAATGGAACTTTCATGATTTCTTCTTACATTTCCTCCGACGATACCGCTTAAGTTTAACCAGGATGTTAAATCGTACTTATAATTAGCAAATAAATCGTAGTTGGTTTCACTTCTCTTTAAATCGTATCTATGGTATCCAGAGCCGACAGCTTTACCAGATACTCCAAAGTTTTGAGGATATGCACCAATAGCTAGTCTTCTTTCAAAAATTAAGTTTGTGTTATCGTAACTTAATTTACCAGTAATGTTTATGTGACTATCCACATCATAAGTCAACTGCGCATATGAAAATGTTCTTGTCCTGTCATCGGTAGAATAATTTTGATAACGCTGGAAATATGGGTTATTCCAGAATGCGGGCTTACCATTTGAGTTACTTACGCGATTCCACGTTATATTTCCGTAGTTGTTTGCGAGAGTAGGGTTGTCAATATTATTAAAATAAGCATTCTTTAATGCCTCCAGGTCAACATTTGTTTGCCACCATTGTCTGAAACCTGTAACAACATTATCATTATATCCGGTTTCTGTTCTACCTGTAGTTCCCTGAAGTGTTAACGTCGAGTAAACAGTAGCGTGTAATTTCGGATTTAAGTCATAATTAATTTTTGTCGACAAAGTATTTTTCCTTAGATCTGAATTTGGCAACAAACCACTTGAGAGATTGTTATCATACGTCAGGTTAAAGTTAAATCCTTTCCTCCCCTTAGAAAGTGAAATGGAATTAACAAACGACATTGGTGTTTCAAAAAACTTAATAGGACCATTTTTAGCAGCGACCCAAGGGGTGGCTTTATTGTAATTTGGTGAGCTGGGGTCATAAGAATCCCATTGGTAAACTGATAATGCAGGATTAAATTCCGGGCCCCATGAAGCATCTTCTCCAAAGTTAGCATAATCATTTCCGTCCGGTGCTGTTCCGTAATAAAAAGAAGGATCATAACCTCCTCCGTATTTTGTTTGATATTTCGGGAAAGTAGATTTATCAATAAATCCGGCTTGTACAGAAGAAGACAAAGTGACACCCCATGAATTATCGTCTTTTCCTCTTCCTGTTTTTGTAGTAATAACAATTACCCCGTTTAGGCCTCTTTCTCCGTATAATGCAGACGCCGCAGCACCCTTCAGTACGTTCACCGATTCAATATCTTCCTGATTAATGTCGGATAAAGCATTTCCTAAGTCAAATCCACCATTCTGTGTACCAAACGAAGTTGCTGAGTTGTTAACAGGGGATCCATCTATAACAATCAGAGGATTACTTCCACCTAAAGATTTAACACCACGAATGACAAGATTGGCCGAACCACCAAAGTTAGAAGTTGTTGTCACATTTAATCCTGCGACTTTACCAGAAAGCTGTGAAGCAATATTTCCGGTGTTTGTGGTTCCTTCGAATAATTTGTCTGCTTTTACTTCTTGTGAAGCATACCCTAAAGATTTTTTCTCTCTTTTGATTCCCAGTGCGGTTACTACCACACCTTCGATGTCTTGTGTCCTTACCGTATCACTTTTTTGCTGTTGCGCTTGTGCGATCGCCAAAGATGATGACAGTACGGATGCAAGTACACCCATAGTTAGTTTCTTCATATCAAATTAAATTTTGCTAAACAAAGTTTAAAAACTTTCTTAAAACAGCAAAAGAAATTTGCTAAAAATTAACAATAATTCAATAATAAACATATATCACACTAAAATATTTATTATATTTCGTTAATAAACTACTTTTTAACAAAAATAAGATATTTTCAAATATAAATAATTATATATAAAGCAAATTTCAACGATTGTTATTTTCTATATAAATTCATTATAAAAAAAATGTCTTTACATGGTGATAAACAATAGCTTATAAATGAAATTCCGGGCATCCTTCTTACAAAAAAGATTTTGCATACAATGCGTTGCATATAATTTATTTTTACTTAAATCTAAATTTTAACATTTAGAACAGGTAAAATCAATCAAAAAAAATGTTAAAATCACAACTTCCCTTTGAGCTTATATAAATATTTGTTAAGATTAAAAATCATCGAATTTTCACCCCTTATTGTCTCATAAAATATTTAATTTTACATGATTTTATATTTCACCAGACTATATATTTATGAATTTACTAAGGAAAGGCTCAGCATTTTATATCGAAGCAGGCTGCGATGAAGTGGGAAGAGGCTGTTTATGCGGACCAGTGGTAGCGGCGGCAGTTATTTTGGATCATACTTTTGATCAGAACCTTGTAAATGATTCAAAAAAACTCAATTTCAAAACAAGAATGGATCTTGACCAATACATTAAAGATCATGTAAAAGACTATGCCATTGCCGAACTTCCTGCCGGATTTATTGATGAGCATAATATCCTTAATGCCAGCATCCATGCAATGCACCTGGCTTTAGATAAACTCAAGATTCGCCCGGAGCTCATTTTAGTTGACGGAAACAGATTCAATCCTTACAATTACATTCCCCACGAATGTATCATAAAAGGAGATTCAAAAATACTATCTATTGCCGCCGCTTCAATTTTAGCAAAAAATTACAGGGACAGACTCATGATCCAGCTTCACGATGAACATCCCGAGTACGGATGGGATACCAATTTCGGCTACGCCACTAAAAAGCACCAGCAGGCACTGGTACAATTCGGCCCGACAAAATATCACAGAAGATCATTCCGTCTGGATTACAGTTTAGAAGAAGAATGCTAATTACAATACGATTTTACAAAATAAAAAAGAGAAGCTTTAAATTGCTTCTCTTTTTTATTTTTATCTTTTCTTGCTTTTCTGCTGTTCCTGATAGGCTTGCTGCTGCTGAGCTTTTTCCATCATTTCCCGCATTCTTTTCTGGAATTTCCCTTCTGTTTTAGGCTTTTCTTTATTTGCCTGAATCTGCGCATGGATTTTCTTTTCATCCAGAATCACATATTTAATGACCAGAATAATCAAAATATTAATCGCATTCGATACAAAATAATACCATGATAAACCGGAGGCAGATGTGTTAAGGAAAAATAAGAATGTCACCGGGAAAATATACATTAATACTTTCATATTTGGCATTCCTTCCTGTTGTGGCTGCTGCATGTTACCTGAAGTCATGATGGTATAAATCAAAATCACAATCGTACAGGCCAGCGCAAAAATGCTTAAATGATCTCCCAGGAAAGGTACTTTAAACGGCAATTTAATCAAATCATCATAAGCGGTAAGGTCTTTTGCAAACCAGAATCCTTTCCCTCTCAGATCTATGAAGTTCGGGAAGAACCGGAACAATGCATAAAATATCGGAATCTGAACCAGGGCCGGCAGACATCCCGCCATCTGATTCACACCGGCTTTCCGGTAGACCTCCATCGTAGCCTGCTGCTTTTTCATTGGGTCGGCGTCTTTCAGCTTGGCGTTTACCTCATCGATCTCAGGACGAATTACCCTCATCATAGCACTCAGTTTGTGCTGTTTGTACATGATCGGCGATAAGATCAATTTAACAATAATCGTCATCAGGAAAATCACCCAACCCGCTGTAAGGCCCCAATCTGCAATGATATTGTACATCGGGATAAAGAAACCTCTGTTCATCCATCCGATAAAAGACCATCCTAAAGGAAGAATTTCGTCAAAATTTTTATCGTAAGATTTTAATAAAGGTAAATCTAAAGGCATAAAATACCAGGTAAAATCCTGATTCAGTTCACTGCCGGTCATCTGTACAAAACCTTCATAATTCAGTTTTTTCAGATATTCCCCTTCTTCAATAGCTTCCTGATTTCCTTTGCTGTGAGTAAATCCTGTTTTAGATTCTATGACAGAAGCGAAAAACTGCTGCTTCACCCCAATCCAGTTAAGCGTCTCTTTTTCTTCTTCCATCGTGGTCCTTCCATCATAATCATAATCTTTATAATTATTGAAGGCATAAGAAAATTCTGAGTGAGACTGCTCCTGTGCTCTACCCTTTTCAAGATTTCTTACGTTGTAATCCCATATAAAATCTGCTTTGTTGTCTGAAGTGATTTTGGCTAATCCCTGCGTTCTTACTTTGAAATCAAGCGTATATTTCGGTAGCAAAGTATAAACAAACTGGATAACCGCTCCGTTGTAATTTGCCGTCATGGTAACCGCATTTCCATTGACTGCAGGAGAGAAAACAAGATCTTTTGTATTAATTACTTTTCCTGTTTTATCTTTAAACTGAAACCCGTAATTGGAATTATTTTTTGTGATCAGATAAAGCGGAAGATCTGCTTTATCCGATTTGTGATCGTATGCTTTGTATTCTGCAAGCTCTACTTTAGAAACCTGACCTCCCAGACTGTTAAATTCAACTTTCAGCTCTTTGTTGGAAAGACTGGCCGTCTGAATAGCATTGGGAGTTACATTAGGATTGATATTATTTGCCTGAGTTGGTTTTACGGCGTTTTTCACCTGCTCGGTCTTCTGTTGCTCAGCTTTTACCTGTTCCTCCTTAGATTGTTTGTTCTGAAAATAAAACATGAATCCGAAAAGTACCAAACATAAAACCGCAAAACTGATAATCTGACTTTTATCGAGTCCGTTGTTCTGTTGCATTTTATTTTTATTAAAAATTTTACCTATTTAAAATATATAATGTCTGTAATATATTTTGAGTCGACAAAAATACTGTTTTTTTATCAAAACTCTATACTATAATGCATTACTATATAATAAACTCAGACTGAGAAGAATCAGTCTGAGTTTAAATATGACGTTTGTAATTAAATAATTACTTTACTTCTTTTCCACAAGCTTTGATGAAAGCCCTGAATAAAGGATGCGGTGTCGCTACTGTACTTTTGTATTCCGGGTGATACTGCACCCCTACGTAGAAAGGATGATCCGGCATTTCAAGCGCCTCAACCAATCCGGTTTCAGGATTTGTACCTGTAGCGATGAAACCGTTTTTCTCGAATTCTCCGATATAATCACTGTTGAATTCGTACCGGTGACGGTGTCTTTCGGTGATGTTTTTAGTTCCGTAGATGTCATTCAGTTTTGAACCGTTTTTCAAAGTACACTTCCAGGCACCCAGACGCATGGTTCCTCCTTTATCCACTACATTTTTCTGTTCTTCCATGATTGAAATGACAGGATGTTCCGTAGAAGTATCGAATTCCATGGAGTTGGCTTTCGCATATCCTAATACATTTCTGGCAAATTCTACGGTCATGATCTGCATTCCCAGGCAGATTCCCAGCATTGGAACTTTATTTTCCCTTGCATATTGAGCGGTGAGCACTTTTCCTTCAATTCCTCTGTCACCAAATCCTGGTGCAACAAGAATTCCGTCTACTCCTTCCAGGGTGTCTTTAATATTTTCATCGGTAATATCTCCGCTGTATACCCATCTTATTTTCACTTCCGTTTCAAGATCGGCGCCAGCGTGTTTGAATGCTTCAGCAATTGAAATATACGAATCCTGAAGTGACACATATTTTCCTACTAAGGCAATTTCCACAGATTTTTTAGGATTCTGGAATTTCTTTAAGAAAGATTTCCATTCTTTAAGATCTGCATCTTTATCGCTTTTCAGGTCTAATTCTTTCAGAACAACATCGTCAAAATTCTGCTTCTGAAGATACATCGGCACTTCATAAATGGTTTCCAGATCTTTACATTCGATCACATTATCTAAAGGAACATTACAGAACTGGGCAAGCTTTGCTCTCTGATCCTTCGGAATTTTATGTTCGGTACGGCAAACCAATACATCGGCCATGATCCCGCTTTCCATCAGCTGGCGAACAGAGTGCTGGGAAGGCTTGGTTTTTAATTCTCCACTGGAAGCCAGATATGGCAACAATGTCAAGTGGATGACCATGGAATTATTTTCACCCAGTTCCCATTTCAGCTGGCGAACCGTTTCGATATAAGGAAGAGATTCAATGTCTCCTACAGTACCTCCGATTTCAGTGATAATGATATCGTAGTTCTGTTTAGATAAAATTTTGATTCTCCGTTTGATTTCGTTGGTAATATGAGGAATAACCTGAACCGTTTTTCCAAGAAAGTCTCCTTTTCTCTCCTTTTCAATTACCGTCTGGTAAATTTTCCCTGTTGTAACATTGTTGTTTTGGGATGTTGGCGCATCAAGATAACGCTCATAGTGACCTAAATCCAGATCCGTCTCCGCACCATCTTCGGTTACATAGCACTCTCCGTGTTCATAAGGATTCAGTGTTCCCGGGTCAATATTGATATAAGGATCAAGCTTTTGAATGGTTACGTTGAAGCCGCGTGATTTTAGAAGAAGGCCCAGAGAAGCAGAAACGATTCCCTTTCCCAAAGATGAAGTTACACCTCCTGTCACAAAGATGTACTTTGTATTCTTTTTACTCATTAGATTAGGTTTGTGCAAAGTTATGGGAAAAAGAAATACAAAGCAATTTTGTATTCAAATTTGATTACGTATTTTAGGTACTAAAATTTCAGTCATGCAGATTCTCAATAAATTGGTATATTTAAAAAAGATTGAACTCCTCCATAAAAATGGACTGTTACTAAAATTCGACAACCTGCCATTATGGTACTAATGTGTACTTTACAGATCGTCATCATGATTATTATGAAGGCGTGTATATTTATTTCAAAGAAAATATTTTAAATTATCACCTGTTGTTTCAGAATCAAATTGGCGAACAATTATATATTGAGATTTTCGGTAAATACCTAAATGTCTGGTATGCCAAATATTTTGATCACATAGAAGACAGGAATACGATCGACAACCTCGAAGAAATAGAAATTGAAGATTACAAATTGGAAAAATAGAAAAAACGGCGGCAGACTGGAAATGCGAATACGAAAGACTAGAAAAAGAATATCTGAGCCTGCTTTCTAAAAAATAAAAAGGTTTCCATCAACTGAAAACCTTTTCCTAAATCAAATTTATATATGAAAATTATTGCTTTACCATTTCAAAATACAAGTTTACATCGACGTCTTTAGCTACGCCTGCTCCGGTAGGATCATATTTGATGTTATAATCCAGACGATTTACTTTGAATGCTGCCTGGAAGCCCATTACTTCTTTCCCTTGCTGGTTTTTGGTAACACCACCAAACGTAACAGGAACACTGATCTCCTTCGTTACATCTTTTATCGTCAGCTTTCCTTTGAATATATAATTGTTATTTTTGTCTTTCACTACAGAACCTGTCTTAAAAGTCATTAAAGGAAACTTTTCAGCATCAAAAAAATCAGCACTTTTCAGATGCTTATCTCTCATTTCAACACCGGTATTGATAGAGTTTACATCAACATTGAAGCTCAATTCTGCATTATCAAGGTTATTCCCTTTGGCAACAGCTTTTCCGTCAAACTTATCAAACCTTCCCTGAACAAAGCTGATTCCCATGTGCTTGATGTTAAAATTCACGGATGAATGCATAGGATCTACTTTCCAAGCCGTCTGCGCAAAACTTACTACACTTAAAAGGGCAAATACAAAAGTTAAAAAGACTTTTTTCATTATAATTATTTTTTAAATTAAATTCTGATACAAAAGTAAACCTGTTCGGATAGACTGACGTTGATCTATGTTAGTTTTTGATATTTAAATTGAATTCAGAAAGATTTTTCTGGGAAATTTTAATTAAAAATCTTATCGAGTCTGAAAATTGACTAAAAATCCAAAAAAAATTTTGAACTTCGCAGGATGGCAAAATTAAAAACAGCATATTTCTGTCAGAATTGCGGCGCCCAGTATTCCCAATGGATGGGCCAGTGCAAGAACTGCGGACAGTGGAATACTTTGGTAGAAGAAATCGTTGAAAAAACACCTTCCCATAAAACACCGCCGTTTTCAAAATCGAAGCAGCATGTCATCAATATCGTTGAAGTCGAAACCAATGAAGAACCGAGGATCAAAACCCCTTCCGAAGAACTCAACCGTGTTTTGGGCGGCGGAATCGTGTTAGGATCTGTAACCCTGATCGGCGGAGAACCCGGAATCGGAAAATCAACATTATTGCTCCAGTTAGCTTTAAAGATGAAGAAAAAAATCTTCTACGTCTCAGGGGAAGAAAGTGCGTCTCAGATTAAGATGAGGGCCGACCGATTGACGGACATCCAAAATCCGAACTGTTTCCTTTTTACGGAAACCAACCTTGAGAAAATTCTTCATGAAGCCCAAAAGCTGGAACCGGATTTTGTGATCATCGATTCCATCCAGACGTTGCAGTCACAATTAATTGAAAGCTCACCGGGAACCGTCTCCCAGATCAGGGAATGCTCCAATGAAATCATCAAATACGCTAAAGAAAATAACGTTCCCGTGTTTTTAGTCGGACACATTACCAAAGACGGACAGATTGCCGGACCGAAAGTACTGGAACACATGGTGGATGTCGTGTTAAATTTTGATGGCGACCGGAATCACCTGTTCAGATTGTTGAGAGCCAATAAAAACCGTTTCGGTTCTACTTCCGAGATCGGGATTTATGAAATGGTTTCTCAGGGATTAAAGGAAATTAAAAACCCTTCCGAAATTCTAATCACCAAAAAATTTGAAGAACTTTCCGGAAACTCGGTAGCCGTAACCCTGGAAGGAAACCGGCCGATGCTGCTGGAAATCCAGGCGCTGGTAAGCACTGCCGTATACGGAACACCCCAGAGAAGCTCAACCGGTTTTGATGCCAAAAGACTGAACATGCTTCTCGCCGTTTTGGAAAAGAGAGCAGGCTTCCAGCTAGGCGCCAAAGACGTTTTCCTCAACATTACCGGGGGAATAAAAACCGATGATCCAGCACTGGATTTGGCTGTTGTGGCTTCCATCCTCTCTTCTAATGATGACGTCGCCATCTCCGAACATTACTGTTTCGCGGGAGAAATAGGACTCAGCGGAGAGATCCGCCCGATTGCCCAGGCAGAACAGCGGATTACCGAAGCCGAAAAATTAGGCTATGAAAAGATTTTCATTTCCAATTTAAATAAGCTTCCCAAGAAAAAATTCGGAATCAAGATCGAAGAAGTAAGCAAGATCGAAGATTTCCACGAGCGCCTCTTCTAGGTCGTTAGAGCTTTAAGCTCTAACAACCTTTGCCAACCACTAAAAAAAAACACGCTATGAAAAAAAATGTTTATCCTTTGGAAGCACAATGCTTCTATCATATTTTCAACAGAGGAATTAACGGGCAAACGTTATTCTTCAATGAACAGAATTATCATTATTTCCTTTCTCTGATGCGGAATAAAATATCATCCGTTGCTACGGTATATGCCTATTGTCTTTTACGGAATCATTTTCACTTTCTTGTCCGTATAAAATCGGAACAGGAAATCCGCGAAGCCTTTCCTCATAAAGGCCAGACCGAAGTTTCAAAAATCATCAGCCAACAGTTTTCCAACACCTTCAACAGCTATACCCAGGCCATTAATAAACATTTCGGAAGAACGGGAAAACTCTTTGAATTACCATTCAGAAGGAAATTGATTACTTCCAATCAGCAATTAGTCAACACGATTCACTACATCCACAACAATCCGCTGAAACATGGCATCACGCAGAACGTTGAAGAGTATCGTCATTCGTCGTTGTTTAAAATTAGAAATGGTGTGGATGATCCGATGCTACCGTTCGACGCGATCATAGCGTTGTTAAAGCTTTGAGCTCTAACAACGCTTCCTGACAAAAATTTCCTATCTTCACGTAATGAATTACCTTGCCCATTCCTATCTATCTTTCACCGACGGGCAGATTGTCGGTCAGTTCCTGGAGGATTTCATCCGGAACAGGGACCGGTTTTCATTCCCGAAAGACATTCAGGATGGAATTACATTGCATCGGGCGATTGACACTTTCACGGACGCCCATCCTGCCATCCATGAAGCAAAAAAAGTGTTTGCCCCTTTGGTAAGATTGTATGCAGGAGCCTTTGTGGATGTTTCTATGGATTATTTTGTAGCGAATGACATGAAACTACATTCCTTACAGGGCTGGAAAAACCATTCTGTAAAAGTCTATCAGGTTTTGAATAAAAATTACGAATACCTGCCTGAAAATTTCAGGAAGATGCTGGTAAAGATGGAAGAAGGCGACTGGCTCTACAATTACCGCCATGAAAAGAACATTGGCTACAGCATGCGAAACGTCCTGAACAAGGCAAAATACTTAAATATTGATATTCCCGTTCATGAAGCTTTTTTAAATAATAGAGATTTTCTTCAGGAATGTTATGATAATTTTTTTCCGGATTTGCTGGAGCATGCCAAAGGCATCCATGCCTTGCTACAAATGGAAAACTGATTAAAACTGCTGAAAAAGATAGCGGTTTGGGTAGGTCAGCTTTTCACTTTTCCTTTCCCCGTTTACGATGATATGGACGATATTGATTTGATCATCAAATAAATTATACAGGAAACTTACCGCAGCTTCGATTTTTTTTGGAGCTTCGACTTTTTTCGATTCTAGATAGACATTGACCGACTCATGGTCTTCCTCGTAACCTACATAATTTACGTTCAGGAATTTGTTGTTGGCTTTAAGCTTAAAATATTCCACAGCATAGTTTTTCAGTGATTCGTTGAGCTGGGCTTTAAATTTCGGATCGTTGAAATGCAGGGATTTTCCATATTTGGTGTTCAACCCGTTTTCCAGGTCATCCAGGAAAAAACGTCCGGTTATTTCAAAGGTTTTGGATTTCTGATTATAATTGATTTCCACCGATCCTACATGATAAGGATGCTTCGCTCCGGTAAAAGAGAAAAAAACCAATAAGACCGAAAAAAAGAAAAGGAGTTTTTTCATGACAACAAATCTAGGAGTTTTTGCGGATCCTGCCGCATATCGAAGAATAGAAGGACTTTGATCAAATCATCATTTTCTTTCCTGAAAAACATTCGTACGTGCTTTTTACCGATTAATGCAGAGCGGATATCACAAGAATATTTCGGATAATGAGTGAATTTACCCTTTTTCAAATCATCTGAAACTTTTCTGATATCTTTAAGAAAAACCACAATCTCGCGATTACTCCATACATTTTCAAGGAATACAATCTGATTTCTAAGCGTCTGTTTTGCTATTTCTGAGAATTCAATCTGCATATTTCCTCATCAACATATTTAAAAAACTCTTCTTCAGAAATCATGTCTTTTTCTTCAAGACTGTCAGCATATTCAGACAGTTTTTCGATAAACCATTTCGGAGTACCGTCTTCATACAATTCATCATCCTGCGCTACGGAAACCGACTTGATGCCCTTTATATTTTCCAGAAGTTTCTTTATAAACGCGAAATCTGCCGTATTTTCCAATTCTATATTGACCATCATACCGTTTAATTTTACACAAAGTTAAAATAAATTTTGTATCATCGCAGTTCGATAAATGATTTAGAATATGCAGGATTTTTTATTTTACCTCAACCTGGGCTGGGAACACATCATTTCACTCGATGCCCTTGACCATCAGCTTTTTGTTCTGGCTTTGATTGCCGTTTACTCCTTTAACGATCTCAAAAAAATTTTAATTCTGGTCACCGCTTTTACCATCGGCCATTCGATTACCTTGGCGTTAAGCACGTTTGATATCGTAAGGATCAATTCGGCTTGG
Source organism: Chryseobacterium endophyticum (assembly GCF_056333165.1). Taxonomy (NCBI): domain Bacteria; kingdom Pseudomonadati; phylum Bacteroidota; class Flavobacteriia; order Flavobacteriales; family Weeksellaceae; genus Chryseobacterium; species Chryseobacterium endophyticum. The sequence goes on from NZ_JBWGXE010000007.1 coordinate 113,534, forward strand.
GTGGAATTTCTGATTCCGCTGACGATTGTTCTGACGTCGCTTGATAATATTTTAATGAAAAATAAAAAGCAGACGCTGATGAAGGCTAATTATTATTTAGCCCTGATTTTCGGTCTGATCCACGGAATGGGTTTTGCCAATACAGCCAGGGTGATGATTGCCAAAAGCCAGAGCTTAGCCGTTCCGCTTTTAGGATTTAATATCGGACTTGAACTGGGGCAGATCGCCATTGTTTTCGGAATCCTGATTATTTTATTTATTTTGCTTAAAATCTTTAAAGTAAACCAGAAAGACTGGGTGCTTTTTGTTTCTTCCGGAGTTTTTGCGCTTTCCCTGAAAATGACATTGGAAAGAATTCCTTTTTAAGGCTGAAACATTTGCAGCTTTTCAGCTACTTATCATTATATTTGAAAATCCTTAAACAAATTTCGGTTATGAAACTAAAAGTTGCCATACTTTCCCTTTCTGTATTTGCGTATACAGGTTTCACCGCACAAAATATCCAGAACAATCCGGGGAGCAACCACGGAAACCGGTTTGAACAGCTGGGAACCATCCTTCCCACCCCCAACATCTACAGAACCGCTTCCGGAGCACCGGGACATGGCTACTGGCAGAACAGGGCAGATTATACCATTAATGCTTATCTTGATGAAGACAAAAGAAACCTGAAAGGTTCGGAAACCATTACCTATTACAACAATTCGCCGGACGACCTGGATTACATCTGGCTTCAGCTGGACGAAAACCAGCAGTCAACGGTAAAAAAAGCGGATTTCCCTTCCTCCTCTACCCTTCCGAAAGCTTCCAACGACCAGCAGCTCCGCCCGACGGAACTTCCTGCTGCCGATAACGGATACGATGTTAATCTTGAAAAAGTAACCGATGCTTCCGGAACACCGCTGAAATATACGGTCAACAAAACCATGATGCGGATCGACCTGCCGAAAGTTCTGAAAAAAGGAGAAAAGCTGGTCTTTAAAATCGACTGGAACTACAACATCCCGAACCGGATCAAGATGGGCGGCCGCGGCGGTTATGAAAACTTTGCCGAAGACGGAAACGACCTGTACACCATGACGCAGTGGTACCCGAGAATGTGCGTCTACAGCGATTTCCATGGATGGCAGAACCATCAGTTTACCGGAAGAGGCGAATTTGCCCTTGTTTTCGGGAACTTTAAAGTAAACATGAATGTTCCGGCAGACCACGTAGTCGGCGGAACGGGAGAATGTAAAAACTACGACCAGGTTTTAACGGCAGAACAATTAGCACGCTATAATAAATCTAAAACATCAGGGGAACCGGTGGAAATCGTAACCCTGGATGAAGCGAAAAAAGCGGAGAAAAACCATTCCAAGCAGAGAAAAACCTGGAGCTTTGAAGCGAATGACGTAAGGGATTTTGCCTGGACGTCTTCAAGAAAATTCGTTTGGGACGGAATGGGCGTTACCATTCCTGAAAACAACAATAAGGTCATGGCCATGAGCTTTTACCCGAAAGAAGCTTACAATTTATACCGCAAATATTCAACGAAAGCAGTAGCCCATACGATCAAAACATATTCGGAATTTACGATTCCATATCCATACCCGGTAGCGCAGTCGGTGGAAGCCGCCAACGGAATGGAATACCCGATGATCTGTTTCAACTACGGTAGAACGGAAAAAGACGGAACCTATTCCGAAGGGATCAAAAACGGAATGCTCGGCGTGGTCATTCACGAGGTAGGCCACAACTTCTTCCCGATGATCATCAACTCCGACGAAAGACAGTGGAGTTGGATGGACGAAGGGCTGAACACCTTTGTGGAATACCTTACCGAAGAACGGTGGGACAATAAATTCCCGTCCAAAAGAGGTCCGGCATGGACGATCACGGATTACATGAAGCTTCCGAAAGACCAGCTGGAGCCGATCATGTCCAACTCGGAAAACATCATCCAGTTCGGCCCGAATGCTTATTCCAAACCGGCAACAGGATTGAATATCCTTCGTGAAACCATTATGGGAAGAGAGCTTTTCGATAAAGCCTTTAAAACCTATGCGAAAAGATGGGCTTTCAGACATCCTGAACCTGCGGATTTCTTCAGAACGATGGAAGACGCGAGCGGCGAAGACCTGGATTGGTTCTGGAGAGGATGGTTCTACGGAACGGATCCTGTGGATATCGCGATCGATAAAGTCACCATTGCCACTCCGGATCTTGAAACAGCACCAAGAGAAGCTAAGGAAACCAAATACAAGGTAGACAAGCCTGCCCAGAATGATTTTGAAGACATTTCAAAAATCAGGAACCGGGAAGACAAGAACATTACCTTCTATGTAGACAAAGACAAGGAAGCCCAGGATTTCTACTACCGTTACGACAGGGGACAGGAAAAAGTAGACAATACCAAAGAATACGTTTTTAAAACTGAAGGAACGGAGCCTTTAACCCAAAAAGAAAAAGACAAGTTCAAAAACATGACCGCTTACCAGATCGATTTCACCAACAAAGGCGGACTGGTGATGCCGATTATCCTTGAATTTACCTTTGAAGACGGAACAAAACTGAAAGACAAATCGTCTGCCCAGATCTGGAGGCTGAACGAGCAGAAAGTTTCCAAGACCTATTATTTCGACAAGAAATTAAAATCCATCCAGCTGGATCCGATGCGGGAAACAGCCGATATCGATACTTCGAACAATTTCTGGAGCAACGACGGCGGCAATACCCAGGTTTCCAAGTTCGATCTGTTCAAGCAGAAAGAGGCCGGAGCCACCCGAGGCGCTTCCAACGGAAAAGTAAACCCTATGCAGGCAGCCGGAAAAAAGTAAAAAAAGTAATGTAACTTTAAGATAAAGGGCACTACTCATTATTAAAAAATCATGAAAACAATTCTGATCCTTTTAATAATGAGCAGTGCCCAACTTTTTGCTCAGAAAACCCTGAATCCTGGTAATGTAAAGCTTGAATCCAAATTCATTAAGAATGAAACCTCCACCGCAATCTGGTATGCTCAGATGGGCGGCCAAAAAGTAGAAATCGGAAAGATTACTAACCGGGTCAAAAAAACAGACAACACCACACTTCTCGTTGAGACAACCGTAAAAATGAATAAGGCCCCGGATCAGTCCTGGGTAGATTCTACCATGGTAAAGATTTCAGATTTTCAGCCGGTTTACCATTCATCTTACAATATGATGAGAGACATGGTTTTAAAATTTCAGAAAAATAAAGTCACCGGTTATTATCTGGATAAAAAAACTCAACGCAGGAACGAGATCAACGAAGATACCGCTTCCCCCTACTTCGACAGCAACACCTATCCTTTATTGCTAAGGTATTTACCTTTGAAAGAACACTACTCTACCGAATTGCCCATTTTCGATTATAATCCGAATGAAAAAAAAGGAGTTCTCAAAGCTTACCTTGAAGAGGTCACTGCGGGCGAACTGGACGGCAAAAAAGTCTGGATCGTAAAAACCACGGATGATATCCAGGACAGGAAAACGGTTGTCCTGTATTATCTGAATCGCGATACCCGGGAAATTCTAAGACAGGAAGTAAATTCCAGCGGAAGAAAGATGATCATGGAATATGTGAAATAAATTCAAAAAGACTGACTTTTTTTCTGCCAAAATTTCCGCTTGGCAAAGGTTTGGTCTGCCAAAATTTTCTTTTGCCTCGGTTGGCATACAATTAGGGAGTTACAAGACAGAAATAATTAAAAAATTAAATATATTATGTCAGTAAACTTTAAACCATTAGCAGACAGAGTTTTGATCGAGCCGATCGCTGCAGAAACAAAAACCGCTTCAGGGATTATCATTCCGGACACCGCTAAAGAAAAACCTCAGGAAGGTACCGTGGTGGCAGTTGGTCCAGGTAAAAAAGACGAGCCGACTACGGTTCAGGTAGGTGACAAAGTACTTTACGGGAAATATTCAGGCTCTGAACTGAAACTGGAGGGAAAAGATTATTTAATTGTAAAAGAAGGAGATCTTTTAGGAGTGATTGGGTAAAAGCAGCAGGCAGTAGGCTGTAAGCAATAGGCAATGAGAGACTACAGAAAATATGATACCTGGAAAATTGCCCATGAGTTGGTAAAAGAAATTTATATTATTTCTGAAAGTTTTCCAAAATCAGAACTTTTTGGTTTAACATCTCAAATAAGAAGAGCATCAGTCTCCATTCCGACGAACATTGCAGAAGGTTGCGGAAGATCTACAGACAAAGAATTTGCAAGATTTTTAGAAATAAGTATTGGTTCAACAAACGAAACGGAATATTTACTTCTTCTCTCTTGTGATCTTGGTTTCACTTCCGAAGACAAATTATCAGGCCTCAATCCTCAACTGAACTTAATCAGAAAAAAACTTATACAACTTAGAAAAAAATTATTAAATAATAATTAACAGCTTCAAGGCAAAAGCTTACTGCTTATTGCCTTAAGCTTAAAGCTTTAATATTATGGCAAAAGAAATAAAATTCGATATCGAGTCTAGAGACGCTTTAAAAAGAGGGGTTGATGCATTGGCAAATGCAGTAAAGGTAACCTTAGGTCCTAAAGGGAGAAACGTAGTGATTGAAAAATCTTTCGGTGCGCCTCACGTAACGAAGGACGGGGTTTCCGTAGCGAAAGAAATCGAACTTGAGGACCGAGTAGAAAACATGGGAGCACAAATGGTAAAAGAAGTAGCTTCCAAAACCAACGACATCGCTGGTGACGGTACTACTACCGCTACCGTTTTGGCACAGGCTATCGTAAGAGAAGGTCTTAAAAACGTAGCTGCAGGGGCTAACCCGATGGATCTTAAAAGAGGGATCGACAAAGCCGTAGCTGCTGTTGTTGAAAACTTAAAAACACAGTCTCAGGAAGTAGGTGATTCTACCGACAAAGTGAAGCAGGTAGCTTCTGTATCGGCTAACAACGACGAAACCATCGGTGCTCTGATCGCTGAGGCTTTCGGAAAAGTGGGTAAAGAAGGGGTAATCACCGTAGAAGAAGCAAAAGGAATCGATACCACCGTAGACGTTGTAGAAGGAATGCAGTTCGACAGAGGATACCAGTCTCCGTATTTTGTAACGAATCCTGAGAAAATGGTGGCCGAACTTGAAAACCCATACATCCTTTTGGTAGAGAAGAAAATCTCTTCCATGAAAGAATTGCTTCCGGTTCTTGAGCCGATCGCACAAGGCGGTAAATCTCTATTGATTATCTCTGAAGAAGTGGAAGGTGAAGCTTTGGCTACTTTGGTGGTCAACAAATTAAGAGGTTCTCTAAAAATTGCTGCAGTAAAAGCACCTGGATTCGGGGACAGAAGAAAAGCCATGCTGGAAGATATCGCAATCCTTACTGGTGGTCAGGTAATCTCTGAAGAGCAAGGTTTCACGATGGAAAACATCTCTTTGGATATGTTGGGAACTGCTGAAAAAGTGTCTATCGATAAAGACAACACAACGATCGTAAACGGTGGCGGTGAAGAAAGCAAGATCAAAGGAAGAGTAAACCAGATCAAAGCGCAGATGGAAACCACAACTTCCGACTACGACAGAGAGAAGCTTCAGGAAAGACTGGCTAAATTAGCCGGTGGGGTTGCCGTACTTTACGTAGGTGCTGCTTCCGAAGTGGAAATGAAAGAGAAAAAAGACCGTGTAGATGATGCCCTTCACGCAACAAGAGCTGCCGTAGAAGAAGGTATCGTTGCCGGAGGTGGTGTTGCTTTGGTAAGAGCCATCGCTGCTTTAGAAAACCTTACCGGAATTAACTCTGACGAAAGCACCGGTATCAAAATCGTAAAAAGAGCGATCGAAGAACCGTTGAGACAAATCGTTGCCAACGCCGGAGGTGAGGGGTCCGTTATCGTAGCAAAAGTAGCAGAAGGACAAGGTGACTTCGGGTACAATGCAAAAACCGACGAGTATGTAAACATGCTGGAAGCAGGAATCATCGACCCTACAAAAGTAACAAGAGTTGCCCTTGAAAACGCTGCTTCCGTATCCGGAATGCTTTTAACCACTGAATGTGTCATCACTGAAGTGAAAAAAGACGAACCAGCCATGCCAATGGGTGGCGGAATGCCGGGAATGATGTAACGGTCAGCGACCGAGGCAATTTAATATATTAACCGTTCTGATTTTCAGAGCGGTTTTTATTTTGTATTATTTTTTTTAACTATATTTGAGAAAACTAATTTAAACCATGAAACAACGTCAGTTAATTCTTATTTTGTACTTCTATAATTTTCCAAACTTAAATTTAGGATTTAGTATAACCTAAAAATGTTCACTATTCCTTACAAAAGAAGTATTATATTCCAACATCATACATCTTAAATAAGATTAAATAGCATTGATTTATATGATATTGATCACATGAAATAATGCATAAATTTAAATGTTGCAAAATTTAACCAAACAACCAAAAATAATGAGTAAATATAAAATTTCAAGATATTAAAGTCGGTGATGGAGTCTATTTTAATGTTACATGGCAAAATAATTATAATGTATTCTGGACTGTAATTTCAATTTATAATAATACAATAGAAATTGAAGTAAATAAAATGGGTGCTAGTGACAAAATATTTTTAAATATAAAAGATGTTTATTTAATTGAAAAAAGATAAAACGATGGAATCAGAATTAAAAGAATTATTGGAGAAAATTTTAAAAGAACTTCCAAACGATACAGATGTTTCAACTATGGAATATAAACTTTACGATTTGGAAAGAGCCTTAGAAAAACAAAATGATTTACTTGAAAGAATTGCGGAAACTTTAGACAGAATTGAGGACAATATTTCGAGTAGCAACACGGTTGATACAGATCGCATTGAAACTTTGCTGGATAGGGCAAATGATCGAACAGACAGACTAATAGATAAAATTGATGATGTTAACTCAACTTTAACTGACATTAGATATAATACTGAAAATTAAACTGAAATATATTATTATTAATAAAAATATTGGTTCGCTTGTGTTGGAATTTAATAACCTCTTCGATGTAAGATTCTTTGGATTCATAATCAACGACTCTTAATATTTTGTAAAAATACACTCATGAACTGATATGAAAATTAATAAATTTCAGTTTTAAGTGAATAAAAATATAATTCTGCTTAAGTGTGGCAATAATTAAACAAATACTAATAATACCATGATTGATCGAATTACGCAAAGCCTACTGAAAGATTTTGAATCTAAATTTGATTTTGAAGAAATTAAAGAAAGTGTCCTATTTGAACACTTTGTAAATTATACAATTCTCGAAAAAAAATTGGAAGATCGACTTAATGAAGATGCTTTAGAAACAATAAATATTGGAACAAACGGAACTTTTGGATTAGATGGATTTGCTATATTAATAAATAAGCAATTAATCACTTCGATTGAAGATTTGGATGAAATCCTTGATAAAAATAACAAGCCAACAGCTGAAGTTTTTTTTATACAATCTAAAACATCTAATAATTTTGATGTAAAAGAAATCAGTTCTTTTGGTAACTCAATAGAAGATTTTGTTTCTATTTCACAAAAATACTCTTGGAATGAAAATGCAAGAGGTTTCATCGAACTGTTCAAGCATTTAACAAATCGTGCATATGACTTAGAAACTAATCCATTTTGTCATATTTTTTATTGTAGCTTAGGCGAATATCTTAATGATCACAATACCGAGGCTGAAAAAAAGCGTATTTTAAAAAACATTAGAGATCAAAGAGTTTTTAATAAAGTCGATTTTTATTTTTTAGATTATAATATCCTACAATCTGATTATAAGAAGATTGGTCAGAAAATTTCTAGGACATTTGCATTTATTCAAAAAACTTTGATACCTGATATTGAAAATGTCAAAGAAGCATATATAGGTGTCGTTCCAGCAACTACAGTAATTAATTTAATTGAAGAAGATTCAGAATTAATTTCTTCAATTTTTTATGACAATGTTAGAGATTTTCAAGGTCTTAACAAAATTAACCAAGAGATAAAAAATACTATTTTAGATGATAAACTAAAGTATGCTTTTTCTGTTTTAAATAATGGTATTACAATCATTGCTGAAAAACTAGTTCCATCTCGTGACAATGTTACTATTACTAATTATCAAATCATAAATGGCCTACAAACATCTAGAGTTTTGCTTGATTGTAAGAGACTTATTGATGAAAAAATTTTTGTTACTTTAAAATTAATTGTAACCGAAGATGAAAATTTAATCTCTAAAATAATCAGATCTACAAATAGACAAACCGAGGTCAAAGAAGAAGATTTATTAGCTTATTCAGATTTTCAAAAGAAATTAGAAGATTTTTTTAAAACATTTAATGACCCTGATAAATTATTTTATGAAAGAAGATCAAAACAATACAATGGTACTGCAATAGATTCTAAGGCAATAATTGATAAATCTACTTTAATTAAAACAATGGGAAGCTTTTATTTTTTAAAGCCTCAATTGGCAACTCGATATTTTGGGGCACTCTTTAATGAATTTGGAAATCAATTATTTCTTGATAGTCATAAACTTTATCCTTACTATACTGCAGCAATTATATATAATAAACTAGAAGGAATATTTAGAACAAATTCTATTGATCGAAAATACAAAAAAATAAGATACTTTATTTTAATGATGTTACGTCTTGAATATAGTATAGATTATCCAAGATTTGAATCAAATAAAATTGATAAATTTTGTATTGATTTAATTACCTATTATAATATTAAAGCAAATTTTGATAAAAAATTAAATTACGTAATTAAAAAGATTGACTCTTTGGATTTAGACTTAACTAGTACTGAGTTATCTAAATCAAATAAGTTAGTAGAAAATATAAAGAGAATGTATTTTTAAAATTATATCCTATCTTTCCCTTTCTGGCCCAAGTTTACAAGCTCGGGCCATTTTACACCTCAAAACACCTCATCACCAAAAATCCACCAGCTCCGGTAAAGAAACTTCCAAAGCATTCGCCAGTTCCAGCAAAGTTCAAAGCGTAGGATTTATTTTTCCATTTTCCACTTTTTCAATTGCTTGTCGGTCTTTATTGCACGCACGTGCAAAATCAGACTGGCTCCAGCCCTTTTGTTCACGAAGCATGATAATTCGTTTACCAAATTCTTTTTTTAACTGATCTCTGGTCATGAACCAGTCGATACCAATAATTCCCGGATATCTACTTCCAGAAACTTAGATATTTCGTAAAGTGTTTCAATGGAAGGCTGGACTTCATTGGTACACCAGCGTGAAACGGTGGATTCTGTCTTTCCCAAATGACCGGCGAGATCCTTGCTGGTCTTATTTTTTTCTGCTAAGACAGACTTTATTCTATTTAAATTTATTTTCGACACAGTGCTCGATGATTAACTTCTCCTGCAAATATCGTAAAATTCTAAAGACCTGAAAATCATCTCTAAAACAACAATAATTATAATTTCATGCGGTTTTATTTGTTTTAAATTATAATTAATTATACTTTTACAACAATAAACTCGCATAATGAAGCAAGAAAAAAAATTTAACCATAAAAAGGATCGTTATTTGAAAATATATGGAAAATACACCGGCAATTCCAATCCCTGGCGACCTAATATCCTTCCCGAAATCCGTCTATGCGGCAAATGGCTGCAGGAAATCGGCTTTGAGCAAGGCAATACCATCAAAGTGCAGCAGAGAAAAAATAAAATAACCATTACGCTGGATCCGCAGGAAAAAAATTAGCCTCTGCCTTTGATCAAAGCAAAATGATTTTGTTACGGGCAAAGTCTAAGAGGATTATAGAAAAGCATTTGATCTGTAATCAAATTTTAGGAGAATTTCCTGAGGTTCCCGGTCATTTTAAATTATTTCAAAACTTCTTTAGTCACGAACAACCCTGTTTGTAACCTCCGCAGTCCTCCGAAGGTGTAAAACAACCCTGTTTGTAACCTCCGTAGTCTTTCCGAGGTTTAAAACAATCTTGTTTGTAACTTCCTGCAATTGCATTTAATCGCAAACACCCCTGTTTGTAATAAAAGACAGTTGCATTTTATTTCCCGCAACTTGCGCAAGAATTCCTGCAATTGTATTTTGTCATAAACACCTCTGCTTCTAATTTCCTGCAATGGTATGGGAACGCGGCAAAACCTAACGGGTTTTAAAAACCCGTTAGGTTTAGGGAAAATCACATTCATCCTTCAGGAATTCACGACCTGATCCGGCCCTGTAGCTTGTGCTTCATTTGTAAATCATTAAATTCGCTAAAAAAAAGTAAGATGAAAAAAGCCTTTGAATTCCTCAGGCAGCTCGAGAAAAACAACAACCGCGAATGGTTTGCCGCCCACAAAGCGGAATACGAAGCGGTGGTAAAAGAAAACAAGGTACTTTTTAACAGTATATACGCCAAACTTCAGCAGCACGACCGCGTCAACGGCATCCACATTTTCAGGATCTACCGGGACGTCCGGTTTTCAAAGGATCAGACGCCATACAAAACCCATTTCGGAGTCGGCTATTCCCGCCTGAAACCGATGCTGAGAGGCGGCTACTACATCCATCTTGAACCCGGCAACAGTTTCGTAGGCGGCGGATTCTGGGGTCCGGATGCCAAAGACCTGCTCCGCATCCGCAAAGAATTTGAGATCAGCACCGCGGAAATCGAAAAGATCACCTCAGACGATACTTTCATCAGCTATTTTAAAGAAATAAAAGGCGATGCCGTGAAAACCGCGCCCAGAGGTTTCGATAAAAACCATCCCGCCATTGACCTCATCAGGAAAAAACAATACGTTGTCATGCGACAATTTACTGACAAGGAAGTTTTGTCTGATGATTTCCATAAAGAAGCCGTGCTCACCTTACTTGCCATGCGCCCTTTCTTCGACTACATGAGCGAAGTGCTGACAACGGATCTGAACGGACAACCGTTGATTTAAACTATAAAGTATAACTCAAAACTATAGCAGACAATTGCTGTCATGAAGTTCACCCCATATAAATATAGTATCTGACGAAGAATGATAAACAGTATTATCTCGGCGAATATCATTTGCCGAATTAAATACGCCAGGTGCCGAAGTCACATCAGCCTACAGATGATCTGCGCTACAAGTTATTTCAAAGTAAATTCATCTGAACTTTTATTATCTTTGCTCCATGATACGGAAGTTCCCGCATCATTTATAGAAATTCATTAAGATTAATCAATAATAAACACCCTATGAAAACTAATTTTTTACTTCTTTCATTCATCGGTTCTTTTTTAGTAAATGCACAAACCCTCAATTTTCAGAATCTTACTGATATGCCTACAGCCAGAGGAGCTTCGGCGAGTGCGGTTGTCAACAGTGATATGTATGTCATCAACGGCTATGATGCCAACGGAGATACCAGCTACATCGAAAAATACAGCTTCCCCAATAACAGCTGGACGACTCTCAATACCGCGCTGTTACCCAAAAGATTTACCAGTTCTGAAACCTATAATAACAAAATCTATGTGATGAACGGCTGGCTGAACAGCAATGTCGAAATCTTCGACCCCGCTACCAATACGGTAACCAATGGTGCAACCAACCCTTATTATGCCGGAAATGCAGGATCCGCTGTCTATAATGGGAAAATATATGTATTCGGAGGCAGCGGACTGAATAATACTTCTACCTATACGTACACCAATAAATTCCAGTATTACGACATTGCCGCCAATACCTGGAACACTCTGCCGGATATGCCGGTGGCCAAAGAAACAAAAGGAAAAATCGTAAACGATAAGCTGTATGTTATTGGCGGTTTCAATGGAACCAACTCCAATAAGATCAATGTCTTCAACCTCACCACCAATACCTGGACCGATGAGTACACTATGCCTGTAGGAGTCTCCGGCCATTCGGTAGCCGTTCAGAATGATAAAATCTTTATTGTGGGCGATTACGACAACCAGAATTTCCTGGCTTATTTCAATACGACCAACAACCAGTTATATCAGCTGTCTTCCAATATGGTTCCACGAAGACATTCCGTTGCGCAGGTCTATAACAATACCCTTTACATAATGGGAGGCAGTACTACGACTTCCATCACTTCATCCCTAAGAAGCGCACAGTCTGCAGATATCAGCCCTAACATACTTGCTGTAAAAGAAAATAAGGAGCAGGTATTTACCATCAAAGGTTATCCGAATCCGTTCACAGACCAGTTCGTGATCAGCAGTTCCCACGACGGACCGTTTGACTACATCATATTCTCACCGGAAGGAAGACAGATCTCCAGAGGATCGGCAAGCTTCAATAAAGCGATCGATTTGTCCACCCTTGAAAAAGGGTACTATATCTTTAGTTTTAAAAACGGGAAAGGATTGCTGGAACAGTTTAACATCATTAAAAAATAACATTCCGGCATTATTCCTTTGAGGACGCTTAAACATCCCTTGAAATAACCATGAAAATAAAGCTTCTTATCATATCATTTCTGATATCAGCAAAATTATTCGGGTGCAAATGCGAGAACATGAGCATCCAGGAATCCTTTAAGCATGCAGATTTTGTGTTCACAGGAAAGCGGTAATTTTTCATACACAATTTAGATACAGATTAGGGAATATTGTTTCCAATGAATTTGAAGGAAATATCAACTACAATTATATAAAGCATGATAAATCGAAAAGCATCAGCGTGACGCTAGCTATCATAGGAAAACAGAATATTTTGCCTGCCCACCTACGAACGGTTTATCATTTATAAAGGTGATATTTAAAGTATGTTCAGTGTAAGTATAACATTCAAATATCAATAGAAATGGGCTTTAGCCCATTGACCCTATGCCGGATAATGAGTGGCTTTAGCCCAAACCTACAATACATTTCGGCTAAAGCCAATTTGAAATTATGATTTACACATCTGGCTAAAGCCCGACGCAATTGATGAAATTGATAAATTAAATACCAGGTAACTCCAAATTTTCTGTATCTTAATTCTTCAAAAATCCACACCAATGAACGCAGAAGAATACAGAAAACAATTTACCGAAGACGATGCCGTCGGCTGGGAATGCATTGATCAGGAACTGGAAAAGATTTACCCGGATCAGGAACCGCTTCATTTTGCACCACCACTCCATTATGTGGCAGGCGGCAACGACCCGCTGGATGGCATCAGTGTCTATAAAAGCGAAAAGCAGGAAAAACATTTCCATTTTGTGACCTACGGATTTTCCGAACTCTATTACAATGAAAAAAGTGTAGGTGGGGAATTCAGTAAATTCGGATTTGAACTCACTTTCAGACTAAAGATGGAAAAGGAAGACGACAACATCCATTGGGTGTGCAACCTCCTTCAAAATTTGGCGCGGTACGTTTTCCAGTCCGGGAAATGGTTTGAAGAATACCACCTGATTCCCGCCAACGGCCCGATCCGGATCGGTTACGATACCGAGATCACCGCTTTGTCTTTTGTCCTCGATCCCGAACTCGGAAAGATAGATACGCCACACGGGGAAGTTTCCTTCTTACAGCTTGTAGGCCTTACCACGAACGAATTTAAACAGCTTGAACAGAATCCGGCTCCCACCGAAACCAAAAAAGTGATAGAAAAGTTGCGGCAGGGCAGTTCTCTCTTAATAACGGATCTAAACCGCAGGTAAATGATTAGTATCTTTGCCGAAAATTCAGCAAATCGGTTCTTCATTTTTTAAAATACAATACGAATTCTCAAGATTCTGAGTGTCATTTAGCTGAGATAAACAATCTAGGTTTAGTAAAAAACAAATTACATAATGAAAAAAAATCTTTCGATCTGTAAAATACAATTGCTTTTAGCATTTATTTTTATAAGCGGTTTTACAGTCGCCCAGATTCCGCAAGAAAAATATCAACAGTATGAGTACGAGAAATCAGTTATTAATTCGCATGACACTTTAAAAATCATCTTGAAGAATCCTCTCCAATGCCCATTACGAATCTGGATTCACACCGATGACCAAGATTTACAGCATAAACTAAACAGTTTATCTCCGGTACTCCTTCAAAGCACTTCTGATACTACCCTTATTTTTACAAATCTTCGGGGTCCGGGCAGAAAGTTTCGTTTCAGTTCACGTTTGGGAAGCCTGTTGAAAAAAACGGAAAATATTGGTCTTGACCTGCCGTTTCCTACCGGCAGAGAATACCTAATCATGCAGGGTAACAATACAGACTTCACACACAATACGGAATGGTCGAGATATGCACTTGATTTTAATCTTAAAACAAATGATACCATCTGTTCTGCTACAGACGGCTACGTTGTAGGAGTAATTGATAGATACAAACTTTCAGGAAAGGGCAAAGAATGGCAGCCATTTTCCAATTTTTTAACCATATATGACCCGGATTCGGGATTGTTCTGCCAGTATGTTCATTTAACACAAAGCGGAAGTCTTGTAAAGATAGGAGATCATGTAAAAAAAGGGCAAAAAATTGCACTTTCAGGAAATACAGGACAAAGCACCCGCGAACACTTACATTTCAGCTGTCTAATTCCGGTAAATACTGAAGATGGGCTGAAATCTGTACCTATAACTTTTGCGAACGGCCTGAAAGGAACGGCCTTGAAGAAGGGAGATAGAGTAAAAAACATCAGAGAATAAGTCTCACACCTTGATTTATATTCTAAACTCACACCTTGATTTATATTCTAAACTATGATTGATAATCTATTTAAAAATATTAGGACATCGCCTAATCTTCCGAAGCCTTTTCCTATTTTTAAAGTTTTAAAAACGAATCGACAATGAAGAATTTAGAGGCGAAAATGGATGAAGCCTTCCAGGAAAACATTCTCTTTCCGAGGGAACAGACCGTGATCGATTTTTTGATATCCGTGTTAAACAATTCTGAAAAATTCAGGGAAGACGGCCGGAAGATCGAGGTCATTGGCCTGTATTATTACGCAGCCAGCCCTTTAAGCTTCCTTTTCGCCATGCCGAATTACGCCTATTATGCACCAGACAAAACCATACATATCGCAGAACTTCATCTGAAAAAGCATGGATTCGCAGATTACACTTACCTGGATCTGCAGGAGCTTTGCAAAAAAGTATTGGACGAAAATGATTTTTCATACGATTCCCGCATGGACCGAAACAACCTTCCCGACCTTTCTAACTACTGGGAAAACCAGTCGGGTCTTGAGCATGAATTCCTGAGACAGTGCTGGAAAAAGGCAAAAGAGCAGACCCGTTCAAAAATCCTGGGTTTTCTGGAAGCTTCGGACTCAAGCAGCCTGGTCTATGATCTGGACAACGGATTCTACCTTCCTTTCGAGGTCGATCTCGATGAGTATCTGCAGACCCAGGGTTTCCGATTTGAAAAGGAAAATTAATCATTTAAACTGATTGATCCTGACTAATAATAAACAGTATAAAAATTCCCCTCCCTCGGAGGGGTGGCGAAAATTCAAAGAATTTTTGACGGGGTGGTATTAATAAAAAGGTCTGCCATCCACTTCAAAAAGACAATAAATCGCAGTATCTGTGCAAAGTTTCAACGCAAAGAGGAATCTTTCATACTGCTAATTTTAGAAGGCAAAGGCAAATAAAATTATTACACGAAGCTTAAACGCGCGCTTCATCAGATCAGCTTGCTGATTCATTCTTAGCCATCTTAAAAATATGCAGGATCACTAAAACCTTTGCGTTAAAAAAGTCTCACGCAGATTTTGCAGATCACGCAGATTTTTTGTTTGTACAAGTTTTAATGCAAAGAGGAATCTTTCTTACTGCTGATTTTAGAAGGCAAAGGCAAATAAATTTGCTGCGCTAAGCTAACGGACAGCTTCATCAATCAGCTTGCTGATTCATTCTTAGCCAACTTTAAATATGCAGATTAATATAAAAACCTTTGCTTTAAAAAAGTCTCACGCAGATTTGGCAGATAACGCAGATATTGTTTGTGCAAAGTTTTAACACAAAGAGAAATCTTTTATACTGCTGATTGAAGCTTAAACGGGCGCTTCATCAGATCAGCTTGCTGATTCTTTCTTTGCCATCTTAAAAATATGCAGGATCAATATAAAACCTTTGCGTTAAAAAAATCTCATGCAGATTGGGCAGATCACGCAGATTTTTTGTCAAAAGTTAAATCTTAACGTTATAAAAAACAGCGGAATTCCGTACATTTAAAATAAATATGGAGTAAGTAGCAAAAAACACACAACCGATGAAATTAACACAGGAACAACAGGACATTATCAACTCTTCCGGAAATATTAAAATCAATGCCGTAGCCGGATCAGGAAAAACCACCACCGTTATAGAGTATGCCGCGACACGCCCGGCCGGAAGCAAAATTCTCTACCTGGTGTTCAACAAAGCGGTGCGGATCGAAGCAACCAAAAAATTTGCTGATAAAGGACTCCATCAGGTGAAGGTGGAAACCGCCCATTCGCTGGCTTTCCGGCATATTGTTTTTAAGTACAATTATAAAGTACGGGCGCAGGGATACAAAACCCATGAGATTGCCGCGCTTCTAAACCTGCAGGGCAATGGAGAAAAACACGCCGAATATATTGTCGCCAATCACATCAACAAATGCATCGCCTATTTCTGCAACAGCGACAAACGGAAAGTTCAGGACCTGAATTACCTGGATACCGTTACCGATCCGAAAGCCAAAGCATTCGTTTCAACATTCTACGATTACATCATTGCCCAGACCAGGCTGCTGCTGAGTAAAATGGACAAAGGTGAAATCGAAGTGACCCACGACTTTTACCTGAAGAAATTCCAGCTGCTGAACCTGAAACTCGGCTACGATTATATTCTTTTTGATGAAGGCCAGGATGCTTCTCCAGCGATGCTTGACCTTTTCTTTAAACAGAAAGCAATAAAAGTTATCGTCGGCGATACCCATCAGCAGATCTACAGTTGGCGATACGCCGTGAATTCCCTGGAGAAAGCGGATTTCAGGACGTATCATCTTTCCACCAGCTTCCGTTTGGGAGAGGATATTGCCGGGCTGGCATCGGAAATTCTGGAAATGAAAAGTCACCTTGATGAAAACTTTAAAACCTCCGTTCCCATCACAAGAGCTGGGGAAAACAAGAAAATAAAAACCCGTGCTACCCTGGCAAGAACCAATCTCGGTTTGCTCCTCAAAGCCATCGAATACGTTACGGAAAACAAAAGATCGAGACAGATTTATTTTGAAGGGAATATCAGTTCCTACACCTATGCCGATGACGGTGCATCGCTTTATGATGTGTTAAACCTCTACAGCAACAAACGCCACCTGATTAAAGATGAGCTGATCCGTTCCATGAAAGACCTCGCCGAGCTGGAAGACTATATCGAAAAGACGGAAGACGTGCAGCTTTCCCTCATGGTCGAAATTATTAAAGAATATGAAAATGAAGTTCCTGAGATCATCAACACGATTAAGAAAAGACATATCGGAAATAACAACAAAGAAGATGCGGACATGATTTTCTCAACCGTCCACCGCTGCAAAGGCATGGAATACGATTCGGCAGAGCTTGTGAATGATTTTATCTCCGAAAAAAGGCTGGATAAACTCAAGGAAGACCGCCAGAATTTTGAACTGAGCATTCCTAAGCTCAACGAAGAGATCAATCTGCTATATGTTGCCGTAACGAGGGCTAAAACCGATCTTTTCATTCCTGAAACGTTGCTGCCGGATACCTTTACTTTGGAATCACCGCACATTCATGTTTTAAAAGTGAAAAATGAAGATGAAGAGCTACCGAAGAAAAATACTTTTGCCGGTGCTGAAAAGAATAGAAATAAAAAAGAGAAAGCCTATTCCGTAGAGCAGATCCGGACGACCCACAAAGGTGCCTACAAGCCCTGGACCCAGGATGAAGATGATGAGCTGGCCGGAATGTTCAGCGACGGCTGCCCGATCAAAAAAATCGCCGACCATCTCGGAAGGACCAAAGGAGCTATCGTTGCCCGGATTAAAAAACTGGAACTGGAAGATTTTTATTAAATTAAGGCTGGAATAAGGAAGCCAGATGCCGGAAGTTTTATGCTGATTATTAATACTAAAGATCTTAAGTATTAAATGATCTTGCTTTCATTTTGAAGGTAAATCTTATTCAAATTCCTGATCCATATTCTTATTTTTTGTTAAATTAAATATCTCAAAATGAAAAACATAAGATCCATTACCCTTGAAAAATACACTCCTCCGGTTTATGAATCCATAGACCATCATATTTACAGAAATACGGAAGACAATACATACGTCACCGCCCTCAGTTTGGAGCTGGAAGACGATGAAGATTCCCAATACCCTTTGGAAGACCTGCTGGACCGGTTCAACCTGTATATTTCAGGTTTTGTAAATCCTGAAGTGATCGAATCACAATATCTGAGTCTCGAATTTGCCGGTGATCCGGAAGATATCCGTGAATTTTTAAAGTCTGTTGTCGGTAAACGGGTGTACAATATGGATGTTGAAGGAGAAGATGGCAAAACATATGTGAAACTGGTCATTGAATAGTTCGATATTAAAAGTATATTTTAAAATTTAAATAAGATCTTATGGATTTTAAAAGCATTGCCGAAAAAATAATCAGTCTTAAAAATGCAGATCTTGACCTCCGGGATCGGTTGATCGAGAACGGAGAACTCGGAAACGGCTATCATGGAGAAATGCAGGCTCTTCATCATAAAAATGCCGAAATACTGGATGAAATCATCGATCATATCGGCTATCCTACCACTGAAAAAGTAGGCAAAGAAGCTTCTGAAGCTGCCTGGCTCGTTATCCAACATGCCATCGCCCGGCCGGATTTCATGAGGAAATGCCTGAAGCTGCTGGAAGATTCCACTCCTGAAACCCATGCTGAGAGAGTAAATACCGCCTATTTATCCGACCGGATTGCCGTTTTCGAAGGACGACCGCAATTATACGGAACCCAATTCGACTGGGACGAAAACGGTAAGTTGAGCCCGAATATTTATGATGATCTGAATAAAGTGAACGAGAGAAGAAAATCACTTGGTCTGAATTCACTGGAAGAGCAAACTGCCAGTATCAGAAACCGCGCCCGGAAAGAAAACCAGCATCCGCCGGCAGATCTGAAGCAAAGAAACGAAGAAATGCAAGCCTGGAAAAAATCCGTGGGATGGATTACTTAAAACCTTCCGGCATCCAGCTTCCTTCTTCCAGCCTGTTTATTTCGAGTTAAGTTAAATATTACGCAAGGAAAGGTCTCGTTTTAATTTCGGAAAGCTGGATCGCTGTGGTTGGAATCCCGTAGGAAATCAATCGATCGATAAGCTGCTCCAGGTGCCGGCTGTCTTTCAGCACACATTCCGTGATCAGGCAGAATTCGCCTGTTACCCTTTTACAGCTGAGGATTTCCGGAAACCGATGCACATCATCGATAAACCTGCGGAATTCATCATTTTTAAATTTCAGACTAATCACCACTTTCAGCGAATAGCCCAGTTTTTCATAATCGACCTCTACGGTAAACTGCTTAATAACTCCATTATCAATAAGATTCTGTATCCTCTCTTTGGTCGCCGATTGAGACAGGGAAATTTTACGCCCTATTTCGGCATAACTTAACCGGGAATTTTCATTCAGGATCTTTAAAATCCGGTAATCATAATCATCCAACATTATTTTCACTGAAAAATATTTAATTTACAATTAATTCAATGCAAATTTAAAACTTTAACCCTTAAATCCGTTTTCAGATTGACAGAGTATTAATGAATTTTGTATCCTTAAAAAAAATAGATATGACAACGATACCTTTCTCAGAAAATGGAAACTCCCCTTTTGAAAAACTGATCGGCCACAATCCCGCCATCCTGAAACAGTGGAATATTCTCGAAGAAACACTTTGGGCAGAAACAAACACAGACAAGATTATGCTCGAGCAGATCCGCCGGGCGATGGCTTTTGAAAACGGCTGTGAATATTGTATGGTAAAAGCCGGTAAACCCGACTTTAATGCATCACAGATAAAAATTTCCGTAGCCGTAGCATTTGCCGAACTTTTATGCAAAGACCATAAATCCATCCTGCCGGCTCATTTTAATATGCTCCGTGAATATTTTACCGATCAGGAAATTTCCGGGCTCTGTGCTTTTATTGCCTTTGTGAATGCTTCCCAGAAATTAGGGAAAATTTTTAATTTATCTGAAACCGATCAGCCGAATGCCGTATTCAGTCTACATAATCTGAAATAAGAGCATTCTAAAAAGCGGTGCGACGGAATCATGCATTTTGAGAACATATAATAATCAGGATTTATTACTACTTATTAGATACTGATATTTAATAAATAGCGAATACATCTTAAACAATACTTTAATTTTATGACAAATAAGTAATCTGCTAAAATAGTTTGCCCGCTTTTTGCTATTTCCAAAATACTTCAAATCACAAAATATTAAAATCATGAAAAAATACTTACTTATGATGTCCTGCTTTATGCTTTCGACAGTCAAGGCACAGGAAACTCCGGCACCGACTGATGAAAAAATGAATATCATCAAAACCAATGTTACCGCCTATGCATTCAGAAACATTAACCTGTCTTATGAAAGAGCCATCAACCACTGGTTTTCGGTAAATATGGGTTTTGGAGTGATGCCGGAAGGAAAAATCCCTTTTATCAATTCGTTTCTGAGCGACAATGATGAAAAAAGATTCCAGAATCTGGAAGCAAAAGCTTTCAACTTTACCATAGAACCGCGTTTTTATTTCGGGGCCGGTTATGGAAAAGGTTTTTATGTTGCACCTTATTACAGATATTCTAAAATCACCACCAATACATTTGACTTTTATTATGACTTTACCTATAGCGGAGCCACTTATCAGATCCCTTTGAAAGGTTTCGGAAATGCCAACGGTAACAGCGGAGGGGTCATGGTGGGAGCCCAGTTTTTCCTGACCAGCCAAAGAAACCTCGTTTTGGATTTATGGATTGCCGGAGCACACTACGGAGCCGGGAAAGGAGATTTCACGATGACCAGCGATATTCCGCTTACCCCTGAAATGCAGGCTCAGCTGAAAAAAGAAATTGAAGATCTGGACGTACCTGTTGTTAATTACACCGTAGAAACCAATACCAACGGAGCCCGCATCATGATAGACGGCCCGTGGATCGGCTTCCGGACAGGGCTTTCTTTAGGATACCGTTTTTAAATCAGGCAAAACCCAAATCTATATAAAGCAGAATTTATCTTTCTGCTTTTTTTATATCTGGGTACTATTATTATTTTGAACACTCAACCTCATCATGGGTAAAGACGGCTGTTTTAATAAATTTCCTTCAGTACTTTTACATGTTTTGAAAAAGAAATATCTTTCCGTCATGAAAACTTCTCAGATTACCACAGCCCAGAGAATCAAAGCCATTGTGGGAGGTTCTATCGGAAACCTTGTAGAATGGTATGACTGGTACGCCTATGCTGCGTTTGCCATTTATTTTTCCAGGGCTTTCTTTCCGGATTCCGATATGACGGCACAACTGCTCAATACCGCAGGAATCTTTGCCGTTGGTTTTCTGATGCGTCCTGTGGGAGGATGGCTATTCGGAAGTATTGCCGACCGGGTGGGGAGAAAAAGAGCCATGACATTTTCTGTTTTGCTGATGTCTTTTGGCTCATTACTGATTGCGCTCACTCCTACTTATAACACCATAGGCGTATTGGCTCCGTTGCTTCTGCTTATCGCAAGACTGCTTCAGGGATTAAGTGTAGGCGGTGAATACGGGGTTTCAGCAACTTACCTCAGCGAAATGGCAACTCCTGAAAGGCGTGGGTTTTATTCCAGTTTCCAATATGTGACACTGATCGGAGGACAGCTGATCGCGCTGGGAATTCAGCTGATTTTACAGAAATTATTGCTCACCGAAAGCCAGCTCGAAAACTGGGGATGGAGAATTCCTTTTGTTATTGGAGCGATCCTTTCCGTAATTGCCCTGTACTTAAGATCAAATCTCCACGAGACTGAAGCTTTTGAAAATAAAAAGAGCATGAAAGAAGACAAGAAAGGAACTGTAAAAGAGCTTTTAAAACATCCGAAAGCCTTACTTACCGTTGTAGGACTTACCTTAGGGGGCACTTTAGCTTTTTATACTTACACAACCTACATGCAGAAATTCCTGGTGAATACCGTTCATCTCACGAAGGAAGAATCTACCTTGATTTCATTTATATCCCTGTTTATCTTTGCCTGCCTTCAGCCCGTTTTCGGAGCTCTTTCAGACAAGATCGGGAGAAGACCTTTATTATTAAGTTTCGGAATTCTGGGAACGGTATGCACTTATCCTTTGCTGAATGCATTAAGCACAACCACTTCCATGTGGGGTGCTTTTTTCCTGATTATGTCGGCACTGATTATTGTAAGTGGCTATACCTCAATTAATGCAGTGGTAAAGGCCGAGCTTTTCCCTGCGGAAGTGAGGGCCCTCGGTGTCGGCCTTCCTTATGCTTTAACGGTCGCTATCTTCGGAGGTACGGCAGAATATATTGCACTGTGGTTCAAGCAGCAACATATTGAGCATTATTTCTACTGGTATATTACGGGCTGCATATTCTTTTCACTGGTGGTCTATTCGAGGATGAAAGACACAAAGCATACCTCTTCGCTGGATAAGGATTAAAAGTATACCTAAAAAATTCGCGGCTCAGAAAATCTGAGCCGCGAATTCTATTTAATGATAAGCTTGCTTAAATTTTTGAAGGATATTATCCAGATTGTGTCTCTGAACATATACGCTTTTTACATCTTCATATCTTGGTGACTTGTAAAATACTTCGTGGAAATCCATACTGCCGTTCCCCACTTTCACCACTTTTTGAACTTCGATATTCAACTTTCTCAATTCATCTTTAAAAACCTGAAATTCGTCTTGGATATTTTTCATCTATTTTTTGGATTTTAATTAAAACTACCTTTTTATATCAAACACCCTACCAAAATCCGGGGGTATTCCTGAAATCTAGCATAAAGGTAATGAATTTATCAACATAAATATCATAATTACTTGATATTTTCGCAAAAATTAATTCATTTAACAATCACTTTAACAAAATTTATACCAATCGAATAATTTTACAATCACCGTCAAAAAATTAAACGAAATCTGAGGATTGGTGTAAAGCCTAGTATCAAAAAGCTTTTGCGTACTATTAATTCAAGAAAGCTTTTGTGAATTATTCTATGTTGAAGTGAATGCTGACCCACTGAAATAATTCGATAAAAGAAGAAATAATATCAGAAAAAGACTTCATTAAATCCTTCAGCCATCATTATTTTGCCGGTAAAAAGCTGAATAAATAAAAAAAAGAGGTTAAAACCCTGCTGATTCTAACCTCTATTCTATGTATCTGAAAACTATTTATTACTTTCTTCCTCTTCCATTTCCACTTCATGTCTCAGCTGGGCCTTATACAAAGTAGCGTAGTAACCATTTTTGTCCAGCAGCTCGAGATGTTTGCCTTCTTCTACGATTTTACCATGTTCCATAACGATGATCTTGTCTGCCTTTTCAATCGTGGAAAGCCTGTGGGCAATGATGATGGAGGTTCTGTTTTTCGTGATCTTTTCGGTAGCCCTCTGGATCAGCTTTTCACTTTCATGATCGATCGATGAGGTGGCCTCGTCGAGGATCAGGATTTTAGGATCAGACAGATAAGCTCTGAGGAATGACAAAAGCTGTCTCTGGCCCAGTGAAATCGAAGAACCCCTCTCACTGACCACATAATCATATCCGCCGGGAAGGCTTTCAATAAATTCATCCACTTCAATTTCCCTTGCTCCCGCTTTGATGTGTTCGAGGGTAATGGTGTCATCCCCAAACGAAAGATTTTCGAAAATACTTCCGTGGAAAAGGAATACATCCTGCAAGACCACCCCGATATGACTTCTGAGGCAGTACAGTTCATAATCCTTCAGATCAACATCATCAATCAGGATATTTCCGGAATTGATATCGTATAATCTGGTGATCAGGCTGATGATGGTTGATTTTCCTGCACCGGTTGCACCCACGATGGCTACTGTTTCGCCGGGGTTTACTTTAAAATCGATCCCTTTTAAAACTTCCTGCTTTTCGTCATACGCAAAATGCACATTCTTGAATTCTATTTTTCCGTCAAAATGATCTTTCTGAACCGTCCCGTTATTCGGCATTGAATTTTCTTCATCCATAAGTCCCAAAACCCTTTCGGCCCCCACGATCCCTCTCTGAATATTATTAAACCGGTCTGCGATCTGCCTTAAAGGACGGATCAGCATGGAAATATACTGGATAAAGGCGATCACCACCCCCGCACTGATCGTGATATATCCTCCGTAAAAGAGGATAAACCCAATAAAAAGCGAAGAGATCAGTTCGACCACCGGGAAGAAGAGAGAGAAAATGAAAACCGTTCTCAGCAAAGCGCCCTTCAGGGTAATATTGATGTCATCAAACTTTTTAAATTCAGATTCCTGGCGGTTGAACACCTGAATGATCGGCATTCCGGCCAAACGTTCCTGAACGAAAGAGTTCTGATTGGAAGTCCAGGTTCTCTCATCTCCGAAAGCTTTTTTAAGCCTTTTCTGAAAAAATCTGGTAATCACGACCATCAAAGGCAGAATAGCCAGTGTGATATAACTGAGATGCACATTGGTGCTGAACATCATCACGAGGACGAAAACGATTCTCAGCACATCCCCGAAAACCATCAGGAAGCCATCCGTATACACCGTAGCAATGGTCTCCACATCTCCTACCGCGCGGGTTACGAGCTGCCCGATCGGCGTTTTGTCGAAAAATGATGTTTTGAAATAAATGAGTTTATTATACAGTCTCTGCCTGATATCCCGGATCACATTCTGCGAAATGTAATTGGAAAAATACACCAGAAAGAAATTTAAGACCGTTTCAGCAAACACCAAACCTACCAACAGGTAGATATGCTTCATCATTAAAGCTTTATCCTGCAGTCTGGTGATGTCATTATCCACGACTTTCATGGTAAGATAAGGCCGGTAGGTAGAAACGATTGCCAGTATGATGGAGATAATCAGCGTAAGGATGAACCACGAACGAAATTTCATTCCGATAAAGAACAGCCTTTTGACAATACCCCAGGTATCTTGTTTTTTCATTGTACGAGTTGAAGAAAGAATTATGTTAAAATCCTATGCAAAAATAAGACTTTAAAATTTGACAAACTTTATAACCTGATGAAATCCTCATGAAAATTTCAGATGATCCCGATTTATGACATAGATGGTTTGATGCGCCTTGTTATCTCTGATTTCACGTTCTTTACCCCGGATTACACGTCTTAAACGTATATTTATACGTCTTATATATATTGATATACATCTTATATACATCAATACACGTTTTATATATATTTACAGACGCTTTATACATATAAATCTAAGTTTTACAATAATCTTTATACGTCTTATACGTCTCCCGACACGTTTATCACCTAAGCCGAGAAGTATATCACCTATCCGAACGGTTGTGTAACGTATCAGGATCAATCGCAAAACCAGCAGGATGAGTAAACAACGCCTGTAGACGATTAAATCACTTTCGGGAAAGCGTAAAGAACCTTGCTCAAGATCTGAACAACCGCACTCAAGAATTAAATAACCTCAACATCTTTAGTATATGGTCAGATGCACAAAACTTCGTGAGCTTATATAAGTGAAACGGCTTTGTGAAACTTAAAAGCAGCTAGTAGTCAAAAAAAACTTCGCGAACTTTGCGTTCAAACATACAGTAATTTAAAGAACCAAATAACTCCACAGTTCAAAAAATGCCTAATGCACAAAACTTTGCGGCCTTATATAAGTGAAACGGCTTTGTGAAACTTTAAAACAGTTAGTAGTCAAAAAAAAAACTTCGCGGACTTTGCGTTCAAACCCTCAAGTCTTTGCATTAAAACCAGAATCTTTAAAAATTCAAATCAAAATCATACCCCACATCCACCAGGTACAATCCGTGAGCCGGAGCAGAAGTCCCCGCAGAATTCCTGTTTTTGTTCTCGATAACTTTCCGGAGATCTTCGGGCTTTAGTTTCCCGGCACCGACATCGACCATCGTTCCCACGATCGCCCGTACCATATTCCGGAGAAAGCGGTTGGCTGAAACGGTAAATTTCAGTTCGCTTCCCTCCTGCTCCCACTCTGCTTTGTAGATTTTGCAGATATTGGTTTTGTTGTCGGTGTGAAGTTTGGCAAAGCTGGTAAAATCTTCATATTCGAAAAGGATCTTGCAGGCTTCATTCATCCTGTTGATATCGAGAGGCCTTCTCCAGTGCTGCCAGGCAGACTCTTCCGTGAAAGGATTTTTTTCTAAAGAAATATAATATTCGTAGGTTCTGTACGTAGCATCAAAACGAGCATGGAAGTCATCTTTCACCCGGAAGATCCTTTTTACTGAAATATCCGGAGGCAGGAAACTGTTCAGCTTTCTGGGAAGATCCTGGTCCAATATTTTTTCCGTATTAAAATGAGCAAAGATCTTTTTGGCATGCACGCCCGTATCCGTTCTTCCCGCGCCGGTGGTTTTGATGCCTTCCCTTAAAATGGTGGAAAGTGCTTTTTCCATTTCTTCCTGCACGGAAACGGCATCCGGCTGAATCTGGTAGCCGAAATAGTTTTTACCGTTGTAAGAAAATTCAATAAAATATCTCAATGTAATAAAATAACGCTGCAAAATTAATTTAATTAAATGATAATCGCGGATACATTTTTTAAAATAAATCTCGAAACTTAGCTACCATAGTAAGCTAAATCCATATGAAATTCCCTATTTTTGCAAGGTATGAAAAGATGGTACCTCTATCCCTTTTCCCTAGGTTATCGCATGGTAACGGGTATCCGAAATACGATGTATGATCTGGGAATTTTTAAATCGACGAAATTCAGGACTCCGATCATTTGTGTCGGGAATCTTTCTGTAGGCGGCAGCGGAAAATCGCCTATGGTGATGTATCTTGCGCAGTTTTTGTCTAAACATTACAGAACCGGCGTGCTTTCCAGAGGCTATGGAAGGCTCACGAAGGGCTATGCCGTGACCAACTACGAAAGCAACTACAAGATGGTGGGTGATGAAGCCATGCAGCTGTTTGAACGCTTCAAGAACCGTTTCGTTATCGCTGTTTCGGAAGAAAGAGTTCCCGGTGCTAAAAAAGTAATCGAAGATATGGATCTTGATGTTCTGGTATTGGACGATGCGATGCAGCATAGGGCTATAAAACCTGGATTCACGATCATGATGACCGATTTTAATGATCCTTATTTTAAAGACTACCTTCTTCCGGCAGGTGATTTAAGGGAATCCAGAGCGGGATCCGGGAGAGCAGACATCATCATGGTAAGCAAATGTCCCGATGAGCTGACAGAGGAGACCAAGCAGTATTATATCTCGCGGATAAGACCTTCGGAACATCAGAAAGTATTCTTTTCATCTATCGGTTACGACGAAAATGTGTACGGTAAGGAAAAGATTCTTCCGGACAACAACCTGAATTATTATGACATCCTTCTCATCACCGGAATTGCCAATCCGAAACCATTGCTGGATCATCTTGCCAAGTTTTCGCAACGGGTAAAGCACCTGAAGTTCCGCGATCATCATAATTTCACGGAAGCCGATATTAAAAACATTGTGGCCGAATACAAAAAGCTGGGCGAATATAAGCTGATCTTAACCACGGAAAAAGATTACGTACGTCTTAAGACCTTCGATTATCTGAGGGATATCGTCTACTACTGGCCGATCAATGTGATTATTGACAGGAAGGAAGAATTTAACCAAATCATCCTGGATTATGTTAGAAAAAATTAAGAAAACCGCTGATTTCATACAAAGCATCATTAAAGAAGTTCCTGATTTTGCGATCGTATTGGGCTCTGGATTAGGCAAACTTCAGGATGAGGTGGAAGCCATCCACACACTGGAGTACGCTGAAATCCCTGATTTTCCGCAGACAACGGTAGCCGGACACAGCGGAAAATTAATCTATGGAATCCTGGAAGGCAAAAAAGTTCTGATGATGAGCGGCCGCTTTCATTACTACGAAGGGCACTCTATGGAGCATGTGGTTTTCCCGGTCAGGGTTTTTCATATGCTGGGAATAAAAAACCTTATTCTCTCTAATGCTTCGGGCGGAGTAAACTCCAATTACAACATCGCGGATATCGCCATTATCAAAGATCACATCAACATGATGCCTGAACATCCGCTGCGTGGAAGGAATATCGATGCATTCGGGCCAAGGTTTGTCGACATGAGCGAGGCATACAGCAAAAAGATGATTTCGGTGGCTGAAAAAGTTGCCTCAGAAAACAATATCAACATCCATCAGGGAATATATGTTGCCCTTCAGGGTCCGACTTTTGAAACACCTGCCGAATACGGAATGATCAAAGCCATCGGTGGAGACATGGTAGGCATGAGTACCGTTCCCGAAGTGATCGTCGCCCGACATATGGGAATGGACGTTTTCGGAATCTCCGTGATCACAGATCTCGGCGGGCCGGATATCGCTTTTTCCGTTTCGCATGAAGAAGTGCTGAATGCCGCCAACAAAGCAATGCCAAACGTGATCACCATCGTGAAAGGCCTGGTGAAAAACTATCCGGGCGAATTATAGAATTTTTCAATACTACCCATTTCCGGCAACGGCTTTCCAATTGCTTTTCATTGTTTAGATTTGCAGAAATGATTTTAAATATGAAGAAGCTGTTATTATTATTCATGATCGGGATTTTCGGGTTAATTTCTGCTCAGGAGACTCCCAAAGTTCTCAAAACCAGTTTTTCAAAAGAGGCACTCCTTCAGAAAGTGGAAGATGAAGAAGGCAAAACGTTGACCTTACAGCAGATCCTGGATCAGCATAAAGGAAAAGTTCTGGTGCTTGATTTCTGGGCCGGCTGGTGCAGGGATTGTTTAAAAGCGCTCCCGAAAGCAAAAGAATTAGAAGATCATAATACAAATATCGATTTCGTTTTCCTTTCCTTAGACCGATCCAAAGAAGGTTTCGACAAAAGCCTGGAAAGGTTTGAAATGAAAGACAAAGAGAATTACTGGTTCGCTTCCGGCTGGAAGAATGATTTCAATAACTACATCGACCTCAACTGGATCCCAAGATATATGGTGATCGACCAGAAATCCGCCATCGCCAAATATTACGCTATTACACCGGACGATCCGGAAATCCAGGCAACTATTGATAAGCTTTTGAAATAAGGTCAAAATAAAGCAGAGGCATCAACCTTGAATAAAAAACCTTGAACTTTAAACTCTACAGGAATCCATATCTTTGCGGTATGGATTCTTCTTTTCCCCTTCGTAAAATTATTCATGTCGATATGGACGCATTCTATGCTTCTGTGGAGCAGCATGATAACCCTGCCCTTAAAGGGAAGGCGATTGCCGTCGGAGGAGAACACCGCGGCGTCGTTGCAGCGGCAAGTTATGAGGCCAGAAAATTCGGAGTACGTTCTGCCATGCCCAGCAAAACAGCCAAAGAGAAATGCCCGCACCTTATTTTTGTTTCGCCAAGGTTTCAGCGGTATAAAGAGATTTCAAGAAAAATACGGGAGATCTTTTATGAATATACCGACCTGGTAGAACCGCTTTCTCTGGATGAAGCATATCTCGATGTCACCGAAAATAAAAAAGATATAGAATCGGCCAACCAGATTGCCAGGGAAATCCGTCAGAAGATCTTTGAAGAAACCGGATTAACAGCTTCCGCAGGGATATCTATTAATAAATTCTTAGCGAAAGTAGCCTCAGACATCAATAAGCCAAACGGGCAGAAGACCATTCACCCCGATAAAGTGGAAAGCTTTCTCGAAGATTTGCCTGTCGAAAAGTTTTATGGGGTAGGAAAAGTTACAGCGAACAAAATGTTCAGTTTAGGTATTTATAAAGGAAAAGATCTAAAGAAGCGATCTATCGAAGATCTGACCCGGATATTTGGCAAGTCCGGCGCTTATTATTATCATGTGGTCCGGGGAATTCACAATTCTGAAGTAAAGCCTCACCGTATCCAGAAGAGTGTTGCAGTGGAAAGAACTTTTTTTGAAGACCTTTTCGATGAACAGCAGATCAATGAAAAACTGCAGAGCCTCAGTGAAGAACTTCACACACGCCTCCAGAAAAACAATATCCTCGGCAGAACCCTGACCCTGAAAATTAAATATAAAGACTTTTCGCTGTTTACCCGAAGCATGACCCGGGAAGAATATTTCTCCTCAGCAGAACAGTATTTCAATACCGGAAAGCAGCTGTGGGAGCTTCGTCCTTTTGATAAACCTGTACGCCTGCTGGGTCTTTCCCTTTCGCAACTCAATACAGAAGAGAAAAAACAGGTATCTGTTCAACTAAAAATTCCGTTTACAGAGTTTAACGACCAATAATCTCGAAAAATTTCATTATATTGTAGTAACCAAATTTTACAATTTTATGAATGAAACGATGATTCAGTATTTCCACTGGTATTCCGAAGGAAACGGAAAGCTATGGAAAGAAGCAGAAAAAAACGCAAAATATCTGGCAGAATTAGGAATTACCTCCGTGTGGTTCCCTCCTGCTTACAAGGGTTCTTCAGGTGGCAATTCGATCGGCTACGATGCTTATGACCTTTTTGATCTCGGTGAATTTGACCAGAAAGGAACCATCCCCACAAAATACGGAACCAAAGAGGATTATATAAAAGCCATTAAAGCTTTAAAAGAACAGAACATCAAAGTGATTGTTGATATCGTGCTGGGACATAAAGGCGGAGGAGATGAGCTTGAAACCTTCAAAGCCGTAAAAGTAGATGAAGAAAACAGGGAAAAAATCATTTCCGATGAGATCGAGATCCAATCGTACACAAAGTTTACCTTTCCCGGGCGCGGAAACAAATATTCGGATTTCGTTTGGAACTATACCTGTTTCAGCGGTGTAGATTATGCCGAAGGAATGGAATCCCATATCTATAAGATCAAAAACGAATACGGAACGAAGTGGGAAGAGATGATCGATGATGAAAAAGGAAACTACGATTATCTCATGTTCAATGACGTAGAGCACCGGAATCCTTTTGTACGGGAGGAACTCAATAAATGGGCCATGTGGTACTTCGAAGAAACCGACTTTGACGGCGTACGTCTGGATGCCCTTAAACATATTTCATTCGATTTTTATAAAGAATGGCTTACGCTGCTGCGCTCGAATTCCGGGAAGAACATTTTTGCCGTCGGTGAATACTGGGCACCGGGATACCTCAGCCTTCTGCAGAAATATATAGAAGTGACGGAAGGATGTATGAGTCTCTTCGACAGTTCCCTACAGAATAATTTCCATACTGCTTCCAATGAAGGAGACTCTTACGATCTTCGCAGAATCTTTGATGAAACCCTTACACAAGCTGATCCTCTGCATTCGGTAAGTCTGGTTGATAATCATGATACCCAACCGTTACAGGATCTTGAAGCCCCGGTAGAAAGCTGGTTTAAACCTTTGGCTTATGCGCTGATCCTGCTTCGTGTCGATGGATATCCATGCGTATTTTACCCGGATCTTTATGGCGCTCATTATGTTGATAAAGACAAAGAAGGCAATGATCAGGAGATCTTTCTGGATAAGGTTGACGGTATTGAAGAACTTCTTAAGGCAAGAAAAGATCATGCTTACGGCGAACAGCGCGATTATTTCGAAGATGCCAACTGCCTGGGTTGGGTTCGTGAAGGAGATGATGAACATTCCGGATGTGCGGTGGTTCTGAGTAATAAAGAAGCCTACGAAAAACCTATGGAAATGGGTGAAAGATACATCGGTAAAACGTTTTATGATGCCCTTGGAAGATTTGAGGACAAAGTAACGATCGATGAAAACGGATGGGGAAACTTCCCGGTTCCGGCCGGCAATGTGAGCGTCTGGATTCCTGAATAATCCTTTTAAACACAAATGACACCGGTATAAAATCAGTGTCATTTGTGTTTAAATTAAATCTAAACCTTCCGCAACCTGAGGATTTCCGGTCTTTCGGACTGTTCTGATATTTTCCCGGTTCTGGCAAATTCTGCCCAGAGTGCACGAAGCTTTCTTCCGTTTTCCCGGATGTATTCCCAAGGGACGTCTTTCAGGAGCTCTGCCGATTTCCAGGCTTCTTTATTTTCAAAGATTAAAGGAAGGTCCACACAATGGGAAGTCCCGATATAATTATTCTTTAAAGTAGAATGAATGATAAACTGGTAAATGTTTCCTCCACCGGATGCATAATTTTCGGCAAAGATCTTCGCCGGCTTTTCATAGATCGATTCTGTTGTTTTCCTTACGATCTTATTCAGAATGTTCTGGGGCAGATAAGTGTAAAGGCCTTGCCGGGCTGTCTTTACATAGAACGCTGTTTCATCCTGGTTGGAACCTATTAAAACATCATATTTCCCTGCATTCTTTTTCCATTGGCCGAGGCTTTCTTCTTCACGGCATAACGGCGGATATCCATACTGTGTGCAAAAAGGCATTGAGGTTTTCAGGCCGTATTTTCTGAATGAAGGTAAAAATTTCACATAGCCTTCCACCATTTTCAAAGGATCGGGTTCGTCTTTTAAAAGATGCGTTTTCCTGAAAAACTCCAGGGACATATTCTGTCTCCGGGTTCTGAAACCCAGCGGGGCACTGTGAATAATCGCCCGTTTAAACAAACCTTCCACCCCATCTGAAATCATGAGATGGGCAATGGCATCACCTCCCGACGACTGGCCGAACATCGTAATGTTTTCAGGATCTCCTCCGAAATCACGGATGTATTTTTTAATCCATTCCAAAGCGGCCATGATATCATACAATCCCAGATTGGCGGGTCTTTCTTCATCCCCTCCCAAAAACCCGAAGAGCCCTAAACGGTATGATAACGAAACCACTATGATATGCTGTTCTTTTACCCAGGCGGAAGGATCGGAAGTAGGAAGATCGCCACATCCGATTTCGTAGGAACCGCCATGAATCCATACGATGACCGGGAACTTTTCATCTTGATTAAAATCTTCCGGGCGTGTAATGGTAAGAAACTGTGTTGATTCTTCAGGCACGAAACGATCGACATCGGTTTTCTGAATCAGCCTGTCAAGCAACGGGCTTACATTCTGCGGGCAAACCGGCGTTTTATCCGGAATTTCATGTACCTCGGCGTATGTTAAAAGCTCAGGCCTTTTAAATCTTTGGGAGCGGGCATAGCGAATGCTTTTGGCTTTGATAACGCCATTTTCCTTTACTGCTGAAATTTCACCGAAAGAAGTATAAAAAGTATGAACTCCCCTATGCTGCTGTGTTGTCATCCACGAACAAATTATGTTTTACCTTTAAATGTAGTGATTAATCTTTCTCCGGCCAAAGGTTTCTACTGTAAAGCTTTGTACGCGGTGGGAGACACTCCGGTTTTGGCTTTGAACAGCCTGGTAAAATGCTGGGGATATTTAAAGCCCAGGTCATAAGAGATTTCACTGATGGATTTTGCAGGATCTGCAATCTGCTTTTTTGCAGCTTCAATAAGCTTGTTGTGAATAAATTCTTGGGCAGAAATGCCGAGTTCCTTTTTCATCAGGTCACCAAAGTAATTTGCTGAAAGATTCAGCTGTTCGGCAAAGTAATTGACCATCGGGAAGCCGATCGTCTTAGGCTTTTCGGATGCCAGATACTCACTCAGGAGCTTCTCGAATCTGCCGATCACGCCTTGGTTGATATGGTCCCGGGTAATGAACTGGCGGTCATAGAAACGCATACAGTAGTTCAGGAATAGCTCGATATTATTAACAATGAGGGATCTGCTGTGCTTATCGATGGAATGTTCCAGCTCAAACTTTATATTCTTGAAACAGTCGAGGATAATCTCTCTTTCTTTCTCCGAGAGATGGAGCGCCTCGTGGACGTCGTAGGAAAAGAAGCTGTAATCACTAATATTCTTACCCAGATTTGTCCCTTTGATCAGATCGGGATGAAACACTAGTGCAAAACCGGCCGGCTGTATGTACTTCCCGTCGTTATTAATGCCGTATTCCTGACCCGGTGCTATGAATACCAGAGTGCCTTCCTGGTAATCGTAGCTGTTTTTGCCGTAATACATATCCCCGCATACCACATCTTTCAGAAAGACCGTGTAAAATCCGAAGGCCCGCCTGAACTGGCAGATAGGATCCGACTTGGAGAAATCGATGATGCTCACCAGCGGATGCAGGGTTTCATGGTGTACCATTTTGTTGTATTCGGAAATGCTGCTGATGAGATCGACCTGATTTTTCATAGTAATGGAATTCTTTCGGCATCAAAATTACCACATTTAAGGCGCAGATTTTGTGGTCACGGTAAAATTGGTACGTCATTCTGTAATCTGTATAAGAATGATTACCTGTAAACCACCGATTTTTGTAACACTGTAAAATATTTATCATTAACTAAACTTAATATAATGAGCACATTCACCGTAAAAGCTTTCGGCGCAGCGTCCAGGACTGCAGATCTGGCCGAAATGAGCATTGAAAGAAGAGAAGTAACCCCCAAAGACGTGGAGATTGAAATTCTCTATTGTGGCGTCTGCCATTCGGATCTCCATACGGCGAGAAACGACTGGGGAGGCTCGATGTACCCTGTTGTTCCGGGTCATGAGATCGTAGGAAGGATCACCAGTGTCGGCAGCGAAGTTTCAAAATTTAAAGTGGGCGATCTGGCTGCCGTGGGATGTATGGTCGATTCCTGCGGACACTGTGACAGCTGTAAACAGGATCTGGAGCAATACTGCCAACACGGATTCACAGGAACCTATAACGGGAAAGACAAACATCTCGGAAACCAAACCTTCGGAGGATATTCCCAGAAAGTGGTCGTGGATGAGCATTTCGTTCTGAGTGTTCCTGAAAACCTTGACCTCGCCGCAGTTGCCCCTCTCCTATGCGCCGGGATCACTACCTGGTCACCATTGAGACACTGGAATGTAGGTCCGGATTCTAAAGTTGCCGTAGTAGGACTTGGCGGACTTGGGCACATGGCGATCAAACTGGCCAAAGGACTGGGTGCTGAAGTGACTTTATTCTCAAGAACACCCGGTAAAACCGAAGATGCTAAAAAGCTGGGTGCCGATCATGTCGTGATTTCCACAGAGCAGGAACAGATGGATGCCGTAAGAGGTAAGTTTGACGTAATTATCGATACCGTTCCTTATGAACATGACATCAATCCTTATATGCATACCGTGGCCCTGAACGGTACATTGGTGCTGGTAGGTTTTGTGGGACAGTTTGAGGAAACCAAGCCAAGTACGGTGCCGATGATCTTCCAGCGCCGCTCGGTAGCCGGATCGCTGATCGGAGGTATAGCAGAAACCCAGGAATTGCTGGACTTCTGCGGCAAGCATAATATTGTTTCCGACATTGAGCTGATCAAAATGAGTGAGATCAATGAAGCCTACGAAAGAATGCTGAAAAGCGATGTTAAATACCGCTTTGTGATCGATATGCAGTCCCTGTAATCTGCCTCATCATTACCTTTAAAAAACTCTCTGCGGAGAGTTTTTTTTGTTTTATATAAGAGGTAAAAAAAAGTAGTCTTACTTTGACTACTTTTCAACAGCAAATGTAAATATTTTATGATTACACCCCAACAATAATCATTTGTTTTTTAATATGTTAAATGGCAAATCTTGTCAAAAAACGGTCATTTTTACGCATTTTGACCAAATTCCAGATACCATAAAACCTACTGATTCTTAGACGTTTGAGAACATATGTAGTCAAAGTAAGACTACTTTTCATAAATGATGAAAAACCAAACGATTAGCCCTCCACGACTCCC
Organism: Chryseobacterium endophyticum; assembly: GCF_056333165.1. Classification (NCBI taxonomy): domain Bacteria; kingdom Pseudomonadati; phylum Bacteroidota; class Flavobacteriia; order Flavobacteriales; family Weeksellaceae; genus Chryseobacterium; species Chryseobacterium endophyticum. Next base: position 149,324 of record NZ_JBWGXE010000007.1, read on the forward strand.
TTCATTCCTGCATTTCTGCGTAAAAGCGTTATGCTTCATCCTGTTCGATAATGAACCTTTTCCTTTAAAGATTACTTCAAGCCACTTCAGCCGTCCTCCGCCCTTGGGTTTAAACACAAATGGCACGAATGATTTTGCACGAATAGCACTAATATTTTAAAAAGAGTAAGAGCCAATTTGTTTAATCTCTGCGAGCTCTTATAAGCGAAGCGGCTTTGTGAAACTTAAAGCATCATGCATTAAAAAAAACTTCGTGTCCTTCGTGTTCAATAACTAAAGTAATCTAAAAATTAACAACTTATAATACATAAACAATGAAAAACATTATTACAGTGGCTGTTCTATTTATCAGCCTTAATTTGTTCGCTCAGGTGGGGATTAATAATATCTCCCCGAAAGCAACCCTTGATATCAGTCCTAAAACCACCGACGGCAGCAAACCGGAAGGTCTTATTATTCCACAATTGGACGGAAATACACTCAAAGCAGCAGCGTATGGAACAGCCCAAAAAGGAGTAATCGTCTATGCTAAATCAGCAGCAAGTCCTACCGATACCAAAACCGTGAATGTTACAGCGGAAGGCTATTACTATTTTGACGGAAGCGTATGGCAGAAAATGGCCGGTGCAGCAGCCGGCGATACCACCAATGACGCCTGGGTAAATGACACCACCAACGGCCTGGTAAAATTAGGAACAAAGGCAGATGGTACAGCCAGAGCCGCAGGAACAGACTTCTTGGCGAAAGACAATGGTCAGGTGGGAATAGGAACGAGCAGCCCTGATGCCAGTGCAGCTTTAGAAGTGGCTTCTGCCAACAAAGGAATGCTGATTCCAAGAGTAGCCCTGACAGGTTCTACCGACCAAACCACCATCCCTTCTCCGGCTACGGGACTAATGGTGTACAATAACGGAGCAGCAGGTTTAACCTTTAAAGGTTTTGTCTTCTGGAACGGTACGGAATGGAGATCGGTGAATAACAATCCTACGATATCTCCGGCGATTGCATCTCTTAATTGTACGGATTCTTCTACTTTTCCGGCAACCTTTACATCCGGTACTGCTTATAATGGAACGCTTACAGTTCCTTATACCGGAGGTAACGGAGGAAGCTATTCTTCAGGAACTTCGTTCTCCCAAAACGGACTGACGTTTACCTTAAATCCGGGTACGCTGAATTATGGAAACGGCTCCATATCTTACTCTATATCGGGTACACCTAATTTTACCTCTCCCAATACTATTTCAGTCCCGCTAAGCTTTCTGGGACAGAATTGTAGTACTACTGTTGGAGAAAATGTAAGTGTTAGTCCGATTCAATATTTAAAAAAGGTAATCAGCCCTATTCCTACAACAACTGATGCTGCTGTTCAGAATGCAACTAAAACTACTTTTGGGAATTTGTCAGTTAGATATGGGGGTATACCTTCTAACGTTGCAAATAGTTCTAATTCAATTCAGCTAAGCTCTTCTATAACAACCCAAATGGGCATTTGGGCAAATAGAAATGGATATGATACTATAACAACCCCAACGGTTAATGCTAATAGCTGGACAGGGTGGGGTACTAGTTTTAATCCTATAACAAGAGATCAGGCTACAATATTAGTATCCCTGTATGCAACAGGCGAATTATATCGTATTACCTTGTTGTGCAATGATAATATGACAAGTCCGACAGTAGCAAGTAATATTACCTTCTTCATCGAGAAATTATAGCCTAGGTTACAAATTTCATATCCGTAAACCTTACAGGTTTTAAGAACCTGTAAGGTTTAATAACCAAACTTCAATACATCAATACTTAAAAATAAAAAACAATGGCAAAAATTCTTCACCGCATCAAAGCGTATCTGTACGATAACGTTTTAACGAAAGACAATCCCAATGATTTCACGGCGCGTACGGCGAGTGAGCGCAGCCTTAATGTTCAGCAGATCTGCCAGGCAGCCGTGTCCCGTGGCGGGGCAGATATCTCGGCTTCGTCTATGGAGCACGCGACAGAGCTATTCCTGAAAGAAATGGCTTACCAGCTGTGTGACGGCTTTTCCGTAAACACGGGCTACTTTACGGCAAGCACAACCATCCGCGGGGTGTTCGACAGCCCTTCGGAGACTTTTAACAAAGATAAGCACAGCATTATCTTCCAGTTCAACCAGGGCGAAAAGCTGAGAGCAGAGATCCCTAACATCGAGGTTAATATCTTAGGAGTAGCAGAATCTTCAGCAGTGATCTTACAGGTTACCGATGTCAAGAGCGGTTCTGTGAATGATCTGCTTACCCCGGGCAGAAACCTGAAGATCGCGGGCAGCAAGATCAAAGTAACAGGGGAAGATCCTTCGGTGGGCGTGTTCTTTATCAACGCCGCTACGCAGGCCCGGACGAAAGTAGACGCATCCGATATCGTTACGAATAATCCTTCGGAGATTATCGTGGTGATTCCGGCATTGGAAGCGGGGACGTATCATCTGGAGGTGGTGACGCAGTTTACCAAGAACAGCTCTTTTCTGAAAGAACCCAGAGTGGCAGCTTTGGATAAATTGCTAAGTGTTGAATAAAAACAGGAATGGGATAAGGCAGCAGCTATCTTGTCCCTCGTCCGAAAGAAGGTGTTTCCTTAGCACGAAGGACAGTGTTTCCCTCGCTCGAAGGAAGGCGTGTCCTCAGCACGAAAGAGATAGGATATTTTATTAAAGCTCATATAAGCTCAAAGTATTCCATTATGAGGGGTGGGAATTTTCATCAAGTGTGTTGACTCCGGTCTGGGAACTCTTTCCCGGCCGGAGTTTTTTTGTTGGAGAGTGGTGGCTTAGAGTGTGGCAGCGTGATAGAACCACCCCGTCGTAAATTCCGTTGGAATTTTCGCCACCCCTCCAATGGAGGGGAATTGTGAGCGGTCGGTTTTAGATAGCGAAGGGGGTACATACAATAGCAGGACTGTTGGCTTCGAGTCGCCTCAGCCACCATTGGAATTGAGGGCAATAATTAGGTTGGAGGGTTGTTAGGGTTTTAGAGTATCTGAGCATGGATATTATATTCCACGGAACGACAAAAAGTAGTCGACTGGCGTGGCCTGAGGCTCTCGAAGGCCCTCAGCCACCATTGAACAGATGTCACCGCTTTCCCTGTAACAGTAACCCCAAATTCCACCGTAAGAAGACCCTAGTAAAAATTCCCCTCCCCTGGAGGGGTGCCAAAAATTCTCTGAATTTTTGGTGGGGTGGTTTAAGAAGATTTCGGTAGTAGTGGCTTCGGCTCCGCTCAAATGTGGTTAAAGCGTATGGCTTGCACTCGGATTGCGTAATAAACCACCCCGTCGTAAATTCCTTTGGATTTCCGCCACCCCTCCGGTGGAGGGGAATTGTGAGCGGTCGATGTAAGATGAGGCAGGGGTACATACACTGGCAGAACTGGTGGCTTCGAGTAACCTCAGCTACCATTGAACAGATGTCACCACTTTCCCTGTAACGGTAACCCTAAATTCCACCGTAAGAAGAGAGTAGTAAAAATTCCCCTCCTTCGGAGGGGCGCCAAAAATTCAGGGAATTTTTGGTGGGGTGGTTTAGCAAGATTCCGGTAGTGGTGGCTTCGGCCCCGCTCAGCCACCAATAGGTCGGAGGGATTGAGCGTGAGTTTTTTATTTTAAGGTTTCCTTTAATACCTTCAATTTTCCGTCGATAGGCTGATCGATCTTTAATCCTAAGATATGGGCTACCAACGGATATACGTTTACGTTTTCAAATTCATCAACTGTTATATTCTTTTTGAAAGCAGGGCCCCAGGCAAAGAATGTCGATTTCATTTCGGGGACAATAGCGGGATTGTAGCCGTGTTTTCCAATGGTGGTTTTTTCTCCTTTTCCAAGAAATACCTTTGGGGCTTTAGGAATCAGGAGAATCTGTCCTATCCTTCCGTAACGGTCGTCTCTGGTTGCGAAATGCAGATACCGGGGCAGCTTTTTGTCGAGATATACTTCATAATCTGCGGTTTTTCCGGCCTTCAGTTCTTTATAGGTCTTTTTAACCTCATCGGGATTTTTAACATATACCCTCAGTAAAGTCTGGGAATTGTAGATATCAAACCTGTTTTCATCAAGCAGCAGTTGGGGGATTTCAAGAGGATGTCCGCCATCTACTTTCAACATGCCATGATCGGATACAAAAACGAAGCTTACATTTTTTAATCCTAATGCATTTACCCTTTGCACCAATGCTCCTATTGCCTGGTCTACTTTATGCACGGCTTCTTCCGTTTCCGGGGAATCGGGACCGAAATGATGCCCGCTGGCGTCAACTTCCGGAAAATATAGGGAAATGAAGTGAGGCCTTTGATCCATAGGCAGCTTCAGCCAGTCGATCACTTTGTCTACTTTTTCTGTGGGAGAGAACTTCTGGTGGTAATGGTAGTAATACGTGGGACTTGCACCGCCTGCGTTACTTGCGGAGCCTACCCACATTAAAGAGGCAGAGATCATCCCCTGCTTTTCGGCGAGTGCCCAAAGCGGAGTACCACCGTACCAGCTGCCGTCTTCGGCATTCGCCCTGTCGCTCATAGCATAAGCTTCTTTCCTTTTATAATCGTAAAAATAATTATCAATCAATCCGTGATGTGAAGGATAGAGCCCCGTGATCAAAGTCCAGTGATTGGGGAAAGTAATGCTGGGATAGCTCGGGATCATCGCTTTCGCCTGAACACCTTCGCCTGAATATTTTAAGAGGTTTCCGGCATTGTACTTCCTGGCATAATCGTACCGGAAACCGTCTGTAGAAATCATGATGACATAGGGTTTTGTCTGGGCTTCAACACTGTTGTATCTGTTGGGTACCATCACTTGTGCAGTGTCTACCGCTCCTTTCTGAGCAAAAAGGACTGATGAAAAGATCAGCAGCAGTATTTGCAATCTTTGTTTCATTATTTAGAATTTTATGCAAAGTTAGCTTCTGGGATAGTGTTAAAAAAATTTGCCGGGTTAAAAAAACATTAGAAGCATGAAATATGGGCATCAAAAAAGCCACTTTTCAGTGGCCTTTCGTTTTATTCTTTGATTAATTGTTCAAAAGCGGTAGATCCGTCTTTAAGACTTATTTCGAGGTAATAATTTCCGGCTTTAAGATCGGAAACATTGATTTGCTCGCCATCCATTTTTACTGTTCTTACCTTTCTTCCGGTCGGTTCAAAGATATCTACCGATTTTATTTTGTCGGCGTTTTTGAAGCTTACGGTTTCTTTTGCCGGATTAGGATACAGCACTACTTTTTTGTTTTCTGCGGCCACTTCTCCTGTTGCGAGTACAGAAGTTCTGGTTAATGTTGCATAATCCCTTAAAGAATTGTGATAACCTAAAGCCAAATTACTCGCTCTTCTGGCATAGAAGATCTGAATACTGGAATTATTGTTTGCAAGAGCAAAATCTCCAGAACCACCTGCTAAGCTTCTTGTTGCCACAATCGTTCTTGTACTTCCTGAAACTATATTGGATGTAACTGTCCAGTCTTGTGATGCGTCTGCCGAAGGGGTAAGTCCTATTCCGTTAAATGTATAATCTCTGTTAGCAGAAGAATTATAAATAAAGCCATCCGCCCCGCTCGCCATTCCACTGGATCCGAAGCCAATACCCAGCATTGAACTGCTGTCACCTGTTAAAGTCATCGTGACTGTTGTAGGATCGGTCACTATTTTTACCGTCATAGAAGCGGTGGGTAAATTCACCGTACCTGTCGAAAAAGACTGTGCTCCGATCGTAGTCGCCAGAGCCATTGATAAAGTAAGTAGAACTTTTTTCATACGTTAATTTTTTAAGAGATTAATTATTTCTTTATTATTAGTCTGCAGGGCGTACTCGAAAGGAGTCATTCCCTGTAAATCTTTAATGGATTTATCGGCTTTGTATTTCAGGAGCAGTTCCGTTAATTCTTTATTACCCGACTTCACCGCCCAGAACAAGGGTGTCGTTCCGTTGGCATCTGTAATATTAGGGTTTGCGTTTTTACTCAGGAGATACTCTACAAGCTCTTTATTGTATCTGAAGGCGAGCCCGGACAGTGCTGTTCCTTCATTGCTTTTGTAATTGATGTCTTTCACATTGTCAGCCAAAAATTTAGCTACTTCCACATTCCCTCTGTAGCAGGCGAGAATAAGGGGTGAAAAGCCAGCTTCATTGGTTTCATTGATGACGTTGGGATCCTTTTTCATCAGGTCTTTCACTTCTGCTACCGTTCCGGTACGGGCAATATCAAAGATCGTTTTCGCCTTTTCCTGGGCAAATGTAAGTGTGAATCCGAGAATCACACTTAACATCAGCATTAATTTTCTCATTGTTTTACCAATATATAGTTATATTCAACGTTTACCGTTTCGGCGACTTTTTTCATCACCATTTTAGGGATGGTCACCTTGTGGTCAGCCGCTTTTACAGCGAACCCTCCGGTCATATAGATTTTACCGTCCTTCGCATAGATGGTGGCCGCTGAATTGTATGCCTTAGCCACACCGTGAAAATTAAGGGTACCCTGAACGGTATATTTCTGAGGTGAAGCCGTAAGCTTCGATTTATCAAAATTCAGCACTTTGCCGCTAAAGGTGGTCTTCGGATACTTGGCTGTTTCGGCATAGCTTTCGTTGAAATGCTCTTCCATCAGTTTTGTTTTAAAATGAAAGTTTTTCACGACAGAAACAGAGGCGATATCACCGGTGTCTGCGTTGAGCACCACAACATTGTTGTCGTCCTGTGCAAACACATCTTCAAAAAGAGGCACAGAAGCTTCAAAAGTGACTTTTCCGGTCTTCGACATGTATTTCTGGGCAAGAATAAAGTTGCCGGAAATCATTAAAACCATTAATAAGAGCAGTTTTTTCATAAGAATACGATTTAGTTTTCGGTAAGCCCGTCGGCTTTCCATTTGGTGATGATATTGATTTGGGTAGGAGACAGACTTCCCCCCTGCGGCATTTTCAGAGGATCTCCGGTGGGTCTGCTGATCCTGTTGATGATATTGTCGATATTGGCCTTTACCTGATCATAATTGGTAAGCGCCTGTGCTCCGGGAGAGTGGCAGCTCACGCAATTTGCCTCGATAATGGCTTTTACATCCTTATTGTAAGTCACCTTTTCTGTGATCGGCGTGCTGTCGGAAATCTCTTCATAGGTTCTGCTGTCACAAGCAATTACTGCAACTGCTGATGAAATGATATAGATAAACTTTTTCATATTAAAAAACTCTATAAAGGTTAAACCCAAAGAATATCTGTCCTTTTCCCCATCTTCCGGTAGCATTCGTAAGATACCCGATATCCGAATTGATCTGGGAGTTGGTGAATAAAAGCTGGAAAACGTGTCCTCCGGTTTCTATATCCATCCCCAAAGAAAGCGGGTTTTTGTAGAAGCTGTGATTATCAAAATTCACAAAGTATTCTGCATTGATGGATATTCTTTTCGAAATCTTATATCTTCCCCCGATCCCCGCCAGAAACTGATCTTTATCTTCTATCGTAGGCTCATAAAGGTTTTTATGAACGTAAGACGGCGTAAGCTGCAAGGAAAAATCGTCATTGAATCTTCTTGAAATCAGTGCCTGCGTAAGATAAGACAGACGGTCCCCGAACTTCAGATGAGGATAATTGTCTGTGCTTAAATCAGTATTTACCGCCATCACGTTGTAGCCAACGATATCGACCGGGAAATTTTCGTTTTGCTGTACCAATCTGTATTTTGCACCTCCCTCAAACGTTTTCTGGTTGGTTTCTCTTGATAAATTAAATGAAAGCCAGTCTGTCGCTCCATAAATAGCCCCTAATTTGGTGGAGGCATCATCCAGCCCGAAAAAGTCTTTAAATCCTTTGCTTACATCTCCGAAACGGTGGGCTACTACAATGTACCATTCATTTTTTGCCGCAAGCTTTGTCGATTGTCCGGTGACGATCTGCAATGCCTTAAAGGCAGGTTGGGAAGTGTCAGTGTTTTTTGCCTGGATGGTGTCAATATCTTTCAGAAGGTCCTCCTGGGCGAAGGCAAATCCCGAAAATAATAGCGACAACAATAACACAGTTTTTGTCATACAGTTTATATTAAAATTTAAGTATGACAAACTTATAGACTTATCGCCTCAAAATCGTGTGATAAAAGTCACCGACCGGATTGTTTTTATCAATGAGATTATTAAATTAATTACATCTGAATTGTTAGTGCTGTGTAACATTTTCATTTACAGGCATTTTTATCCCTTCCCTGGTCTGTATTATTTCGCCTTCATTTTCCACTTTCTTCAAAACCCTGCTTATTACTTCTCTTGATGTGCCGAGATTGCTGGCGATTTCGCGGTGGGTAAGCCTGATGGGATTGTTGCCGGTAAGCGAAATCTGCTGTCTGATGTAGTTTAAGACCCTTTTGTCCAGCCTGTGGAATACCGCATCATTCACCATGCTCATGACATCGGAGAATCTTTTATCATATTCGTGGTAAAAAACCCTGTTGATGGCAGGGAATGCGATCAGCCATTCATGCACGACCGAAACCGGGATCAGCATTACCTGAGAATTTTCTTCAGCGATGGCATAAACACGGCTCACATAGTCGGTGAAGATGGATGAGAAAGTCATGAGACAGCTGTCATTTGCCCGGATGTAATAATAAATAAGCTCTCGCCCGTCATTCAGAGTAAAAACCCTGATCGAACCTTTGATCAGAAAGGGGACAAATTTATTTTTCTGTCCTTCGCGGATGATTTCGCTCTTTGCCTTAACATCAGTAACGATGGCATGCTTGTCCAATTCGTGTAGAAAATCTTTACCCAGGAATCCAAATTTATCGAGAATAAATTGATTGTTTATCATATCCTAATACCATATCTTGGAGCAAAGATATAAAATTGTTAAGTCGGTCACTTATTTTTTTAATCTATTAACGAAATTTATATATAAATAACAAATCGACACTGAAAAGTACATTTATCTATATTTCACCATTATAATATAGCATTTACAAAGTATATCAATAAAAAAAGCCCCATGAACTGGGGCCGTATATGATGATGTGGAGTAATCTTAAGCGTTTACGTTGTTACCTCCTAATACAAAAGGCTCAACTTCTTTGATTTCTCCGAATTGCTGCTCATAGTTAGCAATATTTTGTTGAAGAGCAGAAAGTACTCTTTTAGCGTGAAGCGGAGCAAGAATAACTCTTGATCTTACTTTAGCCTGTTGTACTCCTGGCATTAATTGGATGAAATCTACTACGAATTCAGATGGAGAGTGGTTTACCAAAGCTAAGTTAGCATAGATACCTGCTGCTACCATTTCGTTTAATTCGATGTTGATGTTTCCGTCTTGTGGATTTTGATTGTTGTCCATTTTCTTGTTTAAAGTTTAAAGTTCAATGCTCAAAGTTAAGGAAAAGTTGATAAAATCATGACCCTTAAACTTTGAACGTTGAACAAATTTATATTAATTTTAGTTAAGATCTTCGAATTCTTTCTTAGAACCTACGATTACATTCTGGTATTCTTTAAGACCTGTACCTGCAGGGATTCTGTGTCCTACAATTACATTTTCTTTAAGACCGTTCAGATCATCTACCTTACCGGCAACCGCTGCTTCGTTAAGAACTTTCGTGGTTTCCTGGAACGATGCGGCCGACATGAAGGACTTCGTCTGAAGAGCTGCTCTTGTAATCCCCTGCAATACTGGTGTAGCTGTTGCCGGAAGGGCTTCTCTTACTTCCACTAAAGCCTGATCTTCACGCTTAAGCTTAGAGTTTTCGTCTCTCAGTTCTCTTGCCGTGATCATCTGACCTGGCTTGAATACTTTAGAATCTCCGGCTTCTACTACTACTTTCAGTCCGAATACTCTGTTGTTTTCTTCTAAGAAATCGTACTTATGCTCAAGAGCACCTTCAAGGAATTGAGTATCACCTCCATCAACGATAGATACTTTCGTCATCATCTGTCTTACAATGATTTCGAAGTGCTTATCATCAATTTTTACCCCTTGTAAACGGTAAACTTCCTGGATTTCATTTACTAAATATTCCTGAACTGCCGTTGGGCCTTTGATTCTTAAGATATCGTCCGGAGTGATGGATCCGTCAGAAAGCGGCGAACCAGCTCTCACGAAGTCATTCTCCTGTACGAGGATCTGGTTGGATAATTTAACTAAATAAATTTTTCTTTCTCCAGTTTTAGCCTCAACGATCAATTCACGGTTACCTCTCTTGATTTTTCCATAAGAAACTACCCCGTCGATTTCTGTAACCACCGCCGGGTTAGATGGGTTTCTCGCTTCGAACAATTCGGTAACTCTTGGAAGACCTCCGGTGATATCCCCTGCTTTTGCAGATTTTCTAGGAATCTTGATCAAGACTTTACCCGCCTTAATTTTCTCACCATCGTTTACCATTAAGTGGGCTCCTACCGGTAAGTTGTATGCTTTCTGCTCAACCCCTTTAGAATCTACCACCTTCAAAGTAGGTACGGCTTTCTTATTTCTGGATTCAGAGATTACTTTCTCTTCAAATCCTGTCTGTTCGTCAATCTCCAACTGGAATGAAACCCCCTGGATGATATCTTCGTATTCTACCTTACCGGCAGTTTCTGCAATGATAACCGCGTTATATGGATCCCATCTACAGATTACGTCTCCTTTTTTCACTTTATCACCTGGTTTTACAGATAATATCGAACCATAAGGCACGTTGGCCACCATTAGCGGAGTTCTTGATTCATTATCAGCAACCAATCTGAATTCCGTTGAACGGGAAACAACCACTTCAGCAGTATTACCGTTTTCGTCTTCAGAAGTAATGGTTCTTACCTCATCCATTTCCACGATACCGTCTCTTCTGGCCACGATGGATGGATTTTCGGAAACGTTTCCTGCAGTACCCCCCTGGTGGAAGGTTCTCAACGTAAGCTGAGTACCCGGTTCCCCGATGGACTGTGCTGCAATTACCCCTACTGCTTCACCCATGTGGATGGTTTTACCTGTTGCCAGGTTTCTACCGTAACATTTAGCACAAATTCCTTTTTTAGCTTCACAAGTCAACGGTGAACGTACTTCAACCGCTTCCAGTCCTGCTTCTTCAATTCTTTTTGCTAATTCTTCGTTAATTACTTCGTCTGCATTGATGATTAATTCATCGCTTTCCGGATCGTAAATATTATGTAATGATACCCTACCCAAGATTCTTTCGGAGATTCTTTCAACGATCTCGTCATTTTTCTTAAGCGCGGTAACTTCCGTACCTCTTAAGGTTCCACAGTCTACTTCTGTAACGATAACGTCCTGTGCAACGTCTACCAATCTTCTCGTTAAGTAACCGGCATCGGCCGTCTTAAGAGCGGTATCCGCAAGACCTTTACGGGCACCGTGGGTAGAGATAAAGTATTCAAGGATGGAAAGACCTTCCTTAAAGTTAGCAAGGATCGGGTTTTCGATGATCTCCGCTCCGGTAGAACCGGCTTTCTGCGGCTTGGCCATCAAACCTCTCATCCCGGATAACTGACGGATCTGTTCTTTGGAACCCCTCGCCCCGGAATCAAGCATCATGTATACAGAGTTGAACCCACCTTGATCGGTTTTCATTCTGCTCATGATCATTTCCGTTAATCCTGCGTTGGTGTTCGTCCAAACGTCGATTACCTGGTTATAACGTTCAGTATCGGTGATAAGACCCATGTTATAGTTGGCTCTAATTTCGTCTACTGTTTCAATAGATTGTGCAATCATCTGCTTTTTCTCAACAGGAACCACGATGTCTCCCAATGAGAAAGAAAGACCTCCTTTGAATGCGTTTGAATATCCTAAGTCTTTCATGGCATCCAGGAACTTCACCGTTGTAGGGAAATCCGTATCTGCAAGGATCTTACCGATAACGTTTCTCAATGATTTCTTTGTTAAAAGCTCATTAATATATCCTACCTGCTTCGGTACAATCTGATTGAATAAGATTCTACCTACAGAAGTTTCGATCAGTCTGGTAACGATTTCACCGTCTTCTTTAACCGGAAGCCTGCATCGTACTTTAGCATTTAAAGATACTCTTCCTTCTGCGTAAGCGATTTCCGCTTCTTCAGGAGAATAGAATGCCAGGCCTTCCCCTTTCACTTTCATATCTTCCGTAGAGCTTAATTCTTTGGTCATGAAATAAAGACCAAGAACCATGTCCTGAGAAGGTACGGTGATCGGAGAACCGTTCGCCGGGTTCAGGATGTTCTGAGAGCCCAACATCAATAACTGCGCTTCAAGGATCGCCTCAGGGCCTAACGGTAAGTGTACCGCCATTTGGTCACCATCGAAATCCGCGTTGAAGGCCGTTGTTACCAACGGGTGAAGCTGGATTGCTTTTCCTTCGATCATTTTAGGCTGAAATGCCTGGATCCCCAGTCTGTGAAGCGTAGGTGCCCTGTTCAGAAGAACCGGGTGGCCTTTCATCACGTTTTCAAGTATATCGTATACTACAGGTTCTTTCCTGTCGATGATTCTTTTAGCTGATTTTACGGTTTTTACAATTCCTCTTTCGATCAGTTTTCTGATGATGAACGGTTTGTAAAGTTCCGCTGCCATATCTTTAGGGATACCGCACTCGTGAAGCTGTAAGTTCGGACCTACAACAATTACCGAACGCGCCGAGTAATCTACCCTTTTCCCTAATAGGTTCTGACGGAAACGACCCTGCTTACCTTTCAATGAATCGGAAAGGGATTTCAACGGTCTGTTGGATTCAGACTTTACCGCAGAAGATTTTCTTGTGTTATCGAACAATGAATCTACAGATTCCTGAAGCATACGCTTCTCGTTTCTCAGGATTACTTCCGGAGCTTTGATCTCCAATAGTCTTTTCAGACGGTTGTTTCTGATGATCACCCTTCTGTAAAGGTCATTCAAATCGGAAGTTGCGAAACGTCCACCATCCAACGGAACCAATGGTCTCAGTTCCGGCGGGATAACTGGAAGCACACGCATGATCATCCACTCAGGCTTATTGATCATTCTTGTATTGGCACCTCTCAATGCTTCTACAACGTTCAATCTTTTAAGCGCTTCGGTTCTTCTCTGTTTTGAACCTTCGTTGTGTGCTTTGTGTCTCAGGTCGAAAGACAAGGCATCAAGATCGATTCTCTTTAACAATTCCTCAACCGCTTCAGCACCCATTTTGGCGATGAATTTGTTCGGATCGGAATCATCAAGATACTGGTTCTCAATTGGAAGAGTTTCCATGATATCCAGGTACTCTTCTTCCGTCAAGAACTCCATATTTTCGAAATCGGAACCGTCTAATTTTTTAGCAATACCCTGCTGGATCACCACATATCTTTCGTAGTAGATGATCATATCCAATTTCTTGGAAGGAATTCCCAAAAGGTAACCGATTTTGTTCGGCAAAGAACGGAAATACCAGATGTGAGCAATTGGAACAACCAGGTTGATGTGTCCGATTCTCTCTCTACGTACTTTTTTCTCCGTAACCTCTACTCCACAACGGTCACAAACGATCCCTTTGTAACGGATTCTCTTGTATTTACCACAAGCACATTCGTAATCCTTTACAGGACCGAAGATTTTTTCACAGAACAAACCGTCTCTTTCAGGCTTGTGGGTTCTGTAATTAATGGTTTCCGGTTTAAGAACCTCCCCTCTCGATTCCTGAAGGATCGATTCCGGAGAAGCTAAACCGATGGTTATTTTATTAAATCTACTTGATTTATTTTTATTTGACATAATTTTTATTTTGATTAAAAGATTAAAGATTGAAAGATTTAAAAATTACTTTCGCACTTATTATCTCTGAGTTAATTAATGCTTTAATTTTAATAATTAAATCTTTTAATTTACTCTTCCAATCTTACGTCTAATCCAAGACCCTGTAACTCGTGAAGCAATACGTTGAAAGATTCAGGGATACCCGGTTCAGGCATCGATTCACCTTTTGCAATGGCTTCGTAAGTTTTCGCTCTACCAATCACGTCATCAGACTTCACAGTCAGGATTTCTCTCAGGATGTTGGATGCTCCGAATGCTTCAAGAGCCCAAACCTCCATCTCTCCGAATCTCTGTCCTCCGAACTGCGCTTTACCTCCTAACGGCTGTTGCGTAATCAATGAGTAAGGTCCGATAGAACGGGCGTGCATCTTGTCATCAACCATGTGTCCCAGTTTCAGCATGTAGATTATTCCTACGGTAGCTGCCTGCGTAAATCTTTCTCCGGTACCACCGTCATAAAGATGCGTGTGACCAAATTTAGGAAGACCTGCCTTTTCAGTGTATTCAGTAATCTGGTCAAGGCTTGCTCCGTCGAAGATCGGCGTGGCAAACTTCAATCCTAATTTCTGACCTGCCCATCCAAGAACGGTTTCGTAGATCTGACCGATGTTCATACGGGAAGGTACCCCAAGAGGGTTCAATACAATGTCTACCGGTGTTCCGTCTTCCAGGAACGGCATATCTTCTTCACGAACGATTCTCGAAACGATCCCTTTGTTACCGTGACGTCCTGCCATTTTATCCCCAACGTTCAGTTTACGTTTCTTAGCGATGTAAACTTTAGCCAGCTTCATGATCCCTGCAGGTAATTCGTCCCCGATGGAAATAGCGAATTTCTCACGGTTTTTAACCCCCTGGATATCGTTGTACTTGATTTTATAGTTGTGAATTAATTGTTTGATCAATTCATTTTTATCGTTATCAACTGTCCAATCTGCGCCGCTTACGTTTACGTAATCTTCAACTGATGTTAATAATTTGTGAGTGAACTTCACCCCTTTACCGATAATTTCTTCATCAAGGTCATTTTTAACCCCCTGAGAAGTCTTACCGCTTACCAGTGTATTTAATTTCTCAATTAAAGTATTTCTCAGTTCGTCAAACTTAGCTTTGTAAGTGTTTTCAATTTCTTCAAGCTTCAGTTTTTCTTCTGTTCTTTTCTTTTTGTCTTTGATGTTTCTGGAGAACAATTTCTTGTTGATCACTACCCCTCTTAATGAAGAGTCCGCTTTCAATGAAGCATCTTTCACGTCACCGGCCTTATCACCGAAGATCGCTCTCAAAAGTTTTTCTTCCGGAGTCGGGTCGGATTCCCCTTTCGGAGTGATCTTACCGATCATGATATCACCAGGCTTCACTTCAGCACCGATTCTGATCATCCCGTTCTCATCAAGATCTTTGGTTGCTTCTTCAGAAACATTCGGAATATCTGCCGTCAGTTCTTCCATACCTAATTTGGTATCACGAACCTCAAGAGAATATTCATCTACGTGGATGGAAGTAAACCAGTCTTCACGCACAACTTTTTCATTGATTACGATCGCATCCTCGAAGTTGTATCCTTTCCAAGGCATGAACGCAACCACTAAGTTTCTACCAAGGGCCAATTCTCCTTTTTCAGTAGCATACCCGTCGCAAAGTACCTGCCCTTTTTCTACCACATCTCCAACTCTTACGTTTGGTCTCAGGGTAATGGTTGTACTCTGGTTGGTTTTTCTGAACTTAGTTAAGTTATATGTTTTCGTAGCAGACTCGAATTGTACCAAATCCTCGTCTTCGCTTCTTTCGTATTTAATCACGATTCTGTCAGCATCTACATACTCTACAGTACCGGTACCTTCAGCATTGATCAAAATCCTTGAATCTCTTGCCACTTGTTGCTCAAGCCCTGTACCTACGATCGGAGCCTGCGGCTTCAATAGAGGAACGGCCTGACGCATCATGTTGGATCCCATCAAGGCACGGTTCGCATCATCATGCTCCAGGAACGGAATCAATGAAGCGGAAATACCGGAGATCTGGTTTGGTGCTACATCGATCAGATTAACCTGAGAAGGTTCAACTACAGGATAGTCACCATCCAGTCTTGCAATAATCCTGTCTGTTAAGAAGTCTCCATTATCACTCAATTCAACGTTGGCCTGAGCAATTACTTTATCTTCTTCGTCCTCAGCATTTAAATAGATAGGATCAGCGCTAAGATCAATCTTGCTGTTTTCTACTTTTCTATATGGCGTTTCGATGAAACCAAGTCTGTTGATTTTAGCATAGATCCCTAATGAAGAGATCAAACCGATGTTCGGTCCTTCCGGAGTTTCGATCGGACAGATTCTTCCGTAGTGGGTATGGTGAACGTCACGAACCTCGAAACCTGCTCTTTCTCTTGATAAACCACCAGGCCCCAGTGCGGAAAGTCTACGCTTGTGCGTGATTTCCGAAAGTGGGTTGGTCTGGTCCATGAACTGAGAAAGCTGGTTGGTACCGAAGAACGAGTTGATAACAGACGTTAACGTTTTAGCATTAACCAAATCAAGCGGTGTAAAGATTTCGTTATCTCTAACGTTCATTCTTTCCTTGATCGTTCTAGCAATTCTTGAAAGACCTACACCGAACTGTCCTGCCAACTGCTCACCAACGGTTTTAATTCTTCTGTTGGATAAGTGGTCGATATCATCAACATCTGTTTTTGAGTTGACCAACTCAATTAAGTGTCTTACAATCGCAATGATGTCTTCTTTGGTAAGAACCTCGGTTGTCGTTGGGATATTTAACCCTAACTTCTTGTTTAGTCTGTAACGTCCTACCTCTCCTAACGAGTATCTTTGCTCGGAGAAGAATAGTTTTTCAATAATTCCTCTTGCCGTTTCCTCATCTGGCGGATCTGCGTTTCTTAACTGACGATAGATATATTCTACCGCTTCTTTTTCAGAGTTGGTAGGGTCTTTCTGTAATGTATTCTGGATGATAGAGAATTCGTTGCTGTTTTCTTTGTGAATCAAAATAGATTTCACACCAGCATCAAGAATAAGATCCAAATGTTCTTTTTCAAGAATGGTTTCTCTATCGAGGATGATTTCGTTTCTTTCGATAGAAACTACTTCACCAGTATCTTCATCTACGAAGTCTTCGAACCAGGTGTTCAAAACTCTCGCAGCCAATGTTCTTCCCTCAACTTTTTTAAGGGCAGCCTTAGAAACTTTCACTTCTTCCGCAAGGTCGAAGATCTGAAGGATATCCTTATCGGATTCGTAACCGATGGCTCTTAATAAAGTGGTTAACGGTAATTTTTTCTTACGGTCGATATACGCGTACATTACGCTGTTGATATCGGTAGTAAATTCCATCCAGGATCCTTTAAAAGGAATGATTCTTGAATAGTAGAGTTTGGTTCCGTTGGCGTGGTACGTCTGCCCGAAGAATACACCAGGTGAACGGTGTAGCTGGGTAACGATAACTCTCTCAGCACCGTTGATGATGAAAGATCCACTAGGGGTCATGTAAGGAACCGGCCCCAAGTATACATCCTGAACCACCGTTTGGAAATCTTCGTGTTCAGGGTCTGTACAATACAATTTAAGCCTTGCTTTAAGAGGAACTGAATAAGTCAGTCCTCTTTCCACACACTCATCGATTGAATAACGCGGAGAATCTACCAGATAATCAAGGAATTCTAAAACAAACTGGTTTCTGGAATCCGTAATTGGGAAATTTTCCTGAAAAGTCTTGTAAAGACCTTCATTCGTTCTGTCTTCAGGAAGCGTATCAAGCTGGAAAAACTCTCTGAAAGACTCGATCTGGATATCCAGGAAGTCAGGCGTGATGATTTTTCCTTTTGCTGATGAGAAATTAATTCTCGGCGTTCCCTTAGTTGTTGCTGTTGTTTTACTCATAAAACTTTTAAGAAAGGGTTAAAAAAATATTTTGATTCATTAAAAAATATCAGAAAAGAATAAAAACAAAGTAAAAGAAGGTGGTAAAAGTGTTTTGGCGCTCACGAAAGACCTTAGATCCTTTTAACTTTATATTTGATTCTCTCTAACTGCAACACTGGTATATCTTTTCACAGCGTAATGCAAAATATTTTTTTTCTTTTGAGGCAGAATAGCCGTAATACCTATATACAACAAAGCCCCTTCATATAATGAAAGAGTTGATTCACAGTATATTATATATTTACAAACAATTTTTCGCGCCAAAAGAGAATGCAAATATACAAAAACTTATTTACATTTACAAATAGGCAATAAAAAAAGCCCGAGTCGTAAAACTCGGGCTCTATATAGGATAATGAAAATTATTTCACTTCTACTTCAGCACCAGCTTCTTCTAATTGCTTCTTAAGAGCTTCAGCTTCGTCTTTAGAGATACCAGTTTTGATTGGAGCAGGAGCACCATCTACGATATCTTTAGCTTCTTTAAGACCAGCACCAGTTAAATCTTTTACCAATTTAACGATTGCTAATTTAGAAGCACCTGCAGACTTAAGAATTACGTCGAATTCTGTTTTTTCTTCAGCAGCTTCAGCAGCACCTCCACCTGCAACTACTACTGCAGCAGCAGCTGGCTCAATTCCGTACTCATCCTTAAGGATAGCAGCTAATTCGTTTACGTCTTTTACTGTTAAGTTTACTAGCGTTTCAGCTAAATTTTTTAAATCTGACATTGTTGTAATGTTTTTGTTGATTATTTATTTAATTTTTTGAGTGTATTATTCAGCAGCTGGCGTTTCGTCAGTGCCTTCTGCAGCCGGAGCTTCTGGAGCTTCAGCAGCAGTTTCTTCTACTGCAGGAGCAGCTTCTTCAGTGGAAGCTTCCTCAGTTTCAGATCTGTTTTGAAGAGCAGAAACAACTCTTTGAATTGGAGACTGAAGCAATCCGATGATTTCACCGATCATTTCTTCTCTAGACTTAATGCTCACTAAAGCATCAAGGTTATTGTCACCAACATAGAAAGTTTCCTGTACGAAAGCTGATTTCAATGCAGGCTTTTCTTCTTTCTTTCTGAAATCTTTGATTAATTTTGCAGGAGCGTTAGCTGTTTCAGCAATCATTAATGCAGAGTTACCTTTGAAAGTTTCGAACATTTCAGAGAAATCAACTCCGTCAATCTGCTCCATTGCTTTTTGTAAAAGTGTATTTTTTACCACTTTCACTTTGATATTTTGCTTGAAAGCCTGTCTTCTGAAATCAGAAGATTTAGCAGCATTCAAACCGTCCAGATCAGCTACATATACTACTTTAGCATCCTGAAGCAAATCTTTGATCTCTTGTATCGCTACAACTTTTTGGTCTTTTGTCATTGTCTTAGGATTTAGTATTAGTTAATAGCTTTAGTATCGATTGCAATACCAGGACTCATAGTTGAAGACAGATAAATAGACTTCACATAAGTACCTTTAGCAGCAGTTGGCTTCATTTTAATCAAAGTAGAGATCAATTCCTGAGCATTTTCCTTGATTTTGGCAGCATCGAAAGACACTTTACCAATACCAGCGTGGATAATACCGTACTTATCTACTTTAAAGTCGATCTTACCAGCTTTTACTTCAGTTACTGCTTTACCAATTTCCATGGTTACAGTTCCTGACTTAGGGTTCGGCATCAAACCTCTTGGTCCTAATACTCTACCTAATGGTCCTAATTTACCCATTACAGCCGGCATGGTAACGATTACGTCAACATCTGTCCAACCTTCTTTGATTTTTTGTAAATATTCATCAAGACCTACATAATCCGCACCAGCTTCTCTAGCTTCAGCCTCTTTATCCGGAGTTACCAAAGCCAAAACTTTAACATCTTTACCGGTTCCGTGAGGAAGAGATACAACACCTCTTACCATTTGGTTTGCTTTTCTTGGATCTACACCCAATCTTACAGCGATATCTACAGAAGCATCAAACTTTGCAGTGTTCACTTCTTTTACAAGAGCTGAACCTTCGTCAAGGTTATAGATTCTTCCTTTTTCTACTTTGCTTAAAGCTTCCTTTTGCTTTTTAGTCAATTTTGCCATTTCTTTACGTATTAAGCGTTAAAAGTTGGTTTAGTTCCTGTTACTCTTAATCCCATAGATCTAGCAGTACCTGCAACCATAGAAACTGCAGAATCCATTGTAAAGCAGTTAAGGTCGGTCATTTTATCTTCAGCGATTTTCTTCACCTGATCCCAAGATACAGAACCCACTTTGTTTCTGTTTGGTTCTCCGGAACCCCCTTTGATTTTAGCCGCATCCATTAACTGGATCGCTGCAGGAGGAGTTTTAATTACGAATTCAAAAGATTTGTCTTCGTATACTGTAATTACTACAGGTAAAACTTGTCCCGGCTTATCTTGAGTTCTTCCGTTAAATTGCTTACAAAACTCCATGATGTTCACACCTGCAGAACCCAATGCCGGACCTACTGGTGGAGAAGGGTTAGCTGCGCCACCTTTCACCTGAAGCTTTACCATTTTAAAGACTTTTTTAGCCATTGTTTGTTTTTTAAATTTGAATAATTAATGAGTTTGGAAGCATTATTATTCAGCAGGTTATCCATTCTCACATTAGATGAACCTACTTTTCGGACTGCAAAATTATGAAATATTTTTTAATTAGCAAATTGATATTATTTATTTTTCGTAAATATTTAAAATAAAAATCCACTTACCATATTTGATAAGTGGATTTTAAAATATTTTTAAGTATAAATTATACTTTTTCTACCTGCATATAGCTAAGTTCCATTGGCGTCTTCCTACCGAAGATCAAAACAGAAACTTCAATTTTCTTTTTGTCTTCAAGAATTTTTTCTACGGTTCCGTTGAATCCGTTGAATGGTCCGTCAATTACTTTAACGTTTTCACCCACTACGTAAGGAATTTCAACATCGCTTGCAAATTCTGAAAGCTCATCCATTCTTCCCAGCATTCTGTTCACTTCAGATTTTCTCATTGGAACAGGATCTCCTCCTTTCGTTAAGCTTAAGAAAGAAATAACGCCGGGAATGTTTTTAATAACGTGCGGAATCTCCCCCATCAAATCAGCTTCGATCATTAGGTATCCAGGATAGTAAGGTCTTTCTTTAGGAACTTTTTTTCCGTTTCTGATCTGAATAACCTTTTCCATAGGAATAACCACTTGAGTAACATACTGCTCAAACCCTAAACGTTTGATTTCTGTCTCAATATAGTTTTTCACTTTATTTTCCTGTCCGCTGATTGCTTTCAGCACATACCATTTCAATTCGCTCATTATGGGAAAATACTTTTATTATTAATTGAACAAGTTGATAAGCATGCCGATGATGTTGCTGATTGCTTTAGAAAACAATTCATCAACACCAAAGGTAAATAATGCCAGGATCACTGTCGCAACAGTCACTACAATTGTAGAAGACTGAAGGTCAGACCATTTTGGCCATTCAACTTTATGTCTGAATTCGTTATAAGAACCTTTTAAAAAATCGATTAATGAACTCATAATTGTTATTTGCACGGGCACAAGGATTCGAACCCTGATCAACGGTTTTGGAGACCGGTATCCTACCATTGGACGATGCCCGTAGTTTAAAAAGCTCCGTAAAGAAGTCCCTTACGGAAGCTTTTTATTATTTTAATAGATGATTAGTCTAAGATTTCAGTTACCTGACCTGAACCAACTGTTCTACCTCCTTCTCTGATCGCGAATCTAAGACCCTCGTTAAGAGCGATTGGTTGTAACAATTCTACAGTGATCTCTAAGTTATCACCAGGCATTACCATTTCTACACCTTCTGGTAAGAAGATTTCCCCTGTAACGTCAGTAGTTCTTACGTAGAACTGAGGACGGTATTTGTTGTGGAATGGAGTGTGACGTCCACCTTCTTCTTTAGAAAGGATATAAACAGATGCTTTGAATTTTTTGTGTGGCTTCACAGAGTCTTTCTTAGCGATTACCATACCTCTCTTGATGTCGGTTTTTTCAATACCTCTCAACAATAGACCTACGTTATCACCAGCTTCACCTCTGTCTAGGATTTTTCTGAACATCTCAACCCCTGTAATTGTAGAAGTTAATTTTTCATCACCCATACCTACGATATCTACAGGATCACCAGTGTTGATGATACCAGCCTCGATTCTACCAGTTGCTACAGTACCTCTACCTGTAATAGAGAATACGTCTTCGATTGGCATCAAGAATGGCTTATCTGTATCTCTTACAGGCTCTTCGATCCACTCGTCTACAGCATCCATCAATTGTTCTACAGACTTAAACCACTTGTCATCAGAATTACCTTCTGTAGCAGCAGTAAGAGCCCCAAGAGCAGAACCTTGGATTACTGGAGAGTTATCTCCGTCGAATTCATAAGTAGATAATAAGTCTCTAAGCTCCATTTCAACAAGCTCTAATAACTCAGCATCATCCACCATGTCAACTTTATTCATGAAAACAACGATTCTAGGTACGTTTACCTGACGGCAAAGTAGGATGTGTTCTCTTGTTTGAGGCATTGGTCCGTCAGTCGCAGCACATACCACGATCGCTCCGTCCATCTGAGCAGCACCAGTTACCATGTTCTTTACGTAATCCGCGTGACCTGGACAGTCAACGTGAGCATAGTGTCTTTTTTCAGTTTCGTATTCGATGTGAGCAGTATTGATAGTAATACCTCTTTCTTTTTCTTCTGGAGCAGAGTCAATTGCAGAGAAGTCTTTTTTCTCAGCAAGACCTTTGCTAGCTAATACAGCAGAAATAGCAGCTGTAAGAGTAGTTTTACCATGGTCAACGTGACCAATAGTACCAATGTTCAAGTGTGGTTTGTTACGATTAAACGTTTCCTTTGCCATGATGTAAATTATTTATTTTATTTAATTTTCAAATTTTCGGTGTGCAAATATAATGATTTTTTTAAATACCAAAATCTTTTTACTAAAAAAATTTCAATATTCAAATCCAATGAATTGCAGACCTTATAGTTCAATGTATTGAGACTGCAAATTTACACAAATTTCTTGATTGAAAAAATCCTACTGAAGCTTTTCATGAAATTATAAACTATCTCTTTAATCCTGAATATGATACAACCTTCGGGCAACCGGATAAAATATACTCTGTGTAAAATTTAAAATAGCAGATGATTCAATCCTTACCAAGATAAAGAGTTGCGAAAGAAAAACTCCCCCAACTCTTTAATTATATGAATGAAAGAATGTTACATCTGCTGTGATTTCTTTGTCCTGTTGAAAATCCAGAAGATGATCGGGAAAATCAGCAAAGTAAGGACGGTAGCCGTAATCAGTCCTCCGATGATCACGATAGCCAGAGGTTTCTGCGACTCCGAGCCGATTCCTGTGGACAATGCGGCCGGCATCAATCCGATTGAGGCCATCAAAGCGGTCATAATCACCGGACGGGTTCTTGATTTTACACCGTTTAAAATAGCGTTGTCCAGACTGAGACCGTTCTTGACATTCTGATGAAATTCCGTGATCAGGATGACTCCGTTCTGGATACAGATTCCCAACAGGGCGATCATTCCTACCCCGGCCGATATTCCGAAGTTGATTCCCGTCACGTGCAGGGCGATAATTCCTCCGATCAGCGCGAAAGGGACATTCGCCAGTACCAGCAAAGAGTCTTTCATATTTCCGAACAGAATAAACAACAGAAAGAAGATTCCCAGGATACTGATCGGCACCACCTGGGTCAGTCTTTTTGAAGCCCGCTGCTGGTTTTCAAACTGGCCGGTCCAGCCCACTGAATATCCGTCCGGAAGCTCGATTTTGGAAACTGCCTTCTGTGCATCGGCAATCGTACTTCCCAGGTCACGATCACGAATAGAGAATTTGATCCCGATATATCTTTTAATATCATCCCGGTAAATAAATGCGGCTCCATTATCTTTCTCAATTGTGCTGATCTCTTTCAGCGGGATTTTCGCACCGTCCTGTGTCGGCACCATCAAGGCCGCAATATCGTTTTCATCTTTTCGGTATTCCTGTGAGTATCTCAGGCGGATCGGGAATTTCCTTTCCCCGTCGAACATTTCAGAAGCTGTTTTCCCCCCGAATGCCATTTCCAGCACCGACTGCGCATCATCAGGCATAACCCCGTAAGCGGCCATTTTATCCCGGTCCAGCACAACACTGACCTCCGGCTGACCGATATTTTTAATAATTCCGGCATCTTTTACGCCTTTAATATCTTTAATCTGTTCTAAAACTTTTTCTGCCAGATTATCGAGGGTCTGAAGATTATCGCCATAAATCTTTATCCCGTTCTCAGCTTTGAAACCGGCTACGGCTTCAGCTACGTTATCGGATATCGGTTGGGAATAATTAAAGGTGATTCCCTGGTAGTTCCTGAGCTTTTTATCGATTTCTTCAATAAGTTCTTCATAGGTGATCTTTCGTTTCCATTCTTCTTTCGGTTTAAGATTAACCGCGAACTGTACGAATCCGAATCCGTTCGGGTCGGTACCGTCATTGCTTCTTCCGGTCTGCGCGAGAACGTCTGTAACTTCAGGGAAACTCATAATGTCTTTCTTTAAAAGATCAGCTGTTTTCAAAGATTCTTTTAGCGATGAACTCATCGGCATTTCTGCAGTAATCCATAAGGAGCCTTCATTTAACTGAGGTAAAAATTCCGTTCCTAAGAATTTCCCCGAGAACAATGTAACGGCCAGGAAGGAAACCGCTACGATTAAGCTCACTTTTTTATGTTTAAAAGTATAGTTGAATCCTTTCAGAACACTTCGGTCCCAGAAATTTACAAATGGGTTGTTCTTTTCTTTTACATTTTTATTTAAAAGGATATGAGAAAGAACCGGCACCAGGGTAAGAGTGAAGATCAGGGCACCCATTAAGGCAAAACCTAAAGTGAATGCCAGCGGCGAAAACATTTTCCCTTCCACTTTCTGGAATGAGAATATCGGGATCAGCGAGGTGATGATAATTAATTTTGAAAAGAAAATCGCTTTTCCAAGGCCTGTCCCCGTCTGCTTGATCCATCCCGCTTTGGCCATTTTGTTGAATTTTTCTTCCCCGTACTTATGGGCTTTATGGTCGAGCATCACAAAGAGCCCTTCCACCATGACGACGGCCCCGTCGATGATAATTCCAAAGTCGACTGCTCCGAGTGATAATAAATTGGCACTCATCCCCGCGAGCTTTAAACATAAAAATGCAAATAATAAGGATAGAGGAATAATAATGGAAACAATCAAAGTCGTTCGCCAGTCGGCCATGAAGATCAGGACGATCACCGTTACCAAAACGATTCCTTCGATTAGGTTGTGCATTACAGTGTGGGTCGTAAAATCCATCAGGTTGTCCCGGTCGTAGAACGTCACCATTTTTACATCTTTCGGAAGGATTTTTTCGTTCAGCTCTTTAATTTTAGCTTTAACACCTACCAAAACCTCGCGCGGATTTTCCCCTTTCCTCATTACGACGATTCCTTCTACCGTATCTTCCTGGTTATTGAGCCCGGCCTGCCCTACTCTGGGTAATGAGCCTTCATGAACATCTGCTACATTTTTAACCAAAACCGGGTTTCCGCTGTCGTTCTGTATGGTAATATTTCCTATATCGGCAACCGATTTTACCAGTCCGATCCCACGCACCACATAGGCCTGTCCGTTTTTCTCGATCACGTCCCCTCCTACATTCAGGTTGCTTTTCGTCACAGCATCATAGACCTGGAGCGGCGTCAGGTTATATTTATCCAAAGCTCTCGGATCAATGCTTAATTCAAAAACCTTATCCTGACCTCCGAAAACGTTGATGTCCGCCACACCGGGAACGCCTCTCAAAGCCCGGTCGATGACCCAGTTCTGCAACGTAAGCAGCTCACGGGAATCTTTGGTTTTACTCTGCAGAGTATATCTGAAGATCTCCCCGGTCGGCCCGTAAGGCGGCTGCACTTCAGGATCTACCTCATCGGGGAGATTGACCGTTCTCAGCTGATTATTGACCTGGTTTCGGGCAAAGGTATCGTCTACCCCGTCATCAAAAAGAATTTTAACGATTGAAAGACCAAACATCGTGGTACTTCTTACACTTGTTTTTTTCTGTACCGGACTCATGGCCAGCTCGATCGGTGTGGTCACAAAACGTTCCACTTCTTCGGCACTCCGCCCGTTCCATTGGGTAATGATGACAATCTGGGTATTGGTAACATCCGGGAAAGCTTCAATCGGCATATTCTTGAAACTGATGAATCCTGCAACCGCCAGTACGGCGACCCAGATAAAAGTAAATGCTTTATTTTTTAATGAAAAAGCAATTATATTTTTAATGAATTTATTCATGATGGATTATTTTTGACCTGGAAAAGTCATTGAATTTATTTTAAATGCAAAGGATGCAAAGATTTCTTTGACAGACTATGTATTTTAAGTTAGCCAACATTCCGAACAGCTCAGCATAACATGCTTGATGTGGTCGAATCTTCGATTTCACTAAACAAATTGAATCTGAACATTAAGAAGAAGCCGATAAGAATTAATAAGCGATTCGCAACCGAATTTATATTTCCCTTAACTTCTTAATCATCACTTTCAATGATCCTTAATGGTTAAAAAAGAATCAATTATTTAAAGATCTGTAAATCAGCAACTGATTATTGGTAATCACCTGCTCACCTTCCGACAAGCCTTCTGAAATATAGGTGATATCACCCACCTGTTTCAGGACCTTTATTTCTTTTACCTTTACATCCGTTCTGGATTTAAATACGACCACATAACTTCTGTTGTCATCAAAGATCACGGCTTTAGACGGTACCGCCAGTGCTGTGGTATTCTCTGAGCTGGTTACTTTAATGGTAGCCTTACTTTCGGGAATCAGTAATCCGTTTTGGTTGTCCAGGACTACCCTGGCCTGCATGGCGTTGGTTTCAGGGTCGATGATTTTAAAGATTTTGTCTATTTTCCCATCAAACACTTTATCCGGGTAAGACAGGGTGGAAACCTGTGCTTTCATCCCCAGGCTGATCTTATCAATATCCGATTCATTAACGTTCATGATGGCCCAGACATTGGTGGTATTGGCGACATCAAAAATATTATCGCTGCGGTCGCTTCTAAGCTGCATATCCTTGTTGATGTTCTTCTGAACAATGTATCCGCTGATCGGTGCCACGACGCTGTAAATATTTCCTTTTTTTACATTATAAACGGTGCTTACGGCACTTGCCCGCTGCATCTGGTCCTGGGCTTTCTGCAGTTCGCTTTTTGCTTCCAGCACATCTCTTTCGGTATTCAGTTTTCCTTCATACATCTCCTTAGCGACACGAAGGTTATTCTGGGCTACGACAAGGTCTGTTTTCGCATCACTTACATCCTTCTGTACCTCTGCCAGCTCCGTACTTCTGATGGTCGCCAGCACCTGCCCTTTTGTTACATGGTCTCCCAGTTCCACATTTACGCTCAATACGTTTCCGCCAACCAGGGGATAAACATCGATGTAGCTGTTCTTGTCTGCCGAGATTTTTCCGTAGAAATTATAATCATCTTCTATGTATTTTTTTTCAACTTTTGCGAGAGCGATCGAATGCAGCATAGTGTTGCTCAGCTCAAAACCTTTTTTTGCCTGTGGCTGTACGGTCTCCTCTTTTTTGGAGCAAGACAGAACAGATAAGGCTATAATTACGGGAATGATATATGTTTTCATGTTTAATAGAAGATTTTTGTTTGTACCAGTTGATTCAATTGTTCCGCAGACTGTATGATTCCGTTTTTCATGTCGTAGATCTGGAGTGCCGTTTCTCTGTAGCTGTCCATAAAATCCACGAACTCGATCAGGCTGACATTCCCTTTTCTGAAATTGCTCAGCATTCCGTTATACACAAGATCCATATTATTGAGATCTTCGGATCTGATTTGTGAAAGCTGATCATATTGTGTTTTCCATGTTTTATATGCGGACTGCACTTTCGTTTCGAGGTTCAGTTTTTGAAAATCGGCATTTCTCTGGTTCTGCTGAATGGCAAAATTTGCTTTTTCCACATTTCCTTTATTCGATTTCCATAAAGGCAAGGGAATGCCTACCATCAGGTTGACTTCATTTTTAAAGGTTCCACCATTCTGGTCCCAGCCGGCGCCCAGATTCAGGTCCGGAACATTTAAAGATTTCTGCCATTGGGCATACAGCTTGCTGTTGTCGATCAGTTTCAGATTGTACTGATAATCGGCGTTGTTTTCAAGCGCTTTTTTCTGAAGCTCCGTTTCATCGCCGAATGGTTGGGCAGCGAGGATATCTTTAGCCTCCGTATCAGAAATTTTAGGTTCAATATCATCCGTTACGCCGGT
Organism: Chryseobacterium endophyticum; assembly: GCF_056333165.1. NCBI lineage: Bacteria > Pseudomonadati > Bacteroidota > Flavobacteriia > Flavobacteriales > Weeksellaceae > Chryseobacterium > Chryseobacterium endophyticum. The sequence continues at coordinate 177,344 of NZ_JBWGXE010000007.1, forward strand.
TAAAACTTTAAGGTTCTGCTCAAACTCCAGAATGTTTTTATTGATTCCTATTTTATCATTATTCAGCTGGATGACTACACTCTGAAGCCTTACCTCATCCTTCAGCGAAACATTTCCTTTGGCCGACTGAACTTTGTAGGCAGCCAGCAGATCGCTCATATATCCCAGCTGACGGTTTGTATTTTCCAGCTTGAGCTTTTCATAATAAAGATCATAATAGGTGGTATGAAGCTGGGTACGGAGGTCTACCAGCAGTTGCGAAAACTGAAGCTGGGCCAGTTCTTTATTTGATTTTGCAAACGCAATTTCATTTTTCTTTTTCCCGCCCATGTAGATCAGTTGGGTGATTTGTGCTCCTTTTGCGTGCCCGGCATCGAAAACTTTGCGGTCTTCGGGATTGTAGGCATTGATTTGGCCGCTCAGTTGTGGAAGCTCCCAGATTTTCGCCTGTAGAATATCGGCATCTGCCATATTGATATTGTACTGTTCGGCGAGCAGTTGGAGGTTGTTCTTCTGGAAAGCTTCTTCGCAGTCCTGAAGCGACATTTGCTGTTGTGCCGCCATCCAGGATGAAACGACAATCAGCAGCCCTGCGATTTTATTCATTTTTTAATTTTTATGTTACAAAAGTGTCATTTTGTCATTAAAATGGTCTTAAAGAATGCTTAAAAAAAAATTAAATTTTGATTCCGGCACGTCAAAACAATTTTAATCCATACCTTAAACAGCTCAGTGTAAATATAATAGAATTTAAAACAGGTAGGTTAAATTCCTGCTTAAATCTCTACCGTTTGAAGTTATTTTCAGGAAAAAAATTTAATAAAGATGAACGGAAAGATTGCATTTAAGGAAGTAAACAACCCAAAAACACATCAGGAAAACAGACATTACTGCAGAAACTTCTCAAAAGATTTCCGCTCCGGGAATGTTTTAATCAAAATCGATGGCCTTGTCTTTTACCAAGAGGGCTTTAAGGATAGAAATTATTTGCTATTGACACATAGAAATTTCTTTAAAGGGGAAAAATCTGATATTTAAATCAGAAAAAAATGCGTTGCCAGACCGCTTTTATTTAGTAAAAATCACACTGAATTTGTTGAGTAAATCTGCCGGAGAAGAGTAGGTAATATCGGCCCCGTGGTATTCAAGAATTCTTTTCACGATGCGAAGGCCCAGCCCGGAACCGGAAATATTCTGGGAATTGTTCCCGCGCATGAAGGCTTCAAACAATTTCGGCTGTTCCTCTTTCGGAATTGTATTTCCGTGGGAAATGACATCGACAACCAGTTCGTTTTCTGTCTCTGTAATCAGCACATCCACTTCGATATCATCGGAATAAACGGCAGCATTTTTAAACAGGTTGATAAAAACAATATCGAGTAAAGACTGCACTCCCTTGATGGTAAGGAGCGCATTTTCGGATGTCTTTTCAGAAATCAGGAAATCCATTTTCAGCTGGGGATAGCTTTTTTCCACCGCTTCAAAGGATTCGAAAATAACCTCATCGATCCGCACCTCTTCATAAATACTCTGTATATTTTCTTTATCAAATTTAGTAAGAAGCAAAAGGGAATTTGTGAGATCCGAAAGCTGGTAGACATCTCGCCTGATCTGTTGAAGCGATGAAATCGTGTCGGGGGAATGCTGTCCAAACTTGATCAGGTTTTCCAGTTGGAAAGCCATCCTCGTAATGGGGGTACGAATCTCGTGCGAGGCACTTGCGGTGAAATCTTTCTGGGACTGAAAGACATCGTCCAACCTTTTGATCATGGTATTAAAGGATCTCGCCAGGACACTGATTTCATCGTTGGAATCCTGTACGGGAATCTCCGTTGTCAGCTTATGGGCCGTGACTTCCGAAATTTCCTGGTTAAGATCTTCCAGCGGCCTTAAAAACTGCCCCATAAAATAGTAGCTGAAGAAGCCGATCAGCAAAGTGCTCATCACATAGGCGGTAATTAAAAGATATTTCAGGTAGGCGAGCTTGGAATTTCCGTTGGTATCGTAAGCGCTGGTAAGGATATAGTAGTTTTCACCATTGATCTTTTTTAGAGCCGCATAGATTTCGGGTACCGTTTTCTCAGAATAAATCACTTTTTTCTCATCCAGTTCTTTGAGCAGTGCATTGTCCCAGGTGACATTTCTGTCTTTGATGGTACTGTAAATTAATTCTTTATTTCCATTGAAGATTAAAATGGTTTCATTTAAAAGGATATTATCCGAATTTTCATTAAAAAAAACGGGAGCTTCTTCTTCAAAATCCTTTGATTTGGCAATGAAATGTGAGGTAAACTCAAGCCTCTGCCTGAACCTTTCCTTGAATTCATCTTTCCGGAAATCATTAAAAGACATGTAAATCACCGCCATCACAATACCAAAAAGCAATGAAAAGGCAATACTGAGATTGAGGGCAATTTTTCTTTTTAAAGACATACTACAGCGGGCTTAAGTAATATCCGAAACCGGAGCGGGTATGAATAAGTTTAATTTTAAAATCTTTATCTATTTTTTTTCTTAGAAAATTGATGTACACTTCTACCGTATTGGTGTTGGTATTGAAATTATGCTCCCAGACATGTTCCGTGATCTGTTGCTTGGAAACTGTTCTTCCCTGCGCTTCTGCAAGGTAAACCAGTAGCTGGAATTCCTTTAATGTAAGGATAATTTCATTTCCTGCACGAAAAACTTTCTGCTCACTTCTGTTGATGATGAGATCGTCAATCCTGATGATATCCTGATCGCTGTTTTCAGAAGGCGCTTTCCTCCGCAAAAGAGAGTTGATTCTCAGCAGTAATTCTTCAAACTGGAAAGGTTTTACCAGGTAATCATCGGCAAGTCTCGTGAAGGCATCTTTTTTATCCGAAAGGTCTCCGTAAGCGGAGATGATGATGATCGGGGTATTTTTATCGAAAGAACGAATGGTCTGGCAGACATCCAGACCGTTGATCTTCGGGACATTGATGTCGAGCAGGTACAGGTCATAAGAACTGTTTTTGATCTGACGCAAGAAAGTTTCCCCGTCGTAAATTTTATCACAGGTAAAATGGTTTGATTCTAAAAATTTACAAAGCTCTGCCGAAAGAATTAAATCGTCTTCCAATAAAAGGATATTCATCGAAAATTATTTTATACGAATGTAACGAAAATTTTCAGGATGGTAAAGCGTGTTGAGATCGCGATGAAAGTTTTAATTGAATTTTAAGGTCACTTATTTCATGCATACGATTTCTATCAGCTAAGAGTATTTGATCGAATTTTTACTGCATCAATATTTTTAATTTTTTTTTAAGAATAAATAAAACGATCGATGAAACTGAAAAATACAGGAGGAAATCTATACTTTCTGAAAGAGGTCTGTATTCAAGATTAGTTATAAAAAATCCTTCGCCGACCTTGTTAAGGTCGTTAAATTTCAATTCTGTAAAAATAAATTTGTAAGGTATCGAGAATAGAAGCATTGCGCCATATAGAATTACATTGTTATTCTGCTTAGTCTCCACAAGCTCATCAAGTAAAAAAGTCAATGCTATCAGAAGTATCCTTGTGGTATCCGATCCGGATAAAGCCAATAACGAAACAAGGAAAATGAAAAACAAAGTTTTGACCGTAAATTTTCTCCTTACAAGTACGAAATAAGAAAATGCTATAAAAAAACAAGCGGCCAACTTAACAAGATTTCTGAAATCATTAAAATAATACTTTATATAGTATTTGAAGACCTTTAAGCTATTTGAGTGACCTGGAATTTCCAGGTATGAAGATAAAAATTTCACATATAAAAAGTATATCAATAAAGATAAAACGATATACACTAGATATTTTAGAGATCTTTCCCACAAAATTCTGCATCCGAAATATATACAGCTTAAAGGAACAGCCGTTTCCTTAAAAGGTAAAAACACGATGGAAATGAGAAATATATATTTGGGATTATCAAAGAAATATACCATCAACGCAAGGAAAAAGAATTGCGCTCCATCCACGTATACCGGATAAAACACAGCTCCCCTAAAGGCTATCTGGGGCGTAACTGTAATGTATAGTAAAAATATTAATGTGATGATCAAACTTTCTTTACTCCATTTTATGAACAGCAGGATTAAACCAGAAAAAAAACCGACAAGATTTATTATTTTAAAACTTAAAACCTCTTGAAAAGGTAACTTCGCAGCTATAAAGGGAACTGCAATTCTTTTATTGAACGGATCTTCTTTTGCTAAATCATTATAGGTTTTATTGTACAGAGAATCTTTGCTTTTGTATAATTCTTCTCCATTACCTTTGAATTTCTGATACATTGCGTTGTAAAACACGCCATCCCATCCAAATCCGTTTTCTCTTTGTATTTGCTTTTGAGCAGCGAAAACATAAAATATATACGCTAAAATAATGAATAGTAGAGACATTTCGAAAAAATACCATTTGTGTGTCATTATAAATTTTTCACAAATATAAAAAACATATTCATAAAATTTTCAAGCTAAAAAATATCAACAACTATCTGAGTGAAACACCCTTGCTACCGGAAAATATGCAGTATCCTAAATAAAATTACCTTTGGTAGCGTTAAAAAAGGAGATTTTCCTGTTCGAATTGATTGGAGTTTTTAATAGACCCCAGGTTTTGGAATTGATCCCGAATTTTCCCCAACAACGAAATTTCGGGAATAAAAAAATCCCGAAAGAATCGGGATTAGAATCTGAGCCAACTACGGGACTTGAACCCGTGACCTCTTCCTTACCAAGGAAGCACTCTACCGCTGAGCTAAGTCGGCCTAAACCAAAAAATCACACCGGAAAGCGTGATTTTTTTGAGCGGAAGACGGGGGTCGAACCCGCGACATTCAGCTTGGAAGGCTGACGCTCTACCAACTGAGCTACTTCCGCAATTTTGTTTCCAAAATTATTGGTAACGCTGTGCAAACTTAAGGAAAATCCTTTGTTCATGCAACTTTTTTTTCTAATATAAAATGTGGGGAGAGCAGGATTCGAACCTACGAAGCCGAAGCAACTGAGTTACAGTCAGTCCCATTTAGCCACTCTGGAATCTCCCCAGATATTTTATATTAAAATGAGCCTTCAGAGGGATTCGAACCCACGACCCCGAGATTACAAATCACGTGCTCTGGCCAACTGAGCTATGAAGGCATTTTAATATCCGACTGAAACTGCGGGAAAATCTACCCGGCATTCTTTTCAGTAGTTAAAAAAAATTCACCCTCTTAAAGTGTGAATTTTCTGAGCGGAAGACGGGGGTCGAACCCGCGACATTCAGCTTGGAAGGCTGACGCTCTACCAACTGAGCTACTTCCGCAATTTTGTTTCCAAAATTATTGGTAACGCTGTGCAAACTTAAGGAAAATCCTTTATTCATGCAACTTTTTTTCTAATATAAAATGTGGGGAGAGCAGGATTCGAACCTACGAAGCCGAAGCAACTGAGTTACAGTCAGTCCCATTTAGCCACTCTGGAATCTCCCCAGATATTTTATATTAATGGAGCCTCCAGAGGGATTCGAACCCACGACCCCGAGATTACAAATCACGTGCTCTGGCCAACTGAGCTATGGAGGCATATTAAAAAGAATTCAAAAGAACGCTGTTCCCTTTTTGCGAGTGCAAATATAGAACGGTTTTTTTGAATTCTCAAATTTTTTAATAACTTTTTTTAACTTTTTTCGTTAAGCCATTTCTTTTTTCTTGATTAATAGCTTTTTAGCGGCATCCACGCATAAATCTAAACTTTCTTCAAAGCTGGTGGTGGTCTTTTTTACCACGATATCGTCTCCCGGAATGGCCAGAATAAGCTCGGCCGTTTTGTTGGCTTTATCCGAGTTGTTTTCTACTTTTAAAATTACTTTGCAATCCTGGATCTTATCATAAAAAGTTTCCAGCTTGCTTACTTTTTTTTCGATGTGCGATTCTAGTGGTTCGTGTGGAGTTAAACCAATTGATTGTACGGTGATCTTCATAAGTCGTCATTTTTTGAAGCTCTTGGATGAGCCCGATTAAACACTTTTTTAAGTTGTTCGATATTGGCATTTGTATAGACCTGCGTGCTGGCAAGGCTGGAATGTCCCAATATTTTTTTTACTTTGGATATCTCTGCCCCATTATCCAGAACGTGCGTTGCAAAGCTGTGCCGCAGGATGTGGGGACTTCTTTTTTCTTTCGAAGTTACAAGACTAAGGTACTTATTCACCAGCAGATAAACAAATTTTTCCGTAAGTTTTTTGCCTTTCTTATTGACAAAAAAATATGATTTGTACTCTTCCTGCGGGTTTCTGATGCCTGTGTAACTTTTTAGCAGATCCGAAAGCTCTCCGGAGATCGGGATGTATCTTTCTTTGTTCCCTTTTCCGATAATCTTCAGTTCGTTTCCGCTAAGATTTACATTTTCAAAAGTCATACCACAAAGCTCCGCTTTCCGGATTCCCGTCTGGTAGAGCACTTCAATCACGCATTTATCCAATACCTCATGCGTTTCCTCAAAAACCTGGTCGTTAAGATTTTGCATTTCTTCCTCCGACATTGGGATCTGCTTTTCGGGGTAGAATTTTAATGACGAAATATTTTCTACGGGCGAGACCTTGATCTCCCCTATCTTCAAAAGAAAAAGGTAAAAGCTGCGGAGGGAAGACAGTTTCCGGTTGATGCTCCTTTTAGAGATCTCCTTTTCACTAAGATCGACGATAAAGTTCCGGATAATCTTTTTGTCGGCTTTGGTAATGTCTTCGGAAGATTCCGTTCTCAGGTAGAAATGGGAAAAATCCTCGAGATCTTTCCGGTAGCTTGTGATGGTGTGCGGAGAATAGCGTTTCTCCAGCTGTAAATAGTCCAGGAATTTGTCCAGCATCATGAAATATATAAAAACAAAAATTCACTCTTCAAATATAATCATTTAAAGAGTGAATCTGTTATGTGGGTAAGAAAATTTCTTAAGCCTGTTCTTCCTTGCTAAGATTTCTTTGCTTGTGAGCAGCCTTTAATCTTGCTTGTCTTAAAGTTACAGAAGGCTTGATAAACTGTTGTCTAGCTCTTAACTGACGTACAGTTCCTGTTTTATCAAATTTTCTTTTATATTTTTTTAATGCTCTGTCGATGGATTCACCATCTTTTACTGGAATTATTAACATATATTACATCTCATTTTGGATTGCAAAAATAAACATTATTTATGAAACCGCAAAACTTTCTTTAATAAATTGAAGATGAGGCTAAAATTGAGGTTGAGGTAAATCCTGAAATAAAGGCTAAGGATAAACGGCGTTGAGAATAATTTTACTTTAAGAACACTGTTTATTCTCACGCAGATGAGGCTAATGCCGCAGATTTTATTTGCATTTGCGTAATCACAGCAATCTATTGGAGAACGAAAAACCCACCTTTAACTACTGACAATAAGCGGAATAACCATTCCCCTCCCCTGGAGGGGTGGCGAAAATTCAAATAATTTTTGACGGGTGGTTTTAAGAAAGACCTTTGTGGAAACTCTGACTAGTTGAGTCAAAACGGGGTTACACTTTCACTCAAAGCCAAACAAAGATATCTGCTATAACGAATTGCTAATTGAGGGCCCATTTAAATTTTAACATTAAGAAATTAAGTCTTTTAGCTTGGGAAAACCAAAGTGTGGCCTGTCCGATGGTATTCAATTAATTCAGTGAAATCATTGTATTTCAAGTGAAGAATAAACGAAGTTTATTTTAATTCAGAAAATTAAGAGCAATGACAAAAGATCCTCTGTATCAAATTTGAACAAGCTCTGAGATAAACAAAGAGGCTCTGCTTATTAAAGAAATACAAAAGCAATAGTATTATCTTTCGGCCGATCCGATCTATTCAACATCGTTTATAAGCTTTCCCATAATCTCCTCCATCCCAATAAACTTTGTTTATTCTTAAACCCCAACATTAAGAAATATGCCTTCATTACTTAATGTTTAAATACTTTTCGTCTTACTTCATTAAGTGAAACGCCTTTGTTTAACTTTAAATAAGCAGCAAAAAATTCCAATTCTTTGTCTAACCTTGCGAGAAAAAATTTACACCATCAACGATGATTTACTGGGGACGAGAATAATGAATTTTATCGCAAGGCGAAACAAAGAGTTCTCGCCATGCTCCCGTTGATTTTAAGGTAAACAAAGCCGCTCTGCTTATCAAGGACATACAAAGATCTTACATTTGTCTTACTATTTTAAGTGAAACGCCTTTGTTTAACTTTAAATAAGCAGCAAGCAAATACAGCTCTTTGTCTAACCTTGCGAGAAAAACATTTACACCATCAGCGATGATTTATTGGGAACGAGAATAATGAATTTTATCGCAAAGCAAAACAAAGATTTCTTAAAGCTCCCGTTGATTTTAAGGTAAACAAAGCCGCTCTGCTTATCAAGGACATACAAAGATCTTACATTTGTCTTACTATTTTAAGTGAAACGCCTTTGTTTAACTTTAAATAAGCAGCAAGCAAATACAGCTCTTTGTCTAACCTTGCGAGAAAAAAACTTCGCACTGAAGGTTTATGATCATCATCATCAAAGCCACCTCCAACAAGCCTTGTTTAAAAAAGCGATGTCCGTTTCAGGAATATTGGAACAATTTTCGTATCTTTGCTTTCACTTTATTTATGGGGTTGACTGGTTTCGACAGCAAGGTCAATGGGTAAGTAAGCATGCAGAGAACCGTAGCGCGATCTCTATAATCCCTTGCTACAAAATTTTAACTGGCAACGAAGAGTTCGCTCTTGCAGCTTAATATCGAAGTATAGTAGATCAAGCGTTTTCCCGAAGATTTCAGTAGGGAAGCAAGATGTCCCACAAATGCCCTGTTCTGCGGCGTTTGATCCTGGGATATAGGAATGCAGGAATAAGGCTTTAGATGCTTCGGCTAAAGCTCGAAAATCTCAGAAGATAAGCTGGAAGTTGGGTGTCTGCTCTCTGCCTCCAGTCGAAAACCAATAGCAGAATAAGCATGTAGAAAGCTTATGTATTGCTTGTTTGGACGAGGGTTCGAATCCCTCCAACTCCACGAAAGCAAAACCTTAAATTGTTAATTTAACAATTTAAGGTTTTTTTTATTTGAAAATTTGTACGGTAATTGTACGGCAGTTTTTAATTAGAAAACTATATTGCCTCCTTTAGAGAATTTATTGTAATGTTCTCCCCTATTTTTATTAATCCATCTCTATTCTCTCTTAATAAAGATGCTTGAAAAAAATGTTCTACATACATATCATCTATGTGTTGATTATATTTAACAATCATTTGCTCAAAAATTTCATTTGTACTAGTCCCTTCAATAAATTTAAAAAAACCATAATTTGCACATTCTGAAAACTCTTTATAACCAAGCCAGCTATTAAATAATGTTTTATAACCAAAATAGCATTTGCATCCATTTGCTATTAGATCACCACCTAATTGTATCCCTGTATTACAAGATACAGTATAGAAGAAAGAATTTTTAAATAACTCAATATTTACTGTAGAGGAAACATAATCTCCCGATTTTGAAAAAAGTTTATTAATCTCCCCATGAGAATATGCTGCAAAAATAAATGATGATAATTGCTCTGTTCTAACTTGAATGTTTAAAGAGTTTAAAGAATTAGAGCCAATATATGTTATCTGCTCATGCTCAGAGCCAATAAAATAAGTTTCATAATCTTCTTTGCATCCCTGATTAAACGAACCTATTTCTTCATCTTCTTCGTCAAAAGCTAAAAGTATATTAATCATTTAATGTTTCCTTATTTCTTAGTAATAAATCAATTGTAAGCTCATTTAATTTTTTTGCAAAAGATTTTCCAATATCTGTCTGTGTTCTTATCTCATGTAAAATCTGGTTTAAACTATACGATCTTCCTTCTGAAGTAAAATAAACCGGCTTATCTTTATCTCCATCTTTTTGAATAATCCAATCCTCAATAGTATTATCCAGACTTGTACTAAAATAATTTACAGCTTCATCAATTATAGCCATTATTTCGTTATTTGTAGCGGTCTTTGCAATAAAACGAAAAGCATTATTATTTATAAAATCGCCAAATGGCTCAGTATTTTCATCTATCCCGCTCCAAAGAATTACAGGGATAAGCTCAGAGAGTTTCCTTATTTCACCAAGAATTTCATGTCCTCCTATTTCATTTGCAGGAAACTGAATATCAAGTAAAACAATTATATTTTTTTCTAAATTCTTTTCTAAAAACTCTAATGCTTCTTTTGGATTAGTAATAAAAACTATATTGTCTTCTCCAAATTTATCTTGTAGTTCCCAAATTAATGTGTCTTCTTTTAATTTAAGATTATCATCTATTATTAGCACATATGATTCCATGATGGTTATTTTTTAAATGGAAGTTCAATTTTAAAAGTAGCTCCTGTAGGCTTAAATTCACTATCTACCACTTCTATATTTCCCTGCATTGCTTCAATTCGTGTTTTAACCATATACAAGCCAATCCCTGCACCTCCTTCTTCTGCTGTTTTAGTGAAAAAGATATCAAAAATCCTATATTTATCCTCTTCAGGAATCCCTCTCCCATTATCAGAAAAATATAAAATCAGTTTATCTTTTTCAATGATACCGCTACACTTTATTATTTTATTATCTATACCCTTTAAAGCTTTAATTGAATTAGATATTAAATTATCAAATATATCTTCAATCGCTTTTTTATTATAATTGAGAATCAATTTATTACTTACTTCAAGTTGAGCACCAATTGCTTGTTTTTGAAACTCAACTGCATATATATTGTTAAAAAGATTACTAATTAAATCATGTAAATTAATATCCTCAATCTCATTATCTGATTGTGCATATTTTAACATAAAATCCACCCCAGTTCTAAGAGTTAAAAATTCAGAATAGATACGATTGGAGATTAGTTTAAATCTATCATTTAATTTTTCATTTGGAAAGTATTTATTAAAGTATTCGGCATCTCTTAAAACATGTCCTATAGTATGTTTTGTCATATGAGAAAACATAGCCGCATAGGTCTGTAACGATACTAAACTAAAAAATAGGCTTTCTTTTTGTTTACTTTCTTCTTCTAATTTAGCATAATCACGAATACTTTTATTTACTGTACCTTGTAGCTTTCCTAAATCCGCTTCAATAAACTGCAATTGTTTTCTAACTTCTGGCGAAGCTTCTTTCCTTACAACAGCAATAGTCTGTTTAATATTTTTAAGCTCTTGATTTGCTCTTCCTAAATCTGATTTTGTAATCTTCCTAGCATTTTCTTTTTGATATTTTTGTAGCTTTTCAATTTGCTGAATTTGCTCTATAATAAACAATTTTACTTCTTTCCATTCCTGATTGTCTATAAAATCTTGTCTATTTGTAGCTTCTATAACATTTGGATTATTTTTATCCGTAATTTCTAAAAAGCCTAATAAATCTCTGCTATTTATTTTTTCGAAAAAACCCGAATATCTTCTTTTATCAATTCCTAAAATATCCTTTTGCTTATTCTGATCAGATTCTGTTTCTGCAAACGGAGTTGTTATAATACCATCTCTGTATATTTTTATTCCGTCAATGTCAATATTAAACTTTTCTTTAAATTTTCTTTTATCAAATTGGTCAAAATAATATAAATAGAAATCTACTAATCCAAAAATTCTTGGATGTACTTCTTTCTTTACTAGCTTACCACTTTCAAAAACAACTATTTCTTGAATACCTCTATCTTTATCATGTTTTAACTCTATAGCAATAGTTGCAAATTCAATTATTGAAAGTGGCTTAACATAAACATCTTCAAGATTTTTATATTCAGACTTAATTTTTATATTAAATGGATATTTATTAAATTTAGCATTAGGAGAAACTAAACGAGAAAGCTCTTTATACGATCTGTTAACATCATAATCTGTCCAAGTATCGTTTATGCTTTCTATTTCTAAAATTGTCCCCTGCTCATTCTCATCTCCATTTTCAAACCAGTACCTATTTTTTATATCTGTAAAAAACTCTTTTTCTTCTTCGAAGGGTAGGGTTAATTGTCTTGCCTCTAAATCAGAATATTGCGACCAATCTGTTTCAAGAAAAATCCATTTCTTATCACCTTTTTTCTTTGTCTTCAATATAAGCTTTGAGCCTAGCAAATCCACAGCAAATCTACCTATACCCTTCTTTCCAACTACTTTTCTGTTATATGGTTCAGGAGATGTCCTTTCTCTCCTTTTGCTACTTGTTCCAATAACCATCCATTTATTTTTCAGATCACTTAGTTCCATCCCTAAGCCATCATCCTTTATAATAATTTTTGACTTTTTGGTTCTTGGATTTACATCAATAAATTCAACTTCAACTTTGTTAGCATTAGCATCATAAGAATTTTTAACAATTTCAAATAATGCCGTTATTCGATCGGTTATTAATTCTCGACCTAAAAGCCGATAAGCACTAACATCAAAATTAAAATTTAGATAATTTATTTGAGTGGATTTACTCATTCAACTTTTCTTTAGTTAGTTTAATTATTTGGTCAAATATTGCCTTTGCTAATAAAGGAGGCACTGCATTACCAATTTGTTGCTGTTGTTCAGATAAAGTACCTTCAAAAACAAAATCATCTGGAAAACTTTGGATTCTCGCAGCCTCTCTTACAGACAAACCTCTGTTCTCATAAGGATGAATAAGCATATTTTTTCTATAATTAGCTATTACACCTGAAGGCTTATCCGGATGCAATCGTCTATAAATTCCACTATGACAATTAGATGTATTACTATAATTAGTCATTAGTTCAGCAGGAATTGACTGCCAGTTTTCTCCTACTCCGATATATTTATATCGTTCAATTACATAATCTTTATTTCGTGATACATAATTTTGAATAGATGCCTTAGAATTAGCTCTCATTAATTTAGCATATTCACTCATAGAACCTTTTTTATATGGTAATTCATATTCTAAAGATCCATTCGATAAAGAGGGCAAATCATTAATTGCTTGTTTAATATTAACACTCTTTTTATGTTTTTCAGGAAACGCAAAATCAATCCCTAAATTATTTCCGACCATAAAAAATCGATTTCTTTTTTGCGGCACTCCATAATCAGAGGCAAGTAAAACACTATCGTTAGTTTTATAACCTAATTCTTTGAATCTTTCTCTCAGCTCGTTTAATACTTTACCTTGCCCGAAAGAAACAATTCCCTCAACATTTTCGAATACAAACCAGGACGGATTAGTTTTTTCAACTAATCTTATAAATTCATTAAAAAGATTATTGTTTTTATTTTCTTCGTTTCTAGTTTTAGTGTTTGAAATGGAAAACCCCTGACATGGCGGCCCTCCGAATAATGCAAAAACATCATCTCCTTTGTAGTCAATAGTATTTACTTTTCGAATATCATCACATATAACCTCAGTTTCAGGATGATTCAGTTTAAATGTTTTAGCAGCAGCTTTGTTATTTTCAATTGCAACATCAATTTCCAAACCAGACATCATTGCGCCTAAACTCATACCACCAGCTCCACTAAATATATCAATAGCATTAAATCTCATAAATTAACGAATATTATTTAAATATCTTCGTGAAATTTTTGTGATCTTCTGTTCAATTTGAAATTTTATAGATGATTTAATTATTTCAAATATATTTCTATACAAAATTTTTTTGAGTCTTAAAGATATTTTTTCATTTTTTGCAAATGTACTTTAAAAATAATTATACAGATACACTTAAGAAGAAGAAGTATTAGTTTTTTATTTTAATTTATAATCACTCATAAATGCACCGAAATAATATTAATACACTCATCCAAATTCTTCTGGACATCTTTACTCCAAAATCTCAATACCGTCCAATTATTTTCAGTCAAATAAGCATTAACTTCTTTATCTCTATTGATATTTCTCTCTATTTTTTTGTACCAATAATCACGATTGCTTTTAATTCGTTCTTTTTGTTCTTGCCAATCTTTTCCATGAAAAAATTCGCTATCAATAAATATTGCTACTTTGTTTTTTACAAAAGTCAAATCAGGCTTACCAAAAACTTTTTTATTATTTTTCCTATAACGATAACCTAGTCTCCATAACGCTTTAGCAAGACGCACTTCTTCTTTAGTACCAGTACTTTTAATGGCTCTCATATTTTTTGAACGTTGCTCAAGTGAATGACGATCCATAATAAACAATATTATTTTTTTCTGCTAGATAAAGTAAATTTATTATTAGGAGATAACATTTTTCTATATGCTTCTCTGACATCAGCAAGTTTAATACCTGATTCTTGAATTTTGTCTTCATCAAAATTATTGGGATTAATCCAAAATTCCGATTTGTAATCACAAATTATGGCTAATTCAGGATCGAAATGCCTAAGATATACTGCTGCTGCAGACCAATATCTCGATAAAGCGGCTTCTCTATCACTGTTTATATTTATATTATTATTCTCTAAATCTCTATAATATAAATATGTTTCATCTAATGCAGTTGAGATACTTCTTAATGCAGCATCTTTCAAATCTCTTCTATCTTTTGATAGGGTTGCAATTGGTCCAAGCAATTTTACTAATCCGTCAAGTAATTGTGTTAACATGTTAATTTCATTTAATTGGTTATTTATTTTTTTGATAATTTATAGAACATAACTATTTTACCAACATCTTCCTCACCAGCTCCTCAATCACCCTGCTCTTCTCCTTCTCTGTTTCCAGCAACCGTTCATACAGCTTCTTATTTTCCTCATAAGATTCCAACAGTTTACCCAGCGGATTGAAAGTGGGCTGATAATTCTCCGTCCTTAAAATAGCGATGGCATTATCATTTGTATTAAAAGTATTCGAGATAATATTAAAGAAAGCATCCTCCGAAAAATTCTTCAGGGCTTCGAGGGGGAGTTCGAGGGCTTTGGCGATGGGTTCGAGCTTGTGGTCTTCGAGGGTTTCGGCGTTTTCGAGGAGGGAGACTTTCTGCTGGCTGATGCCTAACAGGTCGGCCAGGGTTTCCTGCTTCATGCCGCGCATTTCCCGGATTCTTGCGATGTTTCTCCCGATATGTTTCTGTGCTGTAGCTGCCATGGGTTAAGATTTACAACCAAAGATATAAAATTCTTCGGGATCCTGCTTATCTATATTTTAAAAGAAGAGCCAGGTGAAGGGCTGGAAGCGGGGTGCCGGAAGCGGGATGTTTTTCAGTCGCAGCCTTATTCGTCATTTTAGAGGCTGTTTTTAAATTCAGAGTTTTTTAAACATTTAGAAATTAAGATATTTTGGCTGGAAAGAATTTTATTTAGTGAAATTCACTTTCTAAAACAAAAGGCTCACAGTGGTAAAGGTTAAGAATAAACAAAGTTTATTTTGATTCAGAGAATTAAGATGGAGATCCTGGTGTTTTTTAACATGAAGAAATGAAGGTATTTTAGCTGAAAGAATTTTATTTGATGAAATTCACTTTCTCAAACAGAAGGCTCGCAGTGGTAAAAGTTAAGAATAAACAAAGTTTATTTTGATTCAGAGAATTAAGATGGAGATCCTGGTGTTTTTTAATATGAAGAAATGAAGGTATTTTAGCTGAAAGAATTTATTTAGTGAAATTCACTTTCTAAAGCAAAAGGCTCACGGTGGTAAGCTTAAGAATAAACAAAGTTTATTTTAATTTAGAGAATTAAGATGGAGAATATGAAGTTTTTTAACATGAAGAAATGAAGGTATTTTGGCTGGAGAATGTATTTAGTGAAATTCACTTTCTAACGCAAAAGACTCACGGTGGTAAGGTTAAGAATAAACAAAGTTTATTTTGATTCAGAGAATTAAGATGGAGATCCTGGAGTTTTTAACATGAAGAAATGAAGGTATTTTAGCTGAAAGAATTTATTAGGGAAATTCACTTTCTCAAGCAGAAGGCTCGCCGTGGTAAGGTTAAGAATAAACAAGGTTTATTGTAATTCAGAGAATTAAGATGGAGAGCCTGGTGTTTTTTAACATGAAGAAATGAAGGTATTTTAGCTGAAAGAATTTATTTAGTGAAATTCACTTTCTCAAACAGAAGGCTCGCAGTGGTAAAAGTTAAGAATAAACAAAGTTTATTTTAATTCAGAGAATTAAGATGGAGAGCCTGGAGTTTTTTAACATGAAGAAATGAAGGTATTTTAGCTGAAAGAATTTTATTTGATGAAATTCACTTTCTCAAACAGAAGGCTCGCGGTGGTAAGGTTAAGAATAAAAAAGTTTATTTTGATTCAGAGAGTTAATATGGGGAGGAATGACGGAAAAATTTCTGAGTGAAAATTTAAACCGGATCTTTAGGATTACGTGACAGCCGGTTAGCCGTTAAAGGGAATGCTGTATAAAATGCGGTTCATCAAACCTGTTCTTTTATTGTTCATTAAAAGGTAAATCGCCGGATTTATTTATTTTACATCAAGTTTTGGTTCGGTACATCATTTTTTGGTTGGCTACGTTGGTTTTTAGCGTCAACTTGCATAAAAAACAAATGATGAAAGAAAAGATCACCCTTTCCGCGACGCTTCCGCACCACCGCAAACTCAACCACCTGCTGAATTCCCTTGCGGAAAAAGCACCTGTCCGGCACGTATTTATAAGCCACTCGCAGACTTCCGGAAAACAGGTTCTCATCATCCACCTCGGCTGCTCCCGAATGCCGGACGGGCTCCTTTCGGACAAACAGATCAGGAAAGTCTTCTTCCGGTATGGCACCCACATTATTCTACTGGCCGAAACCGACCTGAAAAAGCACCTGAAGCGAGGAAGCCTGTTTCTTCAACGGCACTGCAACGCTTCAACACTGGTTTTCACTTCCGACAGACATGAACTTCCTGTCGAAAATATTTCACGATCGCTGAAAAAATTCCGGCTGATTCGGCAGAAGTATGGTTTTACCTGCCGTCTGCTCGGCAAAGAAATCCGGAAAGCGGAAAGTATCGGTTCTTTGATTACGGCTTATCATCTTTATACCAGCCTTTTCGCACATCATTTATTCCACCTGGAATTTCTCTGCCTGGGCCGGGATTTCCATCAGGATACTTTGGATCAGCGGCTGCTAAGGCTGGAGCCCTTTTTCCCGGAAATCAGAAGCTTCCTGCTGAAGAAAACCGGAAACACTTATTTTATTACCGAAGCCCTCCTCAGTGCCGGGAAAGCAGAGACCGAGAAAGAATATTCCCACCTCAGGTCCGAATTCAGGGAAGCCATCGCGATTTCCGAAAAGGAACTGCACAACTTAGTCAGAAAAACTTTCCGCGATATCAAAGCAACTATGAAACATCCTGCCAACTTACCAAAAATCCCGATTGAAAACACAGCCATCTCTCCGCATCAATCCGTGATCAGCATCCTGACCCGCCGTTTCCAGATTGAAGAAATTTTCCTGTTCCACCGCGAAGAATTTGTTTCTGAAGGCCGGACCACCAACGAACTGTATCTGCTCCTGATCGGCAACAAGCTTAGCAGGCGCGATCTTGACGTGATGAAGCAAACCGTTTCCCGGAAGACCGCCGGAAAGTATTCAATTGTTCCGATCGCCCATTCCGCCCGATGGATCCAGGAACACCTTTGGGAATCGCAGCCTTTTTTCCGGAAGGTTATGCAACCGAAAAATGCCGTTTATACTTCTGGTTTCCCTACGGTGATCCATTGGCATACCTGGGAACCGGGTCTCTGTACCGATGAAGAAGTTTCCTTTCAGCAGTTTAACGCGCTGTACGGAAAGTACAAAACCCTGCGCTCCCAAAAGCAGCCTTCTGCAGCAGAAGGACTCCGGCTGATCGTAAAACGCATTGTCCACAAAGCTTTCCTCCAGATCATTTACAACCGGCTCCATTACCGCCCCGACAAAAAGACGGACCTCCGCATCCTGTCGAAACTCTGCACCTTTGCAGAACCCGAAATGAAAGTCTTACATCCGATGATTTTGAAGCTGCCATTCGATTTCTTCTCTTTCTTAAACCAGACCGGAAATCCGGATGAAAATATGATTTGTCTGCATAAAGAGCCTTGCAATATATTGGATGAACTGATAAAAAGGGGTACGAAATTACTGGAAAGGAGGTTTGAAAGTAAAGAAACTTGGTGGAGTCAGGCTTTTGTTATATCTGATTAATCAATTAACATTCCTTAAAATTTATTTAAATTAAATCAGGTTATACCACCTTTTTCACTGACTGCCAAAACCTTACCGTACAAACACCTAATCTTACAATTGGTCATTTCCACGCTATTCCGGATGCTCTTTTCTGCGTTACTTTGACATACAAAACAAACTAAAAAACAACATCATGGAAGCAAACACAAGCTACAATGCAAATTCAACAGGAGAATTAAAATTAGGAGGAGGCGCTCAGTTCTGGGTATACCTTTCCCCACAAAATGACACAGCTAAAATGATCGGACAATGGAAAGTAACTTTTTCACAAGGAAACTGGCAGGATACGATCTCCAGCGACAATCCTACCAAACAGCTTCAGACACCGGGTCTTTCAGGAATTTTTGATATCAAAGTGGAACTGTTAAGCGGTTCTACAGGAACATGGAGAGAGATCCCGGCCCAGGAAGGAAGCAGAAACCAAATCGGATGCAACTCCAACTGCGCATCCATGGTAGGAATCGTTGCCGACAGCATCAGTCCGGCACCGGGAGCCATCAATGCACATTTCTGGACTACCTGGGATGCTATGTGCAGATCATAAGCTGGAAATTTAAACATCTATTCCAAACTGTGTTATTGTAATATTGCCGGAATAGTTTTATGAACTTTCGAAAGTATAACTGCTTTCGTACACATTAACACACTCCAATTCATTTGAGCTGGGGTGTATTTCATTTCACTTTACTTCTCTTATTTTTCCTGAAATCCCAGGGTGAGATTGCATTCTTATCGCTCCACAAACCCAGCCTGTTTTGTTTGGCTTCATCCTGAAGTTTTTGAAGTTCCGTGTTTTTGGATGCCTTGAAATACCACCAGCCGAAACCTGCTTTCACAATTTCTCTCGATAAATATTTATTTCCATCATAAAAGATTCCGGCAATACTTCTTCCGTAACGGTCTTTTCCCACCTGATAAAAAACGATATTTTTCCCGAAAACCTGGTCAGAGGTAAACTTTTTGGCATTATTCCCAAAAGCCTGTCCGTTTTCCGGGCAATCCACCTCTGCAAGCCTGATCGTTTGCTGAGTTTTATCAGCCAGCAAAACCACAACCGTATCTCCGTCCTTTATTTTGATCACCTTACCCATCGTTTGTGCCCATACAGATAGGCTAATCAAAAGGAATAGACCGCCAATAATTTTTTTCATCATATTTAAAGGATAAACTAGTAAAGAATAACATCATGCAAAACTAATAATAATGTACGATCCGGAAATTATAAAAGGATGAGATCTTCTATACAATTCCTGAAAAGCCCCTCTTAAAAATTTTACCTAAAACAATCATTAATAACATTGCAAAACAATAAAATATAAACCCCTGAAAACTAAAATACTAAGCCGCACCTCAATAAAATACATACCCACAGACCACAAAAAAGACTAAAAAAATGTTTTATCGTAAAGAATTTTATATATTTGCACCATCTAACAATTAAAAAAAAATTTACTATGTCAGACATTGCATCAAGAGTAAAAGCTATCATCGCTGATAAGCTTGACGTTGAAGAAACAGAAGTAACTCCTGAAGCTAGCTTCACTAACGATTTGGGAGCTGATTCATTGGATACAGTTGAACTAATTATGGAATTTGAAAAAGAATTCAACATTCAAATCCCTGATGATCAGGCTGAAAAAATTACTACTGTAGGTCACGCTATCGCTTATATCGAAGAAGTAGTAAATAAATAATATTCTTCAACAAAAAGAAATTAAACAAAGTTTATGGAATTAAAAAGAGTAGTTGTAACCGGTTTTGGAGCAATAACACCGATTGGAAATAATGCAAAAGAATACTGGGAAAATCTTGTAAAAGGTGAGAGCGGTGCCGCTCCGATTACTCTTTTTGATGCCACAAACTTTAAAACAAAGTTTGCCTGCGAAGTAAAAAATTTCGATCCGTTGCAGCATTTCGATAAGAAAGAAGCAAAAAAGATGGATAGAAATACCCAGCTTGGACTGGTCGCTGCCAGAGAAGCAGTAGAACACTCAAGAATCATTGAAGACAGCGTAGACAAAAACAGAGTCGGGGTAATATGGGGCTCCGGAATCGGAGGTCTGGAGACTTTCGAAACTGAAGTTTTAGGTTGGGCCAATACGGAAATTCCGAGATTCAACCCTTTCTTTATCCCTAAAATGATCGCTGATATCACACCGGGACACATTTCCATAGAGTATGGTTTTCATGGACCTAATTACACAACAGTTTCTGCCTGTGCATCCTCAGCAAATGCTCTGATTGATGCCAAAATGCTGATCCAGCTTGGAAAAGCAGACGTCATTGTTTGTGGTGGTTCTGAAGCAGCCGTTACGGCAAGTGGCGTCGGTGGATTCAATGCTATGATGGCACTTTCTACAAGAAACGACGATCCCAAAACAGCTTCAAGACCTTTTGACAAAGACAGAGACGGTTTTGTACTGGGTGAAGGAGCAGGATGTATCATCCTTGAAGAATACGAGCACGCCGTAAAACGTGGTGCAACAATTTACGCAGAATTAAAAGGCGGAGGTCTGAGCGCAGATGCTCATCACATGACCGCACCGCATCCTGAAGGCTTAGGAGCTTACCTGGTCATGAAAAACTGCCTGGAAGATGCAGGGCTTACTGCTGATGAAGTAGATCATATCAACATGCATGGTACGTCTACTCCATTAGGAGACATTGCAGAATCCAATGCCATTTCAAAGTTATTGGGAGAGCACGCTTTCGACATTCAGATTAATTCTACAAAATCAATGACGGGCCATCTTTTGGGTGCTGCCGGTGTTATTGAAGCTATTGCTGCGTTGGGAACGATTATTCATGGTATTGTTCCTCCTACCATCAACCATTTTACTGACGATGAAAATATCGACAGCCGACTGAATTTCACATTCAATGAAGCTGCGAAGAAAGATGTAAAAGTAGCCATGAGTAATACTTTTGGGTTTGGTGGCCACAACGCTTGCGTTCTATTTACGAAAATCTAAATCTACTGAATGGAGTTACAGAAATACTTTTCTAAATTCCTTCTCAAACAAAGAAAAAGAAAATTAACGGAGAGAGACTACTTTCTCAGTACTGAGCTCAATAAAATTCTTGGTACTGAGGTGCAAAATGTTGCGCTATACCGTGAAGCTTTTTCGCTGAAAAACTCTTCTAAAAATAAAGACAGCAATTATGAAAGGCTCGAATTTTTAGGAGATTCTGTTTTGGGCACAATTATTTCGTGTCATTTGTTTCAAACCTATCCTCAGGCCAATGAAGGATACCTGACACAAATGAAATCCAAGATTGTGAATAGGAAAAACCTGAATAAACTGGGAGAAGATCTCAAGCTGACGGACCTTTTGCAAAAACAGACTTCTGTAGCATTGGGTGAAAATATCTCCGGAAATTTATTCGAAGCTTTAATCGGTGCCGTTTATCTGGATTTTCATTATGAGATCTGCAGAAAAATCATTTTAAACAGACTTCTGACGCCGACCGAAATGAATAAGCTTGAGAATAAAATCGTAAGCTACAAAGGCCTTCTGCTCGAATGGAGTCAAAAGAAAAAATTAAATATAAAATACGAAACCTGTGAGGAAATCCAGGTAAACCGGTCGATTGTCTTCCGGTGTCATGTCTGGCTCGGCGATGAAAAAATTGCCAATGCTACGGAAACCTCCAAAAAGAAGGCAGAAGAAAAAGCAGCACAGAGAGCATTTTATATTTTAAATAAAAAAGAAAACATACTTGGACATTCAAAAGCTATATGATCTTGAAGATACAGAATTTGAGGATATTGCCATAGGATTGGTAAGATTAGCCAAGAATGTACCCGATCATGAGTTTTTCTACAAGGTAAATCAGAGAAACGATCTTAATTTTAAAAGGATCGACGATCTCATCTATCACGGTTCGTATTATGATTACTACTTTCCCCGGTTTGAGGCCTACCACAAATTTACCAAAACCTGTTTTACTTTCATTTCCAACCGGTCTTCGGAAAGTAAGCAAAAAAAAATACAAACTGAGCTTTTCTCAGGAGAAGAGAATATTAAATTTTTATTAAATAATCAGGTAGAAGTACAATATATTTTGCATAGTTCGGAACAGTTTCCTGATTTTTCCGTAATTTTGCTCCCTGAAAATCTTGTGTTTCCTATTCAAGATTATACATTAGGTTCTGAAGAAGAACTTTATCAAATTATCCAGTATTATGAATAAGTATTTAAAGAAAACAAAAATTATCGCAACACTTGGGCCGGCGTCATCGTCGAAAGAAGTAATGTTAGGGTTAATGAGAGCAGGTGTTGATGTTTTTAGAATAAATTTCTCACACGCAGATTACGACTTGGTTCGTTCAAATATCGAGATCATCAGAGAGCTCAACAAAGAATATGGCTTCTCTGTTGGCATCTTAGGGGATTTACAGGGTCCTAAATTAAGAGTTGGAGTTGTAAAGGAAGGATCATACCTTAATCCGGGAGACATCCTTACCTTCACCAATGAAAAAATCGAAGGTGACTCTACCAAAGTTTATATGACCTACCAGCAATTCCCGCAGGATGTAAAAGTTGGAGAAAGAATCCTTATCGACGACGGTAAACTGGTGCTTGAGGTAATGGAAACCAACCTGATCGATACGGTAAAGGCCAAAACCATTCAGGGAGGCCCGCTAAGCTCTAAAAAAGGAGTGAATCTTCCGAATACAAATGTTTCTCTTCCCGCATTGACGGAAAAGGATATTCAGGATGCCAACTTCATGCTGGACCAGGATGTAGACTGGATCGCCCTTTCATTTGTACGTCATGCGCAGGACATTATTGATCTTAAAGAATTAATTTCAAAACATCCGAACGGAAAATTCAAAACACCGATTATCGCGAAAATTGAAAAACCGGAAGGGGTTAAAAATATTGATGAAATCTTATTGGAATGCGACGGATTAATGGTTGCCCGTGGAGATTTAGGTGTTGAGGTTCCGATGGAAGAAGTTCCTGCCATCCAGAAGACACTGGTGGAAAAGGCAAGATTCTATTCCAAGCCGGTAATCATTGCTACACAGATGATGGAAACGATGATCAATAGCCTGACACCGACAAGAGCGGAAGTAAATGACGTTGCCAACTCCGTACTGGATGGAGCTGATGCAGTAATGCTTTCCGGAGAAACTTCTGTAGGAAGATATCCTGTTCAGGTAGTCGAAAACATGGCCAAAATCGTTAAGAATATCGAAACGACCCATTTCTATCAGCATAAAAACGAACCGATCGAAAAAGATTTCAATTGCATCGACGAAAGATTTATTACTAACAGAGTTTGTCTTGCGGCAGTAAGAATTGCCAAAACAACCAATGTGTCTGCCATCGTTACCTTAACAAGCTCAGGATATACTGCGTTCCAGCTTTCTGCGCACCGACCGAATTCTCATATCATCGTGTACAGCGGAAACAAAAGAGTTATCACTATGCTGAATCTTCTTTGGGGTGTTCATGCTTATTATTATGACATGAAGAAATCTACTGATGAAACGATTATCCAGGTGAATATGCTCACTCACAATTACGGATATATTGAGGCTGGAGATTTCGTCATCAATATCAATGCTACTCCATCTTACGAAGGGGGTAAAACAAATACGCTAAGACTGACGACGGTTTAATTCGACTTAAACTAAACGATTATTATAAAGCAAAACTCCCGAATCATCGGGAGTTTTTATTGGATATGATAAAAATTAATTTCCAACGACCGTTTTTGCCGTAACGAACTCTCTTAAGGCTAATAATGAAAGTTCTGTTCCGTATCCTGAGGTCTTCGTTCCGCCAAACGGGAAACGGGGATCGGAACTCGTCATCCTATTGATGTTGACCGTTCCGGATTCTAAGTTTTCAATAAAAAACAGCTGACGGTTTCTATCCCTGGTCCATACCGAATTGGATAAACCGAAAGGAATGTCATTGGCCATTTCCAATGCTTCCTGATCACTTTCTGCGACCATAACCATTCCCAAGGGGCCGAAAAGTTCCTCCTGTAATATCGGGTTTCCTTTTTTTACCCTGATGAGTCCGGGTTTGAATTCGTTTTCTGAGATCCTCTCTAAAGGAAGAATGATTTCAGCTCCGTTTTCCAAGGCTTTCTGAAATTGTTTTTCCAGGTCATCCGCCAGGTCAGGCCTTGCCATCCCGGCAATTTTAGTTTCTTTATCCATCGGATCCCCGGGAACGAATTTGCTATACTCTTCGATAAATTTCGGAAGGAAAACATCCTCTATTTTTTTATCAATGATAAATCTTTTAGCAGCTACACAGGTTTGTCCGCAATTCTGCAGTCTTGCGAGTGCTCCTACTTTGGCAGCTTCATCGAGATCTGCATCGTCCAGAACAATGAAGGCGTCGCTTCCGCCCAATTCCAATAGCGATTTTTTGATATTCTGTCCGGCAATAGAAGCCACTTCGGCACCGGCTTTTTCACTTCCGGTAAGGCTTACACCTGAAACAGCTTTGTGCTCGAGGACTTCCTTTACATCTTTATGTCCGATTTCAAGATTCTGAAAAATACCTTCGGGAAAGCCAGCTTCCAGAAGCACTTTTTCTATGGCATTACCGCTGCCGAAGCAGATGGAGGCATGTTTGAGGACAACAGTATTACCCGCCAGGATGGCAGGAGTCGCAAATCTTAACACTTGCCAGAAGGGAAAGTTCCAGGGCATTACCCCTAAAATTACCCCTTTTGGAACGAAATGAATTTCAGAATAAGAATATTCGGATTCTATTTTTTCAGGCTGTAAAATATTTTCTGCATCGGCATAATAATTCATCATTAACGCACATTTCTCAACCTCAGCAATAGCTTGGGAGATAGGTTTGTTCATTTCTGAAGTAATGATGGCTCCGAATTCTTCAGAGCGTGATTTTAAAATTTCAGCTGCTTTGGCAAGGAGTTTTTGCCTTTGATCGAACGGAGTCTTCTTCCATTCTGAAAATGCCTTATCTGCTTTGATAAGTTTATTTTCAATTAATTGTTCCATAATGTAGTTTCTGTTTTAAATTCAAAACTGAATTTATTCTTTGCTTAAAAAGCGTGGTGAAAGAATCAAAATGTGTTCCTTCAAATGATATAAAATAATGATTTTCTCTATCGTAGCGATGAGCTATCCCATAAACCACTCATTAACAAGTGTAGCGGCAAGTCTCGCCGTCCTGTCCTGAATATCATACGCAGGATTTACCTCTGCCACGTCGAGTGCCAGCAGTTTTTCACTCTTTAAAATATGCCTGTAAAGATGCATAAAGGCAGCATCGGCAAAAATACCGTTATAGGAAGACGCAGAAACGCCCGGAGCGATGGAGGCATTGAAAACATCCATGCATACGGTAAGATACAGGTAATCTACAGTTTCTGCCAGATCATTAATCCTTTGGTAAATCGAAGGAAGATTTTCAAAAAAAATTTCATCTGCCAAAATGTATTTCATTCCGTACTGATGGGCGGTATCAAACAACTTCAGCGTATTGGAGTTTCTCTGAACCCCTATATGCAACGAATGGATGGGACCATCCTGGGCAATCTGCCAGAATCCTGTCCCTGAACTTGCTCCTACTCCACTCTCCGGCTGTCGGTTGTCAAAATGGGCATCGATATTAATAATTCCTATCTTCTGTTCGGGAAAAGCAGTTTTCATTCCCAGGTAATGCGCGTACGTGACCTCATGTCCTCCGCCAAGCACTACCGATCTTCCGTTCTTCAGGAAAACTTTAGAAACATTCTTAGCGAGCGTATTTTGTGCCTCTTCCAGATTGTTTCCTTGACAGGTTACATTTCCGAAATCGAGGAGTGTAAAATCAGGACGAATAACCGGAAAATTAACCATATTCCTTCTGATTACATCCGGAGCATCTTTCGTGCCCTGCCTGCCCTTATTTCGCCTTACGCCTTCATCCACAGCGAATCCATGTAAAACGAAATCCTTAGTTGAAATAAGGTCATAATTATTTTCTTCTCGTACTCTCTGAAATATCCTGTGGAAAAGCAGTTCTTCTCCGTCTAATCTTCCCTGCCAAATGGTATTGTTCATCATTAATACATTTAATTTTGTGGTTTGAATTTACCCGGCTGGAAAATCTTAATTCATTTATTAAAAAAATGATTAAGAAATTTCAATCGGTTTGCCATTATTAATCAGGTTTTTACCACCTTTATAATCTTTGTAACTGAATACTTTTCAGCATGACAAATTTACGCAGAGTAGAAGACGCAAAGATTGTGCTGAAAGCATTAAATATAGTTTTTATTGTGCAATAAACTATTTAATTTTTCTGTCCATCAATATATACATCTTCAGCCTTCAGGCTTCCCTGGTTGTACAGAATATTCTGAAAGTTATCGGTTTTATAAGTCACAAAGTCTGCTTTTAATCCTTTTTCCAGTTTTCCTCTGTCTTCAAGTCCCAATGCATGGGCAGAACGAAAAGTGATTCCTGCTAAAACCTCCGCGGTTGTCAGCTTTTCAAAAGTGGCTAAAATGGAAGCCTGGGTAATCAAATTCCCCATGGGTGCAGATCCGGGATTCCAGTCACTGGCGATGGCCAATATGGCTCCTGCATCAAGTAATTTCCTGGCCGGAGTAAATTTTTCTCCTAAACCTAAACTTGCTCCTGGTAATGCGGTGGCCACGGTTTCCGATTGTGCCAAAAATTCAATATCCTCGTCTACGGTTGCTTCCAGGTGGTCTGCTGATTTTGCCCCGACCTCCACGGCAATACTGGAACTTCCGGGTGTAAATTGATCTGCATGGACGGTTATATCAAAACCTAGTTTTTTAGTTTCAAGCAAAAACACTCTGCTTTCTTCAGGCTGGAATGCTGATTTTTCGATAAAAATATCAACGCGCTTTGCCAGATCTTCTTCTTTTACTGTGGGTAAGATTTCGGTTAAAATATATTGTAGGTAATCTTCGTTGCTTCCTTCAAAATCTCTCGGCTTCAGGTGTGCGGAAAGGCAGGTCGGAACCAGAGTCGCTTTTGTCTGCTGCTGTGCTTTTTTTATGGTTCTGAGCATTTTCAGTTCGTTCTCAACATCTAGCCCATAACCGCTTTTTACCTCAATGGTGGTAATTCCCAGAGATACTAAAAATTCAATTCTCTGTAATAAAGTACTTAATAATTCATCTTCAGAAGCATTTCTCGTGTGTTGAACCGAACTCCAGATCCCTCCTCCGCTTTCGGCGATTTCAAGATAGGTCTTTCCGGCATTGCGCATGGCAAAATCATTTGCCCGGTTCCCCCCGAAACAGATGTGCGTATGGGAATCGGTAAAAGCCGGAAGAGCAACCTGTTCTCCCTGGATGACATCAATTTCAATATCCTGATAATCCGATTGTAATGCCTCAAAATTTCCAATCTGATGTATTTTTCTGTTATTTACTAAAATTCCGCCGTCAGGAATGATTTCCAGCTGTTCATCTGAAAGTTTTCCTCTTAAAGGAAGGTTGGCAAGTGTTATGACTTGTTTGAAAGGGCCGATTAATTTCATGTATTGAAGTTAAGACTGAGGTTGAGGTTAAGATTTGGATTAAATTTTCTCTTCCAAAAATACTTAAAATAAATCAATCTTATAAATCATATGCTTCCCAAACTTACAACTTGCCCTTGCAATCAACCTTAACCTTAAATCTCAACATCTCTCTTTAATCTTAACCCCAATTTGCTTATCTTTACGGTAAATGAAACTGAATTAATGCCTGACTTTTTACATCCAGATAAAGACAATTATTCCCGTGAAGAGCTTGCACAGGAAGAACAGATCCGTCCCCAGAGCTTCAGGGATTTCGCAGGGCAAAGAAAAACCCTGGAAAATCTCGAGGTTTTCGTAACTGCCGCCAAGAAACGCGGGGGTGCGCTTGATCACGTTCTCTTACATGGCCCTCCCGGTTTGGGAAAAACCACGCTTGCCAATATTATTGCCAATGAGCTTGGTGTAAACTGCAAAATTACTTCGGGACCTGTTTTAGACAAGCCCGGAAGTCTTGCGGGATTATTGACCAACCTTGAAGAAAACGACGTGCTTTTTATTGATGAAATCCACCGTCTTTCTCCTGTGGTGGAAGAATATCTGTACTCTGCAATGGAAGATTACAAAATCGACATCATGCTTGAGACCGGTCCCAATGCAAGGAGTGTACAGATCGGCCTGAATCCATTCACTCTGGTGGGGGCCACTACCCGTAGCGGGATGCTTACCAAACCGATGCTGGCAAGATTCGGAATTCAGAGCAGGCTGGAATATTATACGATCGAGCTTTTATCGATGATCATTCAAAGGAGCTCAAGGGTTCTGGGAGTAAAGATCTATGAAGATGCTGCCATTGAAATTGCCCGTCGGAGCCGTGGAACCCCAAGGATTGCGAATGCCCTCCTGAGAAGAGTCCGCGATTTTGCAGAGATAAAGGGAAACGGCGAAATTGAAATCAACATTACCAAATATGCTCTGAATTCCTTAAATGTAGATGAATTCGGGCTGGACGAGATGGATAATAAAATCATGCGGGTGATGATTGAGAATTTTAAAGGGAAACCTGTGGGAATTTCAGCATTGGCCACCTCTATCGGTGAAAATCCGGAAACCCTGGAAGAGGTTTATGAGCCTTTCCTCATTCAGGAAGGCTTTATCATCAGAACGCCGAGGGGCCGTGAAGTAACAGATAAGGCATACCGGCACTTAAATATTTCAACTCCGAAAAATCCCGGAGAGCTTTTCTGAGATGATTTTAATAAACTATTTAAAAACATTATAAATCTTAATATAATATGAAACTATATCCAATACAGTGCGGAAAATTTAAACTGGATGGCGGTGCCATGTTCGGAGTCGTCCCAAAGAGTCTGTGGGAAAAAACCAATCCTGCAGACGAAAAAAACCTGATTGAGCTGGGAACAAGATCCCTGCTTGTAGAAGACGGAAAAAAACTGATCCTGATCGACTGCGGACTGGGAAACAAGCAGGACGAAAAGTTCTTTGGACACTACTCGCTGTGGGGAGACGATACTTTAGATAAGAATTTAAAAAAATACGGTTTCGTAAGAGAAGATATCACGGACGTTTTTCTTACCCATCTTCACTTTGACCACTGTGGTGGTGCTATCGAATGGAATGATGACCGAACCGGATACCGACCGGCCTTTAAAAATGCACAGTTCTGGACGAATGAAAACCACTGGCAATGGGCCACCGAACCCAACGCAAGGGAAAAAGCAAGCTTTTTAAAAGAAAACATTCTCCCGATCCAGGAAAGCGGCCAGCTTCATTTTTTACCGCTTCCAACCACCGGAAACTACGGCTTTGCCCCGGATCTTAAAATGGACGTCATCTTTGTAGATGGCCATACGGAAAAGCAGATGCTTCCCGTGATCCAATACCAGGAAAAGACCATTGTGTTTGCTGCAGATCTTATTCCGACAGCCGGGCATATCAATCCGGTGTATGTTATGGGATACGATACCAGGCCTCTTCTTACCATGGAAGAGAAAGGAAAATTCCTGAAACAGTGTGTGGATAATGAATACCTGCTGTTTTTCGAGCACGATGCTCACCATGAACTTGCCAGCCTTAAAATGACGGAAAAAGGCGTACGACTGGATGAGACTTTTAGTTTTAATGATGTTTTCGGATATTAATTTTAAGTATGGAAGAACTACATTCAGAAGCGCAACAGGCTGAGCCGGAACCGTTGTCGTCCCCAAAAATTATAGGCCTTACGGGAGGCATCGGCTCCGGGAAGACCACCGTCGCACAGTTTATCGAAGAATTTGGATTTCCGGTCTATTATTCCGATGAGAGGGCAAAAGATATCGTCAATGACAATGAAGAGCTGAAGACAAAAATCCGGGCACTTTTAGGCGAAGAAGCTTATGATGAAAACGGCCTGTACAACAGGAAATTTGTTGCCGATAAAGTGTTTAACAATAAAGATCTGCTTGAGCAGTTAAACCATATCATCCATCCCGCCGTACGCATTGACTTCAATGCCTGGGTAAAAAAGCAGACCAAATATCTTGTTTTTAAAGAAACCGCTTTGCTGTTTGAGCTTAAATTAAACAGGGAATGTTACAAATCCGTACTGGTGACTGCCGAAGACAATATCCGCATGAAAAGGGTGATGGACAGGGACGGCAAAACCTACCGGGAAGTTCAGACCATTATGGAAAAGCAGATGCCTGAAAAAGACAAGATAAAACTCGCCGACTGCATCATTTATAACAACACCAATCTGGAAGATCTGAAAGAACACACCGAAAAGGTGATTTTCGATATCGAATAAATTGATAATCCGTCCGTTGTAGGATGCAACCAAAATTTTAGACAAGTTAATGTTATATGAAAGAGTTCGGTACAGTACCGGACTCTTTCCTTTTAGATTAGATCTTATCCTGTCGTGGTTATGATAATTAATGTATTCTTTTATTTCTTTTTAAACTCTTTATGATAAAAGTTTACATGCATTCCGTGTGCTTATTCCGTGCTGTGATCCGCAATAAACAACCAATTCCCGCTTCTCGGAAAGTGTTAAAGCTTTTTTGCGATCACATCACCACATTTCCCAACGTAAGTTCAGCCACGATTTTTTTGTACTGTGAAAGTTCCTTCATTTTAGTGAGTTGCTAAACATCCGAACCACCATATTTTACGCTTCCATTTGTCAAAGGCTGGCTGGCAGATGCCGTGTTCCCGACAGATCTCATTCACTGTTTTGGCTTGATGCTGCTCAGATAAAATCTTGATGATCTGAACTTCTGAAAATTTACTGTTTGTCATTGTCTCCCAATTTAAAAACTATATTTTTAAATGCTCAGATTTTTTGGGAAGATTACAAAAAAGATGTCGCAGGACGAAGTGGGCAAACTTGTAGGTGTTCACGGTGCTGTCATCGGAAGATATGAACGTGAAGAAGTAAAACCATCTATTGAGATGGCGACAAAACTGGCGGAAGTTTTAGAGATTTCTCTGGATTATCTCGTTGGTTCTACAGATTTTCTCTTGGAAAAAAACATCGTGTCCAAAATTCTCGACATCCAAAAACTAAAAGAGAACGACAGACAACACGTCTTCGCTCTCCTTGATGCTTTTC
The DNA here is from genome assembly GCF_056333165.1 of Chryseobacterium endophyticum. NCBI lineage: Bacteria > Pseudomonadati > Bacteroidota > Flavobacteriia > Flavobacteriales > Weeksellaceae > Chryseobacterium > Chryseobacterium endophyticum. The sequence goes on from NZ_JBWGXE010000007.1 coordinate 208,575, forward strand.
TAAAACAAACTAAATTGCAATCAATTATGTAAAAACAAAGCCACTCATTGAGTGGCTTTGTTATTTAAACTTTCTTCGTATTTTTTAACGATGTAATCATAATCACTTGATTTTTTAAATATACTATCTAAATATTTTTCATCTCCTACAAAAAATCTAGAATAGTGTAATTTTTTATGATTAGGCAATTCTAAATTTCCTCCACTGCCTCCATCAAGATAAATTTCATTCTCTTTATCCAAGTATTCTGTTATAAAAATTTTTTTATTGTCATCGGTATACTGTTCCTGATCTATAACATCTCCAGGCTTGTATTTACTGAAAATAATTCCATCTTTTGGAACATAAAAAGTTATTGTTCTTTGCTTTTTCTCAAACTGCCCTCTATTATAAGCCTGGTCATAGAAAATCCAAATTTCTCCTCTGTAAGATTTTGGAATAATTAAAACCTGTTTATTAAATTTTGTAGAAATACAAGAGCTTAAGAGCAATAAAACTACAATTATTAATATTTTCTTCATTATTATTGCTCTTTAAAATTATCCTGAATTTGTTTATTCCAATTACTAATGGGAATAAGCTTATCTCCTTGTCTTACTCCAACAAAATTTCCCTTTTTATCAAACTTTACGTTCATATTGACTTGGAAAATATTAGTATCTGCTCCACCATACAATGTTAATATATTCCCTTTCTCTTTACTCGCTCCCAAAAGCAGTCTGTTCCCAGACTGATCTTGAACAAAAGCTTCTGTGGAAGGAAAATTATCTCTCATAAATGTTGCATTAATAGAAAGGTTGTCTCCCGTTTCTTTCATATCGAAAGAAGCCCAAACATCAAGTGCAGGCGTTCCAATTTTTGGTGTCAAAGGATCTTTGCCTTCATAAGAGAATTCCAACTGTCCAGACTTATCATTTTTATCATAATTAAGAATCTCATATGATGGTGTTGGAGTTTTTTGTTTTGCAATTCCTCCTTCACTATTATATTTAATTGTTGGATCTGCCCCAATATTAAAACCACTATATTCTCTGGTATCCCCATCATAGGTAAAATTAAATTTGGTTCTAGAGCTGGAACTGAGATTACGCCCAACATCAGCAGTAGAAGGACCTCTATTATCACCTCTGAAATTTTTTCCTAAAGGATCATTTCCAGCTCTTGGTGCAGAAATAAAACTTCTCACCCAAACTGGCCAAGGCCACATTCCATCTGGATCAATAAAACGAATGGGATTATCAAAAGCGTAATTATATAGTGAAAATCTTCTTCCTTTCTCTGCCAACGGATCCACGACTCCCCATCTTCCAATATCCGGCATATAAAACCTTGCTCCATAATCATACATTCCTGTCTCTGTCTGTAGCTCCTTTCCGTTGTACTTATACTGATACGAAGGATTTCCTGTCAAATTATTATATCCTTCATGCTTTAATCCAAACGGATAATAATTGTTTTCTTCAAGAACTTCTATGCTGCTGCCATTTTTAAAGTAGCTTAAGTGTATATTTACTAAATGATCTGTATATGTAGATATATTTACTATTTCAAAAATTTATTAACCCACCACAAAGCGGTGGGTTGTTTATCTACCGGCATGAGTGGTGCCCAACAAGATGAATATTAAAAGTTAATACAAAGCAAGAACTTTTTTAAGATACTCCTCTGCAATATTCTTATTAGCTGCAAATGTATAAGGTGTAGATGACTTACTTGATGGGTCATAAAATGATATTGCAGAAGAATCAACTGTAAATAAATACATTGGTTTTTTAACAATTAATTTCTTTTTTAAAAATAAAGACATCGTTTGTGTGTTCTTATCAATATACAATGAATCCACTTGTACTGGATCTTGATCCATAAAAAAAGCATTTTGTATTTCATGGTTATAGTAGATCGAATAATTGCCTATATGAGGAGGATGGTATTTGCCTTTCTCTTTTGTGAACCAACGTAAAAAAATATTAAGATCACGTTCCCCAACAATATAAGTCATTTGTATAGTATCATTTTTTATTGCGGTCATTCGGAATGGCCAGCTTGGGTCAATGATAGCCTCTTCTTTAAGTCTTCCTTTTGTATCAAAAAGTTGAATTGAAGGAGCTCCTTCATCAGTGGTATATCTAGCACGAACTATATCTGTTTTGCCTGCATTTATTTGATAAGAAAATCCAATGCCTTCAAATTTATCGAAATCAGGATGTTCACATGCTATAATAGATAGCAATAATGGTAAAAACAGACAGATGTTTTTTATTTTCGATCTCCCCATATTATTTTGCTTTTTTTGATTATTCCTTCAGCAGTCGTCACATTTTCATAACCTAAACGCTGAAATAGATTGGAGTTAAAATCCTCTCCATACGCAGGAAAACCCTCTTTTTGGGCTTCACTTTTCCAGTGTGAATTGTTAAATATAAGCCTTATTTTACTATTCCCCGATAGATTAAATCCTCCTGCATTCAGCATGAAATCCATTTTATCTTGTCCTGTTATTGCTGCTGCTCTACCTGCGGCAAAATTCCCTACATCTCTAGCTGAAACATAAACCCCTTCTGCTATTTGTGAACCAGCATATAACCCGCCACCATTTTTTGTCTTATAATCATATTTATCATTTCCACCTCCATTCCAAGCATAATCCATCCTGGAGAAGAAATTCCCTTTTGTTTCCACTTTTTCAGACATTTCATTACCAAAATTATTAAGCCAGTCTCTAGCTTGGAAAGATCCAAAATTTATTTTACCTACTGGTCCACCATTTCCATCAAACTTAGTAAATGAATTCCACACAAGTGTTCTTCCCATTCTCTCACCACCACCCGAAGTATTTTTTATAGAATAATTTTGATTGAGTTCTTTTTGGGTCTACTTAGCATTACCATTATGACGATAAACACCTAAATCACCATCATTATAAACTGCAACAACATTTCCAAATTTATCTGTATGAGTACTCTCCGTACCACGTCCATCAGGATCAATAAACATTATAGGGTTATTAACAGCATAATTGTAAGGTGACCATCTTCTATACTGTTCCGCCAGCGGATCCACAACACCCCATCGTCCAATATCCGCCATATAAAACCTTGCTCCGTAATCATACATTCCAGATTCAGTTTGTAATTCCTTACCGTTGTATTTATACTGATACGAAGGATTTCCTGTCAAATCATTATATCCTTCATGCTTTAATCCAAAAGGATAATAGTTGTTTTCTTCAAGAACTTCTACGCTGCTGCCATTGCTGAAATAACTTAAATGCACATATCGGTTTTTTTAATCTATTAACCCAGCGCAATTGCGCTGGGTTCTTTTTATAAGATTAGTTTAATGAATAAATTATAAACAATCTGGCGAAGGATTAGAGAATGTAATATCTTCGTATGAATCCGAAAATTTTAATTTTTTAATCATTAAAATTGATTTCATACATCCTGAAATTGGAATCGGTGATAAAAAAGTTATTTCATTTTTTTTGTTTAAAACAACATGCCAATTTTCAAAATCGTAATTGACGATTGTTTTCTTTTGATTGAAATTTTCATATGCAACTTTTTTAAACATTTTCTCTATACTTTTACATTCATTATCAGGCAATATGAGTTTATACCCTTCAAATATATAAACATTCTTGTACTGAATATCTTCCATATATTCAGGTTTAAAAAAAGCAATATCAATTGAATATTCACTTTTTTCTTTTGTTTGGTAATGAAAGGTTACTGCCAATATTTCTTTTTTATTATCAACTTTTCTTTTTTTAGAAATATATTCTATATATCCTTTGATAATATTATGTAAATCTTGCTTCTTAATAGCACTTTTACTACATGCAAAAAATAAAATAAGAGTAATTAAAAATACTTTTTTCATAGAATAAGTTATTTATTTTTCTTTCCTGTATATACAGCTTGGTTGTAATCATATTTTACATATCCTTCATTCGCTCCATTATTTTTAAGCCACGTTGTAAACATACTTAGATATTGCATTATTATTTTTTGAACGACCTTTAAAATTTATACCCCTCACCATTGCGGGAGGTATAAGACTTAGTGACAGATTAATTGTCGTTCGATCGGAGCTTTTTAAAATCAATATTTTTTAATCTTCAAAATCAGCACTAAATTTCATATTTTTTTTTAAAAGTAATTTTTGGATCTCTTTTGATTGTTGAAAAGGAGAAATATGAGTGATTTCATTCTTAGAATTAAATGTAATAAGCCAATATTTTGAATCATATTCAATTGGTTTTATTGCTTGGTTTAAATCTTCATATTTTGCTTCTTTAAAAGATTTTTTTAATAGCTCTGATTTATTTCTTACATCTTTTGATTCATCTATAATTAATCTATATCCATCTATTTTATAAACCTTACTATAATTGAATCCTGTCAATAATTTTGGGTTTACAAAAGATATTACAATATTATATGAATTCATGTCATTTTCATTAGTGCTAGCTGCCAATATTAATATATTTTGCTTAGGGTCAATATTTACCTGCGAATTCTCGTTTTCGATAAATGCACTAACAACCTGTTGATAAACATCCTTACTCTGTTGGGAATAAAGATGATTTTTGCAACTAACTCCTAAAATAATTATAAAAACTAGTGAAAAATATTTACTCATGATTTAATTTTTTGTTTTTCCAGTATATTTTGCTGTATCTTTATTGTACTTAAAATACCCTACTCTCGGCGTATATTGATACGTATTTCCTACACTAGGACTGTGAGCCTTTCTATCTCCAACAGGATTTAAGAATGTTCTTTGAAGTGTTAACTCACCTGTTTTATTGTTTCGGGAAACATCAAAACCTGAGGGACCCCACTCAGACCCCGGTGGATGAGAATGTACTCTTTCCTGCCGAACTGCATCTTTCGTGATATGATAACCAGTGCCTCCTAAATTATTATTTTCGAGGACGTCGGAGGCACTAGCACTTTCATTGATGGAATGATTAGTGCCAACTATATTTGTAGAAAAACCATCAGAAAAACTAAATGTATCTTGTCCAAATTCAACTACAGTATTATCTGCTGCAAATTCGAAAACTTGTGTTGCAACGTCATAATCTTGAATTTGCATATAAGTAAATTCAGTACCTCCTGCAACCCCTTCATGCCCTCCAGTATTATATGGAACGGTTTTAGCATCCCTTATTTGCGAATCTCCAGTTGGATTATTTTCTGTTACATTAGTACGCGCAATTTTTATAGACTTAGATTCATCTTCATTGGTAACCGTGTCATAAGTATTATTATCTTTTGTTCGCTCTATTTTACCATTATTAAAAATCTTAATCTTATCTTCTGCCTGCATTCCATCAGGATCAATAAATCGAATTGGATTATTATATGCATAAGTATATGTAGACCAACGACGTGAAGTTTCCGCCAACTGATCCACCACGCCCCATCTCCCAATATCCGGCATATACATCCTCGCTCCGTAGTCATACATTCCCGTCTCTTGGAGTTCTTTCCCATTGTACTTGTA
>NZ_JBWGXE010000008.1:0-204769 GCF_056333165.1 Chryseobacterium endophyticum
TTCGTCTCCCGGTGGCTTCGACTCCGCTCAGCCACCGGGCACTGGAAGCAGCAATCCCGCAATCTTTCTCAAACCACACCACCAAAAATTCTTTGAATTTTGTCGCCCCTCCATGGGAGGGGAATTTTTACGACGGTCTTCTTACGGTGGACTTTGGGGTTACTGTTACAGGGAAATGGTGGTCTCTGTTGAGTGGTGGCTGAGGTAACTCGAAGCCACCAGTCCTGCCAGTGCACGCGGGCCTTCGAGAGCCTCAGGCCCCGAAAGTCGACCAGTATTGTCATTGTAGGAATCCCGACCTCGCCGATAACATGCGCACGGAAACATTCGTATTGAGATCCTTTCAGGATGACAATTGCAGTGGTAATGCACCCTTTCTCATCTCACAACGACTGCTTCACAATTCCACTCCATTGGAGGGGTGGCGGAAATTCCACAGGAATTTACGACGGGGTGGTTTATGACGCTGCCATACGTGAAGCCACCAGTCCGAAATCTTTAAACCACACCACCAAAAATTCCCTGAATTTTTGTCGCCCCTCCATGGGAGGGGAATTTTTACGACGGTCTTCTTACGGTGGACTTTGGGGTTACTGTTACAGGGAAATGGTGGTCTCTGTTGAGTGGTGGCTGAGGTAACTCGAAGCCACCAGTCCTGCCAGTGCACGCGGGCCTTCGAGAGCCTCAGGCCCCGAAAGTCGACCAGTATTGTCATTGTAGGAATCCCGACCTCGCCGATAACATGCGCACGGAAACATTCGTATTGAGATCCTTTCAGGATGACAATTGCAGTGGTAATGCACCCTTCCTCATCTCACAACGACTGCTTCCAATTCCACTCCATTGGAGGGGTGGCGGAAATTCCACAGGAATTTGCGACGGGGTGGTTTATGACGCTGCCATACGTGAAGCCACCAGTCCTTAAGCTTCGTCTCCCGGTGGCTTCGACTCCGCTCAGCCACCGGGCACTGGAAGCAGCAATCCCGCAATCTTTCTCAAACCACACCACCAAAAATTCTTTGAATTTTGTCGCCCCTTCGGAGGATGGGAATTTTTTCGACGGTCTTCTTACGGTGGACTTTGGGGTTACTTTTACCAGGAAAATGGTGGTCTCTTTTGAATGGTGGCTGAGGTGACTCGAAGCCACCAGTCCTGCCAGTGCACGCGGGCCTTCGAGAGCCTCAGGCCCCGAAAGTCGACCAGTTATTGTCATTCGTAGGAATCCCGACCTCGCCGATAACATGCGCACGGAAACATTCGTATTGAGATCCTTTCAGGATGACAATTGCAGTGGTAATGCACCCTTTCTCATCTCACAACGACTGCTTCACAATTCCACTCCATTGGAGGGGTGGCGGAAATTCCACAGGAATTTGCGACGGGGTGGTTTATGACGCTGCCATACGTGAAGCCACCAGTCCTTACGCTTCGTCTCCCGGTGGCTTCGACTCCGCTCAACCACCGGGCACTGGAAGCAGCAATCCCGCAATCTTTCTCAAACCACACCACCAAAAATTCTTTGAATTTTGTCGCCCCTTCGGAGGATGGGAATTTTTACGACGGTCTTCTTACGGTGGACTTTGGGGTTACTGTTACAGTCAAAGTGGTGGATTTTATTGAGTGGTGGCTAAGGCTCTCGAAGCCACCAGTCCTTACACTCAGCCACCAGCCCACAAAAAACTCCGGCCGGGAAAGTTCCCGGACCGGAGTCAACACAGTTGATGAAAAAACCATCTCCAGGATGGAATATTTTTGTGCTAATCTAAACCTCAATACAGTATAATATAATTTCAGTATTAGGGTAGGTTTGTTAGAACAAGCCGGTTGCATGCTCCCTTGCAAACCTCTTGCAAGCCTCCTTGCAAGATCCTTACACGCCTCCTTGCAAACCTCTTGCATGCACTGATGCAATCCGCTTGTTATTCTACGGCTAATTCTCTGTCAAAGGTTGCGACGCGAGGCTCCTTTAGAATAATACTGCCTGCATATTGCGTTATGATCTCTATTCTATAAGTTCCTGCTGCTAATTCAGGAATCACCACGATAAGCTCCGAAGGATTATTGGTCACGATATCACTGGCTTCTACTTTAGTTGTTTCCTGTGAAGCGGCGTTGACGAAGAATACACCCACCGAAGGGTCTTCGCCTGTTACCTTAATCTTGCTGCCCGCAATTTTCAGGTTTCTGCCCGGGGTAAGCAGGTCGTTCACCGAACCGCTTTTTACATCCGTGACCTGTAAGATCACTGCTGAAGATTCTGCTACTCCTAAGATATTTACCTCGATGTTGGGGATCTCAGCGCGGAGCTTCTCGCCCTGGTTGAACTGGAAGATGATGCTGTGCTTGTCTTTGTTAAACGTCTCCGATGGGCTGTCGAACACCCCGCGGATGGTGGTGATTGCGGTGAAGTACCCGGTGTTTACAGAGAAGCCGTCACAAAGCTGGTACGCCATTTCCTTAAGAAACAGCTCGGTGGCGTGCTCCATAGACGAAGCCGAGATGTCTGCCCCGCCACGGGATACCGCTGCCTGGCAGATCTGCTGGACATTGAGGCTGCGCTCGCTCGTCGTGCGCGCCGTGAAGTCATTGGGATTGTCTTTCGTTAAAACGTTATCGTACAGATACGCTTTGATTTTATGTAATACTGACATTATACTTTTGTTTTAAAATGATTGTTGGTTTTAAAACCTTCAAGGTTTTGGAAACCTGTGAGGTTTATAACATTTATTTATATATAGTTAAGAATAGCAACCCAAGATATTGGTGTCGGGTTAAAATTCTTACGGATGGATATATGTTAGAGTTAGGCTTCCTGAACCACTTACGGTAGTGGCAGGCGAACAGCCATAACAGGCATCAATATAAGAACTATAGGTATTCTGTGTTAAAGGATTTGAACTATTATTGAAATTAGCACTTTGGCCGTTAAGTAAGTGTTGCCCAAAGAAATCTATATAACCATGATTGTATCCCGTTATGGTACACGATGCTGAACCTGTGGTAACGTAATTTCCATTTAGCGGCACCCACACGGATGAAGGAACGGTACTGGCATAATTTAGACTCGGATCATTAGATGAATAACTTTGATAGACATTAAAAGAACCATTGTTTCCACCGTTTGTAGAACTGATCGTAAATGAATAAGAGGCAGTATATCTTACTCCAAATTTAACCGTGCATCCTGCTTGAGTGGTAAAAGACACCATCCCTTTATCGATACCGGTATAAGTTCCCGAAATCGAATAGGTTAAATTCCCTGACGAAGAAATTGGGTTGGTATTAGTAAGCGTAAATGTTAATCCATTAGACGTATAAGATTCTGCGGGAAGATTTCCTGCACCCATCGTATAAGGAATCGAATAAATAGCACTGTACGCTGTTCCGGTACGAAGACCATTTGTTCCTATGGCAGGACTTACACTGCTCCATTGTCCGCTTGCACAGACCACATTAGGAGGGATTGTTACTGTTTTAGCAGTACTTAAACTTAGTTTCGTCCATGTTGCTGATAATGTTCCTGAAGAAGCCGGAGTTCCGGATAAAGTATAAGTTACCGTCACTGTTCCTCCTGCTATCAAAGTACTTGAGGTAGGACTTACCGAAGCTACAGAAAGACCGGTAACGCCTGAAAGCACAAGATCTGACGTACTGAAAGCAATAGTAGCCGTACTAAAGGAATTATTGGTCAGGGTAACCGTAAATGTGTTAGAAGCCGTCATGGTCGTCCCTGCTTTGTAAGTTCCGTTAAGAGCGGAGGATGAAACCACTACCGAAGGAACGGAAGAGTTGGAAAGCTTCTGCCAGACACTTCCGTCAAAATAGTAATATCCTTCCGCGGTAATATTAGCCGTTTTTGTGCTGGGAGAAGCAACCGCTGAAAGAGCGTAAACAATCGCTCCTTTCTGAGCGGTGTCGTAGTTCGCATCTTTCCCTTTGATGTCAATGCCTTCTAATCTTGGGGCAATAAGTCCTTCGGCGGTGCTGGTACCTGTAGATTTGGCGGTAATATCAAGGGTGGCTTTAGGAGAGGTATTATTAATCCCCACCTGAGCGAACAAATTAAGGCTGATAAATAGAACAGCCACTGTAATAATGTTTTTCATTGTTTATGTATTATAAGTTGTTAATGTTTAGATTACTTTATTTATTGAACACAAAGTGCACAAAGGTTTTTTTTAATGCATTTTGCTTTAAGTTTCACAAAGCCGCTTCGCTTATAAGAGCATTTAATTTTATTACTTAGCCTTGCGCCCTATTCTTTTTTGAACACGAAGACCACTAAGATTTCTTTTACATTCATGCTGCTTTAAGGTTCACAAAGCCGCTTCGCTTATAAGAGCTCACGCAGTAAACCATTAAAGATGGACGACCACTCATCGTACCGAACACCGGGCATTCCCATCCTGCGGAGGGGTGGCGAAAATTCAACGAATTTTTGACGGGGTGGTTGTATCGATCATCATTTAATTTTATTACTCAGCCCTTGTGCCCTATTCTTTTTTGAACAAAAAGTACACAAAGGTTTTTTTAATGCATGATGCTTTTAAGTTTCACAAAGCCGTTTCACTTAGAAGAGCTTGCGGAGGCTGGAACACAAAGACCACTAAGATTTCTTTTGATTACATGATGCTTTAAGGTTCACAAAGCCGTTTGACTACGTCGAATCTTCGATTTCACTTAGAAGAGCTCGCAGAGATTGAGTTTCGTTTCCGGATTTGCTATGCTAAAGGTATTCGTGCTATTCGTGCAAGATCATTCGTGCCGTTTGTGTTTAAAACCAGGCGGAGGACGGCTGAAGTGGCTTGCCGTAATCTTTAAACGAAAAGATTTATTACTGAAGATAAAGCGTAACGTTTTTACGCAGAAATGCAGGAATACAGGAAGTCGTGGAAAGCTAATCGTTTGGTTTTTCATCATTTATGAAAAGTAGTCTTAGTTTGACTACATATGTTCTCAAACTCCTAAGAATCAGTAGGGTTTATGGTATCGGGAATTTGGTCAAAATGCGTAAAAATGACCGTTTTTTGACAAGATTTGCCATTTAACATATTAAAAAACAAATGATTATTGTTGGGGTGTAATAATAAAATATTTACATTTGTCAAATAAAAGTAGTCAAACTAAGACTACTTTTTTTGTCCCTTTAATAACTATTCTAAAGTGCCGGAAAATTCGATACAGATCCAGGCAACAAATTCTTTTTTCACCTTTATAATCAATTAATTTTCTATTTTTGAAGGATTAATTTAATTCAGATGAAAAAACTTTCATATACCGTGCTGCTGGTTTCGGGGCTGGCTTTTGGCCAGTTTTTTGAGAAGGGCAAAACCTTTACGAAGCAGGACACTTTAAAAGGCTCCGATACCGCATTCAGAAATTTCTGGGATGTAAAGAAGTACGACCTTTCCGTAGAACCGGATTTTGAGACCAAAAGCATTAAAGGAAGCAATAAAATAAGCTTTGAGATCACAAAGGATGTGAACAACCCTACATTCCAGATCGACCTGCAGCAGCCTATGAAAGCCGATAAAGTGGAAGCCGGCTTTCTTATCGCAGAATATAAGCAGGATGGCGATTTTATCTGGATCAAAACCAACCGGGCGTTTAAAAAAGGTGAAAAATATTCGATTGACGTCACCTATTCCGGAAACCCGACTATTGCAAAAAATGCGCCCTGGGACGGCGGCTGGGTTTTCACCAAAGACGAAAAAGGGAATCCGTGGATGAGTGTTGCCGATGAAGGCATCGGAGCTTCCATCTGGCTTCCCACAAAGGATATCTGGAGCGACGAGCCGGATAACGGCATCATCATGAAAATCATTACCCCAAAAGATCTCGTGGGCGTAGGAAACGGAAGGCTGATCAGCAAAAAAGACGAAGGCAGCAAAACAGCTTACGTCTGGGAAGTGAAAAACCCCATCAATGCCTATTCCATCATTCCAAACATCGGTAAATATGTTAATTTTAAAGATACTTTTAAAGGCGAAAAAGGAAAGCTCGACCTCGACTACTGGGTCATCGATTACAACCTTGACAAAGCCAGGAAACAATTTGAGCAGGTAAAGCCGATGCTTTCTGCATTCGAGTACTGGTTTGGCCCGTATCCTTTCTATGAAGATTCGTATAAGCTTGTAGAATCCCCTTACCTGGGAATGGAGCATCAGAGCAGCGTTGCGTACGGAAACCATTACCAGAACGGTTACCTGGGAAGAGATCTTTCCAACACCGGTGTCGGGCTGAAATGGGACTTTATCATCATCCACGAAAGCGGCCACGAATGGTTTGCCAACAATGTGACGGCAAAAGACCAGGCCGATATGTGGATCCATGAAAGCTTCACCAATTACTCCGAGGTTTTATTTATCGAAAAGTACATGGATAAAAAATCAGCAGACCTCTACGCGCAGGGAATCAGGGGAACGATAGAAAACGACATCCCGATCATCGGGAAATACGGTGTGCGAAATGAAGGAAGCGGCGATATGTATGCGAAAGGAGCCAGCATGCTCCACACGATCCGCCAGGTTATCAATAATGATGATAAATTCAGGCAGATCCTGAGAGGCATCAATAAAGATTTCTATCATCAGACGGTCACTACCCGGCAGATTGAAGATTATATTTCAAAGAAATCGGGCATCGACTTTTCTGGAGTCTTCAATCAGTATTTAAGATCAACGAAAATTCCGACCCTTGAATATTACCAGAAAGGAGAACAGCTCAGGTTCCGCTATACGAATACGGCAAAGAACTTTAAGCTTCCTATACGAATCGATGGCGAACAGACCATAAATCCTACAGAACAGTGGCAGACCGTAAAACTGAACAAAGGAAACCCCGTACAGTTTAACAAGAACTACTATATCAATTTCCAAAAGATACAGTAACCGCAAAAATATACTGAAGACAAATCTCTACCCTAAGGGATTTGTCTTTTTTATGAAAAATTTATTACACTCCTTCGTAACAAAATAAAGTTTTCAACAACTATTTAACTATAATCTTAAACTCAATGAAAAAAATAGCACTTAGCTTAGGCGTTTTAACGGCGTTTCTGGTGAATGCCCAATCGATTAAAACCACCATCGATCTTGTGAATGTAAAAGACGACAAGGTGGCTGTAACGATGGAATTCCCAAAAATGAAATCGGGTGATGTGAAATTCCATTTTCCGAAAACCGTTCCCGGAACCTATTCCGTCGACGATTACGGAAGGTTTGTAGAAGGCATCAAATTCTTAGACAACAAAGGAAAGGAGCTTACATTTACCAAAGTGAATGACAATACCTATGCTCTGAAAAATGCCCAGAACTTATCAAAAGTCACTTACCTTGTCAACGACAGTTTCGATGACGAAATGGACACTTCAAAGCACAAAGCGGTATTCTCGCCTTCCGGAACGGATATTGAAGCCGGAAAGGTTTACCTTATCAATACCCACGGATTTGTAGGCTATATCGACAATATGCAGGATGTTCCTTACCAGCTGGTGATTCAGAAACCTACCGATTTCTACGGAACCACAGCGTTGGTAGACCAGGACAAATCTGAAGCTACCGATACCTTTACCCTCGCTAATTATGCAAAGGTGACCGATTCACCGCTCATGTACACCAAACCGGATTACATCACCTTCAATGCAGGCGGGATGGATCTTGTGCTAGGCGTATATTCCCCGACAGGAAAGTATAAAGCGGCTGATTTTAAAGATAATCTTGAGAAAATGGTCGTGGCCCAGAAGAAATTCCTGGGTGATATGAACACCAATAAAAAATATGCGATCATGCTTTACCTTGCAGGAGGCGACGGACCGCAGATTAAAGGTTTCGGCGCTCTGGAACACCATGAGTCCACGAGTGTCGTATTGCCTGAAATGATGCCGAAAGAAGCGATCGACAAAACGATAACCGACGTTGTTTCCCACGAGTTCTTCCATACGGTAAATCCTTTGAAAACGCATTCTGAAGAAATCCATTATTTCGATTATGCGAATCCTAAAATGTCTCAGCACCTCTGGATGTACGAGGGCGGAACGGAATACTTCGCCAATCTCTTCCAGATCCAGGAAGGGTTGATCACCAAAGAAGAGTTCCTTCAGAGAATGAACGAAAAGATCACCAACTCGAAGAATTACAACGATACCATGCCTTTCACGGTGATGAGTAAAAACGTTCTTCTTGACGAATATAAAGATCAGTACAGAAACGTTTATGAAAAAGGTGCGCTTCTGGCGATGTGCCTGGATATCGAACTCAGAAAGCTTTCCAATGGGGAAATGGGGTACCGCGATATGATCAGGAAACTGTCCCAGCGATTCGGTGAAAACAAGCCTTTCAAGGATGACAAGCTGATCGATGAGCTGGTGACCGTAACGGGTTATCCGCAGGTAAAGGATTTCTACAATAAATATATTGCAGGAAGCCAGCCTACACCCTACGCACAATATCTTAATATGGTAGGGGTAGAAATGAAAACGCAGGAAACGCCGCCAATCTTCTGGTTCATTAAAGACCCGAACCAGACCGGGTATGATGAGAAAACGAATGCCTTTGTATTTGATGAAAGCTCTGCCCTGTCTCCTTTTGCGAAAAGCATAGGGTTTAAGATCACGGATAAGGTTGTTGCTTTGGACGGCAAAACCATCAACATCCAGAATATACAGGACTTTATCAATTATTCCAAAACCATTAAGGATGGACAGAATGTTACGGTAACCGTTCTGAGAGACAACGCTGGAAAGCCTGAAAAAATGGAACTTAAAGGAAAAGCGGTTCTTGATAAAATGACGATAGAGACCCTACAGTTTAAAGCCAACCCGACACCGGAAGAAAAGAAGCTTCAGGATCAGTGGCTCACGGGAAAGAAATAATTTTCAATAAAGAAATCAATATTAAAGCGGGGAATTTTCTCCGCTTTTATTTTTGGATCTTTTCCTGTTTTTCGGATCAGTCTTTTGCTTCTAATAGCTGTCAGGAATGATTTTATCGCAGCCGGTAAAAGAATTCACGGTAGCTTTTGATTATTGATTCGCATAGCAATTCGGCTTTGCAGACCACCCCGTCAAAAATTTCTTTGAAATTTTCGCCACCCCTCCAGAGGAGTGGAATTATAAATCAGTTATAGCAGTCGAGCTACCTATCATTTCCTGATGGTAATTCTGAATGTCGTGCCCTTCCCTACTTCGGTCTGTGCGATTTTAATATCGCCGTTATGATACTCCTGCACTACCCTTTTTGCGAGTGACAGGCCTAATCCCCAGCCGCGTTTCTTGGTAGAATATCCCGGTTTGAATGCATTTGCAGCCTGCTGTTTGGTCATCCCGCTGCCGTTATCCTGTACTTCAATCACGATGTTCTTCTGGCGTTCGGTAACAGACATCGAGATAGAACCTTCGCCTTTCATGGCATCTACTGCATTTTTTACCAGATTCTCGATCACCCAGCTCATCAGAATTTTGTTGTGGGGAACTTTAATGGTGTAACCGGGAAGATGTAATCCGAAATTAATCTTTTTCGAAATACGTGTTTTCAAATAATCATAATTATCGCTGATCGTCTTATTGAGATCCATATCATTCAGCTCCGGAACCGAGCCTATTTTTGAGAACCTTTCAGAGATGGTTTTCAATCTTTCGATATCTTTCTCGATTTCACTGATGCCTTCGGAATCGGGATCGTCAAGTTTCATAATTTCCATCCATCCGATCATGGAGGATAAAGGCGTTCCGATCTGGTGTGCGGTTTCCTTCGCCAGCCCGGCCCAGAGGTAGCCTTCGTCGGTCTTTTTAATGGTCCGGAAGAACCAGAATGAAAAGAGGAAATAACACAAAATAAAAAAGCCCAGGATGTAGGGAGAATATCTCAGATTATTCAGCAACGGAGAATTGTCATAAAAAACGATCTGCTTATCTCCTTTGGTAATTTCGATCTCGATGGGAGGATAGCTCTTTGCCATCTTCTTTGCCATAGCGACAATTTCACCGGAATCATTTTCTACATCTTTCGGCAGGTTCTTATGCTCGATCACATTGTCCTTTTCATCCAGGATGATTACCGGAATCGTGGTATTGGAACTGTAGATCTGTAACAGCAATGCCTGGATTTCCAGGTTGGGATTATCTACTTCCTGCTGAAACTTGAGGGCACTCACGAGAATATCCACCCTTTTGATCTCTTCCTTTCTCAGGAAATTAATCAGGATGGTGGAAGCAATCACAATCGTAAGGACAACGATCGTCATCAGTACAAATATGATCCAGTTATTCAGCCTTGCAAATATTGATTTTCTCAAAGTACATTTATTTTAAAACCGTCAGGATCTTCTGTAATTCAGCGCTCCCACTTCCCTGGTAATTGTTGATAATGATCGAAAACACATACTTCTTTCCGTCTTTGGAAGTATGGAAACCTGCGAAAGATTTAGTATCTCTCATCGTTCCGCTTTTCATTTTCATGCCGTTGTCCTGGGTAGGAAAACCATCATAATAAGATTCGAACCACGGCTGCTTTTTCGCATACAGCAATGCCTGAACTTCCGCTTTTGCCGCGACATAATTCTGTGGGGAAAGACCGCTTCCGTCGGCGAAATTGATCATATAAGGATTGATGCCCTTTGACTTCCAGAATTCCTTTAAGAAAGCCACGCCGGTTTTAAAGGACGGATTTCCTTTCTTTTCTTTTGCCAAGGTTTTGATTAAATTTTCACCGTAGAGATTGATGCTTTTCCTTAAAAACCAGTACACGATCTTATCCAGCGTTGGAGATTCATAGGTGAAGATCACCTTATTTTCAGCAAGCTGCTGTGGCTTTTTACCTTCGATTTCAAGCTGCGAATTGGTGACCACTTTTCCTGAAATATCGATGCCCGAATCCTTTAACCATTGCTTAACCTCAACACCTAATTGCAAGGGCGGGTTTGGGGTAGCTCCGGAAACGGTCACTGTTTTTGCAGGCAACGTCCCATTGATCAAAGCAACATCGGAATGGGGTGCTGTGAAAATAAGACTCTGGTCTGAATTCCCTCCTACTTTTACATCATTGAGCCAGTTTACCCCTTCCAGAGGATAAGAAAAACTTTTAAATTCATTTCCGTTGATGTTGATATCAAATTGGTTTTCGCGCCAGTTGACTCCCCAGACGCCGGCTCCGTAATAATTGCCGAGATCGTCCCACGGCCATCCCCCCGGAATAGTCTGGTGATCGAAGTAAGAATCATCGATAATGAGGTCGCCCGAGATTTTATGGATTCCTGCTTTTTTTACCGCTTCCATTAATTTCTGTTTAAAGTTTTCCGGCTTGTACCCGTCATACCTCCAGCTTCCTAAGGTAGGATCTCCGGTAGAGCTGATGATGAGGTTCCCGTTCAGAGTACCGGAAGAAACCGTTCCCGAAAAACCGGAAGTCGTTTTATAAGTATAGTTTTTACCTAAAACTTCCAAAGCGGCCGCTGCGGTAAATATCTTCTGTGTCGAAGCGGTGGAAAGCCCTTTATTTCCCTGGTATTCGTATACCAGGTTCCCGCTTTCATCCGAAACATAGAATGACAGATTAGACGAAACAGCTGCGGAAGAGTTCATCAGGTTTTTGGTTGCTTCATCCAGTTTTTGGGATATATTCTGTGCAAAAACCAGTTGTGTTGACAGGGTAAGAACGGCGAGTGTTTTTCTCATTTCATTTAGTTTTTCTCATACGGTGGCCATTGTGAAAACAACGAATCTGATTTCTGTCCTAATGACCCATTCTTTATTTCAAATATAACCAAAAAATTACAGTTCGCTGCCCGGTTTGATCTCGTAGGGCTCCTTATTTTTTTCAAAAATCCTGGTCAGCTCAGTGCCTTCTACAGAGATGTGGTCACCTTTTCTTCTGATCCAGTTTCCTTCCCGAAGGCCTACGACTTTGAGGTCATTTTGGGTTAAGAATTCTTTAATTCTGGTTTCGCGGGTCTCTCCGTTATGTTTTAAATCCGGATTCGGATCTAAATAATGTGGGTTGATGTTGAACGGGACAAGCCCCATGCATTCAAAGCTCGGCGGATAGACGATCGGCATATCGTTCGTGGTTTTCATATTCTGTCCTCCGATATTACTTCCGGCACTGCATCCCAGGTACGGCTTTCCTGCTTCAACATTGCTTTTCACAACAGACATCAGATTTTCTTCGTGAAGGGTTTTCACCAGCAAAAAAGTATTTCCTCCGCCTGTAAAATATCCCTTTGCTTTGTTTAAGGCTTCTGTTTTATCGTCAAATTCGTGGAGACCTTTTACTTTTATGTTGATGGTTTCAAAGAAAGAACGTGCTTTTGCCGTATAATCGTCATAAGAAATCCCTCCCGGCCTTGCAAAAGGAATAAATATGATTTCGTCAACACCTTTATATAATGTAATCAGTTCTTCCTTCAAATAATCAAGGTATTCTCCACCGAAAAGCGTGGATGTAGAGGCTAATATAATATTCATCGGTATAATTGTCATTAAAATTATTGCTGACAAATATAAGTCATATGCCGTTTAATCTAAAAATAATATAAAACACTGCAAAAACCCGTTAATTTTTTCAAAAAAAGCTTAATGAATCTAAAATATTAATCTTTCTGGAATTATTATTGAATTTTATTCTACACAATTGAAAAATATTAGAATTATGAAAATGACTAAAATGAATATCAGAAACCTGTTTTTAGGTCTAATGTTAGCAGGAGGAGCCACTTTTGTGAGTGCACAAAATACCAAAACCGACACTGTAGCAGCGAATGCAACAACGGCTACGACAGCTACAGCCGCCACTACCACCCAATCGTCAAATCCTGCGGTTGATGCTTTAAAGAAACAAGTAGAAGCTAATCCGAAAGATACGGAAGCACTGGCAAAACTAGCGGGCGCTTACCAGGAAGCTTCAGACTGGACCAACGCCGTTGAAACCTGGAAAAAGGTATCGGTACTGGTTCCTGACTGGGCACCGTCCTATTACAGCCAGGCTTATGCGTACCAGAACGCTAAAGACGATGCTAATGCCAAAATGGCATACGAGAAATACATTGCTACTGTAAAACCTGAAGAGGTAGAACAGAACAAGAAAAACCTGGCATATGCGTATTTTTATATCGCTTTCTCAGAACAGCAGTCTAACCCTGATAAAGCCAAGGAACACATTGCAAAATCTTTGCAGTACGACCCGAGCAATCAGGATGCTATAAAACTTAGCCAGGCGTTGAATTCATAAATCGTGAATTTATACTGAAAAGAGGCTGTCCTAAAGTTTTAGGACAGCCTCTTTTTGCTACCGGAAATGGACCAAGTCTGTTTATGATGCATAAGAGCAATATCTTTGTAGCAGAAAAACAATAGAATATTGCAAGCATGTCTTAGGTGTGCTATAACAAGATAGAACTCCGACGGAGTTCTGGTACAAGATGGTGATATTGATCTACACAGATATTGTTCCGATGGAGCAAATTAGAATGATGCCGAGCTATAAAATGATTATTTAAAAATACTAACTGTGAGATAAAGCAGTGGCTATTACAAAAAAAGACTAACTTTTAAAACAATCTCTTTTTTTGTTCCATAACGACCCGAAAGTTCCGTGCAGGCTGCAGGAAGTTTTCGGGGGTATCCGAAAGTCTGCTGCATGGTGCAGGAGGTTTTCGGAGGTTCCCGAAAGTTTGTCGCAAGGGTGTAATGACTTTTCGGAGGTTCCCGAAAACCTGTTGCACGGGTGCGACGGACTTTCGGATTATTGATTAGGATTGAATAAATACTGATCATCAATAATATTGGACGGTTTTCCTTATGCTCCCGCTGATTTTGCTGATTTAGCAGATTATTCTTTAGATTAAATCAATAAAGCTTGCAATATTAATGAGAAATAATACTTCAATATGATTTTTTGGCTAAAGCCATTTGGATTACATTTGGTTGTGGAAGGCGGACTAAAGTCCGCCTCTATTGATCAAATGATTCCCAGATTTAACAAATATATCTTCGCTAACTCAACCCTACTCTTATCCTTAACTTTAAACCTTTAACCTCCCTCCGTAATCTTCCCCATTTAAATTTCTCTTACCAAAAAGGAATGATTATCTTTGTAGTACATAAATCTGTAAAACATGAAATTTTTTATTGACACTGCTAATTTAGAGCAAATTAAAGAAGCTAAAGATCTTGGAATTCTTGATGGGGTTACCACGAATCCGTCATTGATGGCTAAAGAAGGAATTCAGGGTGCTGAGGCGATCAAAAACCACTATAAAGCTATTTGTGAGATCGTAGACGGAGATATTTCTGCCGAGGTGCTTTCTACCACGTATGAAGAGATGATTAAAGAAGGAGATGAATTGGCAGCCATCCACCCGAACATCGTGGTGAAGATCCCAATGATCAAAGACGGAATCAAAGCGTTAAAATATTTTTCAGATAAAGGAATAAGAACCAACTGTACATTGATCTTCTCTCCGGGGCAGGCTCTTTTGGCAGCGAAGGCCGGAGCAACGTATGTTTCTCCTTTCCTTGGAAGACTTGATGATATTTCAACGGACGGACTGAACCTAATCCAGGAGATCAGACTGATTTTTGACAACTATATGTATGAAACTGAGATTTTAGCGGCTTCTATCCGTCACGCTATGCACATCATCGACTGTGCGAAGATTGGTGCCGACGTGATTACGTCACCGCTTCCTCCGATCTTGAGCCTTCTTAAGCATCCATTGACAGATAACGGACTGGCTCAGTTTATCGCAGATTCACAGAAACTGGCTTAAGCATAAGCTTTCGTTTTCAATATAAAACCATGGCTCGGAAACTTTGTTTCCGAGCCATGGTTTTTATCCCCCGATATTTTTTACAACCTTGCAGGGATTTCCTACTGCTACTACGTTGTCGGGAATATCCTTCGTCACGATGCTTCCTGCCCCGATCACAGCATTGCTGCCTATCGAAACGCCGGGAAGGACGACAACATTTCCGCCGAACCATACATTGTCACCGACCGTTATGGGATGGGCAGTTTCCAGTCCTTCATTTCTCTGTTTTGCGTCGATGGGGTGATTTGCCGTGTAAAACCCACAATTGGGACCGATAAAAACGTTGCTTCCGAAGGTCACTTTTGCACAGTCTAAAACCACGAGATGATGATTGGAATAAAAGTTTTCGCCCACTTCAATATTGTAGCCGTAGTCGCACCAGAAGCTCGGTTCTATACAGATATTCTTTCCTGTTTTTCCCAATATTTTTTTTAAGAGTGCTTCACGCCCTTCGGAGTCTGAGTTCTTAAGCTGGTTGTATTCGTGGCA
Source organism: Chryseobacterium endophyticum (assembly GCF_056333165.1). Classification (NCBI taxonomy): domain Bacteria; kingdom Pseudomonadati; phylum Bacteroidota; class Flavobacteriia; order Flavobacteriales; family Weeksellaceae; genus Chryseobacterium; species Chryseobacterium endophyticum. The sequence goes on from NZ_JBWGXE010000008.1 coordinate 15,295, forward strand.
GAGGTCTTTGGCAGCTATTCTTTCATTGATAAGTTCCTGATCATAATTGGCATTGTATAAAAGCCCTTTTTCGCATTTCTCCTTTTCTGTCATATTCTTATTTTGATTGGTTGATTTAATTTTAAAGATAATAAAAAGAAACAGGATGAAAGATCACTTCACCCTGCTTTTATTGTAAAATATGTCATTGCAACTTCTCAGAAGATCATTGCTTAACAAGAATATAATTGCCGTTTTTTTCGTCTTTTTCTATCCTATAATTACTGTTGAGCTTTAGGATCCATCCATCACCTTCAATGGTTGTGGCATTTATCTTTTCAGGGATACTGACTGATATCCTATTCCAATCTGAAGAAACCAGTGCGGCATTCTTTACTTCGAGAATCCCCCAATTATCTGTAACTCTTATATTGGGATAGACGGTTCCCTGATTTCCAAGAGAAAATATATTTCTTGGATCAAATGACATGTTCATCTTTTCAAAGACGATTTCGAAATGAGGCTTTTCAATAAATTTAGTTTTATAATCTGCTATTTTTTCCTGTATTTTTTCGTCTCGTAATGTTTCCTGAGCCATAATGGAAGCTCCATTGTATTCTTCAATGATCTTTTCCGGAATAGATTCCACATGAGCGGGCATTTTTATCTTTAATTTTTCGATAAAGAAATCCGTTAAATTTGTTTTGGCTGATATCTGCCGGTTCCAGGTTTTATTTTTCAGGCTTAAAAGATATCCGTATATCGGCGTGGTCACATAAGCAAATGATCGTACATAGGTAGGATTTATCATAAAATTGTCCAGATCATTGATAAAATGTTTCTTTATCTGTTTTTTATTTCTGCCGCTCATGGCAAAACCGGTATATTCCGCGATGCCTTCATTAAGTTCAAGCTGATTTTCAGTATCACCTGATCCCGGAAAAAGTGCGTTTCTATGTTTCCTGAATATTAAAGCTTGCCTCAGATGGCCGTTCTGCTCCTTTGATGTAGCGGAAAGAACTGCTTTTCTGAGCGCTTCCAGTTCCAGCCGAAGGTATATTCTGCCCTCTTTATTCTCAAGATGATTGCTTTCCTTGTTGTTTTGGGAAAAACCCAGTGATGACTGAACCGTATGGAATAGCTCGTGAACCGAGAGATTAACCCTTTCATATTTGTCGTCAGGAAGAGGAAGCATAATCATTGCCCAGACTTTGCCTCCCCACTGAACCGAAGTATTGGCAATATTAATGGTGTCAGGAAGCACGCCCTGATAAATATTCTCATCAGGTTCCAGAACATGGTTCAGATCGGGATTATTGCTGTATAATTGACGCGTCACAGGGTCAACGAGGAGAATGTTCCCGTACAAATCCCTGTTCCAGATTCCAAATCCATGCTCAGTTGCTTTTTTAATTTCCTTAAAATAGCCGGAAATATACACAGGATCAAGAGGCTGCTTTGCCTGTCCCCAAACTGTTATACTGTACATGTAGCAGAGAAACAGAGAAATGGATTTTTTAAGCATCATTTAATTTGTATTTAAATTCCAGGAACCTCTATTTTACTAAATCCGGCTCGATGGGATTGTTATTTTTGGCTAAAGATTCCTTGGCTCTTTTTTCCATTTCCCTGAACACCTGATTAGGGTCTGACATTTCTTTGCCGTCCGCCGTTTTTACTTTAAAAGTGACCTTTGACGTATCGGTATTCCCCATCATCATTTCCCGCATATTTTTGGTAGGATCGTTGACGTACGCCTTCCATGCTTTCCTGAACTGGTCTTTGGTGACTTCCAGTTCTTTGCCTCCCATCCCGAAAACGCGCATATTTTTTGGCAGCTCGAGTTCTTTCTCTTCACCGGTGGATGCCGGTAACGTCTTGTTTCCGACCAGGGTCATGATGTGCGAGCCTGTGGTGTCTTCAATCTTTACGATCAATCCCGGCAAGCCATAGAATTTATACGGACCGTCCTGAAACGGAATATCGGTGGAAAACCAGGCTACCCAGTCTCTTCCTCCAAAACTCGTGGTTGCTTTTTGGGCATTGTATTCGCCGATCTTCTGTTTGTCGGCCAGTATTTTCCATTCCGGCTTTTGATCTTCTTTGATTTTATATCTGTCGGAAGAGATATTTCTGAAAAGATAAGTCGTAAAATCCGGGTATGTTTTGGTGACTTTAAATGAAACGATTCCCTGTTTTTCGTTCCTGTTGATATTGATATTTCCGGAAGATGACCGGATCTGCTTTTCCATCTCTGCCTGGTTGGTGGAATCTGAAACGTATTTATCGCGGCTGTAATAGCGGGATCCCTTCTGATCGATGTCGAGATACATCATTTCATTTTTCACATCGCTTTTATTATTGGAATCCGGTATAAATTTATATTCGTAGAAAAAACGGTTGATCTGTGCATGCGCAGCAACTGTAAAGCATAAAAAAAGAAGTACGATATTTTTCATTGGTAATAGGTTTTAAAAAAAAGCTCTGTCAATTCAATGGTATTAACAGAGCTGATGGAACTTTTATCTTCTTGTTTCGATTCTGATTTCTCCTGAAGTATTTTCTCCGGTTAATCTTTTTTTACTGATATTCATACTCTTGATCTTTGCCGGATCGAGAGCCTGCATATCTTTTTTTGTGGAAAGCTTTCCGTCGATATAGACCGTCATATCTTCTTCACCACTGGCATTTTTGATTCCTGATGCGATGATTGATTTCCCGTTGCTCCGGATTTTCACACCATCCGTTCTAAGCGTGAGGCCATTGATCTCTGGGGAATTATTAAAGGTACTGCTGTATATGAATGCTCTTCGGTTACCGTCAAGCGCTCTTCTTTCTGCTTCCAGTTTTGCTCTTTCGCCTTCAAGCTTGGCCCTTTTCGCTTCAAGACGTGCTCTTTCTTTTTCAAGTTTTGCTCTTTTCTTAGCGGTTGCCACCGACTCTTTGGTGTTTGGTCCATACATTTTCAGAGATTTCTCCATTTCCGGGGACCAGTTTATATCACCGGTTCCCTTAAAAGTATAGAGCTTTACATTGGGCGCATTCGGCGGGGTTGGCGGCGTATCGGGGAAATCGAATTTAAAATCTGACATTTCACGGATCGTGGGCTCACCTTCGGTAACAATTTCCCAGTCGACATTCGTTTTTACCTTATTGTTGATTTTAAAATCGCTCCCTAATTTCTGCATCATTTCCGCATCACTGATCTTTACGGCCTCTGAAGCCAATGCCGCTATTTCTTTAACCTTCACCTGAAACTCTTCACTTTCAGGCTTCAGCTTTTCCAGACCTTTACTCTTTTCGGCAATATCTTTATTTAATGCTGAAATTCTTTTTTGATTTTCCTTCAGATCTTTTGGCGATAAGACTTCATTCTCCTTTGGTGATTTTGGTGTAATCGTATCTTTTTTTAAGATGGGTTTATCTTCTTTTTTAATTTGAGAAACGGCTTTCTCAATCTCCATATTGGTTGCTTTGATTTCCTGATTTTTGGCGTTCACCAGGTAAGCGAAAGCTACTGAAAATACCACCGGTAATGCAAAAATTCTGCGCGCATACCCGAATTTGGTTTTAGGTTTTTGTAACATTTTTAATCGTTTTTTTAGATTTGAACTAAGAAACGGACTGGTGGCAGGCAACGGGTTTCCGGAAAAGTGGCTTGCTAAAAGCATCTGCGCAAATGCTTGGGTGTCCGATTTTTTTACGGCCTTTTTATCGGCCAGGTATTCGTGAATTAAACTAATTTCCTTTTTAATGATATGAAAAAAAGGATTGAACCAGAAAACAGAGGTAATGATCTCGATAAAGATTTTATCGAATGAATGTTTCTGCTCAATATGTACCATTTCATGCTTTAAAATCTGCTTTCCGATATCCGAATTGAGGGTAATGGAATTCTTCCAGAAAAGATTTTTGAAGTACGAAAACGGGGCTTCGGTAAGGTTGGTACGGTAAAAATTGATACCGTCAAAGCTTTCTCGCTGAAACTGTTTTTTTAGCTGCTGGATTTTGATAATTCCATAGATGAATCTTCCTAAAAAATAGCAAGAAACCAGTCCCAAAGCTGAAAAAATAATTCTAAAATAAGGGTAATCATGGGTTGGGTTTTTATGGTTAAAATTCTGTACCGTATCTATTAACTTATAGATATCATTGCTTACCTCAATGGTAAAATCCTCGATCTTTATCAAAGGAAGCAGCAACGATATCAGCATCGCAAACAAAAGATAAAATCTGTTGTAATGATGGAATGTCTTGTCTTTTAAAGACAACTTATAATACAAAAACATTACACCTGAACACAAAATAACTTTTCCGAAGTATAAAAGTACAGTTTCCATAGGGGTTAGTTTTTCTTTTTAAGTTCGTTCAAAAGCATTTCAAGGTCTTCCACGGTCATTTCATTTTTTTCCACAAGAAATGAAACTGCACTCTTGTAAGAACCTTTGAAATAATTTTTTACCAGGCTTTTCATGGTTTTCCCGGAATACTGTTCCTTCGATACCAATGGAAAATATTCATGCTGTCTTCCATATACATTGTAATCGACAAAGTCTTTTTCCTTCAATACCTTTAAAATAGTGGAGACGGTATTGGTATGAGGTTTCGGTTCGGGAAATAAGTCGAGGACATCTTTCAGAAATCCTTTTTCCAGTTTCCACAAATATTGCATTACCTGCTCCTCCGCTTTTGTTAATGTCTGAATCTTCATACTTTTTATTTATCATTATAGCGATCATCATTCACGATCTGATATCACTAAGAAATTAGTTATACAAATGTAGAAATAAAATCGAATCAAACAACTATTTTTTTAGTGATAAGAATTTGGTTCATATAATTAGCTGAAAATGAGTGTAATAAATTTTATTAAAATTTTGTTAATTTTTAAGTATAAATTTATTCCCTGTTTTAATTCGTGAAAGAGTGTGCTATTTATTCTAAATTCTTAAATTGAAGAAAAAATCGTTATCATCATCATAATGAGAAAAGATTTAGAAAAGGAAAAACAGCTTGCAGCAAAAGAAGCCGTTAAATATTTAAGTGACCATACCGTTATAGGTCTCGGAACCGGTTCAACCATCTATTATGCCATCAAAGAAATTGCAGAGTTTGTTAAAAACGGGCTTCGGATCAGGGCTGTTCCAACATCTGATAAAACACAGGAATTAGCGGTTTCCCTGGGAATTCCCATTATTGATATTAACACGATCGATACAATTGACATAACGATTGATGGCGCAGATGAATTTACTAAAGACTTAACATTAATCAAAGGTGGTGGAGGTGCCTTGCTTCGGGAAAAAATTGTTGCATCGATGACAAAGGAAGAAATAATTATTGCCGATTCGTCTAAACACGTGGAAAAGCTTGGTAAATTCAAGCTGCCGATTGAAGTAATTCCTTTTGCATCAAAATATGTAGAATCCAAAATTCGCGACTTACAGGGAGAAGGAAATATTCGGTTTGTTCAAAATCGTCCGTTTTTAACAGATGAAGGCAATTATATCATGGATGTAGATTTTGGTTTCATTACCGATCCTTCAGAACTGTCACGTACCATGAATGAAATTGAAGGTATTGTAGGGCATGGCTTATTTATCAATCTTGCCCAAAAAGTGATTATGGGAAATGATGATGATATCATTGTATTTGAAAAATAATTTTAATTCGCCTGCCATATAGCTTGAAAAAAAAGTATCAGACCATCATTTTTGCAACGATGAACAATTAATATTAAAGATTTGTTAAAATTTATTAAATAAAATTAAAATGAATTTGTCTTAACTCAGAAAATATATTTATTTTAGTGCTTTAAAAATTTCTCATGAAAAGATATAATTTGTTAATTGTACTATTACTACTGATTTTTAATGTAACGACCGCTCAGAAAAAAGGTTCTCCGGCAGCGGATTTCAGTGCAATAGGTGAAGCTAAGACCAAGATTGAAAATACCGTTCCCCTTGTTATTAAAAACTTAAAAGAGATCAGTGAAAAAGAAAGTGATCCTAATATTCTTTCCAACGGAACAGCAGCCCTGGCAAAGGAATACGGAAAAGTAGAACTTGAATGGCGTCTTTACCGAGGAAATATGAACAACTGTATCCTCAACAACTCTTCCAAGAAAGCAAAAAAGTGCATGGAATATCACAACTCAATGTTCAGAGGGACACTGATCAATTACAACAATTATATCACCAACCTTACCCGTAAGAACGGATATCTTGGCGTAGAGGGCGATACTAAATTTGATTTTAATCCTTCTGAAATCACCACAAAACTAAGCGAGTCTTACTTTAACGGAAATGATGCGGCAGGCAGAATGAAAGGAATGCAGAAAAAAGAATTTATAGGCCAGACCATGGCTGATGATAATGCGTTAAAGCCTTTCAACCAGCTGGTACCATAAATCACCGATTTAATTTAATATATATCATCCCGCTTTTTCAGGCGGGATTTTTTTTTGGACCGCCTCACTTCAGTATGGCACAATAATTATTGTTATCATCATAACCAAATCAGAAAAATGAGCACATTAAAAAAAGGAGACATGGTAAAATGGAGATTCAGCAACGGAGAAACCCACGGAATCATTACCAAAGTACACAAAAAAGATTTTGTATTTATGAGCAGGCAGCGCAGAGCTTCAGAAGAAAACCCTCAATATGAGGTAATGAGCGAGAAAACCGGAAAATCTGCCGTACATAAGGCTTCAGCCCTGAAGAAAATGTAATTGCCACAGCTTGCTGTGGCAATTTTTCATTTGATCTTATCGTAAATAAATTTCGTGATCACCGCCCCGAAGAGATAATAGGCAACCGTCATAACTTTCTTCTGATTGTTTTCCGCAACCGGGGCATCATCAAGTCCGAGTTTCTCAGGAAGAAAGATTGTCCCCAATCCCATGGCAACTCCTGATGCCAGATTAAAGCCGGCTGTTGCAGTCGCCGCGTAATACATTCCGTTTCCGATCACATCACCGGCGAGTGTCGCGGCATATAGCTGATCGTGGCTGGTAACTTTAGCATCTACCTTATCCAGCGCTTTGTTTAAAGCTTCTTCTCCCACTTTATTAATCTCGGGAACATTATCGAAATTCTTTCTGATCACTTCATGCAGAAGGCTCAGCGCAACAGCACCGCCCAAACCTGCCAGGATTTTTTTGTACATAATATTGTTATTTATGGTGTATACTATTATTCTGCATAAATTGAGCCATTAAAATAACAACAGATACCACTTGTAGTATAAAAAAAAGAGTATTGCCTGTTGACAATACTCTCTCTGTAGTAGCGGGAACCGGACTCGAACCGATGACCTTCGGGTTATGAGCCCGACGAGCTACCTACTGCTCCATCCCGCGGTGTATTTTTAAAACGCCACCGTTAGCGTTCTTAGTAGCGGGGACACGACTCGAACGTGCGACCTTCGGGTTATGAGCCCGACGAGCTACCTACTGCTCCACCCCGCGGTGTATCTTTTGTAACGTCACCGACAACGTTAATCTTAGTAGCGGGAACCGGACTCGAACCGATGACCTTCGGGTTATGAGCCCGACGAGCTACCTACTGCTCCATCCCGCGATATTGGATTGCAAATATACGACTTATTTTTTAAAATCCTAATTTTTCTTTTAAATAAAGGGATTTTACCAAAACTATCTTAATATTCGTATCTTTGGGCTATGGCAAAAATATTGAGAATATACCCCGATAATCCTCAGGAAAATCTTATGAATGAGGTTATTAAAACATTAAATAATGGTGGACTGATCATTTACCCTTCTGATACGGTGTACGCTTTAGGTTGCAATATTTTTGATATAAAAGCAATGGAAAAGCTGGCACAGATCAAAAAAATGAAACTGGAGAAAGCCCAATTCTCCATTATCTGTAATGACCTTAGCCATCTGTCGGATTTTACGCGGCCTATCGACACTTCGGTTTTCAGGTTCCTGAAAAGCCACCTTCCTGGCCCGTTTACCTTCATCCTGGATGCTAATAAAAGCTTACCGCTGGCGTACAAGGGACATAAGACCATCGGTATCCGTGTGCCGGATCACCCGATCCCGCAGCTGATCGTTGAGAAGCTTGGCCATCCGATCGCCTCGACTTCCATTAAAGACGACGACGAGATTATTGAATATTCTACCGATCCTGAGCTCATCGCTGAAAAATATGATCACCTGGTAGACATTGTGATCGATTCAGGATATGGGGATAATGTCGCTTCCACGATTGTCGATCTTACTTCAGGAGAGCCGGAACTCATCCGTCAGGGAAAAGGAATCATTTAAAGACATTTTACCATTTAGACAAGTTTTATTAACATCTGATAAACGATTTTACGGATATTTATTGATCTGTATTTTAAAAGTATGAAAATAATTACCTCTCCTGCCAAGTTAATGAATACAGAAAACTCTACCGACCTGCTGAAAACGACAGTTCCGAAATTCATTGACGATGCAGCTTTTATACACTCCTATTTAAAGGAAAAATCTCCGAAATATCTTTCTGAACTGATGGAAATTTCTCCAAAACTAGCCGACGAAAACTGGGAGAGAAACCAGAAATGGAAAGCAAAGCCTGGCGCAAAAGAATCTGCTCCCGCTCTGTTTGCTTTTACCGGTGAAGTCTACAGAGGTCTTGATGCTAAAACTCTGGATAAATCTGCTGTTGATTACCTGCAGAAAAATCATCGCATCCTTTCCGGATTATACGGATTGTTAAAGCCGTCTGATAAAGTCATGCTCTATCGCCTGGAAATGGGAAGACCGTTTGAGTTTGAAAGCTATAAAAATCTATATGAATTCTGGAAAGAGAAGATCACAGATCAGCTGAATACTGAAATGAAAAAGAATGAAATCCTCCTTAACCTCGCCAGCAACGAATATTTTAAAGCCGTTGACCGGAAAAGGCTTAACCATACCGTCATCGATTTTGATTTTTATGAATTAAAAGACGGTAAACCCAAAACCATCGTGGTGTATACCAAACACGCCAGAGGCCTCGTCGCAAGATTCTGCGCTGAAACCAATGCCCAGACACTGAATGATGTTAAAGCTTTCAATTACGAGGGCTACAGGGTCGATGAAGACAAATCAACGGATACCAAACTGGTTTTTACAAGATAAATGACGATTTCCGAATACAAAAAACATTTCAAAACCGAACTTTCCGGTCTGTATACCGATTCGGAAAGTGCTTTTTTAGCCTCTGTTTTCATTGAAAAAATCGTAGGATTCAATTCGTTTTACCAACGCAGGTTTTTAGACCAGGCATTACTGTTGGATGATGAAAAAAGGCTTCTTATAATGATAGAAGAACTGAAAAAGAACAGACCGTATCAGCATATTCTCGGAGAAACCGAATTCTACGGAATGAGCTTTTTTGTAAATGAAGATGTTCTTATTCCGCGTCCGGAAACAGAAGAACTTCTCGAATTTGCGTTAAAAAAAATCAACACTTCGCACCAGCGTGCCGAAAATCTGAAAATCCTTGATATCGGAACGGGCAGCGGAGTGATACCCCTTGTTTTAAAAAAACATCTTCCCAATGCAGAAATTCATTCCATCGATTATTCTGAGAAAGCCCTTGAAACCGCAAGAAAGAATGCCGATTTCCATCAGCTGAAGGTCAATTTTATTCATACCGACTACCTTAATTTTGAATTGAAAGAGCAAGTCGATATCATCATTTCAAATCCGCCGTACATCGGGATAGATGAACAGGAGGAAATTGAAGATTCGGTAAAGGGTTTTGAGCCGATGATGGCACTGTTCTCACCCACTTCAGATGCCTTGATTTTCTACCGCAAAATTGCTGAAGATGCTGAAAAACATTTATCAGACAACGGATTATTGTTTTTGGAAATCAATCAGAAGCTGGGACCAGAGACGCTGGAGTTGTATACCAATGCTTTTAGTGAAGTCCATTTAATAAAAGATTTATCCGGAAACGACCGGTTTATTTTTGGGATAAAATAAGAATACTTATCTATTTACCTGCGATTTTAAAAATTTATTTTCTTCTTTTAGAAACTGAATTTCCTTTTCAAGTTTTTCGATGTATTTTTTATTAGTATGTATGAAGAAATCAGGGATATTGTAATAATTAACATTGCCACCAGTTGGATCATGTTGTGCAGATTTATTCTTTTGAAAATCAGATTTTACTTCTTTATTTTTAATATCCTCTAAAGCTACCTCAAGAGTTTTTGCTATTTTTTCCCATTCATCATCAAAAATTTTAACTTCACCTCGCTCTTTGCGTGAATAATTGGATGTATCGATACCAATTATTTTTGCCATCGTCTCCTGAGATATATTTTTTTGTTTTCTTAAATTCCTTAGTTTTTCGTGAATCATGGTACTGCATTGTTTTTACAAATATGCAAAATGTGTACAAGTTCCACAATAAAATTGCAAAAAAATTGCAAAATTTAATTCCCTTATTGTTGAATTTTATTTCTAGTTTTGAGTTATCAACGTTGATAAATAAGTTAATGTTTGTATGTGCACAATTCAAATATTAACTTAAAACACCCAGCCAGGACTAATCTGGTAAAAAAAAATTTTAATCTCAAAAATTAGCAACATGAAAAAGTTAATCGGTATGAAGAAGAATTTTTCTTCTTTGGAAAACAAAAAATTAAATGACTTGAAAACTGTTAAAGGAGGTTTACTTGCAGGTGGAAGTTCAAGAAAAGCTCCTTCAAATGCAGGTGGAAACTATGATCAGGATTACTATACTGATGACACAGCAGGTGAATGGACATGGGTAGGAAGACATACTCTGACATTTGATTAAACATAGTAAATAAAAAGGCTGCATTAAAAAAGCAGCCTTTGCTATCTACTTTTTATGAACATATTAACAGCTATGATTTATAAAAAAACAAAACTGATAAATATCTTGTCAATAAGTGCTTTCTTTATCATCGGTTGTAAAAAGAAAGACGACAACTATATAACCTATTACAATAAAATTAATGAAATTGACAGTATCTACAGAATAGCCGGAAAACCCGAATTAGCTATTAAAAAATATGATATATTATTTAAAGATTATTCTCCAAAAAATCAGGAATATATAGAGGAGTATGAAACTTACATAAAATTATCTGAAAATCATCACTTGGATTTTGGAGGAAAAAAAAGTCTGTACAGACTTATCAGTCTAATTACGCCGTCCGGCGATAAATATAAAAAGTATTTATCACTTTTTCAGAAGTACGGAATTGACGAAAAAGAAGTTCGGCAGGAAGTTTCCCGATATAAAAACAATTTAAATCATAAATTGATAGATTCTCTTACAATAGCCTGCCAGAGAGATAAAGAAACAAATCGTCGAGACCTAATTATTATGCAGAAGAATGATAATAAAAATCTAAATCTTTTTTTGCAAATCTTTGACCGATATGGTTATCCTTCCGAAAAAAAAGTAGGAACAGCCGGAAATGATGGCGAACCACTGATAACAGCTACTATTCTTTCTCACTTAATATGCCTCGATTATAACAAAATTTACCCTAGATTACATGAATACCTGAAAACAGGAGAAATTCCTCCCCGCATGTTTGCTCTTATCGTTGATAAATATTATTTGTGCACAGAGAACAAACATTATTACAATATTTCCGGAACATCTTCACATGAAGATTCCTTGATGATCAATCGCAGGCGTAAAACTATTGGCCTTCCAAGCCTTATTCACTATTCTAAAATACGAAAAGATTATTTTGACAGCAAATGATACTTATAATATCCAAACAAAAAGATCAAACAACAGTTGAAGTTTTAAAATGGCTTCTATTGATGGATAAGAAATTTAGTCTGGTATATGAAGATGAAATTTTTGAAATTAAAACCGAAAGTAAAAGAATTTTTATAGAAAGTCATAAAAATCTCTTCTTTTTAGATGAAATCACTAGTGTCTGGTATAGAAGAGGCGGTATCAGATTCAAGCGATATCAGTATGAAAGCATATCTGTTAATATCCACATGAATGAAACACAGCACTGGCTGGAGGACTATGTACTTAAAATATTAGAATCAAAAAAACATATTAATAAGCAGAGTAATAGTCATGTTAACAAATTAATTGTATTAGATAAAGCAAAAAAAATAGGTTTAGATATTCCCGACTATTATCTGGCAGAAAATACGAATGAGGTAATAATAGACCAAACTATTGTAAAGCCGATTGCCGGAAACCCCATTTTAGAATCTATAGAAAAAAACTGTGATGGTATAATGTATACAACGGTTATAGAAAAGAAGGAAGAAAAAAACTTTTTTATTACTTTCTTTCAGGAAAAAATTGAAAAAGACTTTGAGATCAGAAGCTTTTATCTAAACGAAAAAATCTGGTCAATGGCCATTTTTTCCCAAAACGATGAACAGACAAAAACAGATTTCAGAAAATATAATATTGACAAGCCCAACAGAAATGTACGATACACTCTTCCAAAAGAAATAGAGCAGAAAATCATTAAATTAATGCAGAATTTAGATCTCAATTGCGGGTCACTGGATTTTATGAAAAGCGGCAATACCTATTATTTTCTAGAAGTTAATCCGGTAGGTCAATTTGGAAACATTTCTGCAGATTGTAATTATTTATTAGAAAAAGAAATAGCACAATACTTATAATTATACTTATACAGATGGAGAACTTATTTAAAGAAACACATAATCTACCGTTAACATTCAGATACATCGAGTTGGTAACAAAAAAAAATTTAAAGGAAGAAAATAAGAATACCATATATTACATTTCCTGTAAAAAATATCAGACGAAATTTTACGTTAGACAAAATCCCTGTAAATCTTTAGTCAGAATGCTATGAATTACTTTAATCTATTCAGTAATATTATAATTACAAAAGGTGTGACAAGAATTCTGGTTTCGGACCTTCAGAGAAATACTTCAGAACTTTATCCTATTGAATTATATGATCTTGTAGAAGAATTAAAGAAAGTATCTATAGAAGAGGCTCTTAATCATTATGATCAGGAATCCCAAAAAATTGTCCAAGAATATCTTGATTTTTTGCTGGAACAGGAATTAGGCTTTATTACAGAAAATGATTGGGATAATAACTTTCCATCGCTTTCCCTTGATTATCAGGAGAGTCATAGTATATATGATATTTTTGTGGAGCTTGATAATATTGACGTTCTTCACACCGTAAAAGATTCTGTAGAAAATCTTGAAATAAAACACCTGAGCATCTACTGTCCCAGACCTCTTTTACTGAGCGAGCTTGTAGAAATTGACAATATATTCATCGATTCCCCGCTGGAAAGCATTGAAATTATTTCGCAATTTCATGATCGTGTGAATGAGGATTTCATTCAGTTTCTTGATGAAAATACATCCAGAATCTATAGTATGATTTTTTATAGTTGTAAAAAAACGCCACAAAAAGTGACGGACGTATCCAGATTTACTGTTAATTTCACGGATCAGGCTTTGAAAATTTCCTCTTGCGGTAAAATAAGTTTGGATTATTTCAACACCAATCTCCCCAAAGTTTTGGAATCCATCAACCACAATTCATGTCTGCACAAAAAAATGAGTATTGATATCGACGGAAATATTAAAAACTGTCCGGCCCTGTCACAATGTTTTGGAAATATAAAAAACACAACTTTAGAAGAGGCAATATATCATAAAGACTTTAAAAAATACTGGAATCTTACAAAAGACGATATTGAAGTGTGCAAAGATTGCGAATTTCGATACGTTTGTACAGATTGCAGAGCTTATACAGAGCGATCAAACTTCGATAGAAATCAACGAGACATTTCTAAACCGCTGAAATGCGGATACAATCCTTATACCACAGAATGGGAAGAATGGAGTACGAATCCTCTGAAACAAAAAGCTATTCAGTTCTATGGAATGTATGATAAACAATAAAAAGTCTGCAATAGATTGCAGACTTTTATAGTTCGTCACATATTTTTATTATCCTATTCTCTTCCGTACAAATATTTCATAAGCCAGGTAAATCAACGGCAGCGCCATAATTCCCAGATATACAGAATTGGCAATTGCTGCCTGTGGCTGGGTAGCCACCGCGTATACCAATCCGAAGAAAGCACCGCCTAAATGTGCCGCGTGCCCGATATTGTCGTGCTGATTGGGGTTTAGCATCATATAAACGGAATAACTAAAATAAATTAATCCGAATATAAATCCAGGAATACCTATAGGAATAAAGAACATATAGATTTCAAGATGGGGAATCATTGCAATAGAAGCAAATAAAATCCCTGAAACCCCGCCACTGGCGCCAATCGCCGAATACCACGGCTGTCTCTGGTATACAAAAAAAGAAAATATATTTCCCAACAGAATCGATCCGAAATAAATCAGGACAAATCCGAAATTGCCAAAGCCCTGGATTACGACCGGCCCGAAAAAATAAAGGGTCAGCATATTAAACACCAGATGGAAAATATCGGCATGAAGAAACCCAGCAGAAAGCAGACGAATATACTCTTTCCTGTTCCTGATAGCTCCTACATTAAATTTATATTTCTCAAAATTGCTACTGCCATTTGGGGCTACAAAGCTTATAATAGCGGTAATGGCTATAATCAGTATTAAAATATTCATAATTTTTAATCAACGTTAATGGTCGGAATCGTTTTCACTCTGAAACAGATCACCAATCATGCCATCTTCATCCATACCGGCTGCCGGCTCCGGATCTTCGTATACTTCCGGCTCTTCCTCTTCCGGTTCAGGAATGGTGACATTAATGGTTTTTACTTTAAATTTCGTAAACTGGTTTCCGATCGCTTTAATCCCTTTCACCGCGATAAATTCATCGATATTGACCGTTTCCGGGTCTCTTTCCTTTCCTTTATCTTTGGCAAAAATAATCTCAGCCGTAGCGCCGTTGGAAACAATGACATTTTCAATGAATGACTTCGGATGTTCAGACGGCATAAAAGTCTGTATGTTCGGTGTATTTTCAAATAAAAACCGTTTAATGAAATAAATGTCTTTCTCGCCGTCGAAATAAATACAGGTCACCGGCTGATTAGGACGCCATTTTTGCAGCACCAGATATTCATCATCAAAACGGTTTCCGAGATCGAATGAAACCAGCTTGGCTTCACCGTTCGTATTGATTGTTAATATTTTATCATCACCTTTAAAGCTTCCAAGCAAAGTTCCTCTTCCGTCTGCATTGAGTCTTCGCACCGTATCGTCAAACCAGATCTTTCTCGGAGCAAGGGTAGAAACACCTTCCTCTTTAAGATCCACCTTTTTCACGGAATATTTAGTAACCAGATTTCCTTTGGAGTCCCGGCCTTTGATGGCGAGTTCAGAGAAATCAACATCCATTTTATTCTTTCGGATCCTCGGATTCGGTTTTAAAAGTACGCTTACCGTTTCCGCTTCGCCATTGGGATTTGCCGAGAAATAAAGGACCTCAGAACCTTTTTTATCTGATGCCAGAGGATAGTCGGTATTTCTCGTCACCCCGGTCACAGAAAATCTTTTCATATAGTAAGGCCCTTCCCTGCCTTCGCGGTAGATCATGTTGTAGACAGTTCTCTTATCGTTTTTCTTCCAGATGGCCACATGCAGGATGTCTTTTCCGATAAATGTTTTGGCTTCCACTTTTACCACCTTCATGCTTCCGTCTTTCCGGAAGGTAATGATGTCGTCGATATCCGAACAGTCGAACAGGTACTGGTCTTTTCTCAGGGACGTTCCGATGAAGCCTTCCTCGAAGTTGGCATAGAATTTCTCATTGGCCACTGCTACTTTTGTAGCGTCGATGGTATCAAAAATGCGGAGTTCCGTTTTTCTCTGGCGGTCTTTTCCATATTTCTTCTGGATGTTGAGGTAATAATCGATGGCATACTGTACAAGATGAGCCAGGTGATGTTTTACCTGTTCTATTTTACCTTCAAGAGCTGCAATGTTTTCTTTAAATTTATCAAGATCGAACCTTGAGATTCTTTTAATTCTGATTTCCGTTAATTTCAAAATATCCTCTTCCGTTACGGCTCTCAAAAGGTGTCCGGTATGAGGTTTCAAGCCTTTATCAATAGTTTTCAGAACATCTTCCCAGGTCTTCACCTCCTCAATATCATGGTAAATCCTGTTTTCTATAAAAATCCTTTCGAGGGAGGCAAAATGCCAGCTTTCCTGTAATTCATGAAGTTCTATTTCAAGCTCTTTTTTAAGTAAGGATACGGTGTGATCCGTATTCATTCTCAGAATTTCCGAAACATTCATGAACATCGGCTTGTCTCCGACGATCACGCACGCATTCGGCGAAATGGTCACCTGACAGTCCGTAAACGCATACAAAGCATCAATGGTTTTGTCGGGAGAAACATCGTTGTGAAGGTGAATTAAGATCTCTACCTTATCCGACGTATTGTCTTCAATTTTTTTAATCTTGATTTTCCCCTTTTCATTGGCTTTCAATACGGAATCGATCAGATCACTCGTCGTTTTTGAATATGGCAGCTCTGTAATGATCAGCGTATGTTTGTCCAGCGGTGAAATTTTTGCCCGCGCTCTCACTTTTCCGCCCCGGTGCCCGTCATTGTATTCGGAAACATCAAGGTACCCTGCGGTGAGAAAATCGGGGAAGAGCTCAAACTTTTTCCCTTTCAGATAGGCTACGGAAGCATTGATCAGCTCATTGAAATTATGAGGAAGAATTTTTGTGGATAGTCCGACACCGATTCCTTCCACACCCTGGGCGAGAAGCAAGGGAAATTTAACAGGAAGATCGATCGGCTCATTGTTTCTGCCATCGTATGACTTTGCCCATTCTGTTGTTTTCGGGTTAAAAACAACTTCCAAGGCAAAGGGAGTCAGGCGAGCTTCGATATACCGGGCTGCTGCAGCAGAGTCTCCGGTGTAGATATTCCCCCAGTTTCCCTGGGTATCGATCAGCAGTTCCTTCTGGCCTATTCCCACCATGGCATCGGTAATGGAGGCATCCCCGTGCGGGTGATACTTCATCGTATTACCGACAATATTGGCTACTTTATTGTAACGTCCGTCTTCCAGCTCGCGCATGGAATGCATGATTCTTCGCTGAACAGGTTTGAAACCGTCATACACCGAAGGAATGGCCCGGTCTAAAATTACATAAGAAGCATAATCCAGAAACCAGTCTTTATACAGTCCGGAAACTTTTTTTAAGCTTTCACCTTCATGCGGATGTTCTTCTGTCATTATTTATTGGCTCTTTTTCTCGTTATTGATTTTAATTACTTTATTCAGGGAACATCTTAAGTCAGCTATTTCTTTTCTTCTCAGGTATGAAACTTCATATTTCAGCAGTGTTGTCCCGTTATTTTTGCTGGAGATCGTCACATAAAGCCTTTTCACAAAGAACATATTAATGATATCAAACTTCAGCAGCTTATACTTTGGGAATTCATCATTCAGAGATTTCTGTAAAAAAGGAAAAATATTTCTGTTTTTAAAATGTAAAGCCTCTCCTTCACTGTCATATTCAAAAATTTGTCTTCCATTAAGATAATACAGAATAGCAGTACAAAAAGGAATGGCTACCAGCAGCAGGCTTTCCTTTCCCAGGACATTGAATCTGTATTTCTCTAAAATATAAGCTCCGATACCGGCTGCCAGAAACATCAGCAGCAAAATATTTACAAAGTTATATACCGAAGATCTTTTACGGTTGCTTAGTTTCATCTTTTGTATTTGTGTTTATACTCATTGTCTTCAGCCTGCGATCAGGCTTCTGATAAAATTTCTTTTTTGTCGATATCAGGATCTTCCACCACCAGGTTTTCGAGGATAAAAACCTGTCGGTCGGGTGTATTTTTACCCATATAAAACTCAAGAAGCTGATCGATGGTCTGATCTTTTCCTACCACCACCGGTTCCAGACGGATATCTTTGCCGATGAAATGTTTGAATTCGTCGGGCGATATTTCTCCTAATCCTTTAAATCGGGTGATCTCGGGATTTTTTCCCAGCTCATTCAGGGCTTTCACCCTTTCCGCTTCGGAGTAGCAATATCGGGTTTCTTTTTTATTTCTTACCCTGAACAATGGTGTCTGAAGAATATACAGGTGCCCGTTCTTAATGAGATCAGGGAAAAACTGCAGAAAGAACGTAATCATCAGCAGGCGGATGTGCATCCCGTCGACGTCGGCATCGGTCGCGATAATCACCTGGTTGTAGCGTAGGTCTTCAAGGCTTTCTTCAATATTGAGGGCCGCCTGAAGAAGATTGAATTCTTCATTTTCGTACACCACCTTCTTGGTCAGTCCGTAGCAGTTGAGCGGCTTTCCTTTCAGGGAAAATACGGCCTGTGTCTCTACATCCCTGGATTTCGTGATCGATCCGGACGCGGAATCTCCTTCGGTAATGAAGATCTGGGTCTCTCCCTTTCTTTCATTTTTCTGGTCGTTGTAGTGCTGCCTGCAGTCGCGAAGTTTTTTATTGTGAAGGGAAACTTTTTTCGCTCTTTCCCTGGCCAGTTTCTGGATCCCCGACAGCTCCTTTCTCTCCCGTTCGGAAATCAGGATCTTTCTTTGAATCGCTTCAGCGACTTCAGGATTTTTATGCAGGAAGTTATCCAGTTTACTTTTGAGGAAATCGATAACAAATGTTCTTACGGTCGGACCATTCGGACCTATATCATTGGATCCCAGTTTTGTCTTGGTCTGGGATTCAAAGACAGGTTCTTCCACATTGATGGAGATTGCGGCCACAATAGACTTTCTCACATCGGAAGCGTCAAAATTTTTATTAAAGAACTCCCGGATCGTTTTGACGTAGGCTTCCCGGAAGGCATTCAGGTGCGTTCCCCCTTGTGTTGTATTCTGTCCGTTCACGAAAGAAAAATACGTTTCGGTCTGGGATTTATCGGTGTGGGTGATCGCGACTTCGATGTCGTTATCTTTCAGGTGAACAATCGGATACAGCGTTTCATTTTCCAATTCTTCATCAAGCAAATCTTTAAGCCCGTTTTCGGAATAGAAAGTTTCGCCGTTGAAAAAGATCTTAAGTCCCGGATTCAGATAGGCATAATTCCTGAGCATTCTTTCGATATACTCTTTACGGAATTTGAAATTCAGGAAAATATCGCCATCGGGAATAAATGAGATCTCTGTTCCGTTTCGATCGGACGTATCTTTTTCTTCATGATTTTCCTGGATCATCCCGCGGGAAAACTCAGCCATTTTCAGTCTTCCGTCCCGGAACGAGCGTACCCTGAAATATTCGGAAAGAGCGTTTACGGCTTTTGTTCCGACCCCGTTCAGACCTACGGATTTTTTAAATGCTTTGCTGTCGTATTTTCCTCCCGTATTCATTTTTGAAACGGCATCCACGACTTTTCCGAGCGGTATACCCCGGCCGAAATCGCGGATTGTGACCTTACCGTCGTCCAGTTTGATCTCGATTCTTTTACCTGATTTCATCCTGAATTCATCAATGGAATTATCAAGGATTTCTTTAAGTAAAATATAAATACCGTCATCGGCAGAAGATCCGTCTCCCAGCTTCCCGATATACATTCCGGGGCGCAAGCGGATGTGTTCCTGCCAATCAAGCGTTCTGATGTTATCTTCGGAATAGATTGGATTTATTTCTTGTGACATATCTTATTTCAGCAAACATACAAAAGTACGAATTTGCCCAAAGATATCCGAATTTTTAAAGCTTTTTTCGCAAAGATCTGAAGTAAATTTTACAGATTTTTTCCAAGAAATATTTCATACCGCTATTCACTTTTTATTGAATAATGACAACGCTTGAAATATTTTACGTCAAGATATAACAGCAGGTCATCAACCATCATTTAAAACAAAAAATTCCTTCAAATTTTAAATCACATGTCCAAACTGAAAAAGACTGAAAAATGAATCAAGTCGACGAATTATCTTAAGCTAATAGTGAATGGTCAATGGTGAATAGTGAATGGTGATTGGTGAATGGTGAATGGTCAATCGTCAATAGTCAATTTACTCTGTTGAATTATGAAAGATATAGTTTTGGTTCTAATTTTAAGTAGTTCTAATTTCACCAGATAAATCAATATCAGTGTTTTTTTGGTATAAGTTGTTGATTTTAAGCAATATATAACTCCACTCCGTCGGAGGGGTGGATTAATTTTCACGGAAAATTAAGACGGGGTGGTTTTTGAGGAGTGAGCTTTACTACGCAAGTGATTAGTCAATGATCAATAGTAAATTTTGAATTTGTCAAGGGAAAATTTATTCAAATCAAAAAGCAGAGCACCGATTCGCCGTCGCGCGCTCCCAAACCCAAACAACCCTCCCATTTCTCCGTTCAAAAAAATTAAGTTAAATTCGATATTTAAAACAAATCCAATGATACAACTTCCTTTATCGAAGCTTTCCAACGTGGGGACTACCATTTTCAGCCAGATGACGCAGCTTGCCCATGAGAATGAAGCCATCAATCTTTCGCAGGGATTTCCGGATTTCATGCCGGATGCAGCACTTCTGGATCACGTAGATAATTTCATTAAAAAAGGGTTTAACCAATACGCACCCATGGGTGGAATGATGCCTCTTAAGGAACAGATCGCCATAAAAATTGAAAACTCACACCAGGCCGTTTATCATCCCGATTCTGAAATCACGGTCACAGCAGGAGGTACACAGGCTATTTTTACAGCCATTGCGGCTTTTGTAAAGAAGGATGATGAAGTGATCATTTTTGAACCCGCTTACGACTGTTACGAGCCGACCGTAGAACTTTTTGGCGGCGTAGTAAAGCGCTTTGAAATGCAAGCTCCCAATTATGAGATCGACTGGAATATCGTGAAAAACCTGGTAACGGACAAAACCAAAATGATCATCATCAACAATCCGAATAACCCTGCAGGAAAGGTTTTAAAGGAAAATGACATCCGGGAACTCATTAAAATCGTTAAAGGAACTTCCATCCTGATTTTGAGTGACGAAGTGTATGAAAATATCATTTTTGATGGCAGACCGCATCTGAGCATCTGCAAATATCCTGAACTAAAAGAGAGAAGTTTACTGGTGGCTTCCTTCGGCAAACTTTTTCACGTTACCGGCTGGAAAACAGGTTATTGTGCCGCTCCGGAAAATCTGATGAATGAATTCAGAAAAGTGCACCAGTTCAATGTTTTCTCCGTGAATACACCCATGCAGCTTGCTTTAGCGGAATACATGAAAAATCCGGAGCATTATCTTTACCTTAATCAATTTTTCCAGGAAAAAAGGGACTTTTTGCGGCAGGGCCTTGCCCATACTTCCTTTGAGCTGCTGGATTGTGAAGGCACCTACTTCCAGGCTTTAAAATATGACAAGATTTCTGAGAAAACAGATCTTGATTTTGCCCGTGAACTCACGGTTTCCCATAAAGTGGCGAGTGTTCCGTTTTCTCCGTTTTATAAAAACAAACGAAATGAGTTTGTCATCCGTCTTTGTTTCGCGAAAAAACAGGAAACCCTCGAAAAGGCAATTGAAAATTTATCGAAGCTATAAAATAAATCCCGGTGGCTTCAACTCCGCTCAGCCACCGGGATTTCTATTGCTACAATTCTGTAGATATCAGTTTGCAATAGTCTTTCTCAACGATTATAAAAACATTCCGCCGGAGGCTTCGATTCTCTGCCCGTTGATCCAGCCCGCATCTTCGGTACACAGGAAGGCGACTACCCCACCGATATCATCCGGAAGCCCCGCTCTTCCCAATGCCGTATTGCCCGCTACCATAGCATTGATGTGCTCATCATCGCGGGTTCTGCCGCCGCCGAAATCCGTTTCAATAGCTCCCGGAGCCACAACATTAGCTTTGATTTTTCTTGGGCCCAATTCTTTGGCCATATATTTCGTCAGCATTTCCACACCGGCTTTTATGGCTCCGTAGACTGAAGATCCAGGCAATGCAAACCTGGCCAGCCCGGAAGAGATATTGATAATTCCTCCGTTATCATTGATGTACGGTAAAAACTTCTGGGTCAGGAAGAATACGCCTTTAAAATGAATATCCACCACATCGTCCAGCTGGTCTTCTGTCACATCAGGAATAGGTGCATACAAAGCTGTGCCTGCATTATTGACCAGATAATCGATATTCCTGCTTCCTGTATTTTCTTCAAGATGATCGCCTACCGTTTTTACAAAAGCATCAAAGCTAGAAAGATCTTTGGTATTGAGCTGATAGGCGATCGCTTTTCTTCCCAATGCTTGGATTTCACTCACCACTTTGTCTGCTTCTTCTTTATTGCTGTTGTAAGTAATGATCACATCAAGACCTTTCTGCGCAATCTTTATCGCTGAATTTTTTCCTAAACCACGGCTTCCACCGGTAATCACTGCAATTTTTGTTCTTGCTTCCATTATTTTAATATTTTTTGATGGTACAAAGTTCACGGTTTTGAGGATTCCTGTGTTTGCTATAATCAAACTGAAATTTGCAAAATTCAAATCAGGACCGGAATTCCAAGGGTGCGAGGGAGGTTTTCTTTTTAAAAAAATTAGAGAAGTGGGCAATCTCTTCAAAGCCTAGGGCATAGGATATTTCTGAAACATTCCATTGGGTTTGCTTGAGCAGGATCTTCGCTTCCTGGATAAGCCTTTCGGCAATGATTTCGGTGGTGGTTTTTCCTGTGCTTTCTTTAATTTTTTTATTTAAATAATTCACATGCACCGCCAGCCGGTCGGCATAGTCTTTTGCGGTCTTCAGCTGCAGCCTCTGGTCGGAAGATTCTATCGGGAACTGCCGCTCCAGAAGCTCGATGAACAAAGTTACCACCCGCAGCGAAGCATCATTGGAAGTAGAGAGTTTCGAGGCCGGCTGCAGTTTCTGACCGTAATGGATGAGTTCCAAAACATAGTTTCGGATCAGGTCATATTTAAAAATATAATCGGAGTTGATCTCCTTTTTTATTTTGGTATAAAGCTGCTCTATTTCATTGGCGAGATCGTCATCAATTTCAAACAGGGGAATATTTCCCGGTTGGAAGATCGGCAGGTGTTCGAGAGTACTGTACGATTTATCTTTAATGAGAAAATCTTCGGTAAAGACACAGAAACTTCCCGACTGATGCGGATCTTCGGGAATCCAGTGATACGGGACTTTGGGTGTCGCAAACAACAGGGCATTGTTTTTTATCTGAATGATCTTATCGGCATATTCAGCCCTGTTTCTTCCTCTGATAAGGCTTATCTTGTAATATTTCCTCCGGTTGTAGGGCATTTCGGAGGTCTGCTTTACACGCTCAATGGTTTGTGCAATATCAAAGACATTAAAATGGCCGATCTCTTTATGCAGGCCTTTGGGGAATATGCTTTCAAGGTCAGTTCCGAGCTTTGAGGTCATTTCACGGTAAAAATCATCCAGGGATGAGTAGGAAGTATGTGCTGTTTTTTCCATACTTAACGTTTGTATAATTCAAATGTACGAAATAAAATTTTTCATAATAAACAATCCGAAACAAAATATTTTTATTTTTTTCAAACAAAAGTGACATAATATGTAATTATTTCATAAATTAGTGACAATCAAATTAAAACATATTTCAATATGAAAAACCTTAACCTTATTCACGGAAAAAAGCTGAATAAAAAAGAGCTGCGCACCATTTCCGGAGGTGCCTTCAACGATTGCTACGGAGAAGGCTGCTTGGATGAACTATGCCCTCCTCCAGCCAATAATTATGGATGCATGATTGTGTCCATTTACTGCGCACAAAAGGAATGCAGGCCCGATGACTGCAAAACATGCTATCCGATCAACTAAACTAATTATAATCTAAATCCATTTATTATGAAAAATCAACATTTAATCAACGGAAAAAAATTAAGCAAAAAACAATTACGGGTTATTGCAGGGGGAATGCTTGACTGCATGCAGCCTGTCATCTGCACCGACCCTCCATGTGAGCCATCAGGTTCGATGTGTACGACGATTTCACCGGCTTGCGCACAAAAGCAATGCAGGCCTTAAAATCAAATTGAGTTATTTTAATTTACACCACAACCAAAATCGATCATTATGAAAAATCAAAATCTATCAAAAGGAAACAGGCTGGGCAAAAAGCAGCTAAGATCCATTACAGGAGGACTTCAACAATGTATTGATCCTTTCACAGGACAATGCAAAGCGTACGGCAGACAATGTGCCGAGTTCGAATGCCGGTATGTCATAGAACCTTAAAACCAGTATTCCACAAATTCAAGTAGTAAATATTATATAGTAATCCAAAAAGCGCTCCCAAAATAATCGGGAGCGCTTTTCTATAATAACTAACTTTAATATTTTTTTATACGTTGAATCTGAAGTGCATGATATCACCGTCTTTTACGATATATTCTTTACCTTCTACCGAAAGCTTACCGGCTTCTTTTACTTTAGCCTCTGAACCGTAGTTCATATAGTCTTCGTATTTGATGACTTCCGCACGGATGAAACCTTTTTCAAAGTCGGTGTGGATCACCCCTGCAGCCTGGGGAGCAGTCCAGCCCTGTCCGATAGTCCAGGCTCTTACTTCTTTCACCCCGGCGGTAAAATAAGTCTGAAGCTTCAACAGGTCATACGCTTTTCTTATGAGACGGTTGACTCCCGGCTCTGTAAGTCCCAATTCTTCAAGGAAAATTTCCCTTTCTTCGTAAGTCTCCAGTTCATTGATATCTGCTTCGATCTGAGCGGCTAATACAACCACTTCCGCTCCCTCATTCTTAGCCATTTCTTCGATCTTTCCGATCCAGTCATTTCCGTTTTTAATGGAATTTTCATCCACATTACAAACGTAAAGCACCGGTTTGTTAGTCAGCAACTGAACGTCACCAATAATAGATTTGGCAAAGTCATCCGTTGCAAATTCTCTGGCGTTTTTACCGTCTTCCAGGAACTTCTGAAGGTTCTGTAAAGTTTCGTAGGTCAGGATATCTTCTTTCTTTCCGGATTTGATAAACTTTTTAGCTTTTTCTACGGCCTTTCCTACGGTCTCAAGATCTTTCAGCTGAAGTTCGATATCGATAATTTCCTTATCTCTCATCGGGTCAACGAAACCTTCAACGTGGATGATATTCCCGTTATCAAAACATCTGAGTACGTGGATGATCGCTTCACACTCACGGATGTTGGCCAGGAATTGGTTTCCCAGACCTTCCCCTTTGCTTGCGCCTTTTACCAGACCGGCAATATCAACGATCTCTACCACGGCCGGCAATACTCTTTCCGGTTTTACTATTTTTTCAAGCTCAAACAGTCTCTGGTCGGGTACGGAAACCGTTCCGAGGTTAGGTTCGATGGTACAGAAAGGATAGTTGGCCGACTGTGCTTTGGCGTTGCTCAGGCAGTTAAACAGGGTTGATTTACCTACATTCGGTAAGCCTACGATTCCACATTTCATAACGTTAGATTCAAAGTTTAAGATTTAAAATTCAAGGTTTAAGGTTTAGCGTTTAAGGTTTATGTTATTCTGAACAATAAATTTAAACCCGAACCACAATACCTGAATTATGAGTGTGCAAAGATAGTGATTTTAGACAGAGTTTCATAATAAAAAAATCTGCCAGGAGTCTGACAGATTTTTCATAATTTCAGTTCGCCATAAGGTTTTTATGGGTTATCTCCTGTGGCCTCCTGGGCCAGAGGTACATCGTTTGGTGCTTTTTCCAATGTTTTATCCAGAGTAAATAAAGACTCGTCGGTTGCCCGGTCGCCTCCTGCAATTTTCAGTTTATCTATCAGGTTCATCGCCAGAGTTTCTTCTTCGATCTGCTCCTGAACGAACCACTGCATAAAGTTCCAGGTCGCCCAGTCTTTTTCCTGCAGTGCGAGATCTACGAGGTTATAGATCGCTGTGGTGTTATCAACTTCATGTTTGAAAACCCCTTCGAAACATGCCGTCAGCGATTCCGGGTCCGCGGGTGGTGCCTGGATGGCTTCCACTTTCGGTTTTCCGCCTCTGTTGAGCACGTATTCCATAAATTTGATCGAGTGGTTTCTCTCTTCCTGAGCGTGTCTGTACAGGAAGTTGGCAATTCCCTGATACCCTTTATCATCAGCCCAGATTCCGTACGATAAAAAAACATGTGCCGCATGGATCTCTTTGTTCATCTGGTCACTGAGTGCTTTTTCCATCGCTTCGGAAAGTCTTTTGGTATTCATAATTTATATTTTTTAGTGATTATGATGGTACAGGATGCAAAAATGATTCCGAGACGATTTCTCAACGGACGATCACAATAATCACATTCATAACACATTGAAAAACTTTACTTTATGGATATAATTTATAGTTATTCTAAACTTCCCTTCTCATTCAGCGGCAGTGTATACCGGAAATGTTTTATTTAAGGAGCTATTTCCCGCTTTCCGTTGCAATCTTTTTTTGCAAAAAAGGATTTCCACTGCAATCGGGGCTAGGTTTGCAGTCTTTTGTTTAGAGGTAAGACCTGCTTATCGCTATTGACTATTGACCCATTCACCATTGACCATTCACCATTGACCATTGACCATTGACTTGCGCAGCAAAGGTACTTTTAAACCACCCCGTCTTAATTTTCCTTGAAAATTAATCCACCCCTCCGGCGGAGGGGAATTAAAAACCACTTAAAATCAACAACTTACACTAGACAAAACACTGATATTGATTTATTTGGTGAAATTATGACTGCTTAAAATTAGAACCAAAATTAGGTCTTTCATAATTTGACAGTAATAAATTCACCATTCACCATTGACCATTGACTAATCAATTGCGCAGTAAAGCTCACTCCTCAAACCACCCCGTCTTAATTTTCCTTGAAAATTAATCCACCCCTCCGGTGGAGGGGAATTAAAAACCGCTTAAAATCAATAACTTACACTAAAAAAAACACTGATATTGATTTATTTGGTGAAATTATGACTGCTTAAAATTAGAACCAAAATTAGATCTTTCATAATTTGACAGTAGTAAATTCACCATTGACCATTCACCATTGACCATTGACTAATCAATTGCGCAGTAAAGCTCACTCCTCAAACCACCCCGTCTTAATTTTCCTTGAAAATTAATCCACCCCTCCGGCGGAGGGGAATTAAAAACCGCTTAAAATCAATAACTTACACTAAAAAAAACACTGATATTGATTTATTCTGTTAAATTATGACTACTTAAAATTAGAATCAAAACTCGGTCTTTCATAATTTGAAAGTAGTAAATTCACTATTCACTATTCACTATTCACCATTCACCATTCACCATTCACCATTGACCATACGCCCGGCATATATTCAAAAAAAATCCTGCAGGTCATTGCAGGAATATAGTCATTCGTTAAAATCGGTTTATTGCAGCTTTTTGGCCATGTAATCGCTTTCATTTCCCAGGCGGTCGATCGCTTTGATGGCTACGGCGTTCAGTGATTTTCCGTCTCTGGACTTTGGAATTTCCCTGGAGAGCTGATCAAGGGTAAGGATCTCGGTTTCCCAAACCCCGTTATATTGAGTAAACAGCACCCACTGGAAGACCTCTTTGATATTTTTTGTGCTCCAGCTCACCTGCGCTGAACTTCCATTATCTTTAATGAACAAAGTCGGCATCTGCAAAGGAACAGATTTCAGCCAGCCTGTTTTCGGAACCAGGGCTTTTTCTTTGTAAGGTCCGTTTTTAAGCATCGGCAGCATTCCGGCATTTTTGGTCAGACCCGCAATGCTCCAGTGTACCTCTCCGGCATCGTTACCCAGAACCTGCCTTGAAATTTCGATCTGATCCCTGATTTCGGCAGGTCGGTCAGCAGCACGGATCTCCACGGTATTAAGTCCCGGCCAAAGGTGGCGGTTTAAGGTATTCTCTGATTTCCACCATCTCAACAGGGCCTCGAAGGGTTGCCCTTTAGAGTGTACCGGCCAGTACAGCTGGGGTGAAAAATAATCTACCCAGCCGTTATTTAACCATAATTTGGCATCGGCGTACAACTCATCATACTGGGAAGAGCCTACAATTCCTTCCGGATAACCCGGTTTCCAGATTCCGAACGGACTGATCCCGAAACGTACATAATTCTTCTCAGCATGGATTTCTTTATAGATCCTTTCCACGAATTTATTGACATTGTCCCTTCTCCAGTCGGCTCTGGATAATGTTCCGCCGTTTCTTACATATTCATTCCAAGTGGCATTATCCGGGAAATCGGCTCCTCTGTTGTAAGTGGCATAGGGATAAAAATAGTCATCGAAATGAACGGCATCAATATCGTATCTCTTGACAATATCTTTGACCACATTGGAGACATGGCCCTGGGTCTTGGGATTTGCCGGATCAAACCAGTACATCCCGTTCTTTAACCTGATCACAATATCCGACAGCTTATTCACCATCGACAGACTGTTCGGAGATCCGCCGTTGGAATGGTGCGCCCGGTACGGGTTCAGCCATACGTGAAGCTCCAGGCCTCTTTTATGGGCTTCTTCGATCCAGAACTGCAGCGGGTCATAATTAGGGTACGGCGCAGCACCGGTCTGGCCGGTTAAAAAATAAGACCAGGGTTCTATATTGCTTGTGTACAGGGCATCGGCAGAAGGCCTTACCTGGAAAATCACCGCATTGAAATTATTATCTTTCAGCATATCCAGCATGCTGATGGCTTCCGCTTTCTGCTGGTCGACGGACAGGTTGTTTCTGGAAGGCCAGTTGATATTGGCTACACTGGCAATCCATGCTCCGCGGAACTCCCTTTTGATCTCGGGAAGATCCGTTCTGAAAGTTTCTTCAGGCGGAATCATAGCAACAGGTTTTGGACCTGGCGGCGGCGTTGTATTATTGTTGGTCTTTGCTGTGTTTTTTTTGGGGGTGGAAGCTTTTACTGCGTTATTCTGGGTTGAACAGGACACCATTGATGTAAAAAACCCTGATAATATAATTAGTTTTAAGTAATTTATTCTCATATCTGCAAAACTACATTAATTTATTTTGTTGATTTAAATTACAATAATAAAATGAAAAATTATTGTTTTTAACGCTAAGGTCGCTAAGTTTTTTTTTACTACTAGCTCTTTTTAAGTTCGCTAAGGCATTCTACTTAGAAAAGAGCGCGAAGAATCTGATTTTCTTTTTAATCGCAAAGGCAGACGAAGGCTTTTTTGACTACCAATTGCTTTTAAGATAAAGGAAGCCGCTTCGCTTAGCATTGTAAGACAAGGAAGTAATAAAACTTGTATTACTTCAATAAATGAAATGCCATTGTTTACCTTGAAATAGGTAGCATCCTATACAAAAAACTTTGTATTGCTTTGCGATTGAATAAAAAAGTTCCGGAAATTCAGTGTTTGGTGCATAATGAAAGTGAAAATCCTTCGGGAAGAAGTTTAGAATTTAGCTTCCGCTGATTTTGCAGATGGCGCGGATCTTTTTAATTCAGAGGTACTTCTCTGTATAATTTAAATAAAAAAAGCTCCGACAAATCGGAGCTTTGTATGTATAATGGGTTGATTACGCTTTTGCAGATCTTTCCACTCTTTTTCTTTCTTCTTCGGAAAGGATTTTCTTTCTCATTCTGATGAAGTTCGGGGTTACTTCGATGGCTTCATCACCCTGGATGTATTCCATACATTCTTCAAGGGAGAATAAGATTTTTGGGGCAACTCCTGTATCTTTATCTTTACCGGAAGCTCTCATGTTGTTCAACTGTTTTGCTTCTACGATATTTACAACCAAATCTCCAGGCTTGTTTTGTTCCCCAATGATCATCCCTGCATAGATTTCCTCACCCGGATCAACGAAGAATTTACCTCTATCCTGTAATTTAGCGATAGAATATTCAGTGGCAGGCCCTTGGGTTTTGCTGATCAGTACACCGTTGTTCCTTCCAGGAATCGCTCCTTTGAAAGGCTTGTATTCCGTGAAACGGTGTGCCATGATGGCTTCACCAGCGGTAGCAGTAAGCATCTGAGAACGCAATCCGATCAAACCTCTTGAAGGAATTTCGAACTCCATGTGCTGCATTTCCCCTTTGGTTTCCATGATGTGAAGATCCCCTTTTCTTTGGGTGGCCAGGTCGATTACTCTTGAAGCATATTCTTCAGGAACATCTACTACTAAAGATTCATAAGGCTCTAATTTTTGTCCGTTTTCATCTTCTCTGAGGATTACCTGTGGCTGACCGATCGTCATTTCATATCCTTCTCTTCTCATCGTTTCGATAAGAACGGATAAGTGAAGAATACCTCTACCAAATACAAGGAACGTATTGGCATCGTCCGTCTGCTGAACTCTTAGGGCTAAGTTTTTCTCCAATTCTTTGGTCAACCTTTCTTTCAGGTGGTTAGAGGTAACATATTTACCGTCTTTCCCGAAGAACGGAGAGTTGTTGATGGAGAACGTCATGTTCAGCGTAGGCTCGTCGATGGCCGTTCTTTCCAATGGTTCAGGGTTTTCAAGGTCTACGAAAGAGTCCCCGATCTGGAAAGCGTCGAAACCTACGACAGCACAGATATCCCCTGCCTGAACTTCAGTTACTTTCTTCTTTCCTAATCCTTCAAAAACGTATAATTCCTTTACTTTTCCTTTTACGATTTTACCGTCTGCCTGGGCAAGACCAATCCACTGGGATTCTTTAAGCTCACCTCTGGTCACTTTACCGATAGCGATTCTTCCTAAGAAAGAAGAGAAATCCAGGGAAGTAATCTGCATCTGAAGGTTCCCTTCAGTCACTTTCGGAGCCGGAACGTACTGTAGGATCCCGTCCAATAGCGGTAAGATATCTTCAGTCTGCTCCAAAGATGTGTTGAACCACCCTTGTTTTGAAGATCCGTAGAAGGTAGGGAAATCCAATTGCTCTTCAGTAGCTTCAAGGTTGAAGAACAAATCAAATACCTGGTCATGAACTTCATCCGGACGGCAGTTTGGCTTATCTACTTTGTTGATAACCACCAATGGTCTTAATCCTAGTTCCAACGCTTTCTGAAGTACGAAACGGGTCTGCGGCATCGGCCCTTCGAAGGCATCCACCAACAGGATTACCCCGTCTGCCATTTTCAATACTCTTTCTACCTCTCCTCCGAAGTCGGCGTGACCCGGTGTATCGATTACGTTAATTTTCGTGTCTTTATAAGTAACAGAAATATTCTTGGATAAGATGGTGATCCCTCTTTCTCTCTCGAGATCGTTGTTATCCATAATTAACTCCCCACTCTCCTGATTTTCCCTGAAAATATTGGTAGCGTGGATGATCTTGTCAACCAGGGTGGTCTTACCGTGGTCAACGTGTGCGATGATCGCAATATTTCTAATGTTTTGCATAAAAGATTTTTACGGGTGCAAAAGTAGTGATTTTTAATGAAATACTTGCTAATTAGTTTTGACAATTAACAAATTCATAATGAGAAAATTAAATTATAAGAAAGTTTAAATATAAAATTTCATACGTCAAGTTCTGACGTTGCCAGCCTTTACTTTTGCGGTATAGATTTCTTGCAAGGAATATTTCATTCATTATTAACTATTTAAAAATTAAAAAATGTCAACAATCGAATTAAATGATCCGTTCACAGGAGAATGGACGGTATTTTTAGAAACAAATGAAACTTACAATGGAAAAATTATTGCTGATGCAATATGTGATGGTATAATTTACAAAAAAATCGATCAAAAATATTACAGAAGAGTTCTTGAAAACAATGAAGTAAACGTTAGCTGGTTCGGTGCAAAAGGAGATGAAGTAAATGATGACACAGAAGCTGTTCAACTTGCTGTTGATTTTTTAAAAAGTATCGAGGGCGGAACGTTGTTTTTCCCGAAAGGAAAATATTTAATCACAAATGTCGATTTCATTGGCAAAGAATATTCAAACATTTCTATTATTGGAAATCAAACAATTATTAAGCAAAAAATAGGTATAAAAAGACTAATTAATGACTGTCCAACTCCTTCTGGTAATAACGAGTGTATTTGGAAAGGATATAAGGTTTCAACTTCTTCTCGTCATGCCGGCATGGACGGTATTTTTGTGTTCGATTCACAAGCTTATAAAAAATATGATGATACCGATGCTATTAAAAATATTAGAATTAAAGGCATCCGATTTGAGAGTAACAATAATGCTCCAGATGATTTTGATGAATTAATGTCGCAGGTTGTATTTTGTGGTGTTTCAAACGTAATAGTTGAAGACTGCCAGTTTGTAAGTTTTCTATCTGACGGAATCACCATTTTAGGCAGTATTAACGAAACACCAGAAACAAAAAGATGTTACAATGGTTATGTAGAAATCAGAAATTGTCTTTTTGACGGCGTCAACCAAAACAACAGACAGGGTGTATCGGTATATTATTGTGATCAATCACTCATTGAGAATTGTATTTTTAAAAATATCACCAGAACAGATATGATTGGAGCTATTGATTATGAAGCAGACTCCCCATACATCTACCAAAGATCAGCAATCGTAAGGAACTGTCATTTTGAAAATATCGGAGGAAATAATGGTGCCATAGCCGTCATGTTATATAATGTAGACGATATATACCCAGACCCAATGGCCTTGGCAAATTACACACCGGAAGTCTCTGCTTCTGCCAATCCGATATTGGATGAAGTAAAAAAATCAAATTCTTTTAAAGGATTTGTTTTTGAAAACAACACCTTCGAAAAAGTATATTCGCCATTATTTGTTATCGGAATTGATTCAAATTATCTCGACTACAAAGGAAATTACATCATAAAGTTTACAGACTCATCCGTAAATCATGCACAAGTACTTTTCAATTTACAGAAGGCGTATGGCGTTTTAGTGGAAAATAACAGTTTTACCAATATTAAAGAAGGGGCTTTGGTAAGATCGGGAGCATGTAAAGTTCTTCTTAAAAACAATAATATCTCGAATGTGGGAGAAGAGTATTGCTTACATATCTCCGGACTTTCTTCAAATATCGACATTATTGGAAATACATTTAAGCATGTAAAAACAATAGCCATCAACTTTCAGTATAAGGAATCGGTCTCTAAAATCATTAACAATGACTTTGGAACACCCATAACGATCAATAGTCCATTGTTTATTTTAGGTTCTGGGAACGCTTCGCCACTTGATTTTAAGAATCTTGAAATAAGAGACAACAAGTTTTCGGGATATACAGATTGGGGCGTCTATTATTTTATGAATGCAGCTGCCGGGCCTAATCCTAATTATTCCCAGATTCCACCCTCAAAAATTTTATATGGGAAATCTGAATTTGAAAGCATGAATGTTTTTCCGGATCCTTCCTATACTGGTAATTATATTGGATTGGTTAAGAATGAAAGGTTGAAAGACTACAACAATATACCGGTTATTGTACAAACTTTTATTCCTTATGATCCGGTCAATAAAATATACAGGCGGGTCGCTTCCAGCTCAACAGCTTTCAGCAACTGGAAAGAAATTTAAAAGCAATGGCCGGAAGATGATCTTCCGGCCATTCTGCAATATTAAATTCGTGATACATTATTTGTCGAAGTTAAAATAAAGAACAACCGTTATCTCAATAGAAAATATGATGACAATTTTGGAAATGAACGATCTTTTTGAAATCTTATGCCTGAACATCAGCATTCCCAGCAATGTTCCGATCGTTCCTCCAAAAAGGCCGCGGATAATAAGGTGAATTCGGAAACCCTGCGCCGGTGCCTGACCGCCTGGCGTTTATCAATCCCGAAGAGGACGAAACTGATGGTATTGATGAGCAGCAGGATATAAAACATGCTGCAAATTAACATAAAAAAAGAGAGCTTTTACACTCTCTTCCTAAATTTCACACACACGCATTGTATAGACAAGGATCTTCAACAGGTGGTTCGCCACAGATAAAATCGAACTGGCCGCAGTTGCTCGACGAGCCTGTAGCCCAACCCCACTGCACCACACACGTTTCAGGATTTTTGCATCTTACCATTCCTCTTGCGATCCCGCCCTGAATGTTTTTCATCTGACCTCTTGTCACTTTTTTCAAATTTTTCATGATTAATTTTTTATTGTTTGAGAGATAAATGTATAAAAAAAATCAATACAAAAAACAGTCTATTGAAAAATAATTCATTTTTTATTGAATTAATTACTTTTATGAACCTCTATATTTCAACACCTTATCTTTGCACCTCAATAAACAATGTAAAAAATAATGTACAGTTTCCTGTGCTTGCTCCGATAGTTAACCGTTTTACCGGCCCGTCAATAATTTTTATCTTTACCCTTCAAAAAATATAAACATGACCGTACAAGATCTCGCCGGAACCTATACCGTACAGGGCAGCAACCAGGAAGCGACCGACACCGTTTCCTATCACGGCTTCCTCACCCTTTCCCTTGACGAAAACCAACGTATCATTGCCGAATGGCAGATCGGCGACCACGAACAGTACGGTACTGGATTCTACAAAGACGGCATCCTCGTCATCAACTTCCGGTATGA
The DNA here is from genome assembly GCF_056333165.1 of Chryseobacterium endophyticum. Classification (NCBI taxonomy): domain Bacteria; kingdom Pseudomonadati; phylum Bacteroidota; class Flavobacteriia; order Flavobacteriales; family Weeksellaceae; genus Chryseobacterium; species Chryseobacterium endophyticum. Next base: position 49,683 of record NZ_JBWGXE010000008.1, read on the forward strand.
AGGCGGCGATCAGGAAATCTATAAAGGCGTTGCCGTCTACCGCTGGATCAGTCCGGATGTGCTGGATGGCTTTTGGTCTGAAAAGCACGGCGATCCGAGGTTCCTGGGGAGTGAGTACTGTGTAAGGATAAAGAATTCCGGACTTTTACATTAAATATCTTTCATAACTACGCTTCGTCGATCAGTCTCTAATTTTTTCCTTGAAATATGCAGGTTTACAATAAAACCTTTGCGTTGAAAAATCTCTCGCTGATTGTGCGGATTTTGCAGATTTTTTGTACGCAGTTTTTTAACGCAAAGATGATTTTTATAACGCTGATTTTAGATGGCTAAGGCAAATAAATTTGCTCCGCGAAGCTTATACGTACACTTCATTAATCAGCCTGCTGATTCTTTCTTTGCTCACTTGAAATATGCAGGTTTAAACAAAACCTTTGCGTTGAAAAATCTCTCGCTGATTGTACTGATTGTGCTGATTTTTTTGTACGCAGTTTTTAACGCAAAGTTAATTGTTTATAACGCTGATTTTTAGATGGCAAAGGCAAATAAATTTGCTCCGCGAAGCTTACACGTACGCTTCATCAATCAGCCTGCTGATTAATCCTTTGCTCACTTGAAATATGCACATTTAGAATAAAACCTTTGCGTTGAAAAATCTCTCGCTGATTGTGCTGATTTATCTGTATGCAGTTTTTAACGCAAAGATGATTTTTTACAATGCCAATTTTTTACAGGAAAAGGCAAATAAATTTGCTCCGCGAAGCTCATACGTACGCTTCATCAATCAGCTTGCTGATTCCTTCTTTGCTCACTTGAAATATGCACATTTAGAATAAAACCTTTGCGTTGAAAAATCTCTCGCTGATTGTGCGGATTGTGCTGATTTTTTTGTACGCAGTTTTTAACGCAAAGTTAATTGTTTATAACGCTGATTTTTAGATAGCAAAGGCAAATAAATTTGCTCCGCGAAGCTTACACGCGCTCTTCATCAATCAGCTTGCTGATTCCTTCTTTGCTCACTTGAAATATGCACATTTAGAATAAAACCTTTGCGTTGAAAAATCTCTCGCTGATTGTGAAGATGTGTTTTTATGCAGTTTTTAACGCAAAGTTAATTTTGTATAACACTGATTTTTAGATAGCAAAGGCAAATAAATTTGCTCCGCGAAGCTTATACGTATGCTTCATCAATCAGCTTGCTGATTCCTTCTTTGCTCACTTGAAATATGCAGTGCTAAGTGCCTTATGTGGTTCGAGTTGTTTTGTTTTCAATGGAATTATAGTCTTAATTATGGGTTTGATTTATAAAATAACAATGTATTATGCGAGTTATATAAAAAAAGCAATTCATACGATAAGGAAAACCGTAATTCTATATACGGTGACTGAACATTGCCCCATCCGTATAAACACCTAAACCCCATTTTAGTCATTTCCACGGATTTCCCCATCACCATTAATCCCGAACTTTACTTTGTTTTTGAGGGGATAAGCAATCAGGCATTTTCCGGCAAAACACCCCAACAACCAACAACCAACGACTAAAAACCAAACACACCATGAACAGTCCAAGTTTAGACGCTTACCAGCAGGTATTCGGGATGGCCTGCCTCGTCGGCCGTGCCGGCGGGTACAAAGGGACCGCCAGTGAATTGCAGGAACAGCTGCAGTATGACCTTTCTTTCTATCTGAATAACGTTCCGCCCGTAACGGTACTGGGGCAGACGCAACCTTCCACTGCGGATGCGTCCGTGACCCCTGTATTGGGCAGCTGGGACCTGGTTTGGGGACCGGCATTAGTGGAAATGAACCAGGATGGCGTTGCCGACAACGCCGTATTCGTTGCGAAATGTGAAGCCGTGGCATTCCCGGGAGGACCAGTGATGCCAGCGTATGTGGTCGCGATTGCCGCCACCAACCCGGACTCGCTGTACGACTGGGAATCGGAAGACTTTGCCGTTTCCGAAGTGGTGAACTGGACGACTTATAATCCGTCGGATTTTAAAACGGAGCCTTATCAAAACAACGTACCGTTTATTTCCAAAGGAACAGCCACCGGGATCGGCAACCTGATGGGACTTATCACCCCGGCAACAGCCGCCGCACCGGGCACGTCCCTCGAAAGCTTCCTGGGCAGTCTGAAACCTGATCCGGATACCGCCATCATTTTCTGCGGCCACAGTCTTGCCGGAGCCTTATCTCCTACCCTTGCACTGTATCTCAAAGAACAGAAGACCCTGGATGCTTTCGGGCTTACTCTTGTCTATCCTACCGCCGGGCCAACACCGGGAGAAGTGAATTTTGCCCAACTTTTCGACCAGACCTTTCCGGCCCTGCCTTCGGGATGGCAGCCTCAATCCCTTCCCTACCAAAGCTGGAACACGATGCACTGGAACGACCTCGACGTGGTTCCGCACGCCTGGCAGAAACAGGACCTCCAGATGGTCGCCAATCTCTACGGCCATTCCCCGGACCGCTGGACGGCATTTGCGCTAAGTGCCCTTCAGGCGTTTGCGGTCTATGATGCGTCAAAATCAAAAGCGCCGTACACCATAATTCAGAATGCTTCGTTACCGGGGACCCTTCAGCATACCAACGGGACTTCGGCCATCAGCGTCCCGCCACAGTCGATGCAGGATTATGTAGAACAGCTGTTTATCCAGCATGTAGAAATCTACTCCGGGATTCCGGCCAGTGGTCCGAACCCTGCCGTCACCGGACTGATCCTTCCCCAACCCCTCCCGAAAACCACCCTGGACGGACTGGTACCGGGCGTATCCAAAATCACCAAAGACCAAATGATCGCCAGAATCATTGCCCAGATCATCAGCTGGATTTCCTCCCGTGCCCTGACGGCGATAAAACCGATTGAGGAAGTATAAACGAGAGCTCTATTTGATTTCATAAAAACCACCTGTCGCAGGATGTCTGTGGCGGGTGGTTTTGGCTCTGCTCAGCCATCGGTTGGGAATTTCAGCCATAGGTTGTAAAGTAGGCTTTCATCATCTAAAACGACCGCTTCTTAATTCCCATCCTTCGGAGGGGTGGCGGAAATTCCTTTGGAATTTTCGACGGGGTGGTCTTCCCTATCTTATTACAATTCAGACTTTAACAAATATTTCCTTTGGATCTATTGGTTTTTTAAGGCACTGAAAAATAAAAACATCCATTCAATGGTGGCTAACCGGAGCCGATGCCGACAGACCGGAATCTTGCTAAACCACCCCACCAAAAATTCTTTGAATTTTTGGCACCCCTCCAAGGGAGTGGAATTTTTTACTGTGCCTGGTATTGCTGGCAGTCAGCCTTTACAATGGTTGACTTTTTGTTTTAAGCTATAATAACGACCTACTTTGTCATCCGTAAAAATCCCAACCTCAGTGGTAATATAGGTATGACCTCGGTTTCCTTTGAATCTATCGGTTTTTATGACCGTGAAAATAAAGGTCTTCATTCATTGGTGGCTAACCGGAGCCGATGCCGACAGACCGGAATCTTGTAAACCACCCCACCAAAAATTATCTGAATTTTTGGCACCCCTCCAGGGGTGTGGAATTTTTTTACTGTACCTGTTATTGCTGGTAGTCAGCATTTGGAATGGTTGACTTTTTTTCCCAAGCCATAACAATCACCCATTGTTTCATTGATTCTGTCGAAATAACATTTATCAAATAAAAGAAGATAATCTTCGATTTGAGGCAGGAATTCCAACCGCGCCGGTAACATGCGCATGGAAAGATTCGTGTCTGGATCTCTATGGGATGACCATCAGGTTGGTAACACTGTCCTTTGACAGCCACCACACCCTTAAACAGCTGAAACAACCCTAAAAAAAATCTCCACCCGTAAAGAGTGGAGATGGATGGTGATCAGATCATGGTGAGGGCGCCGAGGTGGAGGCTGTTGGAGGCGGATGTGCCTTTTTCATTGTGGAGGTAGCTCCAGACCTGGACTTCTTTTCCGGTGTATGCGGCGGGAAGGGTGACATCCGCGGTCAGGGCATTGCGTGCGGCGGCAGATTCGAAAGTCTCAAAGCGGTCGAGCTCTTCGCAGTAGCAGACCAGGTTCACCTGGTCGGTTTCCGAGGCGTTTCCCTGGGTGGCGTTGTTTTCCCAGCTGAGCCTGATGACATGGCCGGTCTGCGGAAGGGCGGTGATGTTCTGGAAGCCGGTAAGGTCTCCTTTGGTGATCAGCACTTTGTTGTACACCAGTTCGGCCGTATCGCCGTTCATCTGTACCGCTTCGCTGATGGTGTATGACACCGCCATGTTCACGCGGGATTTTGAACCGCTTGCCGAGCCGAAATATTTGTTCTGAATGCTTTTGAGCGGCTGCAGAAAGGCGATGACCATTTTAAATTTCGACTGCTGCATCTGCTGCTTCTCGCTGGGCGGCCTGGTGCTGACTTTGGGCGTACTCCTGATGATGTCCTGTCCGCGCCATCTGGCGCCTACGATCGTTCCTACTTTTCCTGAAAATCCTCCGAGGATTCCTTTTGTTATTCTTGCCATCTTTTTTGCATTTTTAAGATTTGTGAGACGAAGATAGAATGAAATTTTCCAATTTCAGGCACCGGTGAAAGCTATGACAGGATCTGACCGTTATTGACCGGTTTTGACCGGTTTCGGAGGTACTTTCTTCGGGTGTTCTTCGGGTCACCTTCGGGAAGGCTTCGGAAAAACGGTACTTTTTCCGAAGCGCTTCCGAAGAACTCCCGAAGGATTACGGGAAAAACCGGACGGGTTTTGACGGAAATCCGGGGTGACCTTCGTTAAGATGCGGACAAAAAAAATGCTTTCATTTTCTGAAAGCATTTTTGAAATCATCGTTGAAGACCGATTTGGGATAGAATATTTTCCGCCCGATCCTGAAATACGGAATTTTCTCCGATTTGCGGATCCGGTGTAAGGTGCTGTCGCTGATGTTCAGCATCCGTTTGATATCCGCACTGTCATAGTACGGCGATTCCTGTTGTTTTGATTTTTTAACCTGGGCCAGGATTTCGGAAAAAACCCTGAGAAGCTCTTTCAGATACTCATCGGCTTCTTCTGAGGCGTAATTTTTTTTTCTCATGTTATGTGTATTTAGGTATCATTTGCTATTAATCAGTTCAAATATAAGGGAATTAAAATGACTGGAAAAGGGGTTTGTTTTATTATTTTTTTCCTGAAAAAAAATTGCATTTTTTAACTTTTTGCCTTTTTTCATTATGATAGACTGCAATTCGCTCATCAGTAAAAATCAGTAAAAAAAATTCAGGATTTGGGCTTCATCGACTAATATTATTCACTGCATTTTTTTTTGAATATTTTTTTACTGTATTAATTTTCAACAATGTAACATTGTTTTTATGATTTTTTTTATAATTTCGCGTCGAATTTAAAAGATTGACATCCAACCTTAAAATTAAAAACGGCATCTTCCATTATAACACGACACCTTTTGTCGTCTTTGAGGATTAGTTTTGCCATAAAGGTAACGATTGAATTCAGGATCAAAAAAAATTAATAAAAAACAAAACCATGATAACAACCATTTCCATTCAGGCCATTTCCTGTCATTGCCCCACTTTTTTAAGAATGAGGTTTCCCTTATTTTCTTGAGAAAAAACCTTTCTCATTTCGCCTAAACGAAAAATAATAATTTAATCATTCAACACTACGTATGAAAAGACTCTACTGCGGTGCATTATTCTTAGGCACCATCCTGGCGGTTTCCGCCCAGGAAGTCATCTGGCAGAAAGACCTCAAATCCTCCACACAGGATTTTCTTTCCCAGATCACCACCACCATTGATCAGCAGTATCTGATAACCGGAAGCAGCATCCCTTCGAGAGCCTCAGGGAACACTCCTTCGAGAGCCTCAGGGAACACACCTTCCCTTCGAGAACCTCAGGGACCAGGCCAGGACCAGGGAAAGCAGAATACCGGCTACGATTTCCATCTGGTAAAACTCAACCAACAGGGCGAAGAGGTCTGGGAAAAGTATTTCTCGGGCCAAAACCATGATTTTCTCTCTGCAACCGTGAATACCCAAGAAGGTGGTTTCATCCTGGCTGGAACTTCTTTTTCCGGGAAAGGCCTGGACAAGAAAGACGATTCCAAAGGAGGTTCTGATATCTGGCTGATCAGGATCAATGAATTCGGGGATGAGTTGTGGCAGAAAACCGTTGGTAGTGCTTCAGATGAAGAAGCCCGGGCAGTAATCCAGACCACGGATATGGGATTTTTTGTGGCGGGAAATGTTGCCTTCGGCTCCGCTCAGGCAACGGGACAAGGTTCCCTTCGAGAGCCTCAGGGAACGGCGGGTATTCAGGGAACGGCGGGAACGAGAGGTTACGGATCGAAAGATGTTCTGGTCGTACGATTGGATAAGAACGGAAAGGAATTGTCTCAATTGGTTTTGGGCGGAAAAGGATTGGATGAGGTAGAGAAAATGATTCCTACGAAAGATGGCGGAGCGTTATTGGGCGTGTATTCGAGAAGTGCATCCTCCCCCAGCCCCTCCAAAGGAGGGGAGCAAGACCGTTCAATCCAAAATTCAAAATCACTTTCCGGTTATGCAAAGTCTACTGAAAACTTCGGAGAGGGCGATTACTGGATCATCAAGCTTTCCAAAGACGGCAAAGTGGAATGGGAAAAGAACTTCGGGGGAACCGGAGACGACCATTTGAGAACCCTGGCCTTGACTTCCACAGGCTATTTAATCGGCGGAGAATCAAGATCGGAACGATCAGGTAATAAAACCGTCGGTATTGAAGAAGGAACAGATTTATGGCTGATCTCCCTGGATGAAAGAGGGGAAGAAATCTGGCAGAAATCCTACAACTTCAAAAACCGGGATATTTTGATGGGAATGAGTGTAATGACAAAGAGCCAAGGAGCAAGGGAAAAGAACCAAGGGGTAACATCCGGGATTTTGCTGGGAGGCTATACTCAAGCAGAAGGAAGAATTGAAAGTGATGATGAGACCTTCTGGATGCTGTACCTGGACCAGAATGGCAATGAGCAGTGGAGAAAACACGTTAAGGGTGAATCGAGAAAAAGAGAAGAAAGGCTTTCGGATATCAAGCTCAATAGGGACGGTTCGATTGTACTGGCCGGAACGAGTGCCGAAGAGTTGGGAAAAGAGAACTGGAAAATCGTGAAGCTGGGTGACCAACAGATCGATCAGCTGATCGAGAAGCAGGATATTAAGATTTATCCGAACCCGGTGAGTGAGTATGCGTATGTGGAGATAGGGTTTATATCCTCCCCCAGACCCTCCAAAGGAGGGGAGCCTCCGTTTGAAGCGGAGATTACGGTGTATGATATGGGCGGAAGGCAGGTCCAAAGCATAAAAACCAAAAATAAAGTGACCAAGATCAATACGCAGGCGCTGGTTCAGGGAGCGTATCTGGTGAGCGTGAAAACCAATGATAATAAAACAGCAAGTGCTAAACTGATTAAGAAATAATGAAAAGAATTACATTTACAAAACTGATACTGCTTCTTTTTCTGGTATTCATTGCAGAAAAAGACTATGCACAAATAGGGCCCGGTGATGTGGTCAACACTCCCGTAGCCTCCCCTTCCATGGCAGCGATGTCAACCTATACCGATGTCCCGATGTCCTTATCTACAGGATCTCCCCAAATCGGCATTCCCCTGCTCAGTGCACCTGTCTCCGGGGGGATCAGCTGGCCAATGAATCTTGGGTATAATGTAAGAAACTATGGGGACACGGAAACGGCTAGTGACGTCGGAAGCGGATGGTCGTTCTTCGGAGGAGGCGTGATTTACAAAAAAGTGCTCGATTACCTGGATGAATGCTATGACAATCCTTCTTTAGCGGCTTATAAGAAAAATGAATTTGACGACCTGTATTATTATAATCTTCCCGGCCTGTCAGGAAAGTTCAGGATGAAAAGGGATACGATCAACAATACTTTTCAACTGATCAACCTTACCCCGAACCATGCCAGAATAGAGTATGTAAGAAACAGCAATACGGCCACCTTCAAGGCCGACAGCTTTACGATAACTTCAGACAACGGGTATAAGTATGTTTTCGATAAGACCGATATGGCCAAATATGACTGTGGAGATCACTGGCTGGGAAAAGATTACAAAACGGCTTACTACCTATCCAAAATCCTGAACCCGATCGGGGCGGAAGTTGCCACAATGGAATATGATGAAAGAAAAAAATATAAGGGGACGAGCACTTCTATTATGCTTTCACTTCAGAACAAGCTGAAAAGCATCACCAGCCGAAATGGTCAGGTGGTATTCGATTATGTCTACACTGAATCACTGGAATCTACCGATGGAGAAGAACTCATCAGCGATCCGTATAGCCTGCAGAAGATAAGCCTCAAAGACCCCACAGGAAATGAATTGTATTCTTATGTCTTTAATTATACGATGCTTTCCAAAGGTGCCGAAGCTTATAAGAAACTGAGGATTCTCAACTCCGTATTTAAAAACGATAAGAACGGAAACTTGCTGGAAAACAACTGGTTTACCTACCAATTTCCTAGTGGAGAAGGAAACCTTTCCAAAATGATTTCGCCAACCGGAGGGGTCACAGAATACAATTACGAAAATGGGGAACAATACTTCAATTATAATGACCCGGCTTTCCTGGCTTCCCTGGTAGGAACATCTTCTCTGAGATATCCTGGAATACAATACTTTTCTCCTATTACCAACGGTACTTTCAATACGACCCAGAGCCTCTCGTACCCTATTGTCATCTCCGGAAATACTGCTCAGAAAAAGAACTTCAGATTTGTTCTGAATCTTGAGGATTATACATTTCCAGAGCCTTCTACAGGGTTTCCTGGGCTCCCCGGCATTCCCGTTCCGCCTGTTAACCTTAAGATCACGCTGAAAAAAGGATCTGAAGTTGTTATTCCAACCATGACCATTACGGACAATTATACTATGGAACGATGGATCAATAATTATCCGGGAAACTATACCCTGGAGATCGTCTCGAATGGCGGCGCTACAGGTACAGTTACTTTTGGAGCCTCAGAAATCAAGGTCAATCCCGGGCCGTTCAGAAATGCAATGTCAGGTCCCGGAATTCGTTTGAAAAATATTAAAATTTATAAAAATATCAATGACAGTTCACCATCCCGCACGATAAATTATGAATATGATTCTTTTGAGTTACCCAACAGCTCCAGCGGATACGTCTATTCAAATACCGTTGATTCGGAAGATGAATTCGGCTCAAATTATACGCTGTATAAAAATGTAAAAGAATCGGAAACCGGAAAAGGATCGGTTCGCTACACCTTTAAAACCCCGGATGACTATCCTAAGCAGCAAACCGGGGGAACAACATTAGAGCCACAATACTTCTGGCCCTTTTATGATATGACGAAAGGCGGACTGATGTCTAAAAAAGAAACCTATGATGAGCAAAATGTGCTTTTAACCTCCGAGCAGTATGATTACGAGCTGGATCATTATTCTGATGTGGAATACAGCTTTAACGGAGGCAATAAAATCTCTTCAAAGCCATCTTATGTTAAAAAAAGTATGGTGACCAGCAAAGCGTACCTGGCTGATAACGGGATCCTGGAATCAAGTTCTGAAACCTGGATCAGCCCATCGAATATGAAGCCGTATTATACCAAAAATGTGGCGGACGGCGATATTTCGGAACAATTCATCACCTATGCCACAGGGCAAGCCGGATACAGCCATCTTGAAAATGCCTTTATGACCGGAATCCCTGTGATCCAGGAGCAAAAAATGAACGGGAAAACCCTTTCCAAAGCCATTACCCGGTACGAGAATGCTTCCCTGCTGCCAACTTCTGTATATGCTGCCAATATCAGTGACGGAAGCCTGAAGCTGAAAGGAAAAATGGATGCCTATGATGATAAAGGAAATATTGTACAGGCCTCTTCCGGAACGGGAACGCCTACCGCATTCATTTACGGATACAATAAAACGCAGCTGATCGCTAAAATAGCCGGTGCCAAATATGACGACGTAAAAACCAATGCCCTGGTGGTGGCCGCCATAACGGCCTCTGACAATGACAACACCAACCCTGCGACAGAAAGTGCTTTGGTCACCGCCCTTGAGAATTTAAGAACGCATTCTTCCATGGCCGCGTACCAGGTCACCACTTACACGTATGATCCGCTGATAGGCCTCACCACGACGACCTCCCCTAACGGACAGCGCGAAATGTACGAATATGACAGTGCAGGAAGGCTGAAAAAAGTGAAAAGTGCAGAAAGAAACAATGCGGGAGGTATCGTTGAGAAGACCCTGAAGGAATATCAATACCACTTTAAACCTTAGCCGACTTTTTTTTTAATTTTTAAAATGATAAAAGAATGAAAAAATTTCTAAATATACTGGGGACCTTACTGGTCATCTGTGTCTCCGCCCAAACGAATCTTACCGATACCCAGCACTACATCTACACCAAAACCTGCCTGACCGGCGACTGCACCAAAACCTCCGAAACGGTACAGTATTTCGACAGCTTCGGAAAGCCGTTCCAGACGGTCAGCATCAAATCGAGTCCTACGGGAAAAGATATGGTGCAGCATATTCCCTATGACCGCTTCGGAAGAAGTGTCGACAGCTGGAATCCTGTTCCGATGATCTCCCTGGGAGGGGCGCTTCAGGACAGCAGTGCCGTTAAAAACGCTGCCGTATCCGTATATGGGGACAGCCGTCCTTTTTCACATAGCGTGCTGGAAAAATCTCCATTAGGCCGTCCGCTCAGCAGCATCCCTTCAGGGCAGGAATGGCAGAACCATCCCGTAACCATGGGTTATTATGCCAATAAAGCCAATGAGGTAAAAAAATATACGGTAACCACCGGCTGGACGGAAGGCAGGACGGATGATGTGCTTTCATCGCCAGGGTTTTATCCTGCCAATACCCTCGTTAAAACTTCAGTAACCGATGGAGACGGCAACAAAACCGTTGAATATAAAAATAAAGCCGGCCAGGTGGTGCTTGTAAAGAAAGGAGTCGGAACGGATGAGGAAACCGATACCTACTATGTGTACAACGAATACAACCAGCTCGCTTTTTTGATCCCTCCGCTAGCCGTGAATGCGCCGATGAACCAGGCGACCTACGACAAGCTCTGTTACCAGTACCGGTATGACGGATGGAACCGCCTGGTAGAGAAGAAAGTTCCGGGAAAAGGCTGGGAATACATCATCTATGACCAGCAGGACCGGCCGATCATGAGCCAGGATGCCAACCTGAGAACCACAGACAATACGTTTAGGGCAAAAGGCTGGATGGTTAATAAATATGACAAGTTCGGAAGGACCGTCTACACCGGTTTTTTCCCGAGCACCGATTCCAGGGCAACCCTGCAGAACAATGTGAACAACCTTACCGTCAATGCGGAAAACAACGAGACAAGAAGTACCTCATCGTTCACCACCAACGGAATGGCGGTTTATTATACCCAAAATGCTTTTCCTGCAGGAGCGATCACGGTATTATCGGTAAATTATTATGACACCTACCCTTCCTATAGCTTCAACCCTTCTTTCCCGACGTCCGTATTCGGCCAGGAAATAATGACGAATGCCTCCAATTCGCCAATAAGTACGAAAAACCTGCCGACCCTGAGCCTGGTAAAAAATATTGAAGATAACAACTGGACCAAAAGCTATGTCTGGTATGACACCAAAGGGAGATCAGTTGCCACTTATGCCATCAACCATCTTGGGGGCTATACCCGTACCGAATCGGAGATCAACTTTGCAGGATGGGTAAAACAGACCAAAGCCTACCACAAAAGACTCGCGGCCGATACTGAAAAACAGATTACCCAGACGTTTGAATATGATGACCAGGGAAGACTCAAAAAACAATACCACCAGGTCGGCAGTAATGCGCAGGAACTTCTGGCAGAAAATACATATAATGAGCTTTCGCAGCTGGTCAATAAAAAAACAGGGAACAACCTCCAGAGTATCGATTACACTTATGATGTAAGAGGCGGACTGAAAAAGATCAATGATCCTTCCAATTTGAACGGGAAACTTTTTGCCTATGAAATCAAAACCAATACACCAGCTGTTGCTTCCGCAAAATACAATGGAACAATCACAGAGATTGACTGGCGAACGTCATCTGACAGTGTTTTGAAGAGATATACCTACCAGTATGACGGGCTGAGCAGGCTACAAAAAGCGACTTACTCCGAACCGAACGCTTCGGTCCCGCAGAATGGTTTTTATAACGAAGAGCTTACCTATGATCTGGGTGGTAATATTCTGGCATTACAGCGAAACACCAAAGGATTTTCCGGTATGAAAGAGCAGATTGATGATCTTATATACATCTATGATGCCAACAAACTTCTGACGGTCGCAGATCATTCTGCCAATTATGCCGGTTATCCGGATACTTCCGGGAATCTGATCTCCTATGATGACAATGGCAATATGACGAGCCATGAAGATAAAGGCATTGTAAACATACAGTACAATTACCTGAATCTTCCGGAAAATATAAAGTTTAACGCTACCTATCTTATCCGAAACCCGGCGACCGGAGAAGATGAAACAAGAAATGTAAGAACCGAGTATATTTACCGTGCAGATGGGACCAAGCTTCGAAAAAAATATACCATTTACGCTACAAAATTTAAATCAGAGCGTGCAACGACTACAGATTATTTAGATAGTTTCCAGTATACGATTAATTATCTGGGAGCCGTTTCTTTAGACTTTATTCCTACTTCAGAAGGTTATTACGATTTTGTAAAAAATAAGTATATTTACAGCTATACCGACCATCTGGGAAATATCCGCCTGAGCTATTACAGAAATACGACCAGTGGCAGCGCAGAAGTTCTTGAAGAAAACAATTATTATGCTTTCGGGATGAAGCATGATTGGAATAATGCATTAGCGGTAAACCCAGCCTATAATTACCAATATAACGGTAAAGAACTCCAGACTGAGACAGGTTGGAATGATTATGGAGCAAGGATGTATATGTCTGATATCGGAAGATGGGGCGTCATTGATCCGTTGGCAGAGCAGATGAGAAGATATTCTCCGTACAATTATGCCTTTAATAACCCGGTGATGTTCATAGATCCGGATGGAAGGAAACCGCATAACCCATTAGAATTCTATGGTCCGAACTCTGCTTTTAATCTTGAATTTGACCCTCTTACCAGCTTATATGGCACACCATTTAATGACGTAGGAAGAAGTCCCTATCTTCGAAGTTCATTACCCAATCAATGGTATTATGGCGGAAGCGGTGATTATTCCGATGATAAACCGGAGCCCGCTGGTGCAACCAGTACTGGAAGCAGTGATGGCCTTGGTGAATATTTAATACAAGAAGTTGTTCTATCAGGTAATCATTCTAACTGGGGGAAAGAGATATTAGAGGCTTTCGAGGATTCTATGAAAAATTGGGATATTGATTGGCATAAAACTTCTCAAGGATTTAGAACCTGGTCTGGAAATGCTTTTTCTATCAATAAATATCTTTTACAACCTGCTGCTGACAGAGCTTTATTATATGGTGCCGGAGAAGCTTATTCTACTACTAATTTAGTTTTTGAACAAGCACTTCCAAAAATATTAGGTTCACAAAAAATATATGTTCCATTGATAGAAATAAGTGCTGTAAAAGCACAAAGATTCGCTGCAGGAACTAAAATTGCAGGAAAAGTTTTAGGGGGTATTGGCATAGGGTTAGCTGGGGTCGATATGAGTATTAATGGAGTAAATACATCTAATTCATTAGATCTTGTTATGTCTGTATTAGCTGTTTCACCAACAGGCTGGGGACAGGCGATAGCTGGAACTTATTTTACAGCAAATTTTATTGTTACCTTAGCTACCGGCAAAGATATTGGACAACATATTGAAGGAGCGGTGAATAAATACTATAACGATGGTGTGAGAGCAGAAGAACAACGAAAATTTAATGCGGCCATGGGCTATTAAATATTATATATGATACTTACTGATTATTTATATTATCAAATTACCAACTTTTATTATCATTTTGAAAAAGATGGAACTCATAAAGCTTCAGGAATTATAGGAGTTTGTTCCTTACTTTCATTTAATTTGATATTTATATTGATGTTTTTAAATCATTTTTATGATATGAACACCTTGCCTTCGAATAAATATATTGTAATAATTTATTGTTTACCAATTATTTTATTAATAAGCTTGAGATATTGGAAATTTACTTCCTATGAAGAAATTAAAGATAAAGTAAAAGATTTTAGTAAGACAAAAAAAATAATAGCTGACATTCTAGTAATTGCTTATGCTGTCATTTCATTTTTTGGATTTCTAATCTTAAGTCTTTATATAGGCACATTAAAAAATACATTTTAATAATTAAGAAATTAAAATCAGGGCATTGTTATTAGATGCCTTGGTTTTATTTGTAAGCTAAGCCAGTAAATGATAGAGCTTATGATAAACCGCAGCCTGCTAGTGCTGCCAGTAATGGAAGTAGTGATAATCTTCTAGAAATTTTAATTCAAGAGATAGTTCTATCAGGTAATCATTCTCTTTAGGGAAAAGAAATACTTGAGGCCTTTGAAGCTTCGATGATACGATGGAATCGTCAAACTGACCCTATGGTCTGGGTAAGGAACGATGGGCCAATAAAAATGATGGGTAGTCCTGGTGATCCTTTTGCAATTTGGGAAGGTATAGGTATGGCTCTTTCATCTTCTGATAATAAAGCCATGAATTTGGCAGCATTACCACTAATGGTAATGACTAAAAATGGTGATGATGCACTTAAATTGTTAGCAGCGGAGAAAGGATTACTAAAAAATACATTACCTGTAAGTACTGAAGGAAAATTATTAGGTTCCATAACTAATGGACAAGTCATAATGAATGGTAATACTCAGGCCGCAGGAATGTTTGATTTTGTTATAACTCAATCTGGAGAAACATTATTAGGTAGAAAACATACATTTTTGTCGCAAGGAGCCGATGTATTAGCAGCTGGCGAATTAAAGATGAGAAATGGTAATATTGTAGGTATTAATAACCTATCTGGTCATTACGCTCCTAGTACTAATGCAGCAAATATGTACTTAGATATTTTTAAAGCTATAAACATCAATGTTTCCAAGGCTCATCTCCAGGTATATAACTCACAAGGTCAAATAGTTAATCATATATTACCAAAATGAAAAAAATAATTTTAAAAAATAAAAACTCGGAAATAATAGTAGATTCTAATTTATCATATTATTTATTTTCACATTTTTTAATGTTTTTCATAGAAGACGAAAATAAATTAAAAAATTATACACTTTCAAAAGATAAAATAAAGGATTTATATAATATTTTAGAAAATTATTTAAATGAAATATTGGAAAAATGGTATAAAGAACCTAGCGAAAAAGAATTTCAAAAACATTCTACTCGATATGAAAAAGTTAATCTAAATACAACAACTTATAAAATCAATTATAGAATGTCTGAAATAGGGCGTTTAGTATTCTTGCTAGATAAACTTTTAAAAATGATCGATGAGACATTTGTTAATAATGAGGAATTAAATATTATAATTAATGATATTTCATAAATGGAGGAGAGCTTCGTATTAACCGATACAGACAACTTTGGTCGTGTATCAAAGTTAGTGACGGCATAATTCCCAATCATTAATTTATTGAAAATCAACAAAATTTAAAATACATCAATAGAAAATAAGAGTAGGTATTCCCTACTCTTGTTTATTTTTGTCGATAAAAACATTCCTAAATGATTAAATATCATTCCTCATGTATCAAAGTTATTGCCCTCCGAAGGCTATTACAATTTTGAAAATAATCAATATATTTACAGCTATACAGACCATTTGGATAGACGAGTGAAAGAGAAGCTTTTACGAAGGCTACGAACGCAGTTCAATACGCCTGAGCTATTTCAGAAATACAGCCAGTGGCAGCGCAGAAGTTCTTGAAGAAAATAATTACTATCCGTTTGGATTGCGACATGATATCAATATTCTTTCAGCAAGCAATTCTTCCTACAAGTACCAATACAACGGTAAGGAACTCCAGACTGAAACCGGTTGGAATGACTATGGAGCAAGGATGTACATGAGTGATATCGGAAGATGGGGCGTGATCGATCCACTGGCAGAACAGATGAGGAGATATTCTCCGTACAATTATGCGTTGAATAATCCTGTCAATTTTATAGACCCAGATGGAAGGAAACCGCATAATCCATTAGAGTTTTATGGTCCTAATTCTGCTTTTAATTTTGAATTTGACCCTCTTACCAGCTTATATGGTACACCATTTAATGACGTAGGGAGAAGTCCCTATCTCCGAAGTTCATTACCCAATCAATGGTATTATGGTGGAAGTGGTGATAGTTCTGATGAAGCAGCCAGCCCTGCCAGCGTTGCCGGTAATGAAAGCAGTGATAATCTTCCAGAAATTTTAATTCAAGAAGTTGTTCTATCGAGTAATCATTCTGTCTGGGGAAAAGAGATATTAGAAGCTTTTGAAGCTTCTATGAGTAACTGGAATAATACTAACTGGTGGTCTAATACCAGCGCAATGGCATATACTGGTACTTTAACTTTACCCACAGGTGGAGGAGCTTCAGCAGGAACCTGGGGATCAATTAGAGGATTATCGGGCAGACTGGCATTAGGACTTAGAGCTGGTTTATGGGCTTTACCACTAATCTTAAATGGTGACAGTTCTCATGCGCGAGGCTATGATATTCCTTTGACAGGAACAACTGATGAACCTCAGAGTAATTTGTATTTATATAGAAACATGAGAAGTATAGTGGGAATGCCAGAATTAGGAAATTCTTTAAATACATTAGGTGTAAGATCAACTGATTTTTTACCGAATGTTACCGATTCAGAATATGTATTTGGCTCATCTGGACAAGGGATGTCAGTAACACCTGGATATGGAAACTTTATTCCTCAAACACCATTTGCCAATCCAGGTAAAACAACTTTATTTAGAATAAAAGCTACAGATGTTTTTATGTCAGGTTTAGGAATAAATATCGATGCTGTAGACCATGCTAATATAACACCAATAGGCAGAATGACATTACAACAATTTAGACTAAGAGTACAAGCAACTGCACCATTATGGAAACCAATAAAATGATAAATCAATTAAATATTTTTTTTAAAGCACTAGACTTTGAAACCGTTTCATCATTAAGCAATGAAGATTTTAAAATATTAATATTAGATTTTTTTTCAAAAGTAAAAGAACTAAAAGATAGAGGTTTGAGTCTTAATGAAGATTTAAAAAATTTTATAGATAACAAGCATATTGAATATTATGATTATTATGAAAAAAATACAGTTTATGAAGAAAGAATACAACTTATTCTTTCTGAATTAATTGGATTCTGTTCACCTCCAAGATTTTGGGAAACCTCTTTTGGTGATTATATGTTGAAAAAGTGGGGAATAACTCTAGCTAAATAGGTTGCCAAATACGGCAAACTCTTATTAGCTGATCACGTATAAAAGGTTAGTGATGGATAATTCTTAATAAATAACCTATTAGAAATCAATAAACATTAAAAACAAATTAACAGAAAATAAGAGTAGGCATTCCCTACTCTTGTTTATTTTTGTCGATAAAAAACATTCTTAAATGATTGAAGATCATTCCTCCTGTATCAAAGTTATTGGCCTTCGAAGGCTATTACAATTTTGAAAATAATCAATATATTTACAGCTATACCGACCATTTGGATAGACGAGTAAAAGAGAAGCTTTTACGAAGGCTACGAACGCAGTTCAGTAAGTTTGAACTATTTCAGGAATACAACCAGTGGCAGCGCAGAAGTTCTTGAAGAAAACAATTATTATGCTTTCGGGATGAAGCATGATTGGAATAATGCATTAGCGGTAAACCCAGCCTATAATTACCAATATAACGGTAAAGAACTCCAGACTGAGACAGGTTGGAATGATTATGGAGCAAGGATGTATATGTCTGATATCGGAAGATGGGGCGTCATTGATCCGTTGGCAGAGCAGATGAGAAGATATTCTCCGTACAATTATGCTTTTAATAACCCGGTGATCTTTATAGATCCGGACGGAAGGAAACCGCATAACCCATTAGAATTCTATGGTCCGAACTCTGCTTTTAATCTTGAATTTGACCCTCTTACCAGCTTATATGGTACACCTTTTAATGACGTAGGAAGAAGTCCCTATCTCCGAAGTTCATTACCCAACCAATGGTATTATGGTGGAAGCGGCGATTATTCTGACGATAAACCCGAGCCCTCTAGTGCTGCCATTAATGGAAGCAGTGATGGCCTTGGTGAATATTTAATACAAGAAGTTGTTCTATCGGGTAATCATTCTAACTGGGGGAAGGAAATATTCGAGGCTTTTGAGGATTCCATGAAAAATTGGGATACCGTAGCAATGGCATATACAGGTACTCTAACTTTCCCCACAGGAGGAGGAGCTTCGGCAGGAACATGGGCATCAATTAGAGGAGTATTGGGTGAACTAGCAGGATTATCTAGATTCGGAATATGGACTTTACCACTAATGTTAAATGGTGATAGCTCTCATGCGCGTGGATATGATATACCACTTACAGAAGCAACGGATATACCAGCTGATAGACCTCAAAATAATTTATATTTATATAGAATTATGAGAAATGTAAACGGTCTACCTATGGTTGGAACTGGTTTAGATAAACTTGGACTAAGAGATAGGGATATTAATAACCTTCCTAACTCTAGTAGAATAACAAATCTTTTTGAAAATGGGTTATCTGTAACTGCAGGCTATGGTAATGTAATACCACCTAATGTTCCTGATTTTTCCGGAGGGAAAGGAACACTTTTTAGAATACCGGCAAGCTCTTTAATATCTTATGGACTAATAGGAGTACCTGTTCCAAATGCTAATATTCCAAATTATGGACAAATACGTCCTGCAGTTCCTATGACTGTAGGTGCATTTAGAGCATTAATTCAAAGTACTGCTCCAGCTTGGCAACCTGTAAAATAATTAAAATATGGAAGAAAAAAATATCATTATTAGAAAAATTTTAGAAAAATTGTATATAGAATTCAATCCAGAAAATCTCTCTAAATTAACTCTGGATCAATATAGAGATTTCTTTTTTTCAATATTTGGATATATAAACTTTTATAAAAATAAATATCATTTGATTGAAGAAGACTTTGTGGAATTTAGCAAAAATATTCATCACAAATATAATTATGATGAATATGAAGATAATTGTTGGGAAAGAGTGGCTTTTTTTATGGATGAGTTGATATTTCGTTTTTCTACATCTCCTCCGTATTTTTTTCATTCTAACTTTGAAGATTTTAAAAATAAATTAAAAAGAGATTTTACAGAAGGTAATGGTTTGTAAAACTTGGAGTTAATGTATCAGAATTAGTGATGGCATAATTCCCAATCATTAACCTATTGAAAATCAATAAAAATTACACAAGAGTGGGCATTGCCTGCTCTTGTATATTTTTGTAGATAAAAACATTTTTAAATGATTGAAGATCATTCCTTGTGTATCAAAGCTATTGGCCTTCGAAGGCTATTACAATTTAAAAAAGACAGTATATTTACAGCTATACTGACCATTTGGATAGACGAGTAAAAGAAAAGCTTTTACGAAGACTACGAACGCAGTTTAGTACGGCTGAACTATTTCAGAAATACAGCCAACGGCAGCGCAGAAGTTCTTGAGGAAAACAATTACTATGCTTTCGGGATGAAGCAGGATATCAATATTCTTTCAGCAAGTAATTCGTCTTATAAATACCAGTATAATGGTAAAGAACTCCAGACTGAGACAGGCTGGAATGATTATGGAGCAAGGATGTATATGTCTGATATCGGAAGATGGGGCGTGATCCATCCTTTGGCAGAGCAGATGAGAAGATATTCTCCGTACAATTATGCCTTTAATAACCCGGTGATGATCATAGATCCGGATGGAAGAAGATCCATGATTTACAGTGCCGGGGGAATTATGCGCTGGGATTTTGATCCGATGACGACAATAAATGGTATTTCATGGTTCGAGGATTCTATTAATTATATTAGTTCAGGCAGATCCAGATTTCAAGCTGATGCAGGTGGTGGAGATGGTTCTGGAGATGCACTCTCACCTGGGGGAGCTTTTGTAGATTCGCAAGCCTTTAGAGATGTCATGGAGGCCATTTCTGCTGGCGGAACGGGTGGATTAACAAATATCGATGGGATATTACGCTGGTGGACAGATTTTGGACAGGAGGATAAAGGATTAATTGGATCTTTCAATATGTTGAAGTTGAAATCTTATGGTGATAATACTAATTGGGATGCTGGTGAAAATTGGTATAACTCTGGACCTGATGCTGTAAAAACGAGTTTTAACTGGGTCCAAAACAATCCAGGGAAATTTACTTCCATAGCTGGTATCATACAGGCTGGGTCTACAATAGCTGAAAAAGGATTGGCAAATTGGAATGCGCCATCCAGTATAACAAAAAGCAAGGTCTTTGCAGAGACCATAAGCACAAAACTACCTGCCTCTGCTAAGGCATTGGGAAATGCATCAAAAGTTTTTGGTATTGCTGGAAAAGTTGTTGGGGCTGTTGGTTTATTAAATACAGCCTACCAATATAGAGAAGGTAATATCTCAGGAATGAGAGCAGTTGTTGATGGGGTAATGGGAGTTGCCGGTTTCTTTCCAGCCACAGCTTGGGTATCCTTAGGTTATTTTGCCGCAATGGCGATTTATGAAACGTATTATAACGATGGTAAACCCGCATTTTAAGATGATTAGATTTATAAGATTACTTTTTTATCATATTTATATGTACTATGATAAATCAGAAAAATTAGGAAAAAGTTTAACTAAATTTTCTACATTTTGTGTTTTTGTAGTTATAATTTCTGTTTTGACAACAACTATTTACGATTTGTTTTGTCAATATTACGATGTTAACTACACTACGCTTTCAGGAAAGCCATACGTAATTGTTTGTGTTGTCATCGGCATTATTATCGCTTACTATCTGTATAAAGAAGGTTTTGAGGATTTTAATGAATATACTGATTATCATAAGAAGTATTATTTATATTTTTTTATTATAGTATTATTCACTCTTGGTCTATTTATCTATGAGAGTAATATTAGTAGAGAAAGAATTTTCAAGCAAAGAGCAATGAACAAAGAGCAAGTTGAAAATATGGAGAATAAATGAGAGTTAATTAGCTTCTTTCCTGCCACAACCTGGGTGTACTTAGATTATTTTAGGTCGCGATCAAAGTTAGTGACAGTATAATTCCCAACCATTAACCTGTTGAAAATCAGTAAAAATAAAAAAATACATTAATAGAAAACAAGAGTAGGTATTCCCTACTCTTGTTTATTTTTGCCCATAAAAATATTCTTAAATGACTGAAGGTCATTCATCGTGTATCAAAGTCGGTGATATAAGAATTTGTACTAATGCTACTTTAAAAATATTGTAAAAAAAGCAATCAAGGAATGTTTCTTACATCCGAAGATTATTATGATTTCATAAAAAGTAAGTATATTTACAGCTATACCGACCATCTGGATAGACGAGTAAAAGAGAAGCTTTTACGAAGACTACGAACGCAGTTCAGTACGCCCTGAGCTATTACAGAAATACGACCAGTGGCAGCGCAGAAGTTCTTGAAGAAAACAATTATTATGCTTTCGGGATGAGGCAAGATATCAATATTCTCTCGGTCAGCAATTCGTCCTACAAATACCAATATAATGGCAAGGAATTCCAGACAGAAACCGGCTGGAACGACTACGGAGCAAGAATGTACATGAGTGATATTGGAAGATGGGGTGTGATCGATCCGTTGGCAGAAGAGATGAGGAGATATTCTCCTTACAATTATGCCTTTAATAACCCGGTGATGTTCATAGATCCGGATGGAAGAAAATCCATGATTTACAGTGCCGGAGGAATTATGCGCTGGGATTTTGATCCGATGACGACGATAAATGGCGTTTCATGGTTCGAGGACTCTATTAATTATATTAGTACCGCTAGAACCCGATTCCAAGCTGATGCAGGTGGTGGAGATGGTTCTGGAGATGCACTCTCACCTGGGGGAGCTTTTGTAGATTCGCAAGCCTTTAAAGATATTATGCAGGCTCTTTCTGCTGGGGGAACGGGTGGATTAACAAATATCGATGGGATATTACGCTGGTGGACAGATTTCGGGCAAGAAGATAAAGGGTTTCTTGGTTCATTTAATATGTTAAAATTAAATAGTAGCACTAAAACAACAACATTTGCAAAAGTTACCAATCTTCTTGATGAAAATCCTTTTTTAAAAGCAGAAAATACAGTATATCACACCAAAGGAAATGCAGGAATATCAAATGTAGATTACCGACGTGTTACAAATATCAGTACAGGAGTCAGCAATAATTTAATATCTATGCAATTAAACTTATCTTTTCTTAATATGTATAATGAGCTTACTGCCGGATATGATACTAATGGATTTATGGTAAGTATTGGTGACTACTCATTTGGAGGTTCAGGAACCCTCTCTTTTGATATTATTAACAGTGACCTTTCATTAAACTTCGGGCAGAAAATGGATAATAATACAACAAGTATTAATTCGTATGGGATAAAACCGGGTACTGCTGCAATGGCTGTTGCAACTTATCTTTTATATAGATTGGTACCACCAACAATTATAAATCCCGCTCTTAATTCAGGTACAATTTTAGATAATCGAATAGTATTGTAAATAAACAAATTATGAGAAAGAAACTTTTATTAGTATACTGTTTTATCGGATTAATCGTAGTATGCTATCTGATTTACAGAACATTTTTGTTTTCGGAAAATAACGACAGACTAAAAGTTAATAATTCCAAACCAGAAGTAACATTAGAAATGCTATTGAATAACGATAGTATGAAAATTATTTATCTTAATAGCTTTACTTATGATAAAAAAAGTATAGGATTTAATGCAATAATAAGTAACAAATATTATGTTACCGCTACAAAATTAGGTAAGATTGAAAATAGTAAATTAATACTAACAAAATCCTCTAAAGGTTTTGAAAGAAACAGTGAAATAATTGGTTTTCCACCTATTGATATTGAAGAAAATGTCAGCAGATTCTTTGGATTTTATTATTATCCATTTCATATAAAAAATATAGAATACTACATAGAAGGAAAAGAACAAGCAAGATTTAACAATGGTTTCACAGAAATTATTTTCAAAGGTAATTTTATAGACTTTTCATTTAATAATCAAAACAGAAGAGATTTTGGTTATGTAACATCAAACGAAGAAATGTCGTTAAGTTTTATTGTATATAAGCATGACTTATATGCTATTAATACGAAGACATATAAAAACAGTGATTTTAAGAATTTACATTATCTGATAAGCGACAATAAGCAGCAATGAAAAAGAAACTTTTATTTTTATATGCCATAATAGCATTATCTATTATAGTATATCTTGTTTACAGAACGTTACTCTTCTCAAAATATGAAAACAAATTAGTAATTAACAAGTCCACGCCAGATTTTACTTTAGAGGACTTGCTAAATAATCGTAATATAAATGTAAAATATATTAAAAACTTTAATTATAATAAAAAATGTATTGGTTTTGAAGCTATAGTTAACAATAAAAATTATGTGATAGTAACAAAACTTGGTAAACTTAATAATAATCACTTTACCATTGATAAATCAGAGAAAGATTTTACAATCAATTATGAAATAACTCCTTTTCCACCCGATGTAAATGTTCAGATAGGGCAATATTTCAGTTTTTACGATTTTCCATTCCGTATAAAAAATACTAAATATTATTTGATGGGGACAGAGCTACAAAAAATCGAAAGTAGGTTTACAGAAATCGTTTTCAAAGGAAGTTATATTAATTTTTCATTTAATGGAAGTCAAAAAAAGGATTTTGGATATTTAACTCCCAATGAGAAAATGTCAGTAAGCCTAGTATTATTTAATAATGAGTTATATTCCGTTATTACAAAGGGGTATAAAAATTATCCTTTTAAGAGTTTACATGTATTAACAACTGAAAATCAATAAAAGGAAAAATCAAAAGAAAACAAGAGTAGATATTCCCCACTCTTGTGTATTTGTAATAATGAGATATTTTACAATTATCGTAGTTTGGAAAGTATTCCTCCGAGACATTTCAGAAATACGACCAACGGCAGCGCAGAAGTTCTTGAAGAAAACAATTATTATGCTTTCGGGATGAAGCATGAATATGTATAACCTGGTAGGGAACAATCCTTCTTACAATTATCAGTACAACGGCAAGGAACTCCAGAGCGAAACCGGATGGAACGACTACGGATGGCGACAGTATATGCCTGAAATCGGAAGATGGAACGGCATGGATCAGCTATCAGAGAATTATTATCCTACCAGCCCATTTGCCTATGTAGCGAATAACCCGATATCTTCTTTTGATGTTGACGGAAGATGGTTTAATCAGGATGGAAGTATTGATAGTTCTGGGCAAGCAGACCCTTTTAGGGTGATGGGAAGAAAATCCATGATGAACCAGGCTTTGGGAATGTTCCCGGAACAACGCGGTGGGGGAAGTGGCACTTTCGGAGAAACACAAGCCTTTAAAGATATTATTCAGGCTCTTTCTGCTGGGGGAACGGGTGGATTAACAAATATCGATGGGATATTACGCTGGTGGACAGATTTTGGACAGGAGGATAAAGGATTAATTGGATCTTTTAATATGTTGAAGTTGAAATCTTATGGTGATAATACTAATTGGGATGCTGGTGAAAATTGGTATAACTCTGGACCTGATGCTGTAAAAACGAGTTTTAACTGGGTCCAAAACAATCCAGGGAAATTTACGTCCATAGCTGGTATCATACAGGCTGGGTCTACAATAGCTGAAAAAGGATTTTCAAATTGGAATGCGCCATCAAGCATAACAAAAAGTCGTATTTTTGCAGAGACCATAAGTACAAAATTACCTACATCTGCTAAGTTTTTAGAAAGAGCTTCAACGGCTTTGAAATGGGGAGGAAGAATAGTTGGTGCAGTGGGTGTTGCAAATACGCTATATCAGGGAATTGAAGGTAATATATCCGGGACCAGAGCAGTCGTCGATGGTGTAATGGGAGTTGCCGGTTTCTTTCCAGCCACAGCTTGGGTATCCTTAGGTTATTTTGCCGCAATGGCGATTTATGAAACGTATTATAACGATGGTAAACCCGCATTTTAAGATGATTAGATTTATAAGAATATTATTTTATCACATATATTGGTATTATTACAAAGTTGATAAGGAAAGTAAAATATCTGCGAAAATAGCCACTTGGTTAGTTTTCACACTGTTATTTGGTGTAATTTTATATTCTGGATATGTTTTCTTACGTGTTACAAATAGCAATATTATTGTTCATACTCCTTATATTTATTATATAATATTTTTTATTGTAATTGGATGTTTGGTGGGAATGTATATTTATAATGAAGATTTTAAAAAATTTGATTCATTTAGAGATTATCACATAAAATACTATTTATATTTTTTTCTAATAGCTGGTCTTGCTATAGCTTTAGCTTTTTATTCGGGTAATATTAATAGGGAAAAGATTTTCAAGCAGAGAGAAATTGAGAAAGAGCGAATTGAAAATTCAAAATAATGGTCATTTATCATATTTAGTGATAAATAATTTCAGTGATTAACACTCAAAAAATAAAAAAACTAAATAATAAACCCCACCGCATTTGGACTGCCCCCAAAAAGTTAGACACTTTTTAGGGGCATTTTTATTTTATGTAAGTATCAACAAGATCGTAAAGTGTTTGTTTCGTACTTTCTTCAAGTCCAAATCCTTAATTCTGTCAACGTTCTTTTATCGAAAGACACTTGGCTGGTCTCTCCCAAGAGATGATCTAAAGTAACGCCTAAAGCATCGGCAGGAGAAATACTGTCTGGCCGCTCTGATACTTCAGGAAATGTAATTTCCTATGATGACAGTGGGAACATGAAAAATCATAAAGATAAAGGTATGGCATAAAACTAAAAAAAGTATATAATTACTTCACGGGCCGTAACAGGACAAATGCCTCACAGACCATTGAATATTTAGACGGATTCCAATACCATACGACCACTACGGGAGGCGGGACTATTCCAAATGGGTTACAGTTTATCCCTACTTCAGAAGGGTATTATGATTTCATAAAAAGTAAGTATATTTACAGCTATACAGACCATCTGGGAAATGTACGCCTGAGTTATTACAGAAATACAGCCAATGGCAGCGCAGAAGTTCTTGAGGAAAACAATTATTATGCTTTCGGTATGAAGCAGGATATCAATATTCTCTCAGCAAGCAATTCGTCTTATAAATACCAGTATAATGGTAAAGAACTCCAGACAGAAACCGGCTGGAATGATTACGGAGCAAGAATGTACATGAGTGATATTGGCAGATGGGGAGTCATCGATCCACTGGCAGAACAGATGAGGAGATATTCTCCTTACAATTATGCCTTTAATAACCCGGTGATGTTCATAGATCCAGATGGAAGAAAATCCATGATTTACAGTGCCGGAGGAATTATGCGCTGGGATTTTGATCCGATGACGACGATAAATGGTGTTTCATGGTTCGAGGATACTATTAATTATATTAGTTCAGGCAGATCCCGATTCCAGGCTGATGCAGGTGGTGGAGATGGTTCTGGAGATGCACTCTCACCTGGGGGAGCTTTTGTAGATTCTCAGTTGTTTAAGGATGTGATGGCATATCTAGAAGAACCTGGATTTGATTTTTCTCAGTTTGATTTTTCGAAGTTTGGAAATGACCTAGGGCCTGGACCAGGACCTGCGAGTGCTATAGCAGGAATATTAACTAGAGGCACTGGACTTATAGGGGCTGCAACAGCAGGCGGTATTGGAGCACTATGGTATAGTGTTAATACAGCTTTTGGCTCTGCCCACGTTCCGCAATGGGCTGGAACAAGGTATTCTTATAGTAATATTGGAAGTAAAACATTTAACTTTGAGCAGGTAAAGACAGAAGCAAGATCTACTCCTGTAAGAGAAAGAATGGGACAAGTAGGATCTTATACAATTATTTTTAGTAACAATCAAAAATATCATGGCAAAGGCTCACTTGAAAGAATGTTAACATCAGCAATTTTGAAAATGACTATGCATCATACAACAGTCAAATCTTTAGATTGGTTGCCTTCCGTTTCCAATAGAGAAGCTTTTAAAGCCGAATACAGAAGAATGCAAACAGACGCAACAAAACAATACCCAAAAGGTGTTAATAATCCAATAAATTATAACATTCGGCAATCACCCGGATACTTATACACTTTACAAGATGGTTTCTAAAATATATTATGATCAAAACGATCCAGGGTTACTTATTACAAGTAATATAGAAAAGTTTCATAAAAACATGAAATTAGGAATATTTCCAAAAACTAATTATGAAGAAATTCCTATCGAAAAAATACATCAATACAAAATAAAGGACATTGCTTTTGACGAAATCGATAACGCTTATTTCCAAAGTATCAAAGAGATATTTTCGAAGTGCAAATTTGAAGCAATAGCTTTTCATGAAACCATAGCAGATTTATCAGAAGTTGTTTTGGATGTAGAGCATTTAATTGTAGGCGATAAATCCAAAATCAATTTATCATCAAGTAATTTCAAGAATTTAAAAGAAATTACATTTTTGTCCGTAAAAACTTTTAAAGGAAAAATTTTAGATAAGTTTAAAAAAGTCGAAAAACTCATCCTTTGGTATGAAAACCAGAAATCTAACATTATTTTAGAAAACTTTCCAAATCTTAAAGAGTTTTATATTTATAATGGCTCAATAGTACAACTTGACTTAACTAAAAATCCTTTGATCGAGAGATTGCAACTTCATAGAGCATTAAAAATGGAAAAAGTATTGTTACCACCAACAATACATCTAAAAAGAGTCATTGTAGAAGCTTGTAATAAATTAGATACATCCAACTTACCAATAAACTAAAACAGAATATGAAAAAAAACAGCATTTTATTAATATTATTGGTTCTAGGGATATTAGTTTTAGGATATTATATTTACACATTACAAATAAAATCAGAAATAGCAAAGACTGAAAAAATTACATCGACGGGAGATAAAGAACTTGATAATTTAATCATCAAATTAAAGAAATCAATGGAAAATTATATGAAAGAAGCTAACCCTTCTTACTCTCAAAAAGATGTTAATGAATGTATATCTTTATTATCAAATTATGTGATAAACATTTTCAAAACTCATTCAAAAGATGATGCACTGTTAATTATAAAAACTACGGTTTTAAAATTAAATGATTTAAATGAGAGATGTGATCATTCTTTAATTGAAACAAATGAAAGAGAGCAGATTGCTGAAATAATCATTTTGGCAGGCCATAAAATGAAGTATAATTCTTTGAATGAAGATATTACTGAGAAATGGAGAGAATGGTAAAATAGAACCACTAAACGGCAAAGCCACCAGAAGTTCTTGATGAAAACAATTACTATGCGTTTGGGATGAAACACCTTTCCGGAGGATACGCAGTATACAAATACCAATACAACGGCAAGGAACTCCAGACAGAAACAGGATGGAACGATTACTGAGCCAGAATGTATATGTCCGATATCGGCAGATGGGGGTGATCGATCCGTTGGCAGAGCAGATGAGAAGACATTCTCCGTATAATTACGTCCTTAATAATCTACAATGAATAAAATGACTTATAAAATATTAAAAATTCAATTCTTTATTTTTTTTGCTATATCAAATAATATTTTTTCTCAAATAACTGTCAAATGGCAATTAGATTTACAGGATCAACAAGCTAAAATTGAGATTTATAATCAAAGCAATAAAAAAATAGCATTGCCTCTTGACACAACATCTTTTCAAGCCTACTACAAGGACAATTATGTTATATCCCGGTCCGAATGGAATAAAGATTATCCCTTTTATTCTTTCACTATAAATGCTTGTGATGCATCAACGAACAAGAGAATAGAAACTCATTCAAGTGCACCATACATAGATTTATCCGATTTTGAAAAGCAACGATCGAACATTGAATCTGCTAATGAAGATTACAATTCCAAGATAAGTTTCTGGAAAAAAAACAATAATCTGACAAGCGATTTAAGCGCTGAAATAAATTATTATTTACTTCACAATTTAATGTTTTTACAACCTAAAGAAACAAAAATATTTCATGTACCCTATAATTTGAAAAACATAACGAATAAAGATAATACAGTCCATGACTCATACCTTCTTGAGGAAGATAAGAATTATAATTTATTCTTAAGTTTACAGGTTAAAAATGATATATATAATTATTTAACTCCCCATCAAAAGCAAAAATTAAAAAAATATAAACTGTTTACAGGATCATTGGAAAGTAACAAAATTGAGATCAAGCGATAAAGGACAATCCGATTTTCTGAAAAGCAGGTATTGTTTTAGTGGAGTACTTTTATAAAATGACCAATATAGATACCTTACAAAATTAAAATAATGGAAAATAAAAGTATCGAATAACAGAATTACTTATCAGGATTAATAAAGAATCATTAGGAAATTATAGAATTGTTGATTTTTGGGAAGCCGATACGACAGCTATTTGTATCATAAAAGGAAACATTTTAATATATGTATCCTCTTTTAATTATGATAGAACCCATAAGTATAATGTCATTACTGAAAAATACGACACAGGAGAAATAATTAACACGGAAAAAGAATATGTTAACGATGAATTGGTAGAAATCATAAAAAGATTCAAAATGTAAATCAGTAATATTGCACAACTATTCCGTTCATTGGTAGTAAAAAAAGATTAAACGAATGATATGATTGATTTTATATTTGGAGGATTTGGAATATTCATAAGATGGATGGTCATCTATAAATTTAATTCAAAAAAAATGGCAGAAGCTTATAATTCAAATATAGCAGAGGAAGGAGCAAAAAATAATATGGCCGGTTTATTTTTAATACCAATAGCGATGATCATTGGTTTGTTGATAAATTATTGAGCCTTTTTTATCTTCTGCTCTGTTCATTGCGGCCTGTTTGAATGACTGGAAAAGTACGATGCCTTAATTCACCAATCATTTTAAAGGGCTGATTTTCAAATTTCGGAAATACCCCTCTGTACCGACATCGACAAATAAGCCGACGCCACCCGTTGTATCAGGACCTTGTTTAAGGTCATTCACGATGAGCGACGGATATTTGTTCTTATTTAAAAACAGTTTTGCCTGGCTGCCTCTGACTTCAATTTTTAAGGTGATCCATTCATCCAGGCCCATGTCCGCATAAGATTCATATTTCTCGGGATCTTCTTTCCTAAGCCGCTCATATTTAAAACCAGGGTAAGAAAAGTATTGAATCGAGTGATTGCGTCTCACCTGGTCTTCAGCTCTGCCATTCGTAGGGCGTATGTAGATGGATTCAAATCTGGAATTCATGTCATTAATCCTGAATGCCAATCCGATAAATCCGCGGTCTGTCGCAGAAGCCGTTGGGAGAAGCCGGCTTAGAACTTCTACCTCGATACTGCCATTTTTGAAGTTTGTGTTTTTTATCTTAACAAATGTAGGTTCGTCCGCTTCTTTCACGGTATTGTCTTTCACGACCCTAACGACTTTTTCTCCTTTCAGATCAACGATTTGACTATAGACTTTATGAGGGATAAGATTGCTCTCTTCCAAATTTATTTTTTGGCTAAATGCACTCTCCGTGGCTAACATGCAAAGAAACAGGATCGTTTTTAATTTTTTCATACCCTTTACTAATGATTTCAGATTGTTATACATTACATCTTATTTTTTAAAAAGCCCGGCATTCAGATCAGAACCCAAAGAACCTTCTGCCAGTTGCAGGTAATTGCGCTTACTCTGATCCTTTTCAATGACTACGGTTCCGCTGGTCTGTACGTTTTTCATTTCAAGAAAATCTGTGGAGGTTGGGATGCTGTCACTCAATGGACCGCTTCCATATCCTGCCAGTTTTTTATAATTCACAAAAATGCAGTCAGAAGCTTTGTAGCGGCGTGTGCTTCCTTTTTCCCTGATCCACACGGTGCTGGTATTGGCGATAATATTATGATGAAAGTCGAAATCATCGCCATTCGTGCCCTGAGTCGTCCATACTCCGCAGAAATAGCCGCCATAGACCAGTGAATGTTTCATGGCGCTGCGGCTCCCGGTCTTTCCTTCATTTTTCCAGAAGACCACAGGAATTTTACAATTGAAGAAAACGCAATGGTCAATAACCAGGCCATAGCCATTGGCGATCACCCCTACATGCAGTGGCAGTACCTCTTCATTTCCGGCGAAAAGGCATTGGGTAACCAGCAAATCGTCCAGTTTTTTTCCGTCGCGCCAGATCGGATATGAACGGCGCAGATTATCGGCATCAAGATAAGTATAATCAGGGCTGCCTGTAAACTTCAGACCTGCAATGGTAACGTGGCTTACCTCGGGTTGGATGCCTCTGGCCTCTTCTCCCCCCACACCGGGCTCGGGCGGCACAACAGTCATGATAACCGGCATCTTTTTCGGGGTCCATTCTACATCATCCGGCATCACTTCCGCACGAATGGTTAAACGGTTGGTAAACGTGTATTTATCGTTATTAAACAGTACCGTTTCAGTGATCAGATGCAGTCCCTCTTCAAGGATAATTGTTGTTTCTCCTTGGGCTTTATTTGAATTAACGCGCCTGGCAGCTTCTGAGAGCGACTTTAAAGGTTGTGCCTTTATTCCTGAATTCATATCATTGCCTGTCAGCGGATTAATATATAATTCTTCTGCCTTTATGGAAAATAAGCTCATTATGAAGAATAAAAGACATAGGGTCACAGATTTTGTCATTTCCTTTTTTTGGTAAAATTAGGAACATTCATGCCCTTCAAAATGGTCATTTTATCTTCAGAATTGTCAATTCATATATTCTTTCGGTATTGCTGGGGCGTGATCTGTGTCATTTTTTTGAAGAAACGGTTAAAGTTGGAAGGATCTGAAAATCCAAATTCGTAGCAGATCTCTTTTGCAGATTTATTCTGGTGCAGCTGTTTTTTGATCTCTGAAATAAGCTTGTGATGAATCATCTGCTGTGCGGTTAATCCGCTGAATTGCCTGCAGATTTTATTAAGGAATCCGGAACTTACGTTAAGCATTTTGGTGTAAGCTTCAACGGTTTGATCTTCTAAAAATTTCTCTTCCAGCAAAGAGCGGAATCTGTAGAAATCTGCATGGACGTAAGTGTCCCGCTGAACGTTATAAATTCCGGCGTAATAACGGTTGAGAACGATAAGTAACTGATAAAGAACCGACCTGATCAGATGATTGCTGTCATTCTGAATCTGTGCGAACTCCTCTTCTATTTCCTGTAAAAGTTCAAGGCATTTTCCGAATTCCCCTTCGTCGATCTTCATTTCGGCGGGCTGCGAATACTGATGAAAGTACTGAAACCGGTACAGAAACAACTCATCTGAAAAGAAAAGATGAAGAAAGTCTTTTTCAAAAAACAGCGTATAGCCTTTTATTCTTTCTTTAACTTCCCATCGGCGTATTTGTCCGGGACTGATAAAAATAATGGTCTGCGGAGCGATAGACATTCGTTTTCCATCCAGTGAAAATGTTCCCGATCCCTCTTCAATAAAAACAATTTCATAAAAACTGAGCTGATGTAATGTGCGGTCCCGTACATAATTTTTCAAAGTTTCAATGCGTCCAAGGTCCAGCAATAATTCCGAACCATATTTACAGGGCAGAAAATGATATGTTTTTATGGGGGAGGCTGTTACCATATTCTATACTTTTTATAACAAATCACGTGTTAAAAATACAAACTTTTGTTTAGTAATTATATTCACGCTGTTTAATGGTAATAAAAAAAAGAAATGACAGAAAGATTGTTTAGTTGTTTAAATGGTGAGTTATACGGAAGTTTTTAATATAAATCTGTTTTAAGATAAAACTTACCCATCGTCAATTTTTGTTCGGATACTTATTCCTAGCTTTGAAAAGATTGATTTTACAATCCTTTGGATGAATGAAACTTTCATAATAACTGATATGAAAAAGATAACATTTTTACTTGTTGTAAATATCCTGATCCCTTTTCTAATTCGGGCACAGACCACGTCGAAACAACTTGTACATGATTTTAGAAAAAATGAAGGTATCTGGACAGGGTCTTTAACCTACCTGGATTACGATTCCGGCAAACCTTATACCATGGCCGCCAATCTTGAAAATAAAAAGAATTGATAAAACCCAACAGTTTCTTTTTATCAATACTTATCCAAAAGAAAAAAGTGCAAATTCAACAGATACTGTAGCCATCTCAGCACACGGAAAATTCATTGCTAATACATTGGTGATCTCCAGAAAAGACCTGGCGGGAGACGGAGTGCAGATTATTACTGAAAAAACGGATGAGGATGGAAACAACGGAAGAAAAGCAACCATCAGGCAAACTTATACATTAGGAAAATACACATTTTCCGAACGTAAAGATGTAAGATATGCCAATGAAAAAAACTGGATCAAAAGACATGAATTTATCTATATCAGAAAAGATCGATCCGGTAAGATTCCCTTTTCCAGGATAGATTCGATCATGCAGGTTGCGTATGGTTATGGTATTTTCAATGGAAATATTCTCATTGCAAAAAACGGTGAAGTTATCTATCAGAAATCTTTTGGATTTGCCGATGGCAGAAAAGAAAATCCACTTAACCTGAGTATGAAATTTGATGTCGGTTCAATCAGCAAGGAATTTAACGGTGTAGGCATTATGCTTCTCAAAGAAAGAGGAAAACTCTCATTATCGACCCCTTTGTCCGTATTCTTCCCTGAATTCCCAGCATGGGCGCAAAAGATACAGATCAAACATCTCATTAACTATACCAGTGGAATTCCACAATCTCCCGGCAGTATAGCCTATGGAGGAGACTCTCCTTTATATGATTTTCTGAAAAAAACAGACAGCCTCTCCTTTGAGCCGGGGACACAATATGATTATAACTATGCAGATGTTTATCTTCAGCGCCAGATCATAGAGCGTGTCAGTAAAATGACTTATGCAGATTTTATAAAAAAAAATATATTTGATAAAGCAGGCATGAAAGCTTCCTTGGTAGACTATCCTGTCTCGTCGCAGGATATGGCTCAGTCTTTTAATGATGAAGGCATCCATACGCCATATCCTGCACATTTTACGGGATATATAAGATTTCCCATACATGATCTCTTCTTATGGGAAAAGGCACTCTGGAACGTACAGATTATTTCCCAGGAATCACTAATGCAGCTATCATCAGTATTTCCAACCGGAGAATCGAGCCTGGGCAGGGTCACTTTTATCAACGGCCGGCCTGAAAAGCACACGCATCAGGGTTCGAATAGTAATTATGAAGCTTTGGTAACAAAAACATTTGGTGACGATGTCATTATTGTAATGATGACCAACAACCAGCAATTAAAGGTTCAGGCTTTAAGCGAAACCTTGTCACATGCATTGCAAAATGACACATTTACCATACCACGAAAATCATTTTACCTGTCGGTCCGTGAAAAACTATTCATGAATGTAGATGAAGGATTAGCTTACTATAAAGACCTGAAAAATAATCATGCAGATGTTTATGATTTCTCTTTCGAAGTACCCGATTTGCTGAATTGCGGAAAATTTCTCCAGAGAAGAAAAAAGAATAATGAGGCCATAAAAGTTTTTGAGGTTGCCTTAAAGCTTGATACAAAGAAGGAAGATCTTTCATATGCCTATGAACTCATTGGAGATTCTTATATTTCTCTTAGGCAGCAGGAAAGTGCGTTGGAAAATTACAAGAAAGCAACCGAATTGGATGAGGGGAATAAAAATGCAGCAAGCAAATACCTGAAACTTTCACGTTAAAAATCACTTACCAATCAGGGATGTCTTTATTTTATCTGATTTTCCGAACGACCTCAAAAACCTATAAAATAACAAACACCATCCTAAGATAATTACAGGAGCTGCACAAAGAAAAAGCTGCCCCTAGAGACAGCTTCATCGATTTTATGATCTAACAATATTATTTCTTAGCTTTTACATCAACAGCAATTTCGATGTCCTTGCTGATCATCCATTCTGCAGGATCAGCCTCGGAAGTACCGAACTTGATTCCCCAGTCGGCTCTGTTTACCGTGAACTTAGCCTGGATCGAAGCAGAAGTTTCTGTAACGTCAACTTTAGCCGGGAAAGTTACGTTCATGGTTTTTCCTGATAAGGTAAGGTTTCCGCTTACGGTTTTATTGGCGCCTGCAACCGCATCAGCCGGAGCATTTTTAAGATCCGTTACGCTGGTGATTTTAAATTCCGAAGTAGGATTCTTTGCGGTATCGAAGAAATCAGGTGTTTTAAGGTGTTTTTCAAGATCTTCAGGTTTTTTGTCTTTCTCCGTTACGGAAGCCGGATCTACTTTCAGAGAGTTCATATCGATCACGAAATTTCCTGCTGCAACATTTCCGTTTTCAACACTCAGATCTCCGGATTTCACCATTAAAGTTCCCCAACGAGGAGCCATTCCTCCTTTATGGAAAGCTTTCCAGTTTACAACAGAGGCTGCTGTATCTACAGGCAGTACTTCTCCTTTACTTTCAGCAACCGTCTGTTCCTGAGCTGTTGTTGCATTTTCTGCAGACTTTTCCTTATTACAAGATGCGGCAAGAAGACCCACTCCTACCAATGCAATGACACTTAATTTTTTCATATTATCTAATTGTTTAAAAGTTTATTATTTACCGTGAAAAATACTTTACTGATTCATACACTTCACTTTCTGATGTCCAAAAATAAAGAACTTCGTGCTTCAGACCATTAACATACATCAATAAAATATGAACAAATCATTAACAAACATATAAAACATTGATTTACAAAGCAAAAACTTAACATGCATATTTAAAATATCATTTGTAAAAATTTTGGAAAAATTGTAATTTTGCGCGCTCAAAGTGTATAAACACTCTATTTTATGATAAAAAAACTAATACCGCTAGTACTTGTTGTCAATACAATCAGTTCAGTATGCGCACAGAACAACGCTGAAAATGCCATTGCAACATTTTCTGAAAAATATCCACAGGAAAAAATACATATCGTACTTAATAAAAACAGCTATATTGCCGGTGAAAACATCTGGTTCAAGTCCTTTGTGTTCGATGGCTACAGCCCTTCCCAGGTTTCTACCACTTTATTTGCCGAACTGTATGACCACAATAAAACGCTGATCGCTAAGAAATTCCTTCCCTTAATTAACGGAGAAGGCAACGGAAGCTTTACACTGCCCGAAAACTTAAAAGAAGACGTATACTACATCAGAGCCTATACTACCTGGATGAGCAACTTCAGTGAAGAATTTCAGCCTTTAAAGCCCATCACCATATACAATCCCTCCTCAGATGAAAAACTGACGAAGGCTGTTGATACCCCCTGGTCGGCATCTGCTTTTCCTGAAAGCGGAACTTTCATTGAAGGAATACCTACCAAATTCGCAGTCCGTCTTCAGTCCGAAGGCTCTACTCCCGGCGATTGGTCCGGCTACATAATCGATACAAAAAAACCGGACGTAAAAATAACATCTTTTAAAGGTTTTGACCAGAATGTAGGTTTATTCACCCTGACACCCGATGCCGGCGCTGCTTATCAGCTGGTCGTTACAGATTCTAAAGGAAAGCAGCAAACGGTCGTTTTACCCGAGCCCAAAAATTCAGGGGTCAACCTGCAGGTGGCTGTAACCAATGAAGCTATAAAATTTAAACTAAAATCAAAAAATATCGGCCCGTCAACAGCTTATAAAATCATCGGAACTTTGGGGAACGAAATGGTTTTTAAAGTAAATTCTGATAAGATCCTGGAACACTCCTTTTCCATTCCGACCAAAGAATCGATGAATGGAATTCTCCAGCTTACGGTTTTTGACGACAAAGAAAATATCGTGGCCCAAAGGCTCTGCTTTGTCAAGCCTGATGTGTTAAACGTAAAAAAATCAGTGATGCAGTCTGTATCTCTTCAGGAATCACCAAAGGCTCTGAATACTTTTAAGGTATCCTCTGTCGGGTATACCGCCTACACCGTTCTTGTGATGGACGGAATCTCTGAAAGTTCAGAAGATGAAAACAGCTTGCTCAGTACTTTATGGCTCACCGGTGATCTGACGTCTAAAATATACACGCCTTCACAATATTTTAAAGAAAATCACAACTCGGAAGCCCTGGATGCTCTGTTGATTTCTGAAAAATGGAAAAGATTCGACTGGAAAAATATCATAGCCGGAAACTATCCGACAATCAGATACCAGCCTCAGCCGTATGTGACGTATAAGGGAAAAGTAAGCATTAACGGAAAACCTGCCGTCTCTTCAGATCTCAACCTCCTTTTTGAAATGCCCGACCACGCCACAAGGTTTCATCAGGTAAAAACGGATGCCAATGGTTTTTTCTCTCTGAACGGACTGATCTTCGAGGATAACATTAAAGTTTCTTATCAGCTCAACGATCTTAAAATCCCAAAAGAACAGGTACAGGTGATCTTCCAGCCGGATAATACTTTTGTTCCTTACAGAAAAAGCCTTCCTTCAGACGGGTATATGCTTGAAAAAAGAATAAGCGGAGAGCCATTGCCTCCTCAGGTTACAAGATATGTGGCAGAAAAACAGACCCAGAGCTCCATCAATGAAAAGGTAACATTGATTGAGGAAGTAAAATTAAAAGTTAAGAAAAAAGATAAAACCCGCCTGCTTAATGAAAAATTAAGCACCTCCATGTTCAGAAGTTCCGATGAGCAGGTTTTTGATTTTGTGAATGACAATACAACACTGGGCTTTGCAAATATACTGATGTGGCTGCAGGGTAAAGTTGCAGGATTGGCCATTACAACCAATATGGGAAATTATAATGTAAAGTTAAGAGGATATGAAATTCCTATCTATTTGGATGAAATGCAGCTTGATCCTTCGATGATATCTTCTATTTCTTCTTCTGATGTGGCCATGATAAAAGTGATCAAAGGCTTTTTCTCAGCAGGATTCGGTGGGGGTTATGGCGCTATTGCCATCTACACTAAAAGAGGCGGAATGACGGGATATGTTCCGGACAATTCTTCTCCCAAACTTAATAAATATACATTAAATGGATTTGATAAGGTAGCTCCGTTTGCAACACCATCTTACAACGATGAGAGCTTTAAAAGCATTTCCAATGACGTACGCAGTGTTCTATACTGGAATCCGTATCTGCTTACTGACCCAGAGACGCCTGCCAATGTACAGTTCTACAATAACAACGACGCAAAAAACTATAAGATCATTATCATGGGGTACGACAATAAAGAAAATTTACCCGTTTATTACAATGCACTTGTACAGTAATTAAATTGATCGTGTGAATAAATAAAAACAGTCTTAATCAAGGCTGTTTTTTTGTTTTAAATTACAACCTCATTTAGAAGGATAAATTGAAGGCAGGTCACGTTTACAGACTAAACTTTATACTTTAATCAAATATGATCATCAAACCGATTATAAAAATATCTTATCCCATCCGAGAGGTCGCAATATTTTATAAAAAGTCAGTATTTTAGCCGCTTAAATTTTACAATGAACGCCACAAGCTATATCCGTCAGACCCTTGATATTTCAGAAAAAAGCATTACTTCTACCCTTCAGCTGCTTTCGGAAGACTGTACGATCCCCTTCATAGCACGCTACAGAAAGGATAAAACAGGAAACCTGGATGAGACACAGATTGAACAGATCTCAAAAATCAACAGGCAGTTTGAAGAAATCATCAAAAGAAAGGAAACCATTCTGAAATCTGTGGAAGAGCAAGATGCCCTGACTCCGGAATTAAAGCAGCGAATCGAGACAAGCTTTGATCTGCAGGAACTGGAAGATCTTTATCTCCCTTTCAAAAAAAGGAAAAAAACAAAAGCCGATGCCGCCAAAGAAAAAGGCCTGGAGCCTTTAGCAAAAATCATCATGAGCCAGAAAGCGCAGGACCTTAATTCTTTAGTAGCATCCCGATACCTCAACGGACAGGTAGCAACAGAAGAAGAGGCACTTCAGGGCGCAAGAGATATCATGGCAGAATGGATCAATGAAAATATGTATGTCCGTAAAAATCTCAGAAGGCTATTTCAAAGGAAAGCTGTAATCACTTCAAAAGTGGTCAAAGCGAAAAAAGATGAAGAAGATGCCCAGAAATTCTCGCAGTATTTCGAATGGGAAGAAAGCCTGAACAGAACTCCTTCTCACCGTCTGCTGGCCATGCTGAGGGCGGAAGCAGAAGGTTTTGTCAAAACAAACATCGCCATTGATAAAGACGAGGCCATTGAAATGATCGAAAATGCCATCATTAAATCCAATAACGAAACCACCACACAGATTTCACTGGCCATAAAAGACAGCTACAAAAGATTGCTGGAACCCGCAATTTCCAATGAGACCCTCCAGGAAGCCAGGGAAAAAGCAGATAAAAAAGCGATAGAGATATTTGCCGGAAACCTTACCCAACTGCTGCTAGCTCCGCCTCTTGGAGAGAAAAGAATCCTGGCGATAGACCCTGGATACAAAAGCGGCTGCAAAGTAGTCTGCCTGGACGAAAAAGGCGATCTTCTCCATAATGAGACCATTTATCCGCATGCACCGCAAAACGAATCCGGAATGGCTATGAAGAAAATACGTTCGATGGTGAATGCCTATCATATCGAAGCCATCTCCATCGGAAACGGCACGGCAAGCCGTGAGACAGAGTTTTTCATTAAAAAAATCGCATTTGACAGGCCGCTGCAGGTCTTTGTGGTTTCTGAGGCCGGCGCTTCGGTATATTCTGCCAGCAAGATTGCCAGGGATGAATTCCCCACGTATGACGTTACCGTTCGCGGTGCGGTCTCTATCGGAAGACGACTGGCTGACCCGCTGGCCGAACTCGTAAAGATCGATCCGAAATCCATCGGAGTCGGACAATATCAGCATGATGTAGACCAGACCCAACTGAAGAATGAGCTTGATTCTACGGTCATGAAATGTGTAAATGCTGTGGGAATTAATTTAAATACTGCCAGCAAATCCTTATTGAGCTATGTCTCCGGGATCGGTGAAAAGATGGCAGAAAATATAGTGAATTACCGGGCCGAAAACGGTGCCTTCGAAGACCGTAAGCAACTGAAAAAAGTACCGCGACTGGGAGAAAAAGCCTTTCAGCAGGCCGCCGCTTTCGTAAGGATCAGTAACCCGAAAAATCCGCTGGATAATTCTGCCGTACACCCCGAAGCCTATGGAATCGTGGAAAAAATGGCAAAGGATTTAAAAATAACCACCAACGGGCTGATTGCCAATAAAGAGAAAATTGCGCAGATCAGTCCGGAAAAATATATCACGGAAGACATCGGTATTTTAGGCATAAAAGATATTTTAAAAGAGCTTGAAAAACCGGGACTGGATCCTAGAAAAGCTGCCAAAGTATTTGAGTTTGACCCGAGTGTAAAAAAGATCACCGACCTGAAAACCGGCATGATCCTCCCGGGAATCGTCAACAACATCACCGCATTCGGATGTTTTGTCGACCTAGGCATCAAAGAAAGCGGGCTCGTACATATTTCCCAACTGAAAGACGGATTTGTTTCCGACGTAAATGAAGTGGTAAAGCTTCACCAGCACGTTCAGGTAAAAGTAACGGATGTGGATGAGGCCAGAAAAAGAATACAGCTGACCATGATTTTATAATTCATAAAAAAAGAATTTAACAAAGAAACGGCCGGTAACAATAGATCGTACCGGCTGTTTTGGTTATTAAATCTTATGATGTAAATAATGATTAATTCTCGTTAAGAAAAGCATGTTCCTCCCTGGACAACAGCATACCGGATTCTTTATTCTCCTTTACCTGAATATTTTCCCAAATGTTTTTTGTAAAATCAATCCTGGGTTCAATCCCCTTTTTATCAGATGGTGAAAAAGTATGATAAATGGTTTCCGTAGTAGATTTTCTCTCTTCCTCTGCGCCATCATACCTGATGATGAATTTGTCCGCTATGGTTTTCTTTAAAGCAGGAAGATATTTTCCGTCTTTTTTATAAAAATCATAAATAAGCTGTACATCACCCAGCTGAAATTCGTATTGTTTTCCTTCCGTATTGGTTTTTTTGTAAGGAGCGTATCCCGTCTGCTGATGGAGCGCCTCAAAGTAGGTGATCACCTTGTCTGCCTTATTATAGTGCATTTCTCCTTCGATATTGATGCCGTTATCCGTTTTGATCCGGATGCTGATGAGCTGCTCTTCCCCATCGTCTGAAAGAAGCCGCCCCGAAAACTTTGTATTTTTCGTGTTAATGGTCATCAGAAGCCTGTACACCTCAAAGCTGAAAAAATAGTCTCCCATGTCAGCATGGGAAAAATCATTGCTTTTTCCGTTAAAGACCGTTTTGCTATTATTTTTCAGGTATTTTACATTATTCAGCTGCATCTGCAGGATGTCATCGTAGTTTTTGCGCAGGCCCTCCCTGAAATTATAGGCATTGCTCTTGCTCCAGATTTTGGCATCGGCAATGACGAGAAAGTAAAGTTTGCCATTACTGAAACTTTTGGTTTTATAAGTAACATCATAGAGTGACGGCTTGTCGTAGTATTTTTTATGGTAATTTCTCTGGATATCTTCAAAAAGTTTCCTGATATCCACATCCACTATTTTGACTTCTTCAATATCAATAACAGCGGGTTTTAATGAAATTGCCTCCTGGTATGAACCGGCCTTAAGGGTTTTATATCCCGCAGCGGACACCACAAAATCTTTTGCCTGTTTGTCTAATGGCGCATAGCCGTCTTCATTGGAATATACCAGCTGATCGGCAAGAACAATTCTTGCTCCGCTTATGGGCTGATGGATTTCGGCGTCAAGAATCTGTATTTTCTGTGCGTACGCTGAGATCGAAAAAAATAAAGAAAGAATAAGAATCTGTTTCATACATGGTTGTTAATGGCAGCAAATATAACAGGAAAGTGCATACAATTCAACAGACCTTGAATTATTTTAATAATATTTAACCTTTAGAATACGTTTTCTATGGTAATGGATGTTTAACTCTAAGAAAATTTAACCTTCAGAACAAAACAAAGCCGGCTTAAAAGCCGGCTCCGTTATTATTTTTTAGATTCTTCAACAGAAACTTTTCTGAAATCCTTGAAAAGTTTGCTAAGCTCTAAAGCCGACTTACGAGCTCTTGTTCCAGCCGCTTTGTTACCTTTTTCTGCTTGTTGGTTTGCTTCAGTTGTAAAAGCTTCAAATTCCGCGTTGATTTTTTCAATTAATTCTTTCATTATTTTTAAAATTTAGGCTGCAAATATATGTTTTATGGCAATTCCAGCCTAACAGAGACGAAAAAATTTATAATAATTAATCAAAATTAAGAGTTTAGACCTGCTTTTAATTTATTTTTTGAAGTGAAATCCGATTTTTAATGTTTTTTATTCGGTATTCAACGATCTATTCTGCCCATTCACCGAAACACATGTCTGTTATTCCGGATTCCTGCGGAACTTTACGTCAGAAAAAGAGCAATAGTGCTCAACCAACTTTAAATATTTCACATCATGAAAGCAAAAATCGGACTTACAGAAAAAAATGCAGACGCCGTAGCGGCAGAATTGGCTAAATTATTAGCAGACGAATTCGTACTCTACACCAAAACAAGAAATGCCCACTGGAACGTGACCGGCGATAACTTCCACGCCATGCATATTTTCTTTGAAGAACAGTATACCCAGTTGGAAGACCTCATCGACAGCGTCGCAGAACGTATGCGAAAAATAGGACACTACGCCCCTGCTACCTTAAAAGAGTATCTTGAACTTACCCATCTTACCGAATACAGCGATAGAACCAATGACGGACTGGGCTATATGAAAGATCTTCTCAGCGATCATGAGAGCATCATCGATTTCCTCCGCGGAAACGTAACCCCTTTTGCTGATAAATATAAAGATTACGGAACCAGCGACTTCATTACGGGACTTATGGAAACTCATGAAGAAATGGCCTGGATGATCCGTTCTTATTTCAGATAGGATGACCAACAAAGGAAAAATAAAAAGGAATAAGTATATTTGTGTACATCATAAATAAACTATTCCTATGAAAGCTTTGATCGTCGACGACAATGATATTGCCAGAATGACTTTGGCCCATCTGGCGAAACAGATTCCCGGCCTTACCATTGTCAGAGAATATTCCAGCGCTGTGGAAGCTTATCTTCATCTTCAGAATGACCCTGTTGACCTGTTGTTTCTCGACATTGAAATGCCGGAAATGACAGGGATTGAACTCACCAGGAACCTTTCCGGAAGAGACACCATCATTATTTTTACTTCTTCCAAGAAAGAGTATGCGCTGGAAGCTTTTGAACTGAATATCGCAGACTACCTGCTGAAGCCCGTCACTCCTGCCAGATTTTTACAGGCCGTCAGCAAGGCACAGGCCGTCATTGAAAGCCGGAAGGAAAATGTTCAGGTCAGTAAAGACGAATTTCTCTTCGTAAGAGATTCCAACATTACCCGGCGTTT
This sequence comes from Chryseobacterium endophyticum, assembly GCF_056333165.1. NCBI lineage: Bacteria > Pseudomonadati > Bacteroidota > Flavobacteriia > Flavobacteriales > Weeksellaceae > Chryseobacterium > Chryseobacterium endophyticum. The sequence goes on from NZ_JBWGXE010000008.1 coordinate 93,389, forward strand.
AAAGCTCGACGACATTTTTTATGCGGAAGCGATGGGCGATTATGTGAAGTTTTTTACCCGTGAAAAGACATACGTGATCCATGGCACCATGAAAGCAGCTGAAGAGCGCCTGCCAAAAGATATTTTCATCCGGGTGCACCGCTCATACATCATTGCCGTCGGAAAGATCGACACCCTCCAGGACGGCGGGATCATGATCAACGGAAAATTCATTCCTGTGGCTGATGCATACCGAAAAATGCTCAACACAAGAATGAATATTTTCTGATCGGCAGAATTATTTTAACAAGTCATTATTTATAGTTTATTTATGATTAAGGTAACTTCCGTAATGGGCAACAAAAAGTTCCGGTACTTCATCATCTTCAGTTTTCTGGTGGGGAGCCTGCTCCTGATTGCCGTTCAGATTAATTCGGCACGCAATACGAAAGGCCTCATCCAGAACAATAATACATTGTTGAATGAGCTGCGTTCCAGCAACCACCTCCGGGAAATCGACCGTGATATCCTGGGAGTTGAAAGCCGGATCAGAGCGTCCATTGCCACCAATGACACCACGCATCTGGAAGGGATAGACGAGAAGATCAACCAGATTGAAAATTTTCTGGATTCCCTCTCAAAAGACAATGCAGACACGACAGAGGAACGGCTGATCCACCGGCTCAGTGTTCTCGCCATGGAAAAAAAGGAAACCAAAGAAAAGCTGCTCCACCGCTATCTTACGCTGGGAAATATGGATGACAATACCTCCATTGCCAACCCGGGAGCAAGAAATAAATCCAATGAAATCACCGCCATTACGGGAAAGATCTACGAAAGCCGCAAGCAGCACATGATAGAACTCAGCAGGAAAAGCGAAGAAATGGGACGTAAAGCGCGGCTCTATGATATTTCACTTTTAGCGTTGCTCGTTTTAAGCGGTGCCATTGTAGGATTTCATATCCTGAGACAGTTCCGCCGGCAGTCTCTGCTGATCGAAGAGCTTGATATTGCAGAAAAAAAGGCCTCTGTGGCAGCCCAGACCAAAGAAAATTTCCTGGCTAATATGAGCCATGAGATCCGTACCCCGCTGAGCGGTATTTTAGGATTTACCAATTTACTTCAGAAAAGGCCTCTGGATGAGACCTCAGCACAGTTTGTCACCTCGATCCAGCAGTCGGGGGAAAATTTAATGGCCATTATCAATGATATCCTTGATCTGTCTAAAATTGAAGCGGGAATGATGAGGATCACTTCAGGAGTTTTCAGCATCAACGGACTGGTAGATTCGGTGAAAACGCTGTTCCTTGAAAGGGTAAAAGAAAAAAAACTCACCCTCTCTGGAAGCGTAGATCCCTCGATCCCGGATACGCTTATAGGGGATGCGACAAGACTTACGCAGATAATGGTCAACCTTATTGGCAATGCCGTAAAGTTTACCCAACAGGGAACCATCAGCATTGAAGTATATCCCAAAGAACGTTCAGGAAAGCATATTATTCTCGGTTTTAAAGTTTCAGACACCGGAATAGGGATTGAAAGAGAGAAGCTTGAAGAGATCTTCGAACGGTTTAATCAGGGTGAAGATTCCATCACGAGAAATTACGGCGGCACCGGGCTTGGACTGTCCATTGTAAAGCAGCTGATCCTTCTGCAGGGCGGAAACATCGAAGTAATCAGCGAACAGGGAAAAGGAACGACTTTTCATTTTTACATTCCCTATACGGTTTCTGAAGAACAGCTGAATATTGCCGCTCCCGTGAATACCGATTACTTTAAGGACCGCACCAATATTCCTTTGAAAGTATTGGTCGTGGATGACAATGCTATCAATCAAAGCCTGATGAATCATCTCCTCGGCCAGTGGAATATCGATTTTGATATCGTCTCCAATGGTCTTGAAGCGGTGGATTATCTCAGACAAAAGCCTTGCGATCTCGTGCTTATGGATATCCAGATGCCTCAAATGGATGGCTATACGGCAACCCGGCAAATACGTGAAGAATTAGGATTAAATATCCCCATCATTGCCATGACCGCCCATGCCATGGCCGGAGAAAGGGAAAAATGCATGAGCCGCGGAATGAATGAATATATTTCGAAACCTGTTAACGAAGAAGAGCTCTTCAGGATCATTTCAGGATTCGGACTGGAAAACACCGCATTCGAAAAAGAACAGACGGAAACCGGTATTCCTGACTACGATTATATTGATCTTACTTATATGAAATCGGTAAGCGGTGGCGATCGTAATTTTGAGCATCTCGTGACAAAACAATTCACAGAAAAAATTCCCCGGCACCTGGATGAACTTATGAAAGCCTATCACGACAAAGATTTTTCTACCCTGAAGCTGCGTGCCCATGACCTGAAATCCAGTGTAGCCATTATGGGACTTCTTCCGCTGCTGGAAGAAAAGCTTGACATCCTCGAAAAACCCTCAGAACATCCTGAAATCCTTGATAATACTTTGAAAGAAGTACAGAACATCCTTCTGCTGTCCATTGCCGAAGCAAAACAGCTGTTAACCTCACAAAACCATTAACAATGAATTTATTTTCGCCATTATATCTTCGCAGCCTAACGCTGAAAAACAGAATTGTCGTGTCCCCAATGCAACAGTACAGCGCCAACAACGGAATTCCCGGCAACTGGCATCTTGTACACCTGGGCAGCCGTGCGGTAGGCGGGGCCGGACTTATTCTTACTGAATGTACCGCCGTTTCCCCTGAAGGGCTTGCCACTTTAAATGACGTCGGCCTCTGGAACGACGAGCAGCAAGAAGCCTGGAAAAACATCGTAGATTTTGTTCATGAACAGGATGCTAAAATAGGCATACAGCTCTGGCATTCCGGAGGTAAAGGAAGCCTGAGGCATCCCAACCGGAGAATGAAACCACTTTCGGATGAAGAAGGAGGATGGACTGTAAAGTCTTCTTCTGAGACGGAAATCAACGGGGTTATTCCTAAAGAACTGACGATCGTTGAAATCCACGAGCTGACAAAAAAATTTACAGATGCGGCAGTCCGTGCAGTGGAAGCAGGCTTTGATACCATTGAGCTTCACGCCGGACACGGGTATCTTTTCCATCAGTTTTATTCGGAAGTAATCAATAAAAGACAGGACGAGTACGGGGGAAGTTTTGATAACCGGATCCGTTTTCTGGTAGAGACCGTTCGTGAAATCAGAAAAGTGGTTCCCGAAATCATGCCTCTTCTTGTCAGGGTCTCTGCGGTAGATTATATCGACACCCCGGAAGGCTGGACTTTGGAAGACAGCATTGCCTTGTCAGAAGTTCTGAAGGAAAACGGGGTAGATTTTATCACAGCTTCCGGCGGAGGGTTTACCAACGTGAGCAAAGACAAAGTCTTTCCCGGTTACCAGGTTCCTTTTGCTGCTGCCATAAAAGAAAAGACAGGAATTCTTACCGGTGCGGTCGGCATGATCACATCAGCACAACAGGCAGAAGAAATCATTACCTCCGGAAAGGCAGATCTGGTCGTGATGGCCAGGGAGCATTTACGGGATCCCTATTTTGCAATTCATGCCGCCAGCGAACTTGGTGCGGAAACTGAAATTCCGTGGCAGTATCAGAGGGCTTTTTAGTGGAGTTACAATAATTTAAATTTAACAAAAACAAAAAAGTTTTCAAAAGAATAACATCCAAGGTTAAAAATTATAGTACTCCTTATTCATCATTCAGATTAACTTTAAAAGCTGTTTAAACTTTTTATATAACCACAAAAGTCACAAAAGATGAGCTCAATTTTATCTTAAGTTGATGACTGTAAATGTAAAAAAGGCAAATAGTCTTAAAAAATCTTCGAATTTATTCTTTTGAGAACTTTGATTGTTTTTTAATCATTGCGTTACGATTATCCTTTGTGGCTTTTGCGGGTAGTTGTGCACTGAGTTTAAACAATATTATAGAAATAATATATTTAATGTGTTTATTAATAAGCATAAAACATATAAAATTAAACTTAATGCATAGAAACATCATCTTAAAGTATATTAAAGTACGTTTAAAGCATATTAAAATGAGCTTAAGGTATATAAAAGTACGCTTAAGGTGTATTAAAATGAGCTTAATGCGTAGAAACATCATCTTAAAGTATATTAAAGTACGCTTAAAGCGTATTAAAATGAGCTTAAGGTATATAAAAGTACGTCTAAAGTTTATTTTCAAGGCAAAAATCATTGATTTTTCCTCCATAAAAACAGATCTTCTGTAAAGAATATCTGAAAACAGGGTAAATAAGTTTAAAAAAGTTTTTAATTAAAAGCATTAAACCTTTTTGAATCTTTTAACTTCATTATTTGAAATACAGGAATTAAAAATGCACAACGGGAATTATTTAAATCAGTAAATATGGAAAATCAGGGAGCGTCTGTGGTGATTACACATCATATACTGGACGGCAAACAGAAAGAATACGAAGGCTGGCTGGATGAAATTATTCCCCAGACCAGACATGCCGAAGGTTTTATCGACCTGCAGATTGTAAGACCGATTCCCGGCCTTACATTTGTGTACACCGTTATTATCCGTTTCGACACCATCGCCCACCTTAAAAACTGGATGGATTCGGAGAGCCGTAAAAAGCTTATCGAAAAGGCAAACCCTTTATTCAGAAAAAACGATAATTACGAGATCCGATCCGGTCTTGATTTTCTTTTTACTTCAGAAAGCACCTCCGGAAAAGCGCCGGTCCGCTGGAAACAGTTTCTGGTGACATGGTCTGCTATTTATCCCCTGTCTCTGCTGGTACCTTTAATTCTCCTTCCCTTTCTAGATGTATTGAATGTTCCGAAGAATCATTATCTTGAAGCACTGCTCATTTCGGGAATTATAGTCTTCCTGATGGTATTTGTGGTTATGCCGGTTTATACAAAGCTGATCCGGAAATGGCTGTATCGGTAACTGAATCCAATCAATATCACCGGGCTTTAAGTTCGATGACTAAAAAGTTGCAGAAAAGCTTTAGCAGAAACTTAGTGTAGGTTTAAGCTAAAGCTTTTTTCTGTAATAACTCCCATTCCTGTTGATGACAGATCACAATAATCCCCGGCGAAGATCAGACTGAACATTTATTCATTATCAATTTTCTTGTAAATGTATCTCAACGGTGAACCAACAGTCTTTCAGATGATGATTCCCAACGACTGTTTTTGCCCGTTCAACGAATAAGCTCCCCGAATTTCGTGAAGATGAGGTAGCTTTACGATAGAAAATACGACAGACCTCATACATTCATCTTAAATATTAACATCATGAATCACTTAAGCTTTAAATACGAATTGGAAAAAAAAGAACCGCGCAGCAATGACGGGGGAACAACAAGAGGTGCCTCTGTGAAAGAGTTTCCTGCCTCCGTAGGTATTGCCGGAGTTTCGATGAGGTTGCAGCCGGGCAGCATGCGTGAACTCCACTGGCATGCCAACGCCGCAGAATGGGCTTATGTCGTTTCAGGAACGGTACGTACAACGATCATTCACCCGGATGGAAAAAGCTATACCGATAATTTCGAACCGGGTGACGTATGGTATTTCCCTAAAGGCTACGGACACTCTATCCAGGCAACAGGAACAGAAGAATGCCACTTTATCCTGATCTTCGACAACGGCAATTTTTCTGAAGACCATACTTTCAGCATCACCGATTTTATTTCGAGCATGCCTCCTGAGATCGTGGCGCAGAATTTAGGGATCACCCCGGAAGAAGTGGCTGCTCTGCCTCAAAAAGAAGCCTACTTTGCAGCAGGTCCGGTTCCGGATGAAATGTCAGCCATCGCCGCAGCTCGTCCTGAAGAATCTGATATCGCCCTTACCAGCCTTCACCGGTATCCTTTGCATGCCCAACAGCCGAGGATTATTCCCGGGGGAGGACTTCAGAGGCTGGTTACCCGAAAAGAATTTCCCATCAGCACCACCATGGCCGGTTCCGTCATCGAACTTCAGCCCGGAGCACTGAGAGAAATGCACTGGCATCCTAATGCCGACGAATGGCAATATTATATTTCCGGGCAGGCAGAGATGACGGTTTTTCTCGCGGAAGGAACGGCAGTAACGGAACAGTTCGGTGCCGGTGATGTAGGCTACGTACCGATGGGAGCCGGACACTACATAAAAAATACGGGAGATTCGGTATGTAAAGTACTGATCGGATTCAACAGCGGGATCTACGAATCCATTGACTTAAGCGAATGGCTTGCAGGAAATCCTGAAGACGTAATAACCACCAATTTCGGACTTGCAGAAGGCGAAGCGGAAAGGTTTCCGAAAAAGAAGATTTTTATTCAACCATAAAACGATCACCATTAACCATAAAAAAACAGATTATGTTACAGAAAGATACCGTTGCACCGGATTTCACCTTGTATGCAACTCCCGACCAGAAAATCACCCTTTCCGAATTTCGGGGAAAGAATGTGATCCTCGCCTTCTATCCTGCCGACTGGAGTCCTGTATGCAGTGACCAGATGGCACTCTATAATGAAATGCTGAAATATTTTAAACAATATAATGCTGAACTATTCGGAATTTCTGTAGACAGCAAGTGGTGTCACATGGCTTTTGGCCAATCGAGAAACCTGCATTTCCCTTTACTCGCAGACTTTGAGGCAAAAGGTGAAATTGCAAAACAATATGGTGTATATGATGAAGAGGAAGGAGAATGCAGACGGGCCCTGTTCGTTATCGATAAAGACGGAATTATTGCCTGGAGCTACCTGTCTCCCACCGCTGTAAATCCCGGAGCAGACGGCATCCTGGAAGCTTTAGAAACCTTAAAAACAAAATAATATGTCACTAAAACCATCAGTCAGCAAAAATGACCATATCCAGGGGAACCCGAATGCCGAACTGGTCATCGTAGAATATGGCGATTATCAATGTCCGTATTGCGGGGCAGCCTATCCTGTTCTTAAAGAGCTTATGAACGAATTCGGAAACGAGATCCGGTTCGTCTTCAGAAATTTTCCGTTGTCGGAGATGCATCCATACGCGAAACCCGCAGCAATGGCCGCAGAAGCAGCTGGCATGCAGGGCAAATTCTGGGAAATGCATGATGCGATCTATGAACATCAGCAAAACCTCAGTGAAAGCTTTTTAATAGAAATTGCAGAACAGCTGCATCTGAATATGGATCAGTTCAAAGAAGATATACAGAGCAGTGAACTTGCGGAAAAGATCGATTCGGATTTTGAAAGCGGAGTAATCAGCGGGGTGAACGGTACCCCATCATTTTTTATCAACGGGAAAAAATTCGACGGCGGCGCAACCGATCTGTTTGAGCTGGTGAGAGAAAATACGATCTGATTTAAAAAAAATCAGCAAAAAGTACGAAATTAAACCAGATTAATTTATACCAGATTTAACCTCTGTACATTTGCTGAAGAAATTAAAACAAAAACAATTACATTCATATTAACAACATTAAAAAAATTAACGAAATGAGTACACTTACCTTAAAAGACGGAACAGAAATTTTTTACAAAGATCAGGGCGAAGGACCGGTATTGATGTTTCACCACGGATGGCCATTGTCTTCGGACGATTGGGATGCACAGGTTATTTTCTTCTTACAGAGAGGATTCCGCGTGGTGACCCATGACCGAAGAGGCCACGGACGTTCAAGCCAGGATATCTACAACCATACCATTGAGCAATATGCGTCCGATGCCGCGGAACTGGTAGAATTTTTAGATTTAAAAGATGTGGTGCATATCGGCCACTCAACCGGCGGCGGCGAGGTGATCCGTTATGTAAACAAATATGCCAACGGAAGAGCGAAGAAAGCCGTACTGATCAGCGCAATTCCTCCGGTAATGGTAAAAAGCGAAACGAATCCCGACGGTGTTCCGATGGAAGTTTTCGATGGCATCAGAGAGCAGACGATGAATAACAGGAACCAGTTCTATTATGATCTTACATTTCCATTCTACGGATACAACAGAGAAGGCGCTGATGTGAAAGACGGTGTTCAGAGAAACTGGTGGAGACAGGGTCTCATGGGCGGAATCGTGGCACATTACGACGGAATCAAAGCTTTTTCTGAAACAGATCTTACGGAAGACTTAAAAGCAGTTGATATTCCTGTTTTGGTAATGCACGGCGAGGATGACCAGATTGTTCCTATTGCCAATGCTGCCTTAAAATCCATCAAATTACTGAAAAACGGAAAACTGATCACTTATCCGGGTTTCCCTCACGGAATGCCTACTACAGAGCACCCGACCATTAACAAAGACCTCCTTGCATTTATTCAGGAGTAATTATATTTAAGTGTTTTTTCTAAAGAGTGTTTCAGCAGATTCACTCTTTTTTGTTTAAATGATCTTATTTTTCTAAGATTAAAATTTACGAATCGCGGGTAAGCTTTTTCAGCATTCCTTTAAAAATTATTCCATGGAAAGGCAGGACCGAATACCAATACAGTCTACCGGAAATTCCGTGAGGCCGGAAAACTGCTTTTTGCCAAAGCTTCCCCCGATACATTTTAAACATCAGCCAGGCTTCACCCGGAAGTTTCATTTCGGCAAAGAGGATCAGCTTTCCTTCTTCCCTATTCGCGTAAAGTACCCTCCAGAAATCCAGTGCATCACCTTCATGCAGCCTGTCGGGATGGGTACGCCCGCGCCTGAGCCCCGGTCCGCCCACTAGCAGATCCATAAAACCCCTGACCTTCCAGAGACTCTGTCCGTACCATCCGTTATTTCCTCCGAGTCTGAAAATTCTTTCAATACATTTTTCGCGGTCGTCATAAGGAGCGCTCCTCAGGTCGGTAAAACAACCGTAATGAGGGACTTCCATGAAATCCTTAAGGCTGGTATCCCTGCGGCTGCTGATAAAGCTGTCTTTCCAGCTGGAAACAATTTCATTGGCCTGGATCTTGGCTAAAGTTCTTCTTAACGCGGTCTCATAAGAAAAAGGATGTATTCCTGTAATGCGTTTTATTTCGGCGAGACTTTCCGGGCGGCAGATTACTTCTATTTTCATGCTTCCGACCAGTGCCGTTGCCAGATTGTAGGAAGTTGAAGTAATAAAATAAAGCCAGTAAGAAGAAAGCCTAGGCGTCATAACCGGTAAGGTGAAAATTTTTCTTTTCAGCTTTCTAATCCTGGCAAATTCCATAAGCATATCTTTGTACGTGAGAACATCGTCACACCCGATGTCGAAGCTTTTGTCGTAGCTTTCTTCTTTAAAAAGGACAAAGATCAGGAAATCCAGAACATTGGCGATCCCGATAGGCTGGCATTTGGTATCGAGCCATCTTGGAGCCACCATTACTGGAAGTTTTTCGACTAGGTCGCGGATGATTTCAAAGGAAGCACTCCCCGATCCTATAATAATTCCGGCCCTTAAAACCGTCGCAGGCACGGTAGATTTCATTAAAATCTTTTCTACCTGAAAACGGGAACCCAGGTGTTTTGACAGTTCCTTTTCATTGACCAGGCCTGATAAATACACAATATGCTGACAGTCTGTCGTTTCAATAAAACCGGCAAAATTTTCTGCACATTTTTTTTCAGAATCTTCGTAATCGCTTGAATTGCTCATCGAATGCATCAGGTAATAGGCCCCTGAAATATCTTTCGGAATATTCTGCAGGGTTTCCGGCTTTAGAAAGTCTACTTCCACGACTTCTATCAGAGACTCGTCGATGTCTATACTTCTTGAAAAGCGGCTTGCATCCCTGCAGCAACAGACAACCTTGTATCCCTGTGCAGCAATCACACTTATCATTCTTTTGCCAATATATCCGGTGGCCCCGGTGAGCAGTATTTTTTTCATAGGAAATCATTCGGCGGATCAGTATCATTCAGTCTCCGAAAATCATACCCTTTTTAAAAAAATCAGGAAAATATTTAATGATGATGAACACACGATCAATTCACTATTTAATGATATTATTTAATTATGACAGTTTCCTATTTAATATTTTAAGGCTAAAAACTTTACTTTATATACCCATAAGTCTTTATAGATACAAAAAGTTCAATATATTTGCCTTAAGATAATTCATCAATAAAAATAGGCATAAACATCAATTCATGAAAAAACATTTAGGATTTTTATTACTTTTATTGCTCCCATTTAACGCATACAGCCAGCAGGATCTTTCGTCTGATGAGCTTTTTGTGAAAGCAAGAACCGCAGCATTTGACGAAAAAGACTATACCAAATCAATTGAGCTTGCCAAACAGGCATTACAGAAATCCCCGAATTATACTGATATTTCCGTATTCCTGGGCCGAGTATATACTTGGAATAAAGGTATAGAAGCTGCAAGAGCCGTTTTTGAAGATCTGGGAAAAAGAGACGTGCGCGATGAAGATTATTTTATAGCCTATGCCTCACTGGAATATTGGAATTATAACAATGCAAAAGCGGTTGAAATCACAGATAAAGGCCTTACCTATCATCCGCAATCGGAAGCTTTGTGGCTGTTGAAAGCAAGAGCCTATTACTCAGACCAAAAGTATAAGGAATCTGAAGAAGCCATCAAAAGTCTGCTCGCCATCAATCCGAAAAATACGGAAGCCATCAGCCTTGCCGTAAAGATCAATGACCTTGCCGCTAAAAACGCCATCAGCGTCACATACAATTACTCCCATTTTGATAAACAATTTTCAGATGACTGGCACATTGTAAGCGTTGGGTACAAAAGAGTAACCCCTATCGGTTCTGTCATTCTACGAGGAAACTATGCCAATAAATTTGCCGAAAACGGGACACAGATTGAGCTTGAAGCCTACCCGAGATTGTCTAAAATGTTTTACCTGTATTTCGGGGCAGCCTATTCTAATGATGTCGGCATTTTCCCGAAGTACCGGACAGGAGTTTCAGTAAACGCCAACCTGCCGCACAGCTTTGAGGCGGAGATCGGATACAGGCAGCTGTATTTCAGCAATAATATCTGGATGTATACGGCTTCTGTCGGAAAATACTACAAGAACTTCTGGTTCAACATCAGGACTTATATTACTCCCGACAACAAGAATATTTCACATTCTTACACCGGAACGGTAAGGTATTACACAAAAAGCGCACAGGATTATTTTGCCTTCCAGATCGGAACGGGGATCAGCCCTGAGGAATCGCGCAATAACCTTCTGGAGAACGAAACCTTTAAACTGAAAACCTTTAAAGTAGGCGCCGAATATAACTTTTCAATCAAGAAGAATCTTTTCTCGGTCGGCACCATGTATTTCAACCAGGAATACCGTCCCAACGAGAAAGGGAATCAGTTTGACATCACTTTAGGTTATACCCGGAAGTTTTAATTTATTTAATTTAAATTTTCATCATAAAAATAACGAATCCGCCTCAGTTGTGAGACGGATTCGTTATTTTTAAATGTTTAAGTTTTATTCCCATTCATATTTTTGCTCGACGGTGAATCTTTGACTGTTTTTGACATTTCCTTTGGCATTAGCAGGAAGACTGTTTGTAACTTTTGCGAAAATCTTATTCATCCTTTCCTCTTTAGCTGCAACATAGTCTTTTAAACTTATTTTATCTTTATTTAAAAATTGAGGCTTATAAGCTACATTTGTTTTATCATTTATATTCACTGATTCGGCTTTCCATATTTCATGATCCATATTATCGGGTTTTATCTCTAATATTAAGCCAGGAAGTCCATAAAATTTAAAGGGACCTGCTGAATATGGTAGTTTTTTTGCAAAGTAAGCAGTGATACTCGTTCCCCTGAAAACACCTGTGGCTTTGGTACATTCCTATCCCGCAATTTTCTTTGTTTGTTTTTCGTCAATAATCCAATTAATTTTTGGCACTTTATCATAAATAAAAAAGCCTCTCCCATCTATTGAGGATGTGAAAAAGAAATTCTTATCACGATCCTCATTTAAGTCAGACACAAAATATTCCTTTGATGGTTTTTTACCATTGTCTAAATTAATTGCCATCGTCCAATCACCTGTTAGTTTATTATTGATAATGATTGAATCCTGAATAGACAATATTTGACTGTTCTTTATAAATAAATCCTCATGTGTCGTTGTAAATGATGATAAAACCTTCACATATCTCACGTGAATCTGTTGAGAATTTATAAAGCATGAAAGAAAGATAAATACAGCTAAAAATAAATTTTTCATAAAAATGATTTTAAATATTGACGAGGCTGCCCAAAAGTTTGTACAGCCTGTTGTTATTTTATACTAATCTTATCTTTTTTAAAAAGATTCAATACTTTTTATATTATAACTGCCTTTTTCATAGCTTTTAAAATATGGATATTGAACCTATTTAAATCAAATTATTAATTAACATAAGGACTTATTAGCCTGAAATTTAATTATTTCCCTCCTTTTTTCATAAAGTTGCTGTACACGGAATCGGGTACCAGCTTCTGGGTCTGATAAAACCTGGAATTCATTTTTTTAAACTGATCAAATCGTCCGTTTATCTTTTTTGAGATCTGGGCATCGTCATAGCTGTCTTCCTCAAGGTTATTGAGAATGAAAAGCTTTCCGTCATGCACATAATATTTATCCGAAACAAAATCGGTAAGAAGACTCTTGCTCTGCATGATCGGATAGTCTCCTTTGTGAATATCCGAATCCGGGGTAAAGCCTTTCCCGACCCACGTAACGGTAGACGGCGTGCGCAGGTTATAATTTTTTCGGTAATAGGCAAGAATAGACGGAGCAACATCAAAATGGCTCACCGTTTTCTGGAATGTTTTTGGCGCTTTCAGCAAAGGTGAATAGATCATCATCGGTACGTGGAAACGGTCTATTTTAGCCTGAATCAGGATTTCCGGCATACTGTGATCTCCAGTGATAAAGAAGATGGTTTTGCCGAAATCCGGTCTTTTGCGGTAGCTTTCCATAAAATGTTTTAAAGCATCATCGGCATTAAGCATGGAGATCAGCTGATCCTTGTACTGTCCGGCCCATTTTCTCTGATCGGCGTTCAAGATATTGGATTTCATCCTGTCATTGTATATTTTTTCGTAGTATGCTTTATTATTGATCAGAAAAGGATTGTGCGTAGAAAGTGTAAGGACCATATTAAAGTACGGTTTGGCCTGTACCTTCTGGGAAGCCAGCACTTTGCTGAAAACTGCCTGGTCTTCATACCCCCAGCTGTCGCCGCTGCTGCTGGCAGGAAGCTTACGGTAAGAACTTTCATAAGAGGCGATGTCGACGATATTATTCACTTTACTGTAGTCCAGATATTCTCTGTACCGGTCAAAAGACAGATGCCCACCGTAATAAAACCCTGTTTCGAAGCCGTTTGACTGGAGAATATTAAATAAATTAAAATGATCCGGTGTTTTTTCAATTTCCAGGAATCCGTTTTTGCCAAATGGTAAAGAACCTGTAAGCGAAGGCAGGGCGGCAAAAGTTCTTCCCGCCGAGCTCAGGCCGTTCTGCCAGTAAAGACTCTTGTGCTTAAGAGAATCCAGGAAAGGCGTAAAATTACCGATGTATCCTTTCGGGGAAGTATAGGCATGGCCGAAACCTTCGAGAACGACAAAAACCAGGTTGGGAACTTCTTCAGATTTATTCATATACGGTCCCAGAAAATCCGGTGTATCTTCTTTTCTCCAGAAAGGAAATGCCTGATCTAGCATTTTAACGTCTGATGCCTGATCTTCATCCCCGTTTATCAATTCTGCGAGTTCAGGGTGATCACTGATAAAGTTATCTTCATTGGCTTTAAAGAAATAAGCCCACTTACTTTTTGCGGCGTTCTGGCTGAACTCGTCTGCACTGTCCAGCATTTTGGATTGCAGGGCATCCGCAGGAATAAAGAATGCGATAAGTCCCAATGACAAAAAAGCAACTCCCGGATAAATAGATTTAAAAGCAGATCTTCCTGCCATCCACAAAGGAATGAAGGACACTGCCAACAAAATCGCCATCAGCGCATAATTCTTCAGATTAAGCATTCCGCTTGCCTGGAGAATCTGCTTCATTTCTTCTTTGCTGTAATAAATAAGATCGGCGCCCAGTAAATTTCCCGTCTCGGAAAAATACAGGAATAAAATATACTGTAAAACGACAACAAACCCGCATGCGACCACCGCAAGGATTCTTGCCCATCCTTCTTTTATAAAATTAATGACAAGATAAATCACCCCAAGCCCGAATATAAGTTCGAATGCAAACAGGATATTATCGGTAAACAGTGAACCCACAACTTTAGAAGTATCTATTTTTGTAAACATATACCTGTACCAAAGCCATTCAGCCGCCACACCCATGAAAAACAGGACAGTGAAGGTCGCTGCGACGATTCCCCATTTCCGGAGGCCGATTTTAAGAATAGCCCATATCCTTTCTTTTAAAGGTAAATTTTTAGTATTCTGACTGAACCCCTGCCTGGTCATTTCTCCCCAGCCATGTGATTTTTTAAAGTAATCGATAAATCCGTTAACACCTGCTCTCACTACGATCGGGTGAAAGTAGAAAGGTTCTGAAAAGGCTGTTCCTATAAGGGTAAAGAAGTCTTTTCTTTTGCTGTACACCTGGTGGCTGACCATGTCTACCAAAATTCCATACACGGAGTAGAGGAAGCCGGTAGAGAGCACCAGTGCAAAGAGAATGAAAAAGAAAGGCCAGTTGATAATGCCTAAAAGTAAAAAAATGATAAAAACAATATATCCCGAAAATTCTACGAGCGGTCCCAGAAACTCAAAGAAGAACCAGTATGGTAGGCTTACCATACCCAGTTTTCTGTATTTTGGGTTGAACATCATTTTACGGTGTTTCCAAAGGGTCTCTATCGTTCCGCGCATCCATCGGTTTCGCTGTTTTTTCAGAATGTCTTTTGTTTCCGGAACTTCAGTCCAGCACAGCGGATCCGGGATGGTAAGCACCTCGTAAGGCTCATTGCGCTCTTCCATATATTTTCTCATGCGCACCACCAGTTCCATGTCTTCTCCCACGGTATTTTTATCGTACCCTCCGCAGTCGAGAACGATCTTCCGGTCAAAAACCCCAAAAGCCCCGGATATCAAAATTAATCCCGAAGCACGGGACCAGGCCATTCTCCCAAGTACAAATGCGCGGATGTATTCTAACGCCTGTGTTCTTCCCAATACGGTTTTAGGCATATTGACGCTGACTACTTTTCCATCTTCAATAACACAGTTGTTGGCAAGACGGATCACGCCTCCGCAGGCAATGATTTTTTTGTCGGTCTGCTCCAGAAAAGGCTTTGCCAGTTTCAGAATGGCATCCTGCTCAAGGATACAGTCTACATCAATGCACACCAGATATTCTCCCGAGGAAACATTGATCCCCACATTCAGGGCATCTGCTTTACCTCCGTTTTCCTTATCGACCACAATAAGTTTTCTGAAAGCCTGATTCCTGCTTTTGTAGATTCCTTTTATTTTATTGGTTTCTATTTTTCCCTGTACAAAGTACGATACACATTCGAGGTCATACGCTTCAATGAGTTTCTGCATAGAATCGTCCTTACTTCCGTCATTGATGATGATAATTTCCAGATTATGGTAGTAAAGAGATAGTAAAGATCTTACGTTTTCGACAATCGTCATTCCCTCATTATAGGCCGGCGCAAGAAGACTGAAAACCGGCGCGTTCGGATTGGCGGCAATAATATTGTAATCGGTAAAGACATTTTCTTTTTTGTAGCGCAAAACAGCACCAAAGGCATAAATCCCGACCCAGGTATAAATAATGGCCACCGCCGATCCGTACAGCAGATACAGCCAAATAACAATGTCATATATAACGTGTGAAAACTCTAACATACTTTTTCCTGTAATGCGTATTTGATGATTTGAACTAATTCTTCCGGAGCCTCTTCTTTTGCTGCGATTTCCGATAAATATTCTCCATGACCCAATGTGAAAAGAGCCTGTGCAGCGTTCACTTTGATTCCTGAAGCCGCCCCTTCTTCCGAAAGTTCCTGTTTAAGCAGATCTGTACAGCACTGATCTTTCGAGATTCTGATCACCCTAAGGATTTCAATACGAACCTCGTCGGGCTGATCGTAATATACTTTTGAAAGATCTTCGACCATCTGGGGATTTTCCAGTGACATAATGGCCTGCACCGATTTTATTCTCACTTCAAGCGGTGCTTCCCCAAGCAATTCAAAGACTTTTGAATAAAAAGACAGCAGCTGGAATTTTTTGATGAGCTTAAGCGTGAAAATAACGGTTGTTTCATTCGGGCTTTCCAGCCATTTGCCGATGGTGGCTTCCGAATCCGGCGGTAAGGAGGAGATCGACAGAAGAAGCCTGAGCTGCTGCCATTCTGAAATTTTAGAGGTAAAACTATCCAGGAACTGCAATCCTTCAAAACCATTAAACCTAACCATCGCATATTGCGCCTCCTGATACACCCGAACCGAAGGATGTGACAGGAAAGTAGAAATTTGCGGAACCGCTTCCTCAACATCCATGACGGTAAGTTCATGTATGCCTCTGGCAATAAGGTGATTCTTTTTCTGGCTGAGTTTTTTCTCGGCTTCTTTCCGCAGGTGATATTCTTTAAAAAGACCTTTTATTCTGTTCTTTGCCGCTCCGGAAAACTTTTTTTCGGAATCCACAAGCTTCTTCAGAAACAAATTGCGGAATGCAGAATTGCCGGCCAATGTATTAAAATGAGCATCTTCGGCCAGCTCATCTTCTCCATAAACGATAACATCAGATATTTTTTTATTGATGATTTCCGACCAGCCGGCTTCCCGTGCAGATTGATTATACTCTATAACATTATAAATGAGCACAATGATGGCCAGTAAGACCACCAGAGAAAGCATGATGATAAAAATGACAAAAAGAAAATGGACTGATGTAACGAGCATTCTGTTTTATTTTGATAAAAATCTTTTAACCCTCAGCATCAACTCGCTGGGACTGAACGGTTTTACGATAAAGTCTGCAGCCCCGAGGTCAAAAGCATTCAGCACTACTTCTTCCTGTCCCATACTGGAAAGCATGATCACCGGTATATTTTTTCCCATGCCCTGTATTGCCGAAAGAATCTCTATTCCCGATGCGAAAGGCATCATAATATCGGTAATGGCAAGATCTACCTCTTTTTCCTGTATGGTCTCGATGGCTTCTTTGCCGTTGCGGGTAAGGATCACTTCATGCCCTTCCTTAAGGAGTTTATGTTCTATTGTTTTAAGAATCAATTCATCATCTTCTGCGATCAAAATTAACATAGCTTTGATTTTTATTTTATTAAACTTTTTATGATATCTAATCCTATTGTTATTTCTTCTTTTATTTCCCTGTTCATGGCTTCAAAATCCATCGTCCCGTCAGCTTTCATTTCCCAGTTCAGGGCACATTCCGAAAGTCTGAAAAGACCCGCTGTTCCGGAGGTTCCTTTAAGTTTATGAAGAATTATTTTAGCCTCAGTTATATTCTTTTCAGCAGCGGCCTTTTCAATATTCTTTTCAGCATGGGTAAGCTCCTGAACGACCAGGTTTAAAAACATTTTTTTAAAATCTTCATCGTCATCTCCGATGTTTTCATTGAGCACCTCAAATTTGATGTACTTTCCCGGATCCGTTTTTTCCTGGACTATCCCATCGCTATTCTCGTCATTTATTGTAATGTATTTTTTGAGCATTTCCATCAGATCAGCCTGTCTGAGAGGTTTTGGCAGAAAATCATTCATCCCTGATTCCAGGCATCTTTCTTTTTCACCCACCACATTTCCGGCAGTCACACCGATGATCGGGACATTGGCATATTCGGGCAGCATACGGATCTGCCGGGTAGCATCCATACCGTTCATGACAGGCATTTGTACATCCATCAGAATCAGGGAAAACTTTTTTATTTTGCAGGCTTCCAGAGCTTCCAGGCCGTTTACCGCTTCGGTAAAACGGGCATCGGGAACAAGGGACTTCATCATTTTGTTATTGAGCACCATATTGACAGGATTATCGTCTACCAGCAGAACTTCAAGCTCTGTGATAAATGAATACGGATCTTTGTCCGATGATTCCTGATCGGTTATTTCGATCACATTGCTGTGCGCCACACGTCTGAGCGTTTTGTACAACTCGTCGGATTTGATCGGCTTCAGGAGGAAATAAGAATTATCTTCTTTGCGAAACGAGTTGATGACATCATGCTCTTCGGAAGAAGTGTGAAGAACTACCAAAGGAGAAATTTCTTTTCTCTGGTTAAAAAGTTCCCTAATTTTATCTATGGTTTCCAATCCGGAAATGACCGGCATGTGGTAATCCATCAGGATGACGTCAAAATGTTCCCCTTTCAGCAGGATCTGGAGAGCCTCCATCCCATTAGCCGCAAGCGTGGATTCAATATTTTTATAAGCGAGCATGTGCTGCAGAATAATCCTGTTGGCCTCATTATCATCTACCACGAGGGCTTTTTTCACGGTAATATCCTCTTCATCCACATATTGGGTCATCTCAAAAGGCACTTCAAGATCAAAGAAGAACACGGATCCTTTTTCCGGGGCGCTGATCAGGGAAAGATGGCTTCCCATGTATCTCAGGATATTATTGGAGATGGTAAGTCCGAGGCCGGTACCGCCGTAGCGTTTACTGATCGAACTGTTTTCCTGAGTAAAGGCATCAAAAATATACTTCTGTTTTTCTACCGGAATACCGATACCGGTGTCTCTTACTGAAAACCTGAGGGTAATGTTTTTATCGTCAATATTCAATTTTTCAACCTTCAGTTCGATTTCGCCCTGTTCGGTGAACTTAACGGCGTTTCCGAGGAGATTGATCAGAATCTGCTTTAACCTGGATTCGTCCAGCAATAAAGTCTGGGGAAGACCGGGCTCAATATTCAAAAGAAGTTCTATATTTTTTTTCTGAGACTGATAAAGAATCACATTGATGACCTGCCCTACCATGTCGTAGACATCACTCTTTTCAATCAGAAGCTCCAGTTTCCCGGATTCTATTTTAGAAAAATCAAGGATATCATTGATAATATTCAGGAGATTTTCACCGGATTCATTGATGTAATTGAGATATTGTGTCTGGATCTCATTGAGAGGGGTTCTCAGCAAAAGATCGGAAAACCCGATGACCCCATTAAGAGGCGTACGGATCTCATGACTCATATTGGCCAGGAATTCAGACTTTGCCTTACTTGCGATTTCCGCCATT
The DNA here is from genome assembly GCF_056333165.1 of Chryseobacterium endophyticum. Lineage (NCBI taxonomy): Bacteria > Pseudomonadati > Bacteroidota > Flavobacteriia > Flavobacteriales > Weeksellaceae > Chryseobacterium > Chryseobacterium endophyticum. The sequence continues at coordinate 112,490 of NZ_JBWGXE010000008.1, forward strand.
TCTTTGGCATTTTTCAATTCCTCATTGACCTGTACGGCATTTGTAATATTCTGTACGGATACTATGATCCCTCCTATTTCATCATCTTTAAGATACCATGGACCTACTTTAAGATTGTAATGCTGGAGTTCCCTGCCCTCAAAACTGATCACAAAATCTTCGTTGATGTATGTTTTTCCCTGCAGTGCATTGCGGTATATTTCTTTTCTTTCTTCCGGAACATTGGGGGAAATTACAAAAAGATTGTTCCCGATAAGATCGACATCATTCATCTGGAATTCATCCCTCCAGCTGCTGCTGACAGAAAGGTAGTTCAGGTCTTTATCAAACATGGCTACAGCAACCGGAACATAGGTTACGAAAGACTGCATCATAGCTTCTTTTTTCGTCACTTCAAGATACATCCTTTTGAAGGCATCAATATCCTGGATGATTCCGAATACCCTTTTGCAAACGCCATCTTCAAATTCAGGAATCCCTTTTACCCTTACCCAGATTTTTACGCCGTCATTGCGGACCAGCTGGAATTCGTCATCGAAAGACACTTCTTCGGTGACCGCCCTGTTGAAATGATATTCCATTCTTTCACGGCTTTCCTGTATGTAGAACCCGATGGCATTTTCGAAAGTAGGCTGAAAATTGTTTTTGATCCTGTGAATTTCTTTGGTACTCTGCGACCAGAAAACGCTTCCGGTCTTCATATTTACTTCCCATCCTCCGACCTGGGCCACAGAGCTGGTTTGCTCAAGCATTTTTTTGGTATGAATGAGATCTTTCTCCAGCATCATCCTTTCGGTGACGTTCAGAGCGGTACTTACCACATAAGGTTTTCCTTCCTCATCGGTTTCAACGAGATTATGATACATCCAGATCAGTTCTTCACCGTCTTTGGTTTTCAGGATCATCGTTCCGACGTCTTCTTTATTCTGGTTGATCCTTTCTAGATATTGTTTCAGAAGCAGCCAGTTCTTTTCAGGGACAAGATCCCTGAGGTTGAGATCTTTCACTTCCTCTGCCGAATAATGCAGGATCTCCCGGCCTTTTTCATTGACTGCCAGAATGTTTCCCTCCATATCGTGCATGCTCATGAGTCCGATCGCATTTTCAAAAAAGCTTCGGAAACGTCTTTCGGAACTTTCCAACAGCTGTTTTTCTTCAATCTGCCGGGTAATATTAATTCCGAAGCAGAAAATTTCGGAATTCTTCTGATTCTGTCTTAGAAGCCACTCAACAATTACAGAACTTCCGTCGTTAATTTTAGTAGAAGTGGTGAAAGAAAGTTCTTTCCCGGCATCCGGAAAGTCTTCAATTTCTGCCTGCTGTTCCTGTTCTCCGACAAGGGTAAAGAAATTGGTTTCAACAATTTTATCTTTGGCGGTCCCGAATACTTTCTCAAAAGCGGGATTAACGTCTTTGAACATGAAACGGTTATCCAGAACACAGATCAGGTTATTCGAAATATTGAAAGTCTGCTGAAAATATTCTGCATTGATCGTTTGTCTGCCGCTCAGCAGGATTTTTGTAATAACTTCGCCCAGTTTTTTGAGTGCAGCAATCTGCTCATCGCTTATGGTTTTGGGTTTAAAGTCAATTACACAGATGGTTCCCAACGCAAATCCTTCGTCATCGATAAGCGGTACACCGGCGTAAAATCTTATCCCGCCCTCCAGGATCATCGGATTATGTGCAGACCGCTCATCGAGAAGCGTGTCGTTGATGACAACAGCATCCCCACTTTCGATCGTATACTGACACAATGTACTGGTACGATCTACAGCGTCGATGGAAATTCCGATGCAGCTTTGCATCACCTGCCGGTCACGCTCCATAATAGCAATAAGGGCGGTAGGACACTCGCTTATGAGACATGCCGTCTCTGCAAAAACATCCAATTGAGGATCTTTACCTAAGTTTAAAAGATCGAAGATTTCTAACTTTTTCAGTCTTCCTTCTTCGTTACCGGGAATTGGATATTGATTCATATTAATAACTAATTTCTTATATAATGTTAAATATAATCAGAAAAATGCTAAAATAATAGTTTTTTATAAAGTTTTAGAATTATATCACATTCAAGAGATTAGCAGTTTTCAGCGTTAAAACTAATAAAAATTTATGTGACTATCAAAGAGCAGGCAGATATTCCGGAAAAAGCAGGTATCTAAATTGTAAGCACCTGCCTGCCCGCAAGCTTATTATTATTTAATCTAAAAAGCCCCTCAGAAATTGAGGAGCTTATAAGAAATGACTGCAAAAATGAAGTGTATAGATAGATCAAAGGTAGGTGATCTACAGATTCCGCTTTATGACCGGTGTCATGTTGTCTCGTTTTTATTTTCATTTTATACGTCTTTTGAGATTGATTCGGCTATGATCTCTGCCTGCTTATCAAGCTCAAGCTTAAGACATCCCAAGATAAACTCGGTATAATACAGCTGGGCGTTCACCTGCCTTGTCCTGGAATGAAGATCCAGTTTTTCCGAAAGAATAACTTTTCCTTTATACACTATTGCAAAGTGAGCATAAAGCTTCTGCCTGGATTCCGGAACGGGAGTCGCATATCCCGTTACGCCTATCGACCAGTCGGTTTTGAATATTTCTGCGACATTCAGCGCCATGGTTTCCGCTATTTCCGGAGATACGCAATCGCAGGCCGCCGCCTTACCTTCGTCGATGTGAAGCAGGTCAACTTTCTCCTCCAGCGTGTACGCTGTGATGCCGCCCTTGTAAAAATTTGAAGCTTCCTTCATCTGCGAAAATGAAAACTGCAGAAACCCGGATGTCACACTTTCTGCCAGTGAAATCGTTTCATTGATCGTTAAAAGATGATTCCCTATATAGTCGAAAAGATTCTGCAATTCTATGATAAAATGTATGAGAGATCGTACGGAGAGCTCTTCAGAGCTCACTCCGATTTTTGAATGCTTTAAAATCATTAATACTTTTTTATTGGTGATGTTTATATTCATATCTAAGGAATAAACTTTTCTCAAAATATATTCCTTAAATAATTTTGGTGTAGAATTGTTTTATGCGATAGGGTTTTAACTTGACAATACAATTTAATTCATTTAAAAATCAATGATTATGATTGTAATCAATATGAAAAAATAAGTTGTACAGCCGCAAAAACAATCAACCATGCTGTGTATACAAAATGTTTGCTAAAGTCTGTTCAGGAGACGGGAAACGATCTTTTTTAAAATAAAAAAAGTTCAGCATGATACTGAACTGTGAATTAAAGTTTTGATGGTGACCCGTTTACTCTTAAACTATTTATTTTTAAAGTAAATATATTCATGCCTCTTGATCCATTGGTCTCCTTCTGTAAAACGGACATCTTTTTGTATTGAAAAAAAAGATGTTCCTATGATGTAGGTCTTTCTGATGACTGCATCTTTTTTATCATTGCCATCATTGCCCATCTTTTCAGTGATGATCTGTACTTTATTTTCGGGGATTTCTGTTCGGGATATTACTTTTTCGTCATTAATAGATTGTTCGTCTTCGGAAATACTAATGGTATCCTTAGAATTTGCACTCCTCTCTTTCGGATAAGTATTGATTAAAAGAAACTTATTGGTGTGATCAATTCTCCTGATCTCAACATCTGCCAACATGGTGTAAGGTTTCCCGGATTCATAATCAAGATAAGTTAAATTTCCCTTCCAGCTTCCCTCTAAACTGGCAAAATCCTCAATAATCTTATGATTCTTTACAGCAAAAGATATTTTTGTAACGGTATTATCTGCGTTTTTTCCAGGGATAATATTAAAAAACAACAGTGCTGAAACTGCGTATAAGCTTACGAACAGGTAAATTTTCATTTTAAATTTTTTTGATTTTTAAGCTTACCAAAGCTATTGATAAAAAAACCAAATTCAATTGATGATAGATAAGTTTTTATTTAAAATGTCCAAAAACCAGTTTTTAATTGCTTTTTATTTCGCCCACGTTATCCGGCAAAAATATGATTTATAACCACTAAATCATAAAAGCAATCTAAAATAAGACAAAAATATCTTATTTTAAATATCTTTGCTCTGCATAACCGAAATTATACGAAATGAAAAGAATACTAACCGCTCTTCTGCTTACATTATCGCTTCTGATCAATGGAATACTGATCTACAAATTCTTCTACCAGGGCGAAAAAGTTCTGATAAAAAAAGACGGCCGGTCCGAAATCAAAATGAGCCGCGAAAACCGTGAATTTGTCATGTCAGAAATGCGGGGATTCCTGGAAAGTGTTCAGAAAATTAATGAAGGAATCGCTAAAAATGATCCCGGACTTATCGCCAGTGTCGGCTGGCAATCCGGAACGTGTAAAGTTAATACGGTTCCGAAAGGACTTGTGAGATCGCTTCCGTTTGAATTCAAACAGATGGGTTTCGGAACGCACAAACTTTTTGATGAAATGGCTAAAATGGCCAAAGAAAAATACGACCGCCAGCAAACCCAGATCAAAATGAATGAACTTCTGAACAATTGTGTTGCCTGTCACAGAACGTATAAAATAACCGCTGAAAATCCTTAAAATGCTCAAATACAAAATTGCAACCGTATTTTTAACGCTCACATCCGGTCTGATGATGGCCCAGGTCGACAGTCTGAAAATGAATTTTGACCTCCGCACAAGAGGCGAACTTGACAATGGCGTTAAAACTTTAATTCCTAAAGGAAAATCGGCTGAAACTACGGTGATTTCCCGCGCCCGATTCGTAGTTGACTATTATTATAAAAGTCTTGAAGTATACGTCAGCGCACAGGATGTGAGAACCTGGGGAGAAACTAATTCCACCGCGGCAAAAAATCAGAACTTTACGCTGAATGAAGCCTGGGCAGCCTATCATTTCTCAGACCGATTTGCGATGAAACTGGGAAGACAAATCCTTTCTTATGATAACGAACGCCTGATCGGTGCATTGGATTGGGCTATGCAGGGAAGAAGTTTTGATGCTCTGAAAGGTATTTTAAGGATAAACAAAAAAAATAAAATCGAAGCAGTTATCACTTATAATAACGATGATAATGACACCAACGATCTTTCTGAAAAAGAAATATATACGATTGCAGACGGAGGAGAAATCACAAAGTCATTCCAGGTGGTGCACTATCAGTATGCCGGAAACAAAAAATTCCAGTTTTCTGCCATTGTCATGAACAATGTCCTGCAAAACCCGTCGGGAACGCATTATGATATGTTGACGATGGGCATTAATGCTAAAAAATATTTCGAACGTTTCGGATTTTTTGGTTCGGCTTATTATCAGACCGGGAAAAATACGCTTGCACAGCGTAAATTGGCGTATCAGTTTTCCATTAATTCGGATTTTCTTATTCATCCGAAATTTAATGTAATCGCCGGTACAGAATGGCTTTCCGGAAATAGTTTTGACACCGGTTCAGGAAGAAACAACGCTTTCAGTCCGCTATATGGGACCAATCATGTATTCAATGGGTTTATGGATTATTTTTATTCCGGAACCAGCCATTTCAACAGTTTCGGGCTGAATGATTATTATCTGAAATCAAACCTGAAAATCAATTCAGATTCTTCTCTGCAAACGAATATTCACGCGTTTACCTCCAACGGAAAATTGGGTTTCAATGCTTCAGGAAACTCATATTCTTCCTATCTCGGAAGTGAACTCGACCTGGTTTTCACCCAAAAATTAGGAAAACTGATTACGGCCAACCTCGGCCATTCATTAATGTTTGCCGGGGAAAGCATGAAATTCCTTAAAAATGTTCCGGATCCGAAAAAACTGCAGACCTGGACCTGGATTTCCCTTAAAATTGCCCCGAATTTCAGACTGAAATAATCCAGCCTTAAAGCAGGTAGTTCGCACAGGATTTGTATTTTTACATTCTCAATTGAAAAACTGATCCCAATATTTAGCAAAACCCTAGAAATCCATGCTGATATTTTCGAATACCTGTCAATATGCCATCAAAGCCTGCATTGTACTGGCCAATGAAAAAAGAAAAATAGGAATTATCGATATTTCCGAGCAGATCAGTACGCCCACTCATTTCACTTCGAAAATCCTTCAGCAGCTTACCAAAAAACAGCTTATTTCTTCCGGGAAAGGAAAAGGCGGGGGATTTTATCTCAACGATGAGCAATTTGAAAATTTAACGATCAAAGATATCTACGAAAATTTTGAAGGAAAAGAGGTTTTAACGTCCTGCCTTTTGGGTTTAAAACAATGCAACGGGGAAAATCCGTGTCCGATACATCATCTTGCTTTAGCGATCAAAGAAAAGGTGCTGATTATGTTTCAGTATAAAATTAAAGACTTAAAAGACCTTGGATCTGTGCTGAAAATGACGGAAATCTAATGATTACTGATACTTATCGATTTCAAGAAGACCAAAACCGACACCATAATCATCACCGAAGCGAAAAGCAAACCATACTTTAAGCTTAAAAAGGGAATAAATACTACCGAAAAAATTCCGGATGCGGCCAGTAATAATTCATTCAAAACAATTCCAGAAATCAATGTTATGACACTAATTTTCAGTATTTCCGTTTTTTGAATAATAGGCAACTGAACTATTTTCCAGACCAGGAAAAGACTGATTCCCATCAATAAAACCAGATGCAGGTAAGCAATCACAACGTTGATATTGCTGAAAGCCAATGTTCCCAATGCCGGAATTACCGACAAACCCTGCAGCATGAACTTTGCTAAAAAAGCAAATCCAAAAGCACCGGCAAGCCATCTTTCTATCGAATTTTTATGGGTGAATATTTTACTTCTTCTGATCCATACCAAAAGTTTAACGGCACCCAATAGCTGGATAACAGAAATCAGAAGCATGAAAATGTATAAAAAACGGTTCATGTCTATCCACAAAACTGACAGTCCGTACCCCAGAAAACATCCGGCAAATAGCAGGTAGAAAAGATTCCGGTTCAATTTTGCAGGGATTGTAATTCCCTGTGGTGGTAGTGAAATAAGAAACAAACCGATGCAGGAAAACAGGAAAAACCCGTTGTACTGGTAATGAAGATAAAAATAAGTCGATGCTCTGAAAAGCACCTCAAATTCATCTTTTTTAGAAGAGAAATAAGCCAGTCCGAAAATTCCGGCGGCTGATAATACGGCAAAAAAAGCGCCTGATTTCAGCCAGATGATCTCAGGATTTTTATTGCTCCTGGTATCAATCAGTAAAAAGATAAAGTAGGCAAATCCCGAAAATAAGGCTATGGATGAAAAGACAATCGACAGCCAGAAATACCCTTTGTAGAGAAATGACACCAGCATTCCATAAGAACCGATCTGGTTGAAAATCATTAAAAACTGGTATTTGGACAGTCTGACACCGTCCACATTTTCATTTAAATATTTTACCGCAAAAAGATAAATCGCCGCACTCACCCAACCGTAAAAAGCAAAATGAGAATGCGATTCCTGCATAAATTTATGGTTGATCCCGGGAATTGAAAACGCCATATTATAGCGCATTGCCACCCCCAAAACCGCCACTATAAAAAAGTTGAACAGGCACAGCTTCAGCCAGAATCCGAAATATTTCATGGGATATTTCATTTAAACAAAAGATTTACTCCATGCGGTCAATAGTCCCGCACTTGGTCTTGTCTCCCGATTTTAAAACAGAAATATCAATGTATTTTACGGTTCCTTTGGCGGCGGCTTCAAACTGTTTTGCTTTTTTATCTGCATATTCCGGGGTATATCCCACGCCAAGAATTACCTTATGCCCGTTGCAGTCGCCCATAGCCAGATAAAGATATTCTCCCAATTGTTTCTCTGTATTTTCCATTTCTTATTTTTTGATCGGTTTAAATTTTATTTGAATTAAATTTTTAAGGTTTAACTTTAAATATGCCTATTGAATCATCATTTCCAGAATTCATCGGGATAGTCATCGATCCCTTTATGATCGGAATCTGACAGCAGTTTGCCTATTTCCTTCATTTGCTCATCGGAAAGGTTGTCTTCATACTCCGGGAAAACCACGCGTTCCTCAAAACGTATATGATCCTGAAGCGCATTGGCAAAATCAAGCAGCAGTTGTTTTTCTTCCGATGAATTGATATGACTGATCAGCTTTCTGATTTCACTGTGCTCCTTCTCCATCTGATTCTGAAGTATGCTGTTTTTTATTTCGGGAAGCACATGATCTTCCGTTTCAAAATGATGACTGAGACTTTCTTTCCAGAAATAATTAACATAATTCAGGATTCTTTTATATGCGATTCCTTTAGTAACGCCCTGCCTGATCTTCCACACACTAAGCAATCCGAAATGATGCTCTCTGGAAAGCGGGACTAAATTTTCATTTCTTTTCATAGTATTTCTTTATTAAAATTAGAAAAAAGAACTGCCATTACCTCACAAAAACGAATGACAGTTCTCATAGTTAATCAATGGTTATCTTTCTTCTTTTAACGACCATCCGGTTTTTAATCCGATAATGAAAATCACCAGCAGCAGTTCTCCCAACGCCAGTAAAATATCACCCGGAACCCGCAGCCATCGTAAGGTATGCATCATATCCGTCTGCATAAATTCCGCGGAACGGGCGTACCAGTATCCTTCTTTAATGGACGCTACCGACTGCATGATTCCGATCGGCAGCAGGCTGATGGTTACCATCACCAACAATCCGATATTGGTTAACCAAAACGCCCAACCGATCAGTTTATCATTCCATTGCCGGTCGGGATATAAGCCTCTCAGGACAAACATCATCAAACCGATTCCGAGAATTCCGTACACCCCGAATAAGGCGGCATGACCGTGAACAGCAGTCGTGTTCAGTCCCTGGATATAATACAAAGCGATCGGAGGATTAATGGCAAAACCAAAGATCCCGGCTCCGAGGAAATTCCAGAAGCACATGGCGATAAAACAGTAGATCGGCCATTTATACGCTTTGATCCATTTGGTAGATTTGCTGATCTGGTAATTCTGCCAGGCTTCAAAACCAATCAGTACCAGCGGAACAATTTCCAACGCACTGAAGGTCGCTCCCAATGCCAAAACCGCCGTCGGCGTCGCACTGAAATACAGGTGATGGAAAGTTCCCAGGATACCACCCGCCAGGAAGATAATGGTGGAAAACAACACCGCATGGGTGGCCGATTTAAGCCTTAACAATCCTAATCTGGTAAACAGGAACGCTGCGACTACGGTTGCAAAAACTTCGAAGAATCCTTCTACCCAAAGGTGCACGACCCACCATCTCCAGTATTCTGCGATGGCCATGTGCGTCTGTCTGCCATACATTAATCCGGCTCCGTAAAATAAGGCAATAGCCACCGCTGAAAGCGTGAACAGCAATAATAAATGCCTGTCGCCGCCTTTTTTCTTCAACGCAGGAAGCAGTGCTCTTACCATTAATACCAGCCAGAGAATCAACCCTACCAGCAGCAGGATCTGCCAGATTCTTCCCAGTTCTACATATTCATACCCTGAATGGCCCCAAAGGAAATTATCTACATAGCCCAGCTTCTGCATCACGCCCAGCCACTGTCCTGCCAATGATCCGAAAACGACGATCAGTAAAGCACCGAACAATATATTGACTCCCAAAACCTGATATTTCGGTTCATATCCTGAAACGGCAGGAGCAATGTACAATCCTGTCGCCAGCCACGACGTTGCAATCCAGAAAATGGCCAGCTGAACGTGCCAGCTTCGGGAAATCGATTGTGGCAGAACCTCATCCAGAGGAATTCCGTAAAAGGCACTTCCTTCCACGCCATAGTGTGCGGTAATCACACCGGCGAGCATCTGAACGAGAATCAGCAGAGCCACGACCCAAATATATTTTAAAGTCGCTTTCATCGAAGGCGTCGGCTTCATATTTCTCAGCGGATCTTCCAGCGGAAGCATTTCACTGATCTCTTCTTCTTTGTTTCGGGCGTGATAAAATACCAGCAGCCCGACACAGCCCAGAAGCATTAAAACACTGAACCCTGACCATAAATGCAGCGAAGGCGGAGGAATATTACCGATCATCTCGTCATGAGGCCAGTTGTTGGTATACGTTACGTTGTCTCCCGGCCTTTCCGTAATGCAAACCCAGGCTGCCCATGAGAAGAAGGCATTCATCTTGGCCATTCTTTCCGTAGTTTTCACCGTATTTTTCGGAATGGCATACTGATCCCGAAGCTGGTTCATCTCCGGCGCATTCATAAAAATTTTAGCATAATATTCAGCCAGTTCGGCCTGAACTTTGGCTCTTTCCGGGGAAATGACAATGGTATTGGTGGCTTCGTCCAGTGTATTTTTACGGAGTTCTTTTTTGAGCAGCACTTTGTACCGGGCCTGCTCGTCATCCGGCAGGTATTTATATATTTTCCCGTCTTTTTTGGCAAGCTCGTCCAGCAGGAGCAGCGATTCCCGGTGAAGATAGTCGGCACTCCAGTCCGGGGCGATGTAGGCTCCGTGTCCCCAGATACTTCCTACGGTCTGTCCGCCGATCGACTGCCAGACGTTCTGTCCGTCTTTAATGTCCTGTCCGGTAGCGACGGTAATACCGTCGGTGGTCACTACTTTATCGGGTACAGGCGGAATTTTCCGGTAGATCTCAACGCCGTAGAAAATAAGGACTGCGAAAGACCCGATGATTACTGCTGTAAGCCAGATCCATAATTTTTTAGGTGTCATATTTTTTTAATTTAATTAATAGCTTCTGAAAATTCTTTTTCCAGTCGGATGGCTTTTGGGAAAAGGATATTGTTTTCCAGGTGGATGTGTTTATGCAAATCGTTTTCAAAATCCTGAAGCATGGAGAAAGTTACCCTGTAGGTGTTGCAGGCATCTGCCGGCGGATTGTACTCATCGGTAAGCTCGGCGATCTTTCTCAGGCGTTCCCCTTCTACGGTATGTTCGTGCTTCATCATATTCACCGGGTTTTCAACGGTTCCGAAAGGAGGCTGCTGGATAGCGTTTCCTGTAATTTGTGCTTTCACCATATTTTTAATGAAAGGGAACAGCATCAGCTCTTCTTTTTTCAGGTGCGCGCCAAGATCCCGGGCAGAAGCTTCAAACAAATCCCGGATCTCAAAAAGCTCCGGATGTCTTCCCCCGTGTACTTTGCAAAGCTTATCGAGAAATGCCTGAAGCACCGGTGTTTTTTCTTCCACATAGCGATGATGGGTCTTTTCTACATAATCTGCGAGTAAATCCAGGGGCCAGCTGTTGAAATTGATGGCAGCCCCGTCATTCTTCGGAAGGTTTCCGATTTCTTCATAAATTTTATCTGCATTCAGTTTTTTATTTTCGCAGGCTTCTTCGATGGTTCTGCCGCCCTTGCAGCAGAAGTCGATGCCGTAATTTTTAAATATAGCCGCTGTTCTGAAATCCTGAGCGACGATGTCTCCTATAAAATCGGTCTGTACATTCATAATTAAATACTTTTTTATCTTTTATTATTTTAAATTTTTTTTGCTGAATCATTCCTGTGGCTTCCTGAATTGTATTGTAATGGAAAGCCTCTTGATATTTGCGGTTTAGCCGGAAACCAGGTTGTTTTAAGCTTCCTTCCATTGCATTTGGTTACAAACAACCATGTTTTAAATAAAATGCAATTGTATTTGGTTACAAACACCCTTGTTTTATTAATATGTAAATTGCATTTGGTTACAAACAACATTGTTTTAAATAAAATGCAATTGTATTTAATTCCAAACAATGTTGTTCCGGGTGTCTGCAGGTCCCACGGTGACAGCAGCTTTTTATAAACTGCGGGTCATCACACGGGGTTTTTACTTTTTGAGGGAAAGAATATATTTTACCATTTTCTGTGCATTTTCTTTGCTGAGCCCGGCATGCGGTGTCATCGGGATCTCTCCCCAAACGCCTTTGCCACCGTCAATAATCTTTTGGGCAAGATGGTCGACGTCTGCATCGGTGTACTTGGCGGCCACATCCTGATAGGCCGGGCCAACCAGTTTAGCATCCACCTTATGACAGGAAAGGCAGTCGGTGCTTTCTACAAGGGATTTTCCTTCTGCTATTTCTGCTTCCGGACCGGTGGCTGCGGCTGTAGAAGCTACGGCGGAAGTATCTTTACGCTTTGGTTCTTCCATCATGATATTCGATTCGGTGGCAGGAACGGATTCGTCAGCAACGGATTCTTTTTTTTCTGAACAGGAAGTGATGGCGAGTGACAACAGCAATGCTGTTACAAATAACTTTTTCATTGTTTTAATTCTTTAGGGATTATAATTCTAATTGTTTTTTAATTTCATTGACCACAGCAACATCGTCTGTATCGAGGCCTTCTTTTTGAAAAGCCAGGGTTCCTTTTTTCGAGTACACACTGATGATGTTGGAATGGGAAAACTGGATCGGCGATATTTCTTTATATTTTACCGCCATGATATTGGCAAGCTCTCGGGTATCGGCTTCGTCGCTGCGGATGAAGGTCCATTTTCCGTCATCGAATCTGTGGGATTTGAGGTAAGCTTTCATCACTTCAGGCGTATCGGTTTTCGGATCAATGGAAATCAGCACGTACTGAATGTTTTCCGGATCCGTGTCTCCTACCTGTTTTGAAATTTTAGCCATCTCGGCACTCAGCCTTGGGCAGGCCGTTTTGCAGGAGGTAAAGATCATCGAGGTGACCAAAACCTTATCTTTAAGGTCGGAAAAGGTAATCTTCTTCCCATCCTGATTTTCCCATTCCGATTGTACATGATAAATAGAATCCGGACTGATGTCTTCGTTTTTTTTGCTGCATGATAAAGTGATCATGGTCAGCAAAACATATAGTATGGTTTTCATAAAGTTTAATTTTCTGTATTTTTAGCACATCTGAAACCCAGGTTATTCAGGCAGTAATCTGCTTTTAAGCTTCCTCTGAGGGCATATCTTACAAATGCCGCATAGTTTCTGAGATCGGATGAAGTGACTGCCGCTCCGGCGCAGAACAGCGATTCGTTGGTGGTCTTGTCTTTCCGGGATTCACCGCTCATCATCACCGAATTGAAGTCGTACGTCCATTCCCAAACCATTCCGTACATATCGTAGAGGCCGTAATAATTGGGTTCGGACCGCTTCACCAGCTGTTTGTTTTTATCTGTTTTCTGATAGGATTTTAAAATGAAACCGGTAAATGCCGGGTTTCGGGATGCATTTTTTGAAACGCGGTCTGCCAGCGCTGCATATTCCCATTCATCAATGGTCGGCAGTCTTTTTCCCACGCTTTTGGCATAAGCTTCAGCAGCGTACCAGGAAATATTGGTAACAGGAGCCTCAGGGCTAATATGCGGCGGGATTTCATAATCATTCTTCCAGTACTTAAGGTAAGTGCTGTCTGCATACAGCTTCAGTACTTTACTTCTGGTCCATTGGGGATTTTTTTTAAGAAACTGCAGATATTCTCCGTTGGTAACGGGAGCTTCATCCATATAAAAGGATTCCACCTTTACCACCCTCCCGGAATCTTTTCCGATAAAAGCTTCATAGCTTCCCGCCTCGATTTTTACCATTTTCTTTGTGCTGGAAATGCTTGTCAATTGATGGTCCGTCTTTTTCTGATGACCGGGCAGATCACGGTTCCCGGAACAGGAAACCAGGCTGATAACAATTATAAAACACATTACGAATACACTTTTCATGATTTCCTGTTTAATCCTAATGGAACCTTTTCTAACTCCTTTTCAATTGATGTTTTGTTTTCCCTTGTTTAGTTTTTCTTGTAAACTGCCGGATTTTCGGGCCCGGTTACTTTTAATTTTCCTAAAGCTCCCTTATTGAAAGCTCTGAAAATAGCATGATCCACGATCACATATTCCCCGGGAACCGTTGCTTTGAATTCAACAATAGACGCTCCGCCCGGCGGAATCACGGTGGTCTGCACATTATCATTGATCTTACTTCCGCCTTCGATATAGACTTTATCAAATATTTCCCCGATCACGTGGAAGGAAGAAGTCAGGTTCGGCCCCCCGTTTCCGACAAAGAAACGAACGGTTTCCCCTACTTTTGCCTGCAATTCGCCGTCACCGAGTAAAGCCCCCGTATGCCCGTTGAACACAACGTACTCGGGATGTTCTGCGATGGCTTTATCCATATCAAACTCCTGCAATCCTTTGTCCCCGAATTTTCCTTTGGTGTAGAAATCGCCCTGCATGATGTAGTACTCGCGGTCAACTTTCGGAAGTCCGCCTTCGGGTTCTATAAGAATAAGACCATACATTCCGTTGGCAATGTGCATTCCTACGGGAGCCGTGGCGCAGTGATAGACGTACAGTCCCGGATTTAACGCTTTAAAATTGAATACTTTTTCGGTTCCGGGTGCTACAAAAGTGGCTTCTGCTCCGCCGCCGGGGCCGTTTACCGCATGAAGGTCGATGTTGTGGGGAAATGTATTGTTTTCGTTGTTTTTAAGATGAAGCTCGATCTCATCTCCTACCCTTGCCCGGATAAAACTTCCGGGCACCGTTCCGTTGAACGTCCAGAAATGATATTGAGTGCCGTCGGCAAGATCACCGGTCTTTTCGATGGTTTCGAGGTTTACCACTACTTTTTTGGCGGCTCTGCTGCCAACCGGATTCGGAACATAGGGCGGAGCTACCAGTTTCTGTGTTTCCGATGATCCGTCTGTGAGTATTTTTTCGGTATCCGTCTGCCCTTCTGCAATCTTAGAATCATTTTGCCTGCAGGAATTTGTATGGATCAGAACGGCTAAAACAGCGGTAATGAAGAATGATTTTCTCATGTTAAATTGTTTTTAAAGGTTTTTGATTTAATAACTCCTCCAATGAGATATAAATACCTTTTAGTATTTTATTAAACCGTAATTTTTAATTGGATCTTATTTAAATTTAATTTTAAAAAGCTTATTGTTTCAGAAAGGTTAATTTCAGATCTAGATTTTTGACAAACATTCTGATCTTCGAATTCTCAAGCATGTCTTTAATTTCCTGCCTGATGTGTTTGAAATCATTATGAATGGGACAGGGATGTGCTTCCGAGCATTCTTTCAGTCCCAGCCCGCAGCCGGAAAAGAGTTTGTCGCCATCGATTTCCCTCACGATGTCTGCGACCGACTGATCGAGATTGGCATCATCCATATAAAAGCCGCCGTTCGGTCCTTTTACCGATTGCACGAAACCTTTTCTGCTGAGATCCTGCAATATTTTCGCAATGAAATATTCCGGAGAACTGATTCCCGCTGCAATGTCTTTGATCCCTATCCGCTTTTCATCCTTCGACTGCTGTGCGATGAAGATCAAAGCCCTGATGGCATATTCACAAGTCTTGGAAAACATGGGCAACTTTTATAGGACAAAGATAGAGATCGAAAATTAAATAAAAGATATTTAAGTATTTTATTTTAATGATTAATATCATTAGACTGTGGGAGGACAGTTTAGATTCAGAATGAAAAGCCTGTTTAAATTCCGAGTATATTTTTAATTTAGAAATCGAGGAAGATGACGGACAATTTTCTCAGTTAAAATTTAAACAGGCTGTATGTTTTACATCTTAATCTCAAATTCAGCCGACGAACGCACGGGTTTTATTTTAAATACACAGACTCCTGCCACAACAAATAAAATACCGGCCAGGATAATCGCCGAAGAAGGATTGCTTCCTAAGAGATTATTGAAGATCGATCCGAAAGACAAAGTCTGGATCAGCATCGGGATCACGATCATCATATTGATTACCCCCATATAAACACCTCTTTTGCTGTGAGGGATCGAAGCCGAAACCATGGAATATGGCAGTCCCATCATCGAAGCCCACCCGATTCCCAACGCGATCATCGGAAGCAGGATGAGATACTCATCTTTGATAAATGGCAAAGTCATCAGTCCAAAGCCGGTAAGGAACAGGCAGCAGATATAGGTATTTTTGGAAGTGAATTTATTGGCAAACGGCACCAGAAGTAACGCAGAAACCATGGTCACGATGTTGTAGGAACCGTTCATCAGTCCGGTCTGCCCTACAGCTACTTCCACCTGGTGAAGCACGTCTTTCGCCCATGTCATATCGGAAGTGGCCACGGAAATTCCCTTTTTGGCACTTTCCAGGAAACCGTTTGCTTTTATTTCATCGGCTTCTGAAATTCCGTACAAAGACCATTTCAGCATGGGCGTGATAAACTGCCAGTACACAAAGAGCGCGTACCACTGGAAAAGGTACACCAGTGACAGCTGCCACAGGATTTTAGGCATTTCCCGGATGGCGGTTATAATTTCTATAAAAGGCGTAAAAAACGTACTTTCCGCTTTTGCTTTTTTTAATTCTGCCAGCTCTTCTTCCGTTGGCGGAATCTCAGGCGTTTTGTAGACCGACCAGGCAACGGATGCAATGGAGCAGAAAGATCCCAGGAAAAATGAATAGTATACCCAAACCGGAATACCGCCGTTTGCCGCGTTCCCGCCCAGGTACTTCTGGAAAATAAACAGTGAAAGGTTGGCTAAGGTAATCCCCGCCCCTACGAATAAACTCTGCATCTGGAACCCGAAGGTCTGCTGATCTTCCGGCAGCTTGTCGCCGATAAAAGCCCGGTAAGGTTCCATGGCGGTATTGTTGGCGGCATCCAGAATCCACAGTAATCCAGCTGCCATCCAGATCGTAGAACTGAACGGGAATAAGAACAGCGCAATACTGCAGAATACAGCACCCAGTAGAAAGAACGGCTTCCGGCGGCCCCATTTCGGGCTCCAGGTTTTATCGCTGATGGCACCGATCAGAGGCTGGATCAGCAGCCCGGTGATCGGGCCGGCCAAATTCAGGATTGGCAGCTGTTCCGCATGGGCTCCCAAAAAGGAATAGATGGGATTCACCGCGGTCTGCTGCAATCCGAAGCTGTACTGAATGCCGAAAAATCCGACATTCATGTTCCAGATCTGCCAGAAGCTCAGGCGCGGAATGATTCTATTGACGTTCATACATTCGGGTTTATGGGTTCATAGTTTTTTCCGAGGATAAGATCCGCATTATTTTTGAAATTCCGGATGATCCGGTGTTCGATTTCCAGAACTTCTTCTACGAAATCGCTTTTTTCATCACGGTTCCGTTTCATCCGGTTTTCATAAGTGTCCCGGTAATTGCGGTCTATGAAGATTTTATAATCAAATCCTTCCGCTTCAAAAATATAGGTTCCTTCCACAATCACAACGTCATATTCCGAAACATTGATTTTTTCCGTCCCGATGGAATTTTCGTTATAATTGACCAACGGTTTTTCGATTTCGGAAACTCCGTTCTTAAAGGCAGTGATGTTTTGGGCCAGTTTTTCGAGATCCACTTCATGGATTCCGACATTATCCAGGGATTTCAGCCTGTTTTCATGGTTGGATCTCGGAGGAAGCTTAAAATAATCGTCCATTTGCAACACGATACTTTTTACCTGTTCCTGTTCCAGCACCTTCTGCAGGGAAAATGCCGTTACCGATTTTCCGCTCCCGCTTTCCCCTGCAACACCGATGGCAATTTTAGAAGGCGTTTGTAAGGAAAGCCGTTGTTTCAGGATGGCTATGATTTCTTTGGCGATGGCCAGATGTTTTTCTTTCAGTTCAATAATATCACCTATCATTTCGTCATTTTTTTGTTATTGGTTGGTTTTTCTACCACAGATTTTCACGGATTTTCACAGATGATGACGCTCTATTTAATACATTAATCATTTCGTCATTTTTGTTGTTTAGTTTGAACGCAAAGTCCGCGAAGTTTTTTTTACTACTAACTGTTTTTAAGTTCGCAAAGGTACTTCGACAGGCTCAGCATAAACTTTTTACTTAGCAAAGACCACGAAGAGTTTGTTTCACAGAGATCTCACGGATTTTCACAGATGATGACGCCTGATTTAATATATCAATCATTTAGTCATTCTTTTATTATTGGTTGTTGTGAACGCAAAGCCCACGAAGTTTTTTTACTACTAACTTTTTTAAGTTCGCAAAGACGTTCTACTTAAAGAAGATCGCAAAGAGTTTGTTTCCCACAGATTTTACGGATTTTAACAGATGGTAATTCTTTATTTAATACATCAATCATTTCGTCATTCTTTTGTTATTGGTTGTTGTGAACGCAAAGCCCACGAAGTTTTTTACTAGTAACTGTTTTTAAGTTCGCAAAGGTACTTCGACAGGTTCAGCATAAACTTTACTTAACTAAGACCGCAAAGAATAAAACCATTTTAAGAGCTTTGAAGGTCTTTTTTGATGCTTCACCACAAACTTTTATGGTAAATCATCAATAAAAATCTTTTATGATCTTACATATGCGGGCTTCAACCAGGCTCAGCTGCCAGAAATCTACCATTCTATGGGTGACCCATGTGTCAAAAAAGCTTTTGTAACTTTTGCGGTTTAATTTTAATTCGTCATCAGAAGATATCCCGACGCGGAAAAGCAAAGCTGTTCCGTTCCCAGCGGCAGAAGTTCATCCGTGGAATAGTATTCCCTGAAATGCTCCCCCTTTTCTTTCATCAGCGATTCGTATTGGGCAATAATTTTCTCGGGAATTTCCGGGAAGCCTTTTCTTTTGAGCCCGAGGCAGAGCCAGCCTAAAAATATCGGCCACGATCCGCCGTTGTGGAAATGATGCGGCTCATTTTTAAAGCTGTAGCTGTAGTTGTTTTCCAGCAGCCTCCAGTCGTCATCGCCCGGGAAAATCACCGGATAAAAAACGGGAAGCATCCAGTGTCCGAATTCTTCATGAACGGTTTCCAGGAATGCTGAAAAAGCATTATATTCCAATTCAAAATCTAAGAGAATGGCCAGTGCGTTTCCGGCAAGATCAAACCTTACATCATAGCCATTGGCATTCAGCGAAGCCCAGAAATAGGGTTTTGCCGGAGTTTTAGCATAGGCTGTTTCGTGATATTTTATCATATCCGAATCGTTTTTGTAAAAATTCTCCTGGATGAGTTGTTTTGTGTTTACGGCCTTCGTTTTCAGGTTTTCATCATGGTAAATTTCAGCAACATTCTTTAAAGCCCAGTACCGTAAGATGTTATCGTATAATGTATATCCGGAAGTGACATATTCATCTGCCCAGTTTCCGCCGAGTGGGCTGTAGACCAATCCTCTCTGATTATATTCCCAGGTTTTAAGACAGGAAAGTGCCTGGTAGATCTGTGGCTGAAGCTTATTTTTAAGAGCTTCATTTTTCTGTTTTTTAAGATACTCACAGGCAACAACCACCCACCATGTTGTGGCATCGGTTCTTCCGACGTGGGTTCCGTAGCTTGCTTTGTCATTCACCACATTGGATGGGATCTGCCCGTTTTCCGCCTGGTGCTTGGCGAGCGTCAGGATCGATTGTTCAAGCCCGGCCCGTATTTCTTCGTCATCCGTTAAAATCCCGGCGTAGCCTGTCATCATGGAATCCCTGGCCCATACTCTTGCATAATTGTCCCGTTGCTGTGCCGATGCCAGGATTCCTTCTTCGGTAATCGCTTTCCGGATGACTTCAATGGCTTCTTGTTTAAACATATTATTGTTATTAAAAAATGCAGAATGAACCGTAAGGTTCATTCCACATGGTGTATACTATTAAAAATCAAATTTTACGCTGGCGCTGTACGAGCTTCCCGGAAGGGTTCTTGCTCTTATGATACCGTTTCCGCCGGTGATGGATCCTTCTTCAGCTTCCGTCACTGCGATGGTATTGAAAACATTGTTCGCATTCACACTTACGGTAAGGTTTTTCATCACCTGGTAAGAAACATACGGATTTACAAGGGCATAGCCCGGCATGATCAGCTTATTGTTGTCCTGTGTAAAGGCTTTCGTAGCCCCGATCAGGTAGAAGCCTACATTCAGCTTATCCATATTGAAATTAGGGTTTACGGAATACATGAACTTCGGTGTTCTTCTCGGCATATTCCCGATAATGGTAGGATCAAGCGCGTTTTTGATTTCAGCGTGGGTGTAAGTAAGCCCTGCTTTCACATCAAAGCTTTTGCTGATTCTGTAATATCCGTCAAGCTCCACACCCACCGATTGGTATTTGTTTTCGGTTTTTCTCTGGGTAGTCGCTTCATAGTTGGCTTCTTTGGTTCCGGCATAGAATAAAGTCGTGTTCAGGAAGTAACCGGCTCCTCTCAGCTTGTAACCGGCTTCCACCTGATTTACTTTGTTTACCTTTACCGCATCCAGTGCCGGATCGTCGTTATTGGTATAGTTGTATCCGGAAAATAAGATTCTGTCTGCCGAAGCGCTTCCACCCTGGCTTACCCTAGCAAAAACCGCATTCTTACTGTTCAGCGCGTAATTGGCTCCTACTGAATATCCGAAGATTCCGTAACGGTAGTTTACAGGAACGTTGATGTTGTCGTTTGAACCTACCATCTGCTCCGGAATGTCGATCACACCGTTTCCGTTCATATCGCGGCTGGTGTAGGTTACCGTAGCTCCGGAGAAATAGCCGGTCACTTTTCCGATGTCATATCTTGCACCGGCATCGATGGTCAGCTTGTCGGTAGCGTTGATTTCGATCTGTGCATGCGGAGCGGTAATATCGTATTTTGTATTGTAATCTCTTTTCAGGTTGCCCCAGTCTTTCATCCCATAGTTCAGCAGACCGTGATCGGTAATTAATGCGCCTGATGTATTTTTAACATCTATCAGCCTTGCATTATTATCGCTCACTTCCTGGATGTAATTGTTCCACATCCATGACATATTGATGTTCTGGGTAGACTTGTATAATCCGGCGTTCATCTTTACATGGCTCCATTTTTTGCTGATGTTGAAATCGTTTACAAAATTATTGAAGTTGTTAAGCTTTACATTAAAGAGTGCCAGTTTCATATAATAAGCGTTCATGTCTACCGGCGTATTGGTTCCTGCATACACGGCACTTCCGAAGTTGGTAAAATTAGCTGCGGTAAAGAAATCGCTTCCTTTGCTTACGCTGGCCGGGAAAGGAGCAATAAACTGTCCATCATTGGCTGCATACCGGATTTTCTCTTCAAATTTCCATCCTTCTCCAAGGTCATAATTGAATTCGGCACCGATGGTCTTAGAGATCGAGTGCATTCCGTCTGAAACATCGCTGTTGAAGATATTTCCGTCATTCCCCAGGGTTCTGTCGTGCTGTAAGTTAATGGTCTGCAAAGCTCCGGTAAGGATGTTATAGCTTGGTAAAGAAGACCATTTGGGATCGGAATCCGTTCCGGTAACGCTTACCGGCATCGGCATATAAGCCGCGGTTCTGTCATCCAGGAATTTAGCATAGACTCTGAAGCTTCCGCGATCGAACTTTTTAAGCAGGGAAATCCTGAACTGTCCGCCGTTGTTGGAATTGAATCCTGTTTTTCTTGGTCCGTCACCGATGCGGTAAAATCCGCCTACTGAAGCGTATGTCCCTTCTGCGATTCTGGTTCCGTAATCGAAATCCGTTCTGTAGTTTTTATAGTTAAGGCCCATCTGCTGGGTGATGCTTCCGCCTTCCTTCTCTCCTGTTTTGGTGATGAAGTTGATGATCCCCGCCGGAGAATTACTCGCAAAAACAGATGCAGAACCTCCTCTAAGCGCTTCGACCCTGGAAACAAAAGAATCGAATCTGGTAAACTGGTCCTGTGTCCCGAAAGCAATATCCCCGAACTGCATCACCGGTAGCCCGTCTTCCTGGATCAGCAGGTATCTGGAACCTCCCGCCGAAACAGGAACCCCTCTTACCGTAATATTTGAGTTCCCTTCCCCTCCGGAAGATTCCGAACGGATTCCCGGGATGGTACGAAAGATTTCAGCTGTCGTCCTTGGCGCGGCATTTTCTATATCTTTCATCTTTAAGGTAGAAATAGAAGTACTGGTTTTGATGGAGGCTTTCGGATTCGCATTTCCGGTTACCACCACCTCGTCGATGGCCTTGCCTCTGGTAATGGTATCATTTTCCGTGCTCTGAGAGAACATAAATGCGGCGGTATTCATAGCACCGAAAATGAGAAGTCTGGTAAAAATTTTTGATTCCATATGTTTTGGGAGTTTTTAATTATGGTCTAAAAGTATTTTTTTTACCATATCCAAAATGCAGTTTACAGGCTATGTTAAATTAGTATTAATTTCAACCGTTTGCGCAACCGTTTGCAGTGGATAACTAATTTTTATTTTAACTTTTTATTAACTTTTATTTTAAAAATATTAACATTTTTTAACTTAATTTTAGCCTCATAATATCACTAAATTAACCCAAAAATTGCCTCCATTAACTTAAAAATGAAAAGAGTCACTATAAAAGACCTTGCAGAAATGCTTAATATCAGCGTCTCCACTGTATCCCGGGCACTGAAAGATCACCCCGACATCAGCCATGCAGTAAAGGTCCGTGTAAAGGAGGCAGCGGCAACTTTTAATTATATTCCCAACGATTTTGCCATTAATTTCCGGAAAAAGTCTTCAAAAATGATCGGGCTGATCATTCCCGAAATGTCGATGTTTTTTATTCCGTCCATCATTAAAGGAATATCTTCGGTTCTTCACCGGGAAGGCTATCATTTTTTCGTGCTTTCTTCCGAAGAGTCGCTCAGTATGGAGGAAGAGAATATTGTAACCTGCATCAACTCCAGGGTAGACGGAATCCTTATTTCGCTTACCAGGCATACGAAGGATCTTTCGCATCTGCAGAGAATCCGGGAGATCGAAGTTCCGGCGGTTATTTTCGATAAGACCATTCCGCAGAACTTCTTCGAAGAGATCATTTTTGATAACAAACTGTATGCAGAAGCGGCGGCTGACAAATTCATCGAAAACGGCTGCAAAAAGATCCTGGCTATCTTCGGGGACGAAAACCTTGAAATTACCCAGGCAAGAAAGGATTTCTTCCTGCAAAAAATAAACGCATATCCCGATATGGAATGTAAGGTTATTTATTGCGAATCGGCCGACAATGTAAAGGAAAAACTGAACATCATCCTGGATTATGAAAGTTTCGACGGGTATTTTGCCATGAGCGACGAAACGCTTGCCGGGCTGCACAGCTCATTAATTAAAAAGAAAGTCCAGACTTCCGTGGTAAAGGTCGTGGCGATCACCGAAGGGATTTTGCCTAAATATCTCGACGAATCTTACGAATGCATCATCAATGACGGGTTCAGTATGGGAACGATGGCGGCCACTACCCTTCTGAATATTTTAAAAAAGAGATCGCATCACGCATAAATTTAACCTAAAAAAAGAGGAGTTGTTCAAAGTACAATATTGAAATACAATCCATCACCGATAAAAAAAATACGCCGAATGAAGAAAACATTCAACGTATAGATGTAAGTGAAGAAAGTATTATTAAAAGGTTATTTTCTAATATCGGGTGATTTATGTATATTTTTCATCAATAATCTGGCTGATCTCTTTTATAAAATCGTCGTAACTGGATTTTTTATTTAAAAAACCAAAATAGGAAAACCCATTTCCCATGATCTGTGCAACGATATCCCGGGAATAGACGGATGAAATAAAAACAGGCAGAAAAGGCATGGTAAGGATTTTTTTTATGTTCTGTACACCAATCTTCAGGGAATCCATATCGAAAAACATAAACATCGGATAGCCGTCTTCAAAGAATAGCTCCTCTTCATCAAAAATTTCTAAAAAATAAGTTTTTTCAACAAACGTCACCAGTTTGCTAATCAATAAATCATTCCTGCTTACCATGAAGCATTTAATCGTATTACTCAAAAAATTGTCCAGGTTATGGTTGGCGTTGTATATTCCATTGTGGTCGAATCTTTAGAACTCTCAGATTTTTTCACAACTTTTTTTTTCACTTTCAGCTTATGCTGCTCTTGTTTTTTAATTTCAGTTTTCATGGCTATTAATTTTGATACAAAAAAATAACAGATTGAAAACGAAAGCAAAATCATTCGCCGGAAAGCCGGATAATACCGACAGAAGAGTAAAAAATAAGGTTTAAAGAAAAAAGAAAATCAACGGGAATTTCAATTACATATGCAGAATCTGCAATGTAATTAGATTATTTTTATATTCTATTTAAAAAAAATACGAAAACATACAGATCTGTAATAAAAGACCTATATCACAAATTTCTGTCAATGACGTGAAAAGGAGTTAAAAGCTGATCCGCTATAAACCAAGTAAGGAAAATAATTCTTCTTTTTTGCTGATGGCCAGGGAGATCACTTTACCATTGTTCAGTTCTACCATATTGCCGTTTACGGCCTGGACCGCAGATACATTGATAATAAAAGAACGCTGTACTCTGAAAAAATCCGGGAGCCTGAGGGCTTCGTCCATAGATTTCATGGTAGAAAGCGTAGTGTAGGAATTTTTTTCGGTGGCAATTTTTAAATAGTCGCCCTGAGCTTCAACATATAAAATATCTTTAAGCAGGATTTTGACCAATTTGCCTTCCGTTTTAATAAAGATACGGTCTGTCAGTACCTTTTTCTCAACTTTTTTTGTGTTTTCAATATAATCTTTCGCACGGTTCACCGCTTTTAAAAACCGGTCAAAACGAACGGGTTTTACGAGGTAGTCTTTGGCTCCCGTATCGAAGCCGTCGAGGGCAAAGTCGCGGTGTGCAGTGATGAAAATTACGGTGGGAGGGTTCTGCAGAGATTGTATAAGCTCGAGACCGTTTATTTTGGGCATCTGAATATCAGTCAACACGATATCGACCTCAAAATTCTGCAGGTGATCCAAGGCCTCAAGCGGATCTCCAAATGAAGCCGCCAGCGTAAGAAACGGTATTTTTTCAATAAAACTTTCAATGACTTCCCTTCCCAAAGGTTCGTCATCGATCACTATACAACGTAATTTTTTGCTCATTCAAACTAATTTTTAAAGAAACCCTGTAAACTCCGTTTTTATCTTCAACAGACAGTTCGTGCCTGTTCGGGTATAATAATGCCAGCCTTTTTTTTGCGTTGGAAATGCCGATGCCTCCAAAATAATTTTTACTCCCGTCCGGTCTGTTGACGTTTTCGCTATCATTTTCGATAACAAATAAAAACGAATCGTCCCGAATATCAATAAAAACGTTTACAAATTGTTCCTGAGTGCTTTTCAAACCATATTTAAAGGCATTTTCTATGAACACAAATGTGAGCAGCGGCGCTACCTGATAGTCTTTTCCCGGATGTTCTTCCTTTACGGTGAGGGTGATTTTTTTATCTTCAGGGTAACGCATCTTTTCTAATGCGAAATAATTTGAAATAAACTCCAGTTCTTTCTGCACAGAAACCTTCTCTGTATTTGATTCATATAAGGTGTATGCCATTATATCCGACAAATTTAAGACAATTTCCGGAGCTTTATCGTCTTTTTTCACCGTTAATGCATACAGATTGTTCAGGGTATTGAATAAAAAGTGAGGATTCAGCTGGGCTTTTAAGAACTCTTTTTCGATATTGATATTATTTATTTCAAGATCAGATTTTTGTTTCTGAATACGCAGTTTGGCTTCATTAAGCCTGGTGACATCAACAATAATCTTGGTAAAAAAGAAAGGGGAAAGCGAGTAAATAACCGACAGTGTATTGAGAATAATAAATTTAAATTTAAACACTTCCATCAGGTTCGGATGATAGTCTTTTTCTTTGCCCATGATCGGGTACAGATTGGTCAGGTCATATTCCAGATAAGCGGCCGCGACGTAGAAAAAGTTGTTGATAAACAGCCAGGTAACGATAAGAAACGGTACAATAATAATGATCAGCCAAAGATTTTTCTTTTTCTTGGCAAAAGGCAGCAGGAGATAAAAAAATAAATAGAACACCACGGCACTGCTCACCAGGACTCTTACCGCTAAAAACATGGACTGCCCGAATGAGATATTAATCGCAAGATAATAATCTAAAAAGAGCAACAGGGTAAATGAAAACCACATGAAGACATGGGATAGAATTCTTATCCCGACATTATATTGTTCTTTGTGTTTTATAAAATTTACCAGTCCGGCAAAAGTGAGAATTCCATTCTCTTTTTTAGAATAGCTCATCAATATTAATTGTTTAACAGTCTGTTATAATAATTCTTCAGAAAAATATAGCCCATATATTCAAATGGTCTCTGGCTGGAATCGAACCATCGGTTGATGCTCATGTGAATAAAGCTGGGCAGATTTTCCCTGGAGAGATCCAGATTTTTTATTTTTACATCTCTCAGGGCAAAAGCATCATTCAGTTCGGAACTTTCCATATAATCATACAGGTTTTTCGAATACAGCCTGTATTTCGAATATAATGACTTTTTCATATGCTGATCGAATTCCGTTTCGAATGCCGATTCCATTTCTTTGCAAAAATAAAATTTGTCAACTAAACTAAGATCAAATGCAGATAAATAACGATCTATATTTTTGATGGCTGAAAAAAGCCGGTAATCTTCATCACCTTCAAAATATCCGGAATCCAGGCAATTTATAAAAAAATTACTGTCGTAGCAGAACAACATTTCGGTATCCTCTATTTTTTCCTCACCGTATCTTTCAATCTCGCGTCGGTAGGTATCGAGCTGAACATTCCAGATCGCATGGTTTTTCATATACGGATCCAAAGCCGTATACAGGTTCTGTAAAATTCCGGGAAAGAAGGAAGTATCTTTTAAATTCAGCCTTAACCTGATATGGTAATGAGGATCTGTATACCTGATGAAAAAAAACGATTTGATCATTCCATCGGATTTCCAGGCAGACAGCAACGGCTGCAGGACCTCTTTTATTAAAACGTCTGAAAAGGGCGAGCTGCAATATATTTTAGTATAAAACCATTCTGATCCGGGTATAAAATCCCTCTGGATCGATTCCCGATATTTTTTTCCGGCAGGCAATCTGAGCGGATGAGGATTCGTATTTTGATACGGAATAATGATCTGGTCCGCAGATTTCAGACCTTCTTCAGGCATTAGCCATTCCGACAATACAACATGATCTTTTTTTCGGATTTCCTCTAAAAGCAGCGTGATGTATGAATCGTTTTGCAGATCTAAAAACAATTCGTTGTCACCTTCAATCATTGATACAAACTGACAGGCCCCAATACTTTTCATATGTTCTTTAAGCGCCTCAGCAGGTGAATTATGTTTTAAAATTCCGGCAATATCATCTGCTCTTAAAATCCAGCTGGCCCTGTGCAGGATGATTTTTTTGTAAACAATTCTCGGATAGAACCTTTTGAGGCTGAGGCTGTAATCTAAACTAAAATTCAAGCCCGAAACATTCTGGTACTGAAGGGAGCATAAAAATTTAAAGGCCGGAATGGTGCTGTTGCTGAAGTTATAAGCATTCGACAGCCTGGGAATAATCCTTTTATTCAGGATTTTTGATTTAATGATTACTTCATCGTTTTCTACGGAAACTATAAGATCATCCAATGAAATCTGGTTTTCTGCTTTTAATGAGGCTTCCGTAAGGATGCATATTTCATACTCTGAAAATGAATTATTGCGGGTAACATTCCCTATTTTCCCAGCAGGAATATGGCGGATGTCAGCAAAAATAATTTCAGGATTGTTATTTTTTTCAGTATTCCGGATATCGAAACACAGATTTTCTATTTCATCATCAAGATAGGCAAACCGCCCGATGAGAGACGCATTTGCCCCGCCCATATTCTGTATAAAAAAATGATCCTGGTGAAAGCTTCCCATCAGCGTAATATTTCCGGGGATTTTCTTTTGGGAAGCCGGGATATCCGGAATATCAGAATCTTTTACTTCCAGCGTGTAGGCTTGTCCGGACTTTTCTATTTTGTCGTACAGCCATTCCGTTTTGGGTTTTGGGATTATCGTTTTACTGTCACTGCTTTTTTGGTGTTCAGACCCTGCAAAATAATCGTCGTAAGGAATATTTCCCAGAGATTTTTCGGCCGGGAAACCGATTCCGAATTCATTATCCAGAACCCTCAGAAAAGGCACTTCCTGGTTTTCGTATTTTATTCTGAACACATTGATGAAATTCCTGATCTGCTTGTCGATACTTGATTCACTATTCGATATTTTGCCAACGAACTGTATCGCTGAAGATATATCAGATGCGTATTGGTGATAAAGCTCTTTATATTTTAAATGGTCCTTACCCCCGTTTATAAAATCAATATGAAAAAAATGCTTTGAAACCATGCCATTTTGGCTCACAAGATCTTCCAGTTCATGGATTTCCTTTAACGGCAAAAAATCCGGTGGTGTACTGTTTATCAGCAATATGCATTCTGAAAGCTTATCCAGCAAAATTGAGTACTGTCTCTCTTCGGGAAAGCAGTGGGCTTCTATATTTGCGACTGTTTCTTTTAGCCGGTCAAGGTTTTTCACATCGGCAATTTCACTTACCAAAAACCCTGAATCGATAAGATCAGTAATAAAATCCGTAATTTCTTCATCCGTAAAGCTGTCGGGAAGAATCGATTTTATTTCATTTAAAGTAGCTCCGTCTTTCTGCCATAAGGTATTATACACCAGATCGATATATTCGGTTTTCTCCAATGAGCTGAGCTGATATTCGGTTTTATTTTCTTTTTCGGAAAAAAACGGTTCTGTAAATCTGTACTGATCTGCGATCCTGTAAACCGAGCTGTTTATGGTGTATTTCAGCCAGGGAATTATTTTCACATCATTTCCGATATTTTTTTTTATTTCATCTAAAAATGCCAGATCAATTCTTGCGACACGCCTGTTATTTTCTTGATCATCTTTATCAAAATACCCTATTCCCAGGCCGGCGAAAGTTCCGTAAGGTGTTGCTCTTGTACTGGCTCTCAGCACATACTTCTTTAGAGTCCTGAAGAGTTTTTCTTCTTTTGATTTTTTTAAATTTCCTGCTTTATACAACTGAATGGTTCTGTACAAATCGGGGGAGCTCCAAAAAATGGACGTGGTAAAAAGTGGGTCCTCCAACGCATTTAGTACAACTTCATCCAGCGGCTTTGTTTTATTTTTTCCTAAAAAAAGAATATCATAAGAAAAAGAAGGCTTTCTTATGATATATCTATGGTAATTTTTAAACGAATTTTCTGTCGGCATAAATATTTTAATTCAAATCTAAAAGACACTCCCAAAGATGCGATAAAAAATACTTTTATCACTTAATAAAATTTCTCCTTCACCTTGCATTACGGGCATTACGGGAATTTCTTTATGTTCGGAAGTGATGATCTTTTTTCCGGGAATCTTTACGTAGGCCTGGTGCATGCCGTCGATTTCCACGGGCAGTATGGAGGAGATGGTTCCTTCAATAAAACCATATTCATGGCTGGGAAACCCATGAAGGCTGAACTTTACCGTTTGTCCCATTTTTACATTCCCTGATCCTTTTACCGGAAATTTTATTTTAATTTCAGAACCTGTAGATTCCGGAACGACCCATATAATTTTATCCAATGTATTGCTTTCATTTGTGCCGTTGGAAAGGTAAATCTTTCCTGCCATGGGCGTTATGGTATTGTATTCTTTTCCGGTATTCTTATCGATATGGACGAGAAGCGTATCTCCCGGCTTTACCACATCCCCGTTTTTCACTAAAAAATTGAAAATCTGACTGGCGTCATCTCTTTTCACGGTCACCTTCCCCGGCTGGTTTTCAGACTGTACAATGACGGTAGTCTGCAGGGTTTCAGGATATTTTATAAAAAAAGAAACGAATAAGCCCATCACCCCGATGATAAAAAGGCATGTAAGCCCCCAACGGGTAATCCAGCTTGGTATAATGCCGACAATTTCTTCCATCTCGGCACTTCTCTCTTCTAATATTTGATCTAATTCTGGCATAATTACGCGGCACCAAGTTCCAATTGGTTTTTTACTAATTCAAAATAATATCCTTTATTCTTTGCAAGCTCGTAATGATTGCCCTGCTCTACAATTTCCCCATCTTTCATGACAATGATCTGATCCGCATGTTTTACAGTACTCAACCGGTGTGCAATAACCACTACGGTTCTGCCTTCATAGAATTCATTGAGATTTTCCATGATAATTTTCTCATTATTGGCGTCAAGAGCACTGGTCGCTTCATCAAAGAACAGATACTTGGGATCTTTGTAGACCGCTCTGGCGATGAACAATCTCTGTTTCTGCCCTCCGCTGAGGCCTGATCCGCTGTTTCCTATCCTCGTGGTAAAACCAAGGGGGAGTTTTGAAATATACGGATGCAGGTTGGCTATTCTTACCGATTCAAAAAGTTTCTCTTCGTCTATTCTTTCTCCTTTCATGGCAATATTCCTTGCTATGGAATCGGAAAAAATATATCCTTCCTGCATTACAGTTCCTACATTATTTCTCCAGAGCTGGGCCGAAATATCCTGGAGAGATATGCCGTCTACCATGATATTTCCTTCGCTGGGTGCATAAAATTTAAGCAAAAGTTTCAGCAGCGTGGTTTTTCCGCTTCCGCTTGCTCCTACGATGGCTGTAATTTTACCTTTCGGAATAAAAAGATTGATATCTTTAAGCACCAGAGGACTTTTAGGCGAGCCGTAACGGAAAGAGAGGTTTGAAATTTCAATTCCGGAACCGCTGTTTTCTTTTAATCTTTTGGTGAATAATTCGTGACTGAGGTAGAGTGAATCAGAATCATGTTCGGG
Source organism: Chryseobacterium endophyticum (assembly GCF_056333165.1). Taxonomy (NCBI): domain Bacteria; kingdom Pseudomonadati; phylum Bacteroidota; class Flavobacteriia; order Flavobacteriales; family Weeksellaceae; genus Chryseobacterium; species Chryseobacterium endophyticum. The sequence goes on from NZ_JBWGXE010000008.1 coordinate 142,979, forward strand.
ACGGATCGGGTGTTTAGTGTCATTAAAGCCGATCAGATCTTCATCGCTTTCTTCTTCTTTCCTGTTGTGAATTTCATTCAAACGATCCAAACTTATCTGTGCATCCTGAATGCTTTTTATGAAGGAAATAATTTGGGTAAGCGGACTGTTCATCTGCCCTACGATGTAGGAAATACTTAACATGACCCCTAATGAGATCTGCTGGTTGACCACCAGGCTTGCGGCCAGGTAACTGATGAGAATATTTTTCAGCTGGGTAAAAAATGTAGCCCCCATTTCCTGATACTGTTCAAGCGAAAGGCTTTTGATATTTACTTTAAAAAGTTTGGCCTGAATCCTCTCCCACTCCCAACGTCTGCTTTTCTGGCTGTTGTAGAGCTTGATTTCCTGCATTCCGGTAATAATTTCGTAAAGGCTGTTCTGATTTTCCCTGGCTCTCTGGAATCGGTTGTAATCGATATTTTTTCTTCTTTTGAGGAAAAGGAGGATCCATCCTATCGAAAGAATGCTTCCTACGGCAAAAACCCCTAAAAGCTGCATATTGTAAATTCCCAGAATAAAAGAAAATACAAAAAGGTTGATGATCGAAAAGAGGGTATTAAGGGTAGATCCGGTAAGAAATGTTTCAATCCGGTGATGGTCATTGATTCTCTGGGTGATATCCCCTACATTTTTAGATTCGAAAAAATTGACCGGAAGTTTCATCAGCTTGATCAGAAAATTGGATATGATGCTGATGCTTATCCTTGTACTGATGTGCAGCAGGATCCAGTTTCTCAGCATATCTATCGCTACGCTTCCCAGAAATAAAAGCAGCTGCGAAAACAAAATAAGATGAATAAAGCTTAAATTTTTCCTGTTGATTCCGAAGTCTACCAAACTTTGGGTAAGAAACGGAAAGCACATGCTGATCAAACTTGCGAGCACCATCCCTAAAACCAGCTGTACAAAGTATTTTTTGTATGGTTTCAGATAGCCTAATAAAAATCCGAATCCGCTTCTGTTTTTTTCTACCCCTTCTTCGTTCCGGTAGAAATCGGGTGTGGGTTCCAGAAGCAGTGCTACGCCTTTTTTATTGGAAGTAGAAAGCCAGCATTTTTCAAAAACATCTTTTTCGACCCTTACCATGGTGTGGCCTGGATCGGCGATGATAATCTGTTCTTTTTTCCGGAAAAGACTCTTTTTCTTGATGTCGTAGAGCACAATAAAGTGTTCCTGGTTCCAGTGGAGCACACAGGGAAGAGGAACATCATTGGCCAGCTGTTCGTAGTCCAGCTTTGCCGTGAGCGTTTTAAATCCTATTTTTTCTGCCGCCTCGCTCAGTCCCAGAAGACTAACCCCATTCTTAGTAATATAGGAATTGGCTCTTAAATAGTCGAGTGAGTATTCTTCTCCGTAGAATGAAGATATCATCCGCAAACAGGTGGGACCACAATCCATGAAGTCCAGCTGTTTGTAAAATTTATATTTTTTACTAAGAATTGCCATTGGTGGTTGTTTTACAAATTAGAAGTTGGCCATTGGGTCATCACTGTAGGATCGGTTTTCCTGCCTCCTGTGATGGCTTCTGCATCTACAGGCTCAATATCGGTCGATAGTTCTTTCGTGATGCCGAGAAATTTCACTTTCTGCTTATCCACTAATGTTTTATTGTCTTTAGGCGTCTGGTTTTTGTTCTTTTTATCAGTATTTTTCATCTTTTTATAGGTTTATTAGGCGTTAGTATCCGAGAAAAGATTTTTGATCTTCAGATCTGTATTTTGGGTGTGATTTTGGGTGTAAATAGGTGGTTTATATTCTCTGAAGCCTCCGAAAAAGCTGTCAGACTGTACCTGATCCTGAATATCCAGCTTTTGCTTACAGCTGTCTATGTCTCTGTTTTTAGTTTTTGTAATCCGTAATTTCTGAAACAACTTTTTCATTTTCGTATAATTTTCTGATTAAATTGAGTATAGAGATCGTTCCTGGAAATAATGCTTCCTGATTTTTTCCGATAAAATGATCCGTTTCTTCCTGGTGAATTTCAAAACCTGGTTTTGAGATCAGCTCTAAAAAGTCTTTCAGAACATATTCACCTTCGTATTCAGGGACAAACTGAACCAGAATATTGGATATAAAATCCAGGAAAGAACGCAGGTATCTTTTATTTTTCAATCGGGAAAGAATCTTAACCGTATCATAAACGATCTGGTACATCATGGTACATTTCAGGACAGATTCTTCTTTTTTGTCATCAAAAGCAAATTCTGAAAGATACTTTATTCCAACATTCTTTTTAGTAATAATGAACAGTAAGAGTTTGCAGTTCAGCATAATTCCTTCCGAAAAATGATTGGTCCTGAAACCTATCCTCGCTATATTCTGATATTGCTGGATCTGAATAAAAACAGGCAAATCTACTTTCGTAAGCTCTTTGATTTTCTGATTGGTGACAATTGATTTTAAAGTAAGGTATCCTGCTAATTTGATATTTCCGGTTTTGTAATACCAATAGGCTTTTTTAGGATAAAGGGTGTCTTTTAAAATGAGTTTAAAAGTTTCGTCTTTACTTTCCCGCGGAAACATTTTTTCACCGTACTCAAACTGAGAAATACTTTCCTGCATCCGGTTTTCCTTTATGAGGCTGAAGGCGTCGAAAAATGTATTCTCCAGGCTATTGTACAGTGCAGTATCATCCAAAGATCTCGTATTTATAAATTCCCTGGTATAGATACCGGTGAAGAGATCATCATTGATAATGGAGGAAATATTTTTCTGCATAATTTAGCCGGCTATTCTGATCAGTTTCTTTCTTACGATTTCCTTTTTCTGGTTTTCATCGAAATCATAGACACAATAATCTTTGTCTTTATTTTCCATGGCGTGCTGTGAGCATCCTCCGTTGCATAAAGGAAGGATAGAGCATGAAAGACAAGGCTTGTTTTTAAACTTGATGTTCATTCTTTCATCGAACTTCTCGTTCCAGTTTATCTCACCATTCGCCTGTAATGTGCCTTCTTTGGAGCCCCCCGAAAAATCCCTGGCGGTACATTTGAAAACTTCTCCGTTGTAATTGATGGTTGCATTATTGATTTTATCTGCGTAACAGGAATGTTTCACATTATCCGGAACGGCTCCTTCATGGGCAGCAAATCCAAGAGCTTTTACCTTTCGGATCAGATCATTTACCCTTTCGGTAGTCTGTGCATCTTCCACAACCTGCCAAACCTTATGAAAAGAAATGGATGCATAATCTCTCTTTTCCACATCAATTTTCTCAAGATCTTTGTACACTTCTTCGAAATCATCAAGATTGTCATTGGTGAAATTGACCCTGATTCCTACTCTGAAGTCATTTTCACAAAGCTTTTTTACATTTTGAATGATCACATCATAAGATCCGCGTTTTGCGTTTACATACCTTACCGTATCGTGTGAGGCTTTATTCCCGTCCAGAGTGATCTGAAATCCGTTTATAGGATATACTTTCAGCTCTTCAATCATTTCGTCGGTGAAAAGGAAGCCGTTGGTGGTAAACTGGGTATCGAATTGCACCCCGTATTCTTTACAGATCTTATCTGCAAAGGCCATGATCGGTGCGATTACTTCTTTGTAGTACATCAAAGGTTCTCCTCCAAACCAGGAAATATGGAATGTTTTCAGTTCCTTTTTTGTGGTGATGATATTGTTGATCAGAAGACAGGTCTTGGTAACCGTTTCGTTGTTCATCTTCGATCCTTTCACGTGGGATTCGTAGCAGTACCAGCATTTAAAGTTGCAGTTCATGGTTGGATTCACGATCAGCGAGTAATGGGTTTCATCACTGTCGATCTTCTTGCTCAGTGCGCGCACTTTATCCACCTCATCAACTTCTTTTTCCACAATAAAACCATTTTTATACAATGACTGGTAAAAAGTAGGATGATAGCCGGAAAGATCCTGAATATCTTCTTCTGTTCTCAGTGCTTTGAACAGGTCTAATATCGTCGCATCAATACCTATAAACTTATTACTGAAAGAATTATAAATATAGTTTTTGTTATTATGAAAAATACTGTGATTAAATTGGCTTGTTTTCATAATTAGTTTTTTTAAAGAAGTCAGCCTAAAAAAATTTTAGGCTAACTTAAAATTTAAAATTAAGGAGGTTTTTTTAGCTAGCTGTCGGAGAGGTAGTCGGAGAAGTCGTACCCGTTCCAGGTGATACAGAGCACTTACATTTAGAGAAGTTGATCTCAATAAGTTCTAATTGCTCTTCTGAAACAGCATCTGAAAAACCTCCAGCCAATTGTCCGGCTTCGTTTTCATTGATAGATTCGAATTGTAATGATTTTGATAAGTGCTCAAGCGCCTTTTCTTTTGAGTTGTTTAAATCTTTAGACATTTTAATTTAATTTATGGTTATTACTTACTCTTTTATACCGGTTTTCAGTTTTCCCCGTAGTTGTTGCAACAATATCTTTACAATCAATTCTTTTTTCAGAATGATTTGTACTTTTTCAGTTATGAGTTTCCGCCTGTTTGCGGTTTGTGATATCCACACTTTGACCAGTTAACATGGATAGTCTCTTCCTCCTCTTCTGATGTAGGTTCCGAAAAGCCACCTGATAATTGTCCGGATTCATCTTGATTCATTTCTTCAATTTTCAATTGTCTGGATAATTTTTCAAGAGCATCCTCTTTTTCTTCCGGATTATTTTCTTTCATTTTAATTAAGTTTTTATGGTTATTAGTTTTTAGTCCTTTTATGCATTAAAGTCTTCCTTTTTCATCAGCACTGCTGGATTCTATCTTTTTTGCCTTAAAGCTTTCTCCGCTTTTGAAATTGTAGATCAGAGAAAGAGACAGTACCCTGGATTGCTCCTTATGGCTGATATGGATTTTCGTATCATTAAAGTAGCTTGTCGCCTTATAATTATTGGTGTAGAAAAGGTCACTCACAGAAGCCCGTGCCGTAAGCTGATTCCTGAAAAACTTTTTCTGCAGCCCGAGATCTACTCCGGCGATACCTTTGGTTACGATATTTCCGGTTACCATCTGTGGGGTGTAAAATCCGTTTAATGTAAACGTATAGTTCTTGCCCAATGAAATTTCCTGTTCAGACTGTAATACGAACGATGGTTTTTCAATCAAGAAATAAGGTGATTTTGAAACCGTATGGGTTAAAAGCAGGTTATTATTGGTGGTCCACCATTTTGCAATATTTACAGGCACACTTATGGTCGCCGTTAATACTTTACTTGTTCCCGCATTCGCCTTAATTACGGTGACCAACTCCTGCCCCGGATAATTTTCGATGATCTGGGCAATGATATCGGTGGTATAATTATAACTTAGCGCCGTATAATATTTTCCGCCCCACATTCCGCTGACCTCGAACGAATTGGTAAACTGAGGCTTCAGATAAGGGTTTCCTGTAGTTACCGAATAATTGTCGATATAATATTTATACGGATTAAGATCAAAATAAGAAGGTCTTTTTATCCTTCGGTTGTACGAAAAGGCTAAAAAATTGTTCCCTTCCGCATCCAAATTTCTTTTCAGGAATAGTGATGGAAACCAGTTAAAGTAATTCTGAGAAACCTCTCCCAGCTGGCTTCCGGTAAGCGTTCCGGATACATCCGACTGCTCTCCCCTTACGCCCAGTTTATATTCAATTTTCTTCCATTCGCCGCTAAAACTTGAAAAAGCAGCATAAATTCTTTCCCTGTATTTAAAATTGAAATTATTTTCCGGAACGCTGTACCATGAGTTCTGAAATATTTCATAACTGTTTTCATTATCGATATCGGTGCTTGTAGCCTTTGCTCCGAAGCTTAAATTTTCCCCGGATTTAAAATTCCAGTTGTATTTGGCATCCGCCGTAAAGATCTTCGCCGTACTCGGGTATGAAAATCGGAATAAAGTATCTCTTACAATAACATTGTTGACATCAAAATCCCGGCTGTCACTGATGCTGTTTCCCGTTCTCTTATTGTACGTATAATCTGTTACAAAACTGAATTTTGAACCCAGCGTATCGGTTTTTATGCTGTAATTAAGACCTCCGTTATGATAATTTGTCTTCGATTCCGTAGGAAAGCTTCCTATCGATCTTACATTATTGGCCGCATCAGGATAAGAGATATAAGAATCTGATACGGAGTTACTCGAGAAATTACTGAACTGCCCCGTATACTGCAGGCCCAAAGACTGCTTGTCTGAGAAATCATACGTCGATCCTATTTTTATCCGGTTGCTTTTATTTTTCTGAATATCGGTTGAAGACTGCTCATATTTTCCTCCATTCGTAAAATCTCTCTTCTGGCTCAGTTCTTCATAGCTTTTGCCATTGGTATAAGAATAACTTGAACTTAAACCGAATTTTCCTTTTTTATAATTAATGGCTGCATACGGATTGTAGCCAGGGTATTTCCCTAAACCGATCGAATAATCATTTCCTATATAGCCATTGATGCCTTCCTTGGTATTTTTTTTCAGAATGATATTAATGATTCCACCGGAGCCTTCCGCATCAAATTCTGCCGGAGGATGGGCGATCACCTCTATCGACTGTATTTCATTGGATCGTAAATTCTGGAGATAATTCTTCAGATCGACGCCACTGATGTTCAGCATTTTTCCGTCGACCATTACCCGGGTTCCCCAGACCCCGTTGATGGAGATTTTACCGTTATTCACAAAAACGCCCGGCGCCAGCCTGAATAAATCTAAAGATGATTTTCCCGCTGCAATAGGATTATCGGATACATTCATCACGATTCGGTCGATCTTTCTTACGATCGTAGATTTTGCTCTTTTACTTACGACAACTTCCTGGATGTCCGTTACCTTTTCCTTAGGTAAGGCAATAGATACCGTAACTTCGGGATCATTAAAATTAAACTGTTGAGAAAAAGGAGCTGAGTTTTTATAAGAAGCCACTACTTTATACGTTCCGCTTTCAGGAAATAAAATCTGGAATTTTCCGTTTTCATCAGCAATCTTTTCTGTGAAAGACTGTGAAGGATTATTTACATTATAAAACTTTAAAGAAGCAAAAGACAACGCCCGACCTTCATTATCCGTCACCTTTCCGGTTACGGTCGTCTGTCCGTAAAGAGCTCCGTACCCCAGAAAAAATGCCGCAATAATAAAAACTGATTTTCTCATTACTAAAAAATTATATCTCAAAAGTATCAGGATAGAACTTTTTAATCAATTTTAGTCGATAAGATGTGGCATTTTCACGATAAAAATACAGAATAGACCGTTAAGGGATCGTTTTCAGGAAAGATTACGACAGATAATTTACCCTTATTTTTCGTGTAGATCATTAAAGGTAAACATAAAAGCCCAATAAACAATAGCATCTAAACAACTATTAATCAACAATATAATCCATTTAATAATTTAAATCTTTCATACACATAGTATTCAGCGTATCAAATTGTTCGTAAGGAATAAAATCCGGGATTTTCAATGCTAAAGGTTTAATTTAACATTTTACTACATTTGTTCAGAAAATACTTCGGAAATGCTCAAAGAATTCGCATACAAACAGTTCGGCCAACTGCAGTCTTCAGATTTTGCAGTTGATGACAGTATACTGCTTTCCATTGCAGACAACATCAAAATTCTTTTTTTGACTAAAAACACCACGGTAAAAGTCGATTTCGAAACTTTCAGCCTGGATTCTGATGCCCTTCTCTTTATTAATCCGAAAGTAAAGATCAAATTCCTGCAAAGTGAGGATGGTCATGAAGTACTCCTGCATTTCAACAGAGATTTTTACTGTATAGAGATTCACGACCAGGAAGTAGCCTGCGACGGTATTTTGTATAATAATGTATTCGAAGTTCCTTTTATAGAGCTGGACGAAGCGCAGGCTTCCAATATCAGATCAATCATGGAAGACATCCGGTTTGAGATGAAAAACAGCGATGCCAATACGGAAGAAATGCTCAGGGTTTTGCTTAAGCTCATTATTCTGAAATCAACAAGGATCTGGAAAGACAAACACCGGCTGTCGGAGAACGACCGGCAGCCTGATGTACATTTTCTCAGGAAATTCAGCAAGCTGGTGGAAGAAAACTACAAAACCCACCACACGGTAGCCGATTATGCAGAAATGCTTTTCATCAATCCGAAAAGCCTCAGCAAGAAAATAGGCCTCCTGAGCAGGGAAACGCCAAATGATATTATTAAAAACAGAATCATACTGGAAAGCAAACGCCTGCTGGCACATACGGATATGACCGTTAAAGAAATTGCCTATCATCTGAATTACGAAGATGACGCTTATTTCATTCGATTCTTCACAAAAAATACGGGCGTGTCCCCGACCAAATTCCGGAAACAGTTCTGACCTTATTTACAATATCACATCAAAGTGCAACCATAGATCGCGTTTTGCTTTTTCTGTCAAAGAGAAAAAAGTGCAATTCAAGGCGAAGACCGTCCATTGATAGATACTGCTTTTTAAGAGAACTTTGCATCATCAAACAAACAGTAACAATTTAAACAGTAAAACAATGAAAAAATCGGCTTTAATTTTAGTAATGTTAGTTTCACTTTTTGCTAACGGTTTAATGGCTCAGACACAAAGAATCCCGGCCTCTGCGGAAAGAGCGGAATATATAGAAGTGGAAAAAGGGGTAAAGCTTCATGTGACGGATATCGGCGAGGGCAAACCGATCGTCCTCATCCACGGATGGCCTTTGAGTGATGAAATGTATGAATATCAGTATCAGTACCTTTCAAGAAAAGGTTTCAGAGTAATTGGCATTACCCTTCGGGGATTTGGTAAATCTGACAAGCCGTACGGAAAATACGATTTTGATGTTTTCTCGGACGATATCAAGGTGGTTTTAGATAAACTGAAAATAGAAAATGCAGTCTTGGGCGGTTTTTCAATGGGTGGTGCCGTTTTGATTCATTATGTTACCAAATACAATTCTGCGCACGTCGGCAAGCTGGCATTGTTTGGTGCCGCAGCCCCTTCCTGGAAACAGAGAGAAGGGTTCCCAGAAGGCATTCCCGCTGATGTAGCTGAAAACCTCATTAAAGCTACCCTGACAGCCAGACAGAATCTTGTGGCAGGTCTCGGCGCGGCCTTCCAGGCAAAAGAAGGGAATATTTCAAAAAATATGGAAAGATGGATTGAAAGAATGAGTCTTGATGCTTCCCCTTACGCAACAACAGAGGCGATTACCGCACTGAGAGATCTGGATCTTAGACCTCAGCTATCGAAAATTCATATTCCTGTTGTGATATTCCATGGGGTGCAGGATAAAAGCTGTCCTTTTGTGTGGGCAGAAAAACTGCAGCAGGGAATCAAAAATTCAAAGCTCATCCGTTTCGAAAACAGTGGCCATGCCTTGTTTCTGGAAGAAGCGGATAAATTTAACCATGAGCTTGAAAAGTTTGCGATTTAAAATAAGATTAAAGACTTCATCAAAAAACTTTCCTTTTCGGGAAAGTTTTTCGGTTTTCTAAAATGCTAGCGGATATGACCATCACAGCGTTTTTTAAGATCGGTAATAACTCCCGTGTAAAACAACACTGTATGGTATTCTGTTTCCAACACCGGACTATATAGAAAGATTATTTTTCACCAGCCGATCTCGCCGGAATCAGGATTCGTTTCCTCACTGAAAAATTTTCCGGTCGGTCCGTCATTACCAATCAAAACGTATTTGATAATCCGTTCGGCCGCCACGCCCACTTCTCCTCCATTGAAGAAGGTAAAATCGGTCCTGGTAAGACCGGGACAAACCGCATTCACCCTGAAGTCCGTATCCCGAAGCTCATACGCCAGCTGAACCGTATACATATTAAGCGCTGCTTTTGACACGGCATATACTCCGTATCTGGCATAATGGTAAGCCGCCCATTCCGGGTCACTCTGCAAGGAAAGAGAACCTACGCTGGTGCTGACATTGACGATTCTCGGTTCCTGCGATTTCTTTAAAAGATCTATAAAAGTCTTTGTCACATCGGCCGTTCCTATGAGATTTGTTTTCAGCGCATCCAGATATTGATCAGAGGTAGCTTCCAATACGGTGTAGGGATCACTTCCGCCATTGATGCCGGCATTATTGATCAGCACATCCAGCACCGACACTTTTTTGCCGATCTCCTCACGGGCTTTTTGTATTGACGCAAAGTCCGTAATATCCAGTTGTACGGCTTCTGCCCGTAAAAGACCTTCTGCTATCAGTTTTTCAGCCGCTTCAATACCATTTTCCAAACGGCGGCTTCCGATGAATACGAAAAATCCTTTTTGTAAAAGCTTCCTTGCCGTTTCAAAACCAATACCTTTATTTGCTCCTGTAATTAATACTGTTTTCATAACATTTAATTTTAATTCAATACAAAATTCAGGCATTCGCCAACGGTATCGTTTACCAAATGTTAAAAAAAGCAGATTAGCGGATATTTTTTCTTATCCTGCTCAGAGACTGCTGTGTTACGCCCAGGTATGAGGCAATATATGACAAGGGTACACGGTTGATCAGTAAAGGATAATTTTCCATAAACTCTAAGTATCTCGTGGTGGCATCCTGGGAGATGACCGGTCCTCTTCTTGATTTCTGGTACATACAGAGCTGAACCATTTTATTTTTAATGTTATCCCAGCCGATAATGATCTGCGAAAGTTCTTCCCAGTTACCTTTTGAAAATACAATGAGGTTACAGTCCGTAACCGCCTGCAAATATTCGGAAGAAGTCGCATTTGCCTCGAAATTGACATAATCGCACACCAGGCTGCTTTCACTGATAAAACAGCGCGTGATCTCTTCTCCTTTGTTATTGTAATAGCAGCCGCGTATAACGCCCTCTACGACAAATCCCACCTGCTTCGGAATCTTCCCCGCCTCCGAAAAAAAATCATCTTTTTTCAACCGGAGCACTTCACCTTTACTTTTGATAAGGTCAATCTGCTGCCTATTGAGACTTCCGAATTTCAGAATATATCCAATCATTTCTTCCATTCGGTGAAATTAGAAATTATATCTTTTTTGTCGTTTAACAATTGGTAAAAACTTCGTATTCATGAATAAAGAGTAAAACAGAATTTCCTCTGGGTAAAGCAGAAGTAATCATTTATTTTTTAAACTTCATCGTTAAGCACAGTATTCCTATGGAGTAATCCCCAAAAATGCAATTCATCCAAAACTTTACCTAACGATAATCCATGTTCTGTGATCGAATACTCAACCGTGGGCGGAAATGTACTGAATACCTCGCGTTTCAGAAGCTTATTGGCTTCAAGGCTTTTTAGTTCTTTCGATAGCATCTTATCGGTAATCCCTCTTATTTCACGGGAAATTTCTTTAAAACGTTTCGGCTTCTCTGATAATGAAAATAAGATGAGCAATTTCCATCTTCCTTCCAGAGCTTCGAGGGCATCCTGTATGGATAACATCGTTTTTGGGCAACCACCGTTTGACAGCATAGATCTGATTTTGTAATTACTATCTTACCGGACAGCGCTATCCGACGAGATAGTAATATATTTCGGATAGTAAAGATATATAATTTTGTGTTTACTATTTAATACAAAACTATGAACGAGCAATCTCCATCAAAAAAAATCTTGAACATCCTTACCTTCATATTTCAAGGTCTGTTATTTTTAATACTTGGGTGGGCAGGGATTATGAAACTTTTTAAACCGGAAGACCTTCCTTTTCCCTGGATTAAAGATCATCCCAAATTGGTCCTTCTGACGGCAGCTTTTGACCTCTTGGGAAGCATTGGAATTATCCTTCCTCCTATTTTAGGGTTAAAAAGTAAAATCACCGTCTCGGCCTCCATCGGAATCATTCTTCTAATGCTATCGGCCATTGTTTTTCACGTACTCAGAAATAAATCCGGCGATATTACATTCAACATTTTTGTGATGGCTATGGCCGCATTTATCATCTGGAACAAAACAAAGCAGATAAAATCCTAGCAGAGCAGCCCATCTTCCGAAATAGAACGACGGCCGAATTCACCGTCATTACTTACAAAAACAAAAGCATTGATCTGAAAGCTTGTTCAGATCAATGCTTTTATCTTTTCTTATTAAATGTTCCTTACCTGATATTTCGCATTCACCGGGATTACACTGTGGGTGACGAGCCGCCATCCACGGAAATATTGGTTCCCGTAATATATTTCGATTCGGAGGAAGCGAGAAATGCCACGATGCCGGCCACCTCTTCAGGCTCTGCCATTCTTCCCATCGGCACGCCTACAGTATCAATGATATTCCGGAAGGATTCCTCAAAACTCGCCCCTGACTGTCGGGCCATATTTTCAATGAATTCATTCATCAGAGGTGTTTTTACCACACCGGGAGAAACAGTGTTCACCCTGATGCCCTTCGGTCCTACCTCGTTTGCCAGTGCTTTGCTGTACGCGTTCAATGCGGCCTTTGCAGATGAATACGACATTGTCATGTCCCAGATCGGCTGTTTTGCCGCTCCTGTGGAGATATTGATGATGGCGCCGTCCTTCTGTTCAATCATTGCGGGAAGCAACGCTTTGTTGATTCTCACCGCCGACATAAAATTGAGTTGCCAGTCTCTGAACCAGTCCTCATCTTCCAATGTACTGTAACCTCCTCCCGGACTGAGATTCGCGCCGGCATTGTTGACGATGATGTCTATTTTACCATACTTTTCCAGGATCTCTTTTGCTATTTTTTCAGCGCCTTCAGCCTGGAAAAGATCAGCTGAAATAAAATGATGATTGTTAAAATTATCCTTCGCTTCAGTCCGGGCAGCGACCACTACCACTGCTCCGTTTTCACTTAACTTATCGGCAATAGATTTACCGATCCCTTTTGTTCCGCCTGTTACCAGGGCTATTTTTCCGTTTAATGAGTCATACATAACTGATTTATTTTAATATTAAGTTGCAAATCTATTTCCATTACTTTACTTTTGCAAGTAGTTACACGAATGTATACCAATAACCCGATTGTAACTTTTATTGAAAACCAACTATTTATGATTAAAGAAAAATCAGAAAAAACGGAAAATAAATGTGAGCTTCAGAAAATCTTAGACATTATCGGAGGAAAATGGTCGATGTCGATTATTTATGCCCTGGCTTTCGGAAAGAGACGCTTCAAAGAATTAGAAAGACTAATACCCGGAATCAGCACACGAATGCTGGTAAAAGAACTGAAGAACATGGAAGAAAATGACATTATCAATCGCAAAGCTTTTGCCACAGTTCCGCCTACTGTTGAATATTCATTAACGGAGAAAGGCAGAAAACTGCTGCCGATCATCAATGAATTATATCAATGGGGATTGGAATACGGCATTACTGAACAGAAAAATATTTCAAAATAATTACGTCTGTTACTGCAGATCAATCTATTTCACGCTGATTCTTCCATACAAAATTCCCGATACGCTTTTCAATAAACCACCGCCGATCCTGACGGACATAGTGATCGTTGTACACAGCTCCAATAGTGGTCATGGTTTTCTTATCTTTTCCATTACTGATCAATGTGATAAGGCAATAACAGGTGCCTGTGGCTTCATCTCCTTTGATGGTAAATAAGGATTGTCCATTAAAATGGTATACAGTATCCACGTCTTTCAGAAACTCTTCGAATGCCCTGGCCATGACTTCACGCCCTTTTAATTCCATAATGACTTTACCATTACTTCTGGTTTCCGATATGGCCTGCTCTGTAAAAAGCTGTACCTGATTGTTAAAATCTTTTTGATCCCCAAAAACAGAAACCTTGTCTACAAGTTCTCTCAGCATTATTTTGTCTTCTGACATCGTATTGTTCATTGAATGATGATTAAAGTTAAAACAAGGCTTTCTTTTAACCCGGAAAGCCTTTGTTATAAATATTTCGTTAATTATTATGATTTACGGTAAGAACAATTTTCCCCTGAATATGCCCTTTGGCCGCTCTTTCGTGCGATTGACGGGCTTCAGAAAGTGGAAATGTGCTGTCGATAACGACTTTTATAATCCCCTGATCAAGCAAAGTGGCCAACTCTGAAAGCTGTTTGCCGTTGGAACGCACCTGGGTTGCCGATACGTTAACCCCTAATTTTTCTGCTTCATCCCGATCTGTGAACCCCAGAGGAAAGATCGGAAACAATGAACCTCCGGCTTTCAATGTCTTTAAGAATCTTCCTGTTTTCGGGCCTCCGACCGCATCGATGACCAGATCCACATCTTTTACCACTTCGTCCGCGTTGGTTTTTGTATAATCAATGAATTCATCTGCGCCCAGTTCCCGTAATAAGTCTTCCTGTTTTCCGGAAGCTACGGCGATGACCCTTGCGCCTTTCCATTTGGCGATCTGCAGTGCAAAATGCCCTACTCCGCCACCCGCTCCATTGATCAGCACGGTTTTACCTTCGAGGGGAACAGGAATATGCTGGTCAGGCTGTAAAGGATTCTGCTCATCATGACCCACTTCAATCATAAACTGCCAAGCGGTAAGCAGTGACATCGGAGCACCGGCTGCATGAATATGATCGATACCAGCCGGTTTCAGGGCAAGTTCTGAAATCGGAACATTGACATATTGTGCATACGCCCGGCTCGGCCCATAACTTGGAAATCGCACCATGGAATACACTTTGTCACCCACAGAGAATCCTTCCACATCATCGGCAACCGATTCAACGACTCCCGAAATATCCGTACCTAAAATGATGGGAAAAGGAACCTTCGGCTGCCACTCGGGCGGTAGCATTTTGTATCCGTCACGCAGGTACCAGTCCGGTGGATTGAGACCTATGGCATGAACTTTCACCCGTACTTCCCCTTTACTCAACTCAGGAACCGGAGCGTCTTCATAGAACAGTACTTCGGGACCTCCGAACTTATGCTGACGTACAGCTTTCATTGTTTTAACTACTTTTAAATTGCTTTTTTCGTTATCTGACTGTTGCATTTCTTATTTCTTTAAATGATGGTACAAAATTAATTTAATAGTATCTTTGTTACAAGTATATACTTTTTGGTATGCTATAGACTAAAAAGTATGTATTACTGAAAATCAATTTATTAAAATTTAAAAAAGATGAAAAATAAAACATCTGTACCGGAAACCGATCAGCAATGTGGCGTCGATTACGCGTTCAAACGTATCGGAGGAAAATATAAAGGAAGGATATTGTGGCACCTGAATTCCAAAGAGGTATTGCGTTATGGCGAACTCAGAAGAACGCTACCTGATATTACTACCAAAATGCTGACACAGACCTTGCGGGAACTTGAGGACGACCGGCTGATTACCCGGAAAGTATATCACGAAGTCCCGCCAAAAGTGGAATACGCGCTCAGTGAAACGGGCATGGAACTGATTCCGTTCATCAAACATCTGCACCATTGGGGCAACAAACAGCTGGAGAAGGAAGTGATTTCGTGTGAAAAATGATAATACATTTTTGATCAATGCACATGACACGAATAAACTTCATTTGTTCATTACAACACGGTCTGGATCTCAACCGTTAGATTTCGGTGGTGAAGACCCGGGATAGATTGATTTATTGCTGATTGTTATTGGCTAATTAAATGACTGCCTGAACTCCAAAGGTGTCTGATTCGTCTTGCTTTTGAATAACCTGGTGAAGGATTGTGGGTAATCAAATCCCATATGATAGGCAATTTGTGAAACAGACAGATCCGTCGTGGAAAGTATGTCCTTAGCGGTTTCAACAAACCTGTTGTGGATATGTTGCTGGGTGTTGAGCCCTGTTAAGGAACGCAGCATGTCGCTCAGGTAACTTGCCGAAACATTCAACTGATCAGCAATATTCTGCACGGTTGGCATTCCGTTCTGAAGTTTCTCATCATCATTAAAATAATGGTCCAGAACTTTTTCAAACTTCTCAATGAGATGATCGTTGACGGCCTTAAAGGTGATAAATTGCCTTTTGTAGTACCGGCTGCTGTAATTGAGAAGAAGTTCGATCTGCGAAATGACCAGATCCTGACTGAAATCGTCGATTCTGTTCCTCAGTTCTTCATCAATAATATTAAATACTGAAAATAAGGTCTCCTTTTCTTTCTCTGAAACCTGAAGCGCCTCATCCTTGGCATAGGAAAAGAAACCATATTGCCTGATCTTCTTTGCCAGCGGATAGGAAAGCAGGAAATCAGGATGCAGCAGGACAAGAAATCCTTTGCTTTTATTGTTCCTGGGCTTTTCAAAAAGCTGACCGGGAGCCGTAAAAACCAGACCGCCTTCGCCAAAATCATAATGGTGCTGTCCGTACTTAGCGCTGCCGATGGTGTCTTTATAGGCAATTTTATAAAAGTCCAATACCATCTGATCGGGCAGCCCTTCAGGGATCGTCATATCTTCAAGACGGATAAAACTCACCAGCGGATGCTCCGGTTTTGCTAATCCGAACATCTTATGGAATTCAGATAACGAATTGAATTTATGCAGATGCAAGTTGATTTTCATTTTTTAATCATTAAAACCAACACCTTAAATAACATACCTCAGGTGCTGGTCATGTAAAAATAGTGAATTAATTACCAAGGTGTTTCACCGGATTCGGGATTATATTCTTCACTGATGAATTTCCCGGTGGGTCCGTCCTGAGCGAGCATTGCGTATTTTGCTATTCTTCTTCCGCCGTCTTCCACGGTTCCGGTACCTCTGTGATTATTAAAATCTGTAGCAACGAATCCGGGGCATACCGCATTGATCTTAAAAGCGGTGTCACGAAGTTCGTATGCGAGATGGATGGTATACATATTCATTGCGGCTTTTGAAGCAGTATAAACGGCCGCTTTATGACTGTAATACGCCCAGTCGGGATCGGAATGCAGGGTAAGCGAACAGCCGCTGGAAGAGACATTAACGATCCTTGGCTGTTCAGATTGACGAAGGAGATCCATAAATGCCTGTGTCATTCGGATAACGCCGTAGAGATTGGTGTCCATTACTTTTTGAAAAGATTCTACCGGTGCCTGCAGGGCAGCTTGTGGCATTCCACCATTTATTCCCGCGTTATTGATGAGCACATCCAAAACATCGGTTTTATTTCCGACTATCCGTCTTGCTTCTTCTACTGAGGCAGCATCGGTTACCTCCAGCTGTATTGCTTCTATATTTTCAAAGCCTGCGTCTTTAAGCTGTTGCACCGCTGATTGGCCGTTCGCAATATTGCGGCTTCCGATAAAGACAAAATATCCGTTTTCTAAAAGTTGTCTGGCCGTTTCAAATCCTATTCCTTTGTTGCCACCTGTTATTAATGCTGTTTTCATTTTTAATCTTTTTTTTGGCTATATTTCTGTGCAAATTCTTTTGCAAAATCTGCTAATTTCACTTTCCCGAATGTTGGTTTATGGGCATAAAAATCTTGATACAGGCTGCCGTCCTCCTGTGCCTTTTGCATGGCAACCATACCTTTAGCGATCCATTCATTGACGCCGGCAGAAAGCATTTGATCTAATAATTGTTCACCCGGAATTACTTTCCATTCTAGATCCGTATTACCTATTGCTTTCCCTAACGAAGCAGCAATTTCATCCGGAGAAACCTCATCGCTTGCGATATAATGAACTGTTCTTCCGCTGAAAGATTTTTCCATTTCTTCTGCAATAGTCGCTGCAATATCATAAGGTGAAACCCAGGGTTCTCTGCGTGTTCCTCCGTAGCCCTGAATAATTTTTCCCTGAGACCGTATCGTCGGAAGCCAGCGGTACATATTGGTGAAAAATCCTACGGGACGCATAAATTTGATCGAAATATCTTCAGGAAGTGTCTGTAAAATCTGCTCAACATTGTAATGCACCAAAAGACTTCCGGTGCCCTGCTCAGAGTGCGCACCAATACTGCTTAAGTGGATGACCTTTTTTACACCTGACTGTTGAACAGCTGCTACATATATCCTGGCTATTTTCTTAAATTCAGCTAAGAAATCGATATCTTTATCGAAGAGACTTCCTATACTTTCCCAAGCTTCCATTAAGTAAACCGCATCAGTACCTTTAAAGGTTTCTGTTAAAAATTCCACATCCTGGATGCTTCCTATCGCTGGAACGGCATCTAATGTTTCTATGTCATGAATTCTTTCTTTTTTACTGCTGATCACCGTAACCTGATGTCCGGCAGCTACCAATAATCTGGTTAATGGCTTTCCGATGTTCCCTAAAGAACCTGTTAATACTATTTTCATTGTCTTGATTTATAGGTACAAAATTGCACCAACCATTGCTCATACAATTAACAGAATCGTGGCAATACTTAACCAAAATGCGAAGCATCGGAGAAAAAACAGAAAACAGCATACAAAATGGATTATTATCCAAATTAAATCTGTTTTCTGTTGCTAGAAAAGGGATCAGAGCTTACCATTAATCTCATTTATTTTCTTCAGAAAACTCAAAGACGGGTTTAAAACTTCTATGAGTATAACGAAAGCAGAAATTTTGCCCACTCTAAGCTTTTCTATTTCTAATTTATTTTGATTCTCGTTCAGTTTCCTTACTTTACATAAATTTGCCCTGATTTTTCCGTACCACGGCCCGATTTAGCTACAGACTTTTGCATATATTTGTAAAACGTATGAATATCCAAGAACATTTTCAGGATGAAAATTTCAGCCTAGATCTGATCCTGCAGGCATTGGCCTCGTCTCCCGCACCGACAGCGCTCTACTCGGGTGAGGACATCATCATCCGCTTTGCCAACCAAGGAATGCTTGAATTGTGGGGCAAAAACTCATCTGTCATTGGCAAACCTCTGATGGAAGCAATTCCGGAACTGGAAGGACAGCCGTTTCTGGCACTCCTTCAGCAGGTATGGCGCTCAGGACAAACCTATTCCGTATCTGAAGCCCCTGCAAAACTGATCAAGGACGGAAAAGAAGTATTGGATTATTTCGATTATGAATACAAAGCCCTTACCGACAGCCAAAATAAAACCTGGTGCATACTCAATACCGCACTGAATGTTACGGCACGACGAGAATTTATTCAGCAAATCAAAGAAAAGGAGGAACGGGAACATGCGCTCAATGAGGAAATGGCGGCAACGCTCGAAGAACTCACTGCCACGAATGACGAGCTAAACAGTTCACTGGGACAGCTTGCACAAAGCAGAAAATACATCCGTACCATCATTGAACAGGCACCTGTGGGCATTGCCATGCTGAAAGGCCCGGAACAGGTTATTGAGATCGCCAATCCCGCCATTCTCAAGATATGGGGCCGCAAAGAATCAGAGGTGGTTGGTTATCCGCATGAATCTGCCCGTCCCGAATTGCAGGGACAGCCGGTCAATAAATGGCTTACCGAGGTGTATAACAGTGGTAAACCTAGGATTAATAATGAATTTACAGTACGGTTGCTGGATAATAACGGTTTGAGAGAAGCTATCGTCAACTCCATATACCAGCCTATATTTAACGAAGATGGGACCGTTTCGGGAGTATTGATTATCCTCGAAGAGATTACGCAGCAGGTCTTGGAACGCCGGAAGAATGAGAACGACCAGCAGATGCTGGCACTTGCCATCGATGCGGGACAACTGGCCACATTTTATTATCAGCCCGCAAACAACCTGTTTGCCGGAAATGCTTTGCTAAAAACATGGTTCGGCCTATCTGCCGAGGAATACCTGGACCTGTCATTTGCCTTGGAAGTTATCATTCCGGAAGATCGTGAACGGGTTAAAAATGCCATCTTAAACGCCCTTGCAGAAGATTCTGATGGCCATTACTTTGTTGAATACCGCATTAAGAACAATAAAGAGCAAAAAGAGAGGCTGCTGCAGGCAAACGGGCGGGTTTTTTATGATGAAAAAGGCAATCCGGCGAGTCTTAACGGAACTTTAAGGGATATCACGGAGCAGAAAAAGGAAGAGAAGCGAAAAGATGACTTCATGGGTATGGTAAGCCATGAGCTTAAAACACCGTTAACGTCATTAAAGGGTTATCTGCAGCTGCTTCAGCGGATGGAAGCCAATGCGGAAGGCTCAAAACAGCGCCACATGCTGGATCGGTCGGTCATGCAGGTAGATTACATGAATACCCTGATCAACGGCTTTCTGAATGTGTCAAGGCTGGATTCGGGGCAGATGCACATCGCAAAGAAAAATTTTGATGTAGACACCCTTTTCTCAGAAATTGAACAGGAATTGCTTCTGACACACCATTCCCGTCATTTTATTTTCAGGGGATCCGGAGCGGTTCAGGTATTTGCCGACCGTGACAAAATATTGCAGGTACTCCATAATCTCATCGGGAATGCAGTCAAATACTCTCCGGTTAATACCCCGGTTACCATAGAATATACAACCATTGACAATAACCGACTGAAAATCAGTGTGCACGACGAGGGCATCGGAATAGCAGAAGATGATCAGCAGCGGATATTTGAACGATATTACCGTGTAAAGGATATTAGTAATCCGACGATATCCGGTTTTGGAATCGGGCTTTACCTCTGCAAGGAAATTATCGAGCTGCATGATGGCACAATAGAGGTTGAGAGTACAAAGAACAAAGGAACAACATTCTCATTTATCTTACCTATTTAAATGGTTTAATCAGGATGTTTAATTCATATTCGTATTAAAACGTTTTTTAAAGAATATATTTTATTTTGGTGCCTTTTTGGCTTTCAACTTGCTGTCTATCATTTAATCATTAAATATTCTAAACTGATGGACAATAAAGAATATCGCGAGTTATTTCTCAGAAAAATCAATACAGGCAGAATAATTACCGGTATCATATTAGGAATATGTATTATTGTTCTGTCTTCATTAATAATAGTTTACACATTTTTTGAAAAGCAATTGCAATTGCCCGACTACAGTTATTTTTTACCGTTATATTTGATCCAGTTAACCCTGTTTATTGCTGCACTGATGTGTAGCATTTCTTTTTTCGGAAGTTACAAAAAGGTCCTTACCATTATCAATGACAAAGATTTGGAAACGTTGAAAAAAATAGTTAAATCTCGTTTCTGGCTGGAAAGATATCTTCCGTCTTTCATTATATACTCAGGTAAGATCCGGGTTTTTAAATGGTTCAGACAACCTGAATTTTATTTTACCGAACTGAAAGGGATTAAGCTTAAAACCAATGTATTTACAAGAGGTGGACAAAACAGACTGGTAATATTCAACAAACTGAAAGGAGGCACTTTCTTTTTTGCAATCGACAATAATTCAATCCAGAGAAAACATCTGCTTGAAAAAGCGGTTGAGTATAATCCCAATATCGTTATAGAAGGCAATACGTACTAAAATAATTCCGATGAAAATCTGCAGTTTGCATTTATCACAATCTGTATTACCATAAAATAATTATATGATTAAACGAATTCTACTCCTGACGTTGGCTTATGCTGCATTAACGGTTATCATCACCCTCACTCTTTCTCAGCATCAATCATTTGTAGCTATTTTGTTGGTTCTAAATTCAGTTTTTGCCGTCCTGATCCTAATAACCCTTTTTAAAAATTTTAGACTTTCAAAACAAAACATGAATACGAATCATCATAGTCAATATAAAATACCTGATGACAGGAACAATTTCAAAACTGATGCATGGTTCAAAATATCTCAAAAACCCTTTCTGGCGGGCTTGGAAAAACGGTTGATCAGCAGCCAGGACTTTTATTATGATCAAAGCTTTTTTTATGCCATTGATGAAGCAGGAAATGGATCTAAGTATCCGCTTACCGATATCGCTGAACTTAGCGGGACCGGGACTCAAATCAATAACAACCGCATCTGGCAGGTTAAAATATTTAAAGGCTCAGAAATGATAGAATACCGGTTTGCCCATAACTTTTCCATTTGGAATAAAAACTTTTTGAATTTCTACAACAGGGTAAAACAAATCAGTCCACAAGCCGTAAAATCAAAATGGAGTTTGTGGCGGATGTAAGGGATGAAAACTATTCCTTTTACAATTTTTCCAGATCGGTCAGCTTAACATAGCCTGCTGTATCCTTATCTTTTGTATTGCGGTAGTGAACAAAAACCCAATTTCCCTTAGCGCCGCCATCAAGGTTAAAACTAACGGTGTTTCCCTTTACCACATATGATTTCTGTTTAGATTTCCCATCAGGCCTGGAGTAGAAAAACGATTTATCCGCCATTACGATGTAATCTCCGGCAGTCGCCTCTGAAATTTTCCTGTATGTTCCATTAAAATCTTCCGGCAGGTGGTCGGTAGTGCAATTTTCAAACTTTGCAGTGATTGCATGATCGTTCAGTGCCAGACTGACACCGCAGTCCGGGTCATTCTCACTGCTCTTCAGAAGGGCGTGATTGTTTATAAGAATACCTTGACCATAGTACGATCCGGTTTGGGCACTGGGAGTATTCCACCACGCAAATATTTCGGCAGTTATATGATTTTGCTTCTTCACCACGGAAATAAGGCCGTACGAACCATTGCTGTTCTTTAATTCATACGTTCCGTTTTGTGCATGCGCAAGGCATCCGGTAAAAATCATAACAGTAAAGATAAGAGGTTGAAAAAATTTAACAGCCTGTTTTATACGCGCTATACGATAATCATTCATAACATTTTTAAGTGTTTAAATTAAGAATTATTTCTTTTTGAAATATCTGACCGCTGCCTCCAACTGAGAATCATACTGAGTAGGATACAAAACATCATTCAGGTTTCTCTTGACAGTCAGATCAGGCTTAATTCCTATTCCTACAAACTCATCTCCATTGGGTAAAACCACTTTTTTGGTACAGATCCAGGCGGTTGTATTTCCGGGTAAATCGATTTGTAAAGGCTGGCCTGTACTTCCATTTGTGTAGTCTCCGATTCTCTTTATGTTTTTCTGGTCATACAGATAAATAAGAAAATCTTCGGCAGCAGAAGCTGTACCGCTATTGGTGAGCACTGCTACCGGAACATTAAATTTAACATCGGTATGAGCAATAGTCGGCTTGTAATCATAGCTGTGAAATTTAGAACCTATGTAGGCTTTGTAAAGATTGACAGCCTCCTCTTTTGTTATTCCCCATTGCGGCTTTCCACTGATGGTGTCCTGCGCGGTAAGGAATGAGCCGATAGCCCGCTCTGTCGGAATGATCTCCCTGCTGTAGTTTCTTGCGCCATAAATCGTATCGCTTTTTACAAAGTGCTTCGCGATGTTCAAAGCATTCTTGCCACTTCCTCCTCCATTATCTCGAATATCAATAATAATATTTTTTGCCCTTCCGAGTTCACTCATTTTTGACTCAAATTGTTTAACGACTTCTGCATCATCAAATGTCCTGATAGCAATATAAGCGATCTCATTTTTCAACCATTTGAATTCAAAATTGCTGCGTTTTGGAAGGGGTATGGAGCTTAATTCTTTTTCTTCTGTTTTTGAATGGGTCAAATGAAATTTTCTAACGTCACCTTTTGGGGTTTTGATTTCAATATCATATTGTTCTCCTTCCAATCCTGACAGTAAATTGTAAGCCGCAGTGTTGTTAAGGTCGTTTTCAGTGGAAGCCGAAATGTAGGGATTGACAAACCTGGACTGATATTCCTGTGAGGCCATCCCGTTGACTTTAACAACTTCACTACCGACGGGAATTTCTTTTTCTTTACTTTTATTGACATCAAAAACATATACCTTTCCCTGTACATAGGTTAAGAACAAACGGTATTCCCCGAAATGGGTAGTCATAATCTCATTCTGAATATTCTCGGGGAAATAGACTTTAGTATGTCCGTCTTTTAAAACGGAACAAAGCTTCTGAAGTTCTCTGAAATACTGGTAATCGTTATCCGTTTTCTGAATATTTGAAATAGCATCTTTATAGGCAGCATTCCATTTTTCCTGGTCGACTTTGTACATGTACACAAAATTATAATTCGCGTCACTCCAGAATTTAGAAAGTCCATACATCTTGTCATTCAGGGAAAGTGTTTTAGGAATCTGACTGTAAATAAGATTGCTGACCAGAAGAATACAAGTTAAAAATAACCACTTATTTTTCATAATTTATTATCTAAAATTTATTGATAAAGAGCCATCGATATTACTCTTTGCTGATCAATAATAAACAATGGTAATGCCGGCAATTTAAAGATCTCTAAATCGTTGACAGACTGCAGATTAAAATTAATCTCATTTTAAATTTGTCCGTATATGAACATTTACTGTACATTAACGGACAGTTCGAATAGCTCCACCTTCTTATGAAAATGTTTGATTTATGAATCATATAAGCAATTCATTATTTCCCGTTAGTCTTTAAAATTTGATCGACGATTATATTTTGTATCTTTTCCGCTTCCTCGGTAAGCACGGAATGTCCTGCATTCTTAAAAGTAAACAATTCTTTTTTAGGTGCTTTTAAAGCTTCAAAATAAGCTTTTGAGATATCGAAATTCGTCTGCAGATCTTTTTCTCCTAAAAAGAAATACACCGGACACTTGATTTCCGGTAATTCCACAGATAGGTTTTGTTTCATTACCTCATTCCATGTCGGCATCCAAACTTCAGCCCAATCCTGCAGGTATTTTTTTAAAAGAGGAACGTCTTTTTCCGCAAAAGGATGACCATCATAGCCGAACATCCATTTTCGTAAATAGTACATGTCTTCGTAACTTTTAAAGGGAACATTAACCGCATTTAATTCTTTTAATTCGACATTGTCAGACTTCGATTTTGCATCAGCTTTTAGTTTTTCAAGCAATAGCTTTTCACTTTTTGTCTGATTTACGACAGGGCTGAAAGCAATATAGGCATTTAAAATCTCAGGATGTTTCTGAGCCATTTTAAATCCGAGTACGGTTCCCCATGATTCTCCTACGAGGTATAATTTCTTTTTATCAAATTTTTTCAACAATATTTTTATCAGTTCGTAGGTGTCATTTTCCATCAGATTTAAGGTAACAGGGCCTTTCGATTTGTTGATGGCATCTGTCATTCCCGCTCCCCGCTGATCCCACTGAATCACAAGAAAATGTTGCTGAAGAATGTTCGAAAATATTTCAGCCTGCTTCATCCGTGAACTTCCTGGACCGCCGTGTAAAAAAAGAATGAGGGGCGCATCTTTGCTGCCACTGTAAGAAATCACCTGTTTTATATTTCCGACAGCCAGTGTATCATATGAAGGTTTGGACTGTGCCGCCAGATCAACGGCAAATAACACCATGATAAAATGGAATATTAAAGTAGTTTTATTGAACATACATGCTGATTTAAAAAGAATTGGTACTGATTATCATTAAATTTGAATGAACACTGTAAAGATATTGCATTTATAGCATATTTATAATACATTTAAATGAATACCATTACAAAATCAACAATAAATAAATGTTATAATACAATACTATTTTTCAGTAAAAAACCATGTAAAAAAGCGATCTCCAGCCTGCGCATTTCAGCAGAAAAAATATCAGATTTATATATTCTTAGGGAGCTCATAAGTTAAAATGAATGTTTATTTCTAATTTTGCAGAAGAATATTCCAACGAACCAATGGTCTCCTACCATTATAAAAAACTATTTAATGAGCACTTTTCCTGTAACCGCAAGTATATTATCAGAAACGGAATTATGTAATTTTATCCGGCAAAAGTATTCATTAAAAGGAGAGTACCATTGTAAGTTATTCAGAACAGGTGTCAATCACACCTACTTCGTCACGGGCAGTGAAGATAAATTTGCTTTCAGAGTCTATTGCCACAACTGGAGAACCAAAATAGAAATCGAACAGGAGCTGGAACTTTTGAGCTTGCTACGCCAGAACTCTCTTTCGGTATCACACCCGATCCCGGATGCGCAAGGAAATCTGATACAGGTCATCAATGCTCCCGAAGGCATTCGTTATGCCGTTCTTTTCTCATTCGCTGAAGGACAGAAGATGCGTTTTATGTCAAACCAAACTTGCTTTTCCATTGGTTCACTGATGGCAAAAATCCACAACATGACCGAGCGCAAAAAGATCAAGAGGGTAGATTATAATTCTGATGTACTTTTATATCAATCCTACGACCTAATCAAATCATTCTTTGCCGAAGATCTGGATGAAATGAAATTCCTTAAACACATTTGTTCTGCAATAAGCAAAAGATTCGAAGAAGTCGAATTATCAGAACATCAGAATGGAATTGTTCATCTCGATATCTGGTACGATAATTTAAGCGTGAACAATGAAAATGAGATCACTATTTTTGATTTTGACAATTGCGGAAATGGCCCGCTGATTCTGGATGTCGGTTATTTCTGCAAACAACTCTTTTTTATTGAGGCCGATAAAGAGGAGTATGAATCAAAAGTACAAAGCTTTTTAGACGGTTATCTGCAAGTTCGGATGCTGTCGGATGCTGAGCTTCGATTGATCCCTGATGCCGGTGCAGCCATTTTCGTATACTATCTGGGCATACAAGCCAAACGATTTGACTGGTCCAATATCTTTTTCACTGAAAATTACCTTAAAATGTTTGTCGGAAGAATAAAAGACTGGATCAGTTATTATGAAAATAAGAATAACAAAATTATAGTTTGACATTAAAAAATCTGTCTGCTGCTATCTCCGCTAAATCTATAAATCTGATTCTTAATTCATTATTTAAATACTCAATCCGTTTCCCGGAACTGCATCGGGGTCATCTGCATATTTTTTTTGAAGAAATTATTAAAGTGCGTAGCCTCTTTGAAACGCAATGAATAAGCAATTTCGGAAATATTCCAGTCGGTATGCCTTAGTAAAATCTTTGCCTCCTGTAAAAGACCTTCCGCTATGATCCCGGAAGTCGTTTTTTCAGTGATCTCTTTCACGACGCGGTTGAGGTGATTGACATGAACGGAAAGCTGGCCCGCAAAGTGTTCTGCCCGCAGGAGCTGAAGGGTTTTATCGTTTTTGTAGACGGAGAGCGCTTTTTCGTAGTTCATGGTTAAGGTTGATTCTAGCTCTGTCAGATTCAGTCTTATTATTTATTTTATGCAGCTGATACCTTTTTCCCCTTATGCCAACATTCCCATGTCTGCAAATTTTAAAATAGCCTACCAACGATGTTGCCGATAGGCTACTGGATTTTATTCTTTGTCAATCTCAATGACCAACTTACCCTGTAATGTAGTAACGATTACGTATGAATGGCATTCGAAACCGATTTTCTCCAACCATTTTCCTTGTAACATGATTTGAGGAACAATTGATCTGCTCCAGGCATAATCCCTACATTTTGGCTGAATTTTTAACCTTCTCATTCCGTTTGGAAGTTTTGGTTTACTGGGTTCACAGGCTCCGCATGTACAGACCTTGTTCGGTTGTAACTCCTGGGTTACTTTTGGTGTTTTTTTCGTGTGTCGCATAGTTGAAAAAAAATAAACGCCCAGGTCGCTGCGACACACGTCGGAAACCGAAGATAGGCCGGACTTACACCGGATCGCCTGAGCTATGTTGTTAATAAGAAAATTTGTCGGATTAGCTCCAACGTGTATCGCAGCATAAATATAAGATTTTTATTTTAATTATTGAGAGATAAATGGTTAAAACTTATTTTTTGGGAAAAAATTAATGAATTACTTCGGCCCTTACTCCATCATTATTGGCAATTAAACGCCATAATTTAACATCTATACTGTCATTTTGAAGTTTTCTTTGGAAGAATTTTGCTTGAACCACATCGTGAGTGCCCATTAAGACTTGAAATCCTTGATCACTTATGTAATCTCGCAAAAGGTCAAATACACCAGAAGCATGTACAAGATCATGGTGTTGAGTTGGATCATCTAGTAATAGTGATTTCCATGGTGTCCATTTGTAGGTGCTAGCCATGGAGAGCATAAAAGTTAATTGTAAGTCAGTCGCTTGAGCTTCACTAGCTACTTGCATTACACTTACCTTTTCGTCATGAAGGTTAATTTTAACTTCTGCCTGTGATTTGTTTCTATGTGAGAAACTTTCTAGTTGTGTATCTACAAAGCGTGGGTTTACGACAATCTTTTTTAGTAAAGAAACCCATAATGGATTTATTGCTTTAATCTTATTGTGTACGCCATTAACTTCTTCACCGATTTTACGATATAATTTTTCAAGCGCAGCTTTTCTTTCTGTTATGAAAGACAGTTCATTATCTATTTTCGATAATCGCTCCTTCAAGCTTGATAAATAAACCTGTTCGTCTAGGTTCTCGCAGATTTCCTTTATTTCTTTATCCAATGTGGTAAATTTCTCTGCTGCGTTCCAACGACCTAATTCATCATTTATTTTATTCAAGTCTTCTAATCCTTTTTTGAGAAGATCTAATTGCTTGAGAAGATTAGTCTTTCCTACATTAAAATTATCAAATGAAGGTGGTTCAACTAAGTTACGATCTTTCCATTCAGCCAAAATTTCATTCTGCTGTCCTTGTAACTTCGAAACAGCCATATTCAGTTCCCTGATTTGCTCTTCTGCCTCTTTTTTAACCTTCATGATTTGTTCACTTAACCTTAAGTTGTCAGTTATTTTTAATGTAGTAGCTTCAATTTCTAATGTTGTAGTTGAAATTTGTGAGTCTAATGAATCTATGTTAATTAACGAAAGAGATTGCTCAATTTTTTCAATTTCGGTTTTTATATTTTCCAGAGATACATTAAGTTGACTAATATTTAATTCATTAGATTGAATTATATCTCTGGTTAGGTCTCTAGCTACTACTAATTTACTTAATTCTTCTGAAGATGGCTCTTCTCCAAATTCTGTTTTATCCTTAACGATTTTCTCTAGATTTACATTGTTTTTTTCTTTTTCAACTATTAACCATTCATTTGCTTGGTTAATATTGCTACTATCAGGAAATCTAGGTATGCATTTTTCATTAATAAATCTTTGAACATTTTTTAATTTATCCTCATTTTCAGTTAAATTCTCATTGATTTTACTTAGTGTCGTTTTTTCATTTTTTATCTGCAGTTTTTTAGTATCAACTTCTGTTTTTAATGTGTTATTCGTTTCAATTTCATTATTGATAACAGGATCTATTTGCTCCAATGCCAGAGCTATTTGCTTCGAAAGTTCGTCGGGTTCATACTCTGCGTTACAAACAGGGCATTTTTTCTGGTCATCAGGTAAATTTTTTGCTATAATTCCTACTGCACCAAGAATCGCATCGGAAGCATTTTTTAGGGAATTGAGTTTGGCTTGACTTTCTTTAAATAACTCTTCTATTCTTAGCAAATCACTCTGAAACTCTTCTAATTTTTTCTGGGATTCTGCTTTTTGTGCGGTTTGAATGTTGATGAGATCTTTTATTTCATTCACCTTTAACTCATGGGTACTCCAATCATCAATTAGCGATTGTAGTGACTTGAATTCACCTTGCTTATTTAGCGCTTCTACTTCACGTGCCCTAATAGAACTGAGCGTAGTAAATTTGGCGTTTAGCTTATCAACGAGTTCGCTCTGTGATTTTAATTTTTCTTTCTGCTCAGAAATAGATTCAGAAATGGTTTTGATCGATTTTTCTATCGATATAAATTTAGCTTCTTCCTCTTTCTTTTTATCTATTAGCTCTTTTGATTTTTGTAAGTCTTTTTGTATGTCTGTCTGTTTATTAAGGATATCTTGAAGCGCGGTAAGTGAATTCTTCAATGGGGTAATGTCTGTATCTGATTTCTCTATTATGTCTGTTTTTCCAGCAATCTGCTTCTGCTTGTCTAATATTTCTTTATTGTTATTTTCAAAAAGAGAGATTTTGCTTTCAAGATTTGAAAGATCAAATAGACGCTTTTGATTATCCTCTTGTAATTTGAGTAAAACAGAGTTTACAAGTCCACGATAACTAACAACGGCATCTGGTTTTTGATTAATATTTTCAGAATTTGACAAATCAGCAAATTGTTTGTGAATCTTTTGTATTTGATCAATAATTTC
Organism: Chryseobacterium endophyticum; assembly: GCF_056333165.1. NCBI lineage: Bacteria > Pseudomonadati > Bacteroidota > Flavobacteriia > Flavobacteriales > Weeksellaceae > Chryseobacterium > Chryseobacterium endophyticum. Next base: position 172,791 of record NZ_JBWGXE010000008.1, read on the forward strand.
ATTCAAAGGCTTTAGAACATAATTTAACTTTGCCGCATCTCGTTCTTTTAATTTATTTTCAAATGAAGAGACCTTTTTGTTCTGATTATCCTTCTCATTTTTTTTGTCATTTATTGTTCTTGTAGCAGCATTTAAAGTATTTGTTTTTGTTTTTGCAATGGCACTTAAATCTTTACCGATTGATAACTTATCTAACAAATCTCCTGCCTGGGAAGATTCTTCTTTTTGTATAAACCAATTATTACCGCGCTGCTCTATAAGATGCGTAAGTCTTAAAAGGAATGGAACATCTTTTATGGAGTGTTCAGGAAACAATAAATCATGATTGCCCGATATATTAGGCTCTGCACCTTTTCTGTAATTAACCTCACAGTAGTTTCCATTGTCAAAATCTAATCTGACATCCACATCATTCTGCTTGTCACGTATTAATGATAATGGCGGGTTGACTAAACGTTGAATAGATCCAGTTAGTGCAAATTCAATTGCCTCAAAAAGAGTTGTTTTTCCAGTACCATTTGGAGCAAGAAATATATTGGCACCAGAACTTAATTCAATTTCGACATCCTTGCCAAAACGTCTCGCGTTACTTATTGTTATTTTTTTAAGATGCTTCATTGTTTTCTGATTGGTTATTTATCAATGTGTTAAAAAGTTCAAAACTTGAATTGCCAGAACTAAACGCCTCTCGCCACTTGACCTTTTCCTCATCGTTAAACCATGTAAATTCTTGTTCTAACACTGAAAAAGCTGAAATAAGGGGGTCTTGGCCTAAATCTAGTGGAGTAGGGGCGTCAACTTTTGTGATAAATGTTCTTTCAACAAATGATTCCTTGGTTTCATTGGGGCGTAGTACAAATTTTCTACAAAAATCTTCACTAGCTTCAATCCTTAAACATTCTTCAAGTGAAGGCTGAGTTTCGTCAGTCCACATAATGGCAAGATAGATATCAGCAGTTTCCGGATCTAACAGTAATTCTTTGCATAATGCAGCCCATTGTAAGACATTTTTTAGATAATCATTCGAATTAATACCCACTACAAGTAATGTCTTTAAACTCGGTTCTGAAGTTTCCAGCGGGCGAGAAAAACGTATTAGTCTTTTATTTTGCAGATTTTCGGAGGCTATCTCGATCATCTCATTTTCAATAGTTGCTTGACTTTTTATTGAAAAACGAGCTTCAATCTGTTGATTGATATATAATGCGAATTGGTCAAAAGTCATAATATGTTATGGTTTAAAGTTTCAGTAAGTGATTCATTGTAACTTTTAAGTTTTTCTTTTAAATAGTTTTGAAGTTCATCAATGCTCCCTTTTTTGATAACTGAATTAAAGATTCTGTTTTTAGTAATCAACAATTTCGGGTTATTTCCAGCTGCTAAGGAATGATCGATATTTGCTGAGTCACTAATTGAATGTTTGTAAATTTCACCTTCTACTTGTTCACTTTGTGAAAGAATTAGAATATCATATGCTTCTTTACCAATAAGATCATCTATGGAATCCTCCTCATCTATCTTTCTAACTTTTCTGCCTTTTCCTGCTGGTCCACTCCACCAAGTAAGTACTATAGCGCCGATACTTAATCCATCTTCGGTTTTCATAAGATCACCCTCAACAGATCCTAAAGCAACGGAAATAAGCAAGCAAATAAATAGTGCATCTGCGATCAGTAACTTCGTTTTAGGACCTACTCTTAAACTCCCCGATATTTCTTCTCCCTCCGCACTTGGATGTAGTATTTTTTTTAAGAGTGGAATTAATAATAAATCATTTTCTATTATACTTTCCTGCCAAGCATTCCAACGTATTTCTACTGCATCTCTTAACTCTTGCGATTGATCAGTTTCCATATCATTTATCAGTTCTGATATGTTTCTAGAAACGAGTTCCCAAGTTATTTTTGTCATTTGGTTACCCATATCTTTAGCAAAAGATTCTCGTTTAGCGTTTGTACTTAAAGATTTTCCATTACAGATTTTAAATGGAGCATTATTATCAGCAATACTCAAATTTTCAAAATCGTTTTTAAGAACTCCAAATGTGCCACCTATCTTATTTACAATGTGCCCTTTCCAAATATCCCAATTTGAACATAATCCACTTACATTACCATCTAAATGGATTGCTAGTCGAAATATGCTTTCATGAATTGGTGCAAGCTGGAGATTAATATTTTCTAAATTTATATTTAAATTTCTACCCCTATCATTAGACCATAATAGGGGTATTACTTTAGAAGGTCTTTCGACTTCTGTATTTGTTTCTAAATCAAGTATGCCTGAGATATGCCAATCATTATTTATATTATCTATTTGTGTCCACACCTTTATATCCGAGCGAATGTATTCTTTCAGTTCAAATAATAAATTTCGCGGAGCAATAGCCCCTTAAAAAGTAGTGTTTTCAATAGTGTAGGATAGGATCTTTAATCGTACATCTTTTATTTTATCTGGGATAAATATCTCTTTTAATTTTTCTTCGGTATTATTTTCAATTTCGGATTCCAATCCTGAATTTTTTATTCGTAGAAATTTCAAGGCTTTTAAAATGTGTTCCCAATCTTCGAATTCACACCATGTTGTTAGCCAATCAAAACAATTTTGAAGGTTTGTGTCCATGTTAGCTTGAGTTTGAAGCCCGATAGCGGTCGTGACGGAAGGTTTTATTTGAACTTCGCATAGATCTTTTAAATTTCTAATCTGAAGTCCATTTTTAATATAGGTAGTTAGTTCTGGTAACTCAATCCAGAATTCCCTTTTAGGACTGGTGGTGGATATATCAATATCTTTACTCCAATCTGCTAATTTTTTCAAAGTTTCATCTAGAGGTGATAAATCTCGTTTTTGACCTTGCCTAGGTCCCTTTAAATAATTATTTCTGTTACATTGATCGTTAGTATCACCAAAATCTCCGGATGTTTGTCTCTTAACTTGTATATGGATTAATGAAATCTCGTCTTTTTCAATAACTATATCATCCCATGTAGAAATACCTCCCTGTTCCGAACCAATTCTCATATAATGGTTTCTACCTAATGCAAAATCAATAAGCATAACTGCAAGCTGGTATGTTACAAGAGCCTGTTCATACTTTTTGGTTTGGTCTAATCTTAATTTGGCTAACATTAATTATTCTATTTTTTATTTAAGAAATATTTTCAACCTCCACCTTACTTCTCCCGCTCTGCTGCTTGCTCACTTTAATCTGTACCGGGATCCGTTCAGTCATTTCCTGCACGTGGGAGATCACGCCGACTTTACGGCCCTGGTTATGCAGGCGTTCGAGGGCATCCATGGCGATATTGAGGGTGGTGGGATCCAATGAGCCGAAACCTTCATCAATAAATAAAGATTCCACTTTCATACGGCTGGACGAGAGCGAGGCCAAACCTAAGGCCAGGGCTAGCGACACGAGGAAAGATTCTCCACCCGAAAGCGAATAAACCGTACGTACTTCATCGCCCATGTCCTGGTCGACCACCTGGAGGCCCAGCGATGCCGGAATGCGTTCGATCCGGTAGCGGTTGGTCAAGGCCTGCAAATGGATGTTGGCATAACCGAGCAATACATCCAGCGTATATTCCTGGGCAATCTGGCGGAATTTTTTCCCATCGGCCGAACCGATAATCTCGTTGAGCTTGGCCCAGTTTTCGGTAACGGTAGCCTGTTCCGAAATGCGTTTTAACAGGTCGCCGATTTTGTTTTTGTTAGCTTCGTCCTGCTGTAAGCGGAAACTGTTTTCCCCTTTTTTGTGCTTCTTTTCTTCCACTTCCGATCGGGCAGTCGTCTGCAAGATCATCAGTTCTTCGAGCGGTATTTCCCCGTTACCGTTTTCCTGATGACGGTCTAAAGCCTGTTTCCGTTCGGTAAGAATGCTGTTGGCTTTGGTCAGTTCCTCGTCAATGGCCTGCAATGCCGTTCGTTCGTTTTCGATCCAGTCATTTCCTAAAGCGAGTAATTGGTGAAGACCTTCCAGATTGAACGATTGACCGTTCTTTTGATTATAATCGTTCAGCCAATCCTGCATTTGGCGGGAAATTTTCAGGATGGCCGTCTCCAATGAGGTTAGGGCATTCGTGAGTTCCTCCTGCTGGGTGAGGATTTTGGCCTGTTCGATGGCCAATGTTTGCTGTTTGGTTTTCAGTAGCGCTACATCTTCCTGTGCTTTGGTAACCGCCTGTTTAAACTGAAGTTCCGTTTCATCGGCAGGCTGACCGGCAAAGAGGGCGTTGCGTTGCTGAACCAGATCCAGATACGATTGCTGTTGCGTACGGTGGATTTCGATTTTACTACTAGCTTCCGTTTCCATCGTTTTGGCCTGGTTTTCCAGTTCTTTCAGCGTGGCTTCGAGAGCGGCTTTTTCCCGGGTATGGACTTCCAGTTTTTCGGCTTGGGCTTTCCATTGTTGGGCAAAGGCGGTGATGCTTTCCACAAAGGTTTTCGGTGATGCTTTCCAGTTGTTCATCCAGCCGGATATGGTAAAATATGGGGCAAGAAGCTGTTCAATTTCACCCAGATGGGTGGTAGCTAGTTCCTGTTCACGTTTGGCCTGGCTTTGCTGTTCGTTATAAAGCGATAAGCTGTTTTGAAGATCTTTCAGTTGTCCGGCAAGCGTGTCGGTATTTTCTTTCAGTTGGTCGATCCCGGTTTTTGCGGCTTCCAGTTTCTGCTTCTGCCCGGCATAGGCTTGTAACTGGGCGGAGAGATCGGCTTGTTTGGTTTTAAGGGTTTGCAATTGCGTTGCGATCCAATCCGCTTTTTCGGAATTGGGAATATTCAAACTATTTTTGGCGATATCAGATTGTTCCCAGGTTTGCTTTTGGATTGCCAGGGCTGATTCTTTAGCATGTATTTCTTCCTTTCGCTGCTGAATATTTTGCTTCAGGGTGGTGCATTCCTGTTCCAGCGCATCATGACGGCTGTGGAGGCTGAGATGGTATTGCGTTTTCTCCTGGCTGGATTTTTCCAATTGGGCTAACACTTTTTCCAGTTGCGGATTTTGTATGGCATAGGGATGATGGGTGCTGCCACATACCGGACAGGGTTTATCTTCCACCAAAGCTTCCCGGAGTGTTTCTACATTTTCAGCGGATGCGAGACGGGCCTGTTGCAGGAGCTGATCTGCGGTATCGCTTTCCGCTTTCGCTAAGGGGAGTTCTTGTTTGAGTTGTTGTAAAAGTTCTTGTTTGGCCTGATGATCGGCCTGTTCCTGTACCTGTTTATGCTGTAAGTTTTCCCATTCGGTCTGTGCATAATGCAAAAGCTGCCACTGCGCCTGTGCCCTGACGGTTTCTTCTACTTTCTGATCGGTTTCTGTTTTATTTAGGGTTAAGGTTTCAAGGGGAATAGAGCGTAACGCTTCGGACTTTGAATCATACGTTTTCCGATTTTCGTCCAGCAGTTGAAGCTGATTTTTCCAGCTGTCCTCAAGGGTTTTCTGCTGCACTTCAGCCGCCTGGATTTTATCCTTTAACTCCACTAATTTTTCGGAAGAAGCTTTTTGGTTCTCCAACAGTTTTTGGGCATCTTCCAGTTTGGAAAGGATAAGTTCTTTGTTTTCGGCAATCGGTTTTCGGGCTGCCTGTTCGGTTTGCCATTGCGTAATGCTTTCAATCTGGGAAACAACATCGGTGAAGGCTTGCTGTTTTCCTTTTAAGATATCCTGATGTTGACGGTTTAGTCCGGCAGCTTTTTCAGCCTCTTCTTTCAGTCGGTCGACCTGTTGTTTTTTCTCTCCCAGCAGGGTATCCAGTTTGCGGGCCTCCTCCAATAGCGGCAGGGCATCGGTAAGGTTCTTGTTTTGAACGGAAAGTTGATGTTCTGCCTGTTGAAGTTGTGTTTCGAGGGTTTCTTTTTGTTGCTGTAAGGAAATCAGGGTTTCCTTTACCGTTGCCAACGCTGTTGTTTTAACGGTATGTTGTTCCTGTGACTGCGCCAAAGCGTCTGCCCAGCTTCGGGTCTGCTGTGCCTGTTCGGCCATGCGCAGCTGCCTGCTTCTTGGTAAGGTGGACTCTTTGTTTTCGGTTGCCTGCTGTACCATCAGAATGGCTTCATCATAGCTCTGCCTGTATTTGGCAAGCTGTTCATACCAGCTGATTCCTGCGTTTAACCTTTCGATTTCTTTATCCAGGTCTGTGATCTGTTTTTCCAGAATCGCCTGATCTGCGGCCAGGACTTGCAGTTCTTCATCGCTCAAGGTCAGAATGCCTTCTTTTTGCAACTGAAGGTCACGCAGCAGCACTTCTTCTCCTTTATATTTTTCGTAAACCTTCCTGGAAATCTCGGAGTAGATATGGGTTCCGGTAAGCTTTTCAAGCAGGGAGGATTTCTCATCCCGGTTGGCTTTCATAAAAGCGGTAAAATCACCCTGTGCCAGTAATACCGAACGGGTAAATTGTTCAAAATTTAAGCCGACCAACCTTGCAATTTCACTGTAGGTTTCGGCTTTTCTTCCCGGAAGATCAACCTGATTGGAAATGTTTTTTAAGGTCACAGCATCCGACTGCATGCTTCCGTCGGCCCGGTTTCTGGCACGTCGCACACTCCAGGTTGCCCGGTAGTTTTGTGCGTCGATTCCCCTAAAATCCACCTCTGCAAATCCATCAGCGGTTCCGTCACGCAGAATGCCACGTATATCGCCTTGGCTCAATGTGCTGCCATGAACGTCTTTAATCTCCACACCCGTTTCCCTCGCTTGCAGATACCGCGGTGTTTTACCATATAAGGCGAGGCACAGCGCATCCAGTATGGTCGATTTTCCGGCTCCGGTAGCCCCGGTAATGGCAAAGATGCCTGCTGAACATAAAGGTTCTGCCGTGAAATCAATTTCGGTAGTGCCTTCCAGCGAAGCTAAATTTTTAATTCGAATGGCTAATATCTTCATCTTATCCGGCGTTTTGGTTGACTTCATGTGCCACCTGTTGGAACAATTGCATAATTTCCTGTGGCACTTCGCTCTGGTATCTGGATTGGTAGGCTTTACCGAAAACATCAATGGGCTGCAGTTCATTCAGCTTTTCAGCGGTGATGAGTTCGGGTGTTGCTGCGGCAGCGGCCGGATATTGGGCATCGATTTTAGCCAATCGTACCGCTTTACCAGCCAGGGCGGTTTCTATTTTATGGCGTAAAGCAGGCTCGGGTGCATCGAGTAGTACACGAACTTGCAGATAAGGCAGATTTTCCATGCCGGCAACCAACTCCGGCAATTGCTCCAACTGGGAAATGACTTCATGCAAAGGCTGATGCTGATGCGGAATTCTTTGCAGCGGCACAAATACCGGGATTTCAATGGCTCTCAAATCACTGATTTCCTGATCCAGATCAAAAACAATAACCTGATGTTTATAATGAATTTCTGAAAAGGACATCGGCAAGGGACTGCCACAATAACGGACGTGTTCCTTTCCGCCTATTTTCTGTGCCTTGTGGATGTGTCCCAGAGCTACGTATTTGATATCGGAATGAAAAGCTGTGGCTGAAATGCATTCCACACCGCCCATGATCAGCCTTTCCGTTTTATCCAGATCGGTAATCTCTGCCTGCTGGGTATGCAGGTGTCCCATCGCAATAATGGGCTGGTCTTCCGTGCTGTATTGTTGGGCATACGCAAAGGCTTCCTGATATAAAGCGGCGACGCCTTCGGTATAAGGATTGGCGCAATCGGCAATGGCAGGATAATCACCCATCCGCAGGAAAGGAATGGCCAGGCAAAAAGCTTTAACAGCTCCGGTAGCATCGGGAATTTTAACCAGCAGTTTTTCGTAATCGATATTTCCGGCAGTATCTTTTTCTACCAAACCGATAATATGCACATTTGACGATTCCAGTAAAGGTTTGGGTGCTTCCAAACGTGCTGCTGAGTCATGGTTGCCTGCCGTTATGATAATTTGCAGATGAGGCACGGCTCTGGTCGCTTCATTAAGGAAACGGTAGAGCATCCTCACCGAGGCCGCCGAAGGATTGGAGCTGTCGAAAATATCACCACTGATCAGCAAAACTTCAATGTTTTCTGCCTGCAAGGTTGCGATCAGCCAGTTCAGAAACTGCTGATGCTCGTAGCTGCGGTCGTATTCGTGAAACAGCTGGCCAATATGCCAGTCTGCGGTATGGAGGAATTTCATAATAATACATTTTTTGGGATGGTTGATCCTGTATTCCGATAAATTGCGGATACAGAAATACCCGACTTACCTATTCATATCCATGTAAACTATTTTATACATTCAATGAAGCAAGTTGTTGAATTAAAGAGGGTTCTTCATTTGGTCTTTCATAGTGAGAGTTATTAGTTACTGCAATTTAATAATAAATTCAAAACCATGAAAAAATTCCAGCCAATTTTTCATGCTCTTCATAAATTCTTTAAGCTTTATCAAAATATCTGGCTAAACTACTTATATAAAATAAAATGGCTTTACGGAAAACAGTAAGGATCTCTAAAAAACTATATTAAACAATTACAGACTGAAGCTCTAAAGCTTATAACCGAAAAGCAAACCCATAAACATTGCAGTTTTATAATTTGTGATTTAGCAGATCTCTATGAATCTGCTAACGTCATCACCAAACAAAAGGTTATCAGGCTATTTTCTCCGGAGAAGGTAATACTTGTTTCAAATCAGGCTGAAGAATTGGTACGGATAGAATTAAGGTTATATTAAGTATATCTAAATTTAAAAAGCAAAGGAGGGATTATAAAAATGATCGGGAAATGAATGACTTTATAAAAGAACTTATTTTTTTAAGTCAATATTTCAATTTTGCGAAATTGCATTAGTTATAATAATTGCTGTTCGAATACTGCCAGGTCGCTATAAATTTCCAGAAATAGTATTAAAATCAATTCAACAATCACAAACATTTCAAGATACTGATTAATAGATATTTAAAATAAAATGGCGTCATAAGGAAGCATTTGACTTCTTATGACACCATTCGTGACCTCAGCGGTGCATTTTCCGAACACTTTTCTAGAGGACTTGAACATCTTAGCCAGGCTTAACTGTCTCTAAAGTATAACTTCCAACCGAAAATTTTCAATTTAAAATGGAAACTTTTAATATTTTTTTCTAATCCATTAAAAAAGATTGCTTTTATACGTTGAAAAATGACCTTCTAATAAATTATAAAAATGTATAATTGTGAGAATATTATAGCCACTCTTCCACTTCTTCCCAGTTCTGCTGACAAAATCGTTTTATTGTCAACTTCTATCCTCGACGATTATTGGATAAGAATTACTTTCCTAATGCGTATCTTTACCATCCAGGAAATTTTTGCTATGTTTTTTTACTTGGATTCAAAAAACTTTACATTTAATCTTGCAGTTCTCATATCTCTGTTGGTGATACTTCCCGAGAACTAATTTTCGGATGCTTTATCTTTTCGGGCAATTGTCAAAAATTCGCCGATTTTTGCATCCAGAACTACTCTTTTGCTCCAGTCTTTGGGTACGTTTTGATGAACTCAAAAGCCGGATTGTTCTCATATTTTTCGATCATATCAGAAGCGATTTAAAGCGGAGTGTAGATTAATCTTGAAAATAATTGCCTGACTCCACTGAACAAGGATTTCAAAGTGATTATAGTTTACTTTTCGATGAAAATAATTAGAAGTTAAAATATTAAATAAAATTGCCTTAAATTTATAATATGACTAAAAACAAATTATCAAGAATTTATGACCGATATTGCTAGAATATACCTGGACAACAATGCTACCACCAAGATGGACCCACGTGTTCTTGATTCTGTGTTGCCCTATTTCACGGATTATTATGCGAATGCAAGCAGTTCTCATCTCGATGGCTTAATCATAAATGAATCGGTTGAAAATGCAACCTGGCAAGTAGCGGATTTCATTGGTGCTAAGGAAAACGAAATTATTTTTACCTCTGGTGCTACCGAAGCACTCAATCTAGCCATAAAACGACTTGAAGATTTATCCAGAAAAAAAATAATCACTTTCACAACTGAACACAAAGCAGTTTTGGATACTTGTGCTTATATGGAAGACCGAGGATTCCAAGTTGAATATCTGCCTGTAAGGACTGATGGAAGCATCGACATAGAAATTTTCAAAAATGCAATGAATGATGATACTTTACTTGTGATTGCAATGCTTTCTAATAATGAAACAGGAACCATCCACGACATCAAAACAATCTCTGAAATTACAAAAGCTCACGGCACATTCATGCTTTGCGACACCACACAATCGATTGGGAAAATTCCGGTTGATGTGAATGATCTTGGGATTGATCTGTTAACGATTTCTGCCCATAAATTGTATGGTCCAAAAGGAATCGGCGCGCTTTACGTCTCCAATCAATCAAAATTGAAACTCAATGCTCAAATTCACGGTGGCGGACAACAGAGAAATATGCGCAGTGGAACTCTGAATGTGCCGGGAATTATAGGTTTGGGAAAAGCTTGTGAAATTGCTAAGTCTGAAATGAAAAATGATGAATCGAGAATCAATAAACTCCGCAATAAACTTGAAAAAGAATTACTGAAAATTGAGGGTAGTTTTGTCAACGGATCTACACAGCAAAGAATTTACAATACCTCTAACATCTGTTTCCCCGGTGTTTGGTCTGACCAGTTGATTTTATCTTTAGGAAATATTTCGGTTTCAAACGGTTCGGCTTGTTCGGCTGTGACGTCAAAACCGTCCCACGTTTTAAAAGCTCTAGGGTTATCGGATGAGGAAGCTTTGTGCTCCATCCGTTTTAGTTTGGGAAGGTTTACTACCGAGGAAGAAATCGACTTCACCACTAAAAAAGTGACCGAACTTGTAAAACAATTTCGCGCATAAAAAATCCCGCTTAGTTTGGCGGGATTTAATTCTAACATTTTATAAAAGCTTGTCAAAATGAATCGGAAGATCGTAAATCCTTTTTCCAGTAGCGTGAAAAATAGCATTGGTAATTGCAGGAGGCATTCCTACGCCGCCAATTTCTCCAACACCTTTCACTCCAAGATCATTAACAAACTGATCTTTTTCTTCTACAAAGATCACTTCCAAATCATTAATATCAGCATGAACGGGAATATGATATTCGCCTAAATTGGCATTCATATATTTACCAAACTGATGATCCAAAATGGTTTCCTCGTGCAGTGCTTTGCTGATACCCCAGACCATTCCGCCCAGAACCTGGCTTTCTGCTGTTTTCGGATTGATAATTTTTCCGGCTGCCACTGCTGTCACGGCTCGTTTAACTTCAGTGATTCCGAGTTCTTCGTCCACTTCCACTTCTACAAAAACGGCGCTATGAACTGCCCGTGCTTTTTTTCCATACGTTAAAGGATTGGGAATTGCAGAATTGGTTGTTTTAATTGGTTTTCCTTCGTTTACCGCTAAAATATCTTTGACTTTTACTTGAACTTCAGGATTTTCATTAAGAATAATACACCCATTTTTAAATTCAACATCTTTAAATTTAGCATCACTCAAAACAGAGTTTTTCATATTTTTTGCGAGCTTGAATAACTTTTTATTCAAAGCCTGACAGGCATTTTGTACCGCAGGTCCAACCGTTGCGGTGGTAAACGATCCGCCCTGAATCGGCGCAAACGGCATTTTGCTATCTGCATAGGAGAATATAATATCTTCAATCGGAATCCCCAATTCGTCTGCAGCAATTTGCGACATAATGGTTAAAGTACCTGTTCCGATATCGGTGACAGCACTTTTGATTTCCACTTTACCGTCTGGATTCATTATTGCTTCTGCACGGCCAAAAAGTCGGTTCGCATCCCAGATTCCTGTCGCCATTCCGTAACCCACCAATTTATTACCGCGCTTCATACTTCTAGGTTCAGGATTTCTTTCATTCCAACCAAATTTTTCGGCGCCTTGTAAAAAACACTCTTTCAGTTGCTTGCTGGAGTATTCTTTGTCACTGCTTTTATCGATTTCTGAATAATTAATGAGCCTTAATTCTACAGGATCAATATTCAATTGGTAAGCTATTTCGTCCATTGCAACTTCAATGGCGTGCATTCCGGTACTTCCGCCTGGAGCCCGCATATCCAGAGGACTGTAAATATCCAATGGGACAATCTGATGTTCCAGTAATGTATTTTCAGCCGGATAAAGCATATTTGCCCAGTTCACGACAATTTCTACATAATCTTCAAAACGGGAAGTTTCGCCGATGGCTTTGTGATAAATGGCATTGATTTTTCCGGTTTTATCAGCTCCAAATTTGGTATGTTGTAGTGTAGGAGGTCGGTGTCCAATCATATACATTTGAGCTCTGTCCAAAGTTACACGCACGTTTCGTTTTAAAGCCAAAGAAGCCATCACGGCCATAAAAAGCTGATGCTGAGGTCTGAGACCTGAACCAAAGCCACCGCCCACAAATGGTGAAATTACCTGAACGTTTTTCATTTTCAAACCAAAAACATTAGCAACGTACATTTGCGAATTAATGGTCCCCTGCGTTTTGTCGTAGATTTTTAATTTATCTTTACCTTCATAGATAACGGTCGAGGCATACATTTCCATCGGATTGTGATGCTCAGTTCCGTGACTGAATTGGCTGTCGATTTTTACAACAGAATTTTCATATTCTTTCTCAAAATCGCCTTTTGGCTTCGGTGGTGGCGGTTTAAGCATAGAAGCCAGACCTTTTTTGGGATCTCTGGATTTGTCGAGGTTGGTTTTTAAATCTGTCTCAAATTTTTCGTCTTCCTCATAAACGAATGTAATTTTTGTGGCCGCATATTTCGCCATTTCAAATGTTTCTGCAACAACTAAACCGATAGGTTGACCGTTATATCTGATTTCATCGTCACTCAGCGGTTTGAAAACAATTCCTGGAGGCGCATCCATATCGGCATATTTGAAATCAAACCAAGCAGTTGACGGTTTATTTTCGTGCGTGAATATTTCGATGACACAAGCCATTTTTTTAGCTTCTGACGTATCGATTGATTTTATTTTTCCTTTGGTAATCGTGCTGTTGACCACATAGCCGTACAGCAGATCATCGGCCTGATATTCTCCTGCGTATTTTGCAGTTCCGGTCACTTTCAAATGACCTTCTAAACGGCTGATTGGCTGTCCGATTGTTGGTGTATTTTCCATAATTATTTTTATTGAAAGTGAAAATTTACAATGAAGGTTTAGCTCCGGGGCGTTGTGATTCAGGGCTTAACGCCATCATACAGTTTCTGATGATTGCTCTTTTAGCCAAATCGATTTTAAAACTGTTGTGCTCAAAACCACTTGCACCTTTCAGAATTAAATCAGCTGCTGCAGAAAAATTTTCTCTGTTGGCCTCCTTTTCTATCAAAAAGTCTTCCGCTTCTTTCACGCGCCAGGGTTTATGCGAAACACCACCCAACGCTAATCTTGCTTCTTTAATACTATTATTTTCCAATTCTAAACCAGTAGCAACCGAAATCAAAGCAAAAGAATAAGAAGCTCTGTCTCTTAATTTTAAGTAAGAATAATTTTTTGAAAAACCTTTCTCGGGAAGTTTAATTCCTGTAATGATTTCGCCTTGTTTTAAATTGTTATCAATTTCCGGAGTATTGCCAGGAAGCCTGTGAAAATCAGAAAAAGCTATTTGTCGTTCACTATTTGGTCCGGAAACATTCACGACCGCTTCCAACGCTGCGAGAGCTACACACATATCAGACGGAAAAACGGCAATGCAGTTTTCATTGTGACCCAAAACCGCATGAATCCTGTTGTAACCAGTGATGGCTGAACAACCAGAGCCTGGTTCGCGCTTGTTGCACGGCGTATTGACATCATAAAAATAATAACATCTTGTTCGCTGAAGGAGATTTCCACCATTGGTCGCCATATTTCGGATTTGTGCCGAAGCCCCTGCCAAAATTGCTTTAGAAAGTAATGGATATTTTTCTTCGATGATGGGATGATAAGCGGTGTCCGCATTGGTCATTAATCCTCCGATTCTGATTTCGCCATCAGGGAGTTCAGTGATATTATCAATTCCTGGAATTGAGTTGATGTCGACCAAGGTATCAGCTTCTGTGACGAAGTATTTCATCAGATCCAGAATATTGGTACCGCCTGCTATTATTTTATTTCCTTTGCTTTTTTGAGTTGAAGAGATGGCACTTTCAACATCTGCAGCTTTTATAAAATCAAAATTATTCATACGATGCGTTTTCTTTTACTGCCATCACAGCATTAATAATTCCTCTGTTAGCGCCACATCTGCAAAGATTGCCGCTCATCAGATCCTGAACTTCCTCACGCGTTTTGGCTTTATTTTCATTTAATAAACCAACGGCACTGCAGATTTGTCCAGGCGTACAATAACCGCACTGGAAAGCGTCATGATCGATAAAAGCCTGCTGAATGGGATGTAATTCTCCATTTTTTGCGATTCCTTCTACGGTTGTGATTTCCGTATTTTCATTCATTACTGCCAGACTGAGACAGCTTAAAACCCTCTTCCCATCTATCAGAATGGTGCACGCTCCGCATTGTCCGTGGTCGCAGCCTTTTTTGGTTCCTGTTAATTTGATTTTTTCCCGTAAAGCATCAAGTAACGAAACCCACGGCAACACTTCGAGATGATGAGCCTCGCCATTGACGGTCAGTGTGATGGATTTTTTTTCGGTGATTTTCATAACTTTTAGATTGGTGTATCTCAGTTACTACAAATAGAAAGCCGCTATGGTAGCATAACGGCTGATGTGGTATATTTGATCTAATTTATAATCAAAACACTTAAGCTTTTTATTATCTTGAAATTAAATTTTAATGAATTTGATTCTCATTCAACTGAAAAACGTGTAAAATTTGTGGGAACAAAGCTTCCATAGATTCTTCTACTGCTTTTTTGGAACCCGGCAAAGTCAAAACCAGAGTTTTCCCTGAAAAACCTGCTACTCCGCGTGAAAGCATCGCCGTTTTAATTCTCTGCTGCCCGTAGTTTCTGGCGGTTTCCATAATGCCGGGAATTTCACGGTCAATCAGTGGTAAAACGGCTTCTGGTGTGACATCACGTGATGACAAACCTGTCCCGCCTGTAAAAATGACTAAATCAAAATGCTTTTCTTTAAATCCAACCAACGAAGACTGAATGGTATTAAAATCATCAGGAATAATCTGGTAATCAATATTATTTATTTTATTCTTTGCTAATGCATTACAAATCGCCTTTCCAGATTTATCTTCCTTTTCACCTTTAAAAGCAGAATCTGAACAGACAATGACCACCGTTTTTAAATCTGAATTAATGAATTTATGATGGTCTGACTTGCCACCCGTTTTTTCCAGCAAACGGATATTCTGTATTTCTACATTTTTATCAATCGGTTTCAGCATATCGTACATTACCAATGCCGCAACAGAGGCGCCGTGCATCGCTTCCACTTCTACTCCGGTTTTGTAGATGGTATGAACTTCAACAGAAATAATGATCGATAAACCTTCTATTTTGTAGGTTATGGACGTGAATTCCACCGGCAACGGATGGCAATCAGGAATGACATCGCTGGTTTTCTTGACTGCAAATAATGCCGAAGCTCTGGAAAATTCAAAAATATCACCTTTTGGAACGGTTCGGTTTTCGATGGCCGAGATAGTTTCCTTAGATGAAGTTTTCACTGTAGCTGTCGCAATTGCTTTGCGTAGTGTAGATGATTTATGTGTAATATCGACCATATTATTGATTTAATTTCCACTGATGGGAATCGTCGTTAAAAATTTCTCTTCCCCAAATCTGAAGCTCCGATTTGATCCGTTCAACCGTTTCATTGCAGGCTTCCATCGCTGCAATTCTGTGTTTGGATGAGGTGAATACGAAAAGGCAAATTTCGCCTGCATTTACAATTCCCAAACTGTGATGAACGTGCATACAGGTCAGATCATATTTCTTAAATATTTCCTCCCGAATTTCGTGCATCTTTTCCAAAACCATTTCTCCGTAGGCTGTGTATTCAATGGCTGTAACCGTTTTCCCATCTACTACGTCTTCCCGGATTTGTCCGAGAAAAATGCTATGAGCGCCAATTTCTTTTTGTGAGCCGTGTTTGGCAATGCTTTCAGAAATAAAAGCCGGACTGATGGGACCTTCTGTGAATATATTTTTAATCGTTCTTTCCATTTTTTCTATGATGTAACGCTGTGATTCCACCTTTCAGATGGCTTATTTTTTTTTGATTTCCGAAATGTCCCAGCAAAATCTCCGCCGCTTTCAAACTTCGTTTTCCACTTTGACAGAAAAGAATCAAATTTTCATTTTTTATTTCTGAAAATTTATCTTTTAATTCTGAAAGTGGAATCCGGATATGCTCAAAATCAGCTTTCGGCAGTTCTCCGATTTCCCGAACGTCGATAGTTAAAGTATTTGAATCAGACATCCTTTCCATAAAATTATCCAAACTTAAATCTTCAATATTTTTAGATGAAATTCCGCAAAGAAAATTATAATCCGTCAATTCGAATGCTTCTCTGTTTTTGGGAATCAGATTCTCAACTGAACTTTCATTGGATATATCAAGCGTAAAAATCTCACAATTGAGCATATTGAAAGTCAACAGTTTTCCATCTAAAATTTCACCTAATCCAACAATCAATTTAATGACTTCATTCCCCTGCATCATCCCAATCATTCCGGGAAGCACGCCTAAAACTCCTACCTCATTACAATTCTGCACCTCTTCCGGTTTTGGTGGATTCGGGAAAAGATGACGGTAATTTTTACTGTTTCCAATTTTTGGATTGGCATTAAAAACCGCTACCTGACCTTCGTATTTATAAATGGCTCCGAAAATTAAAGGTTTTTTTAAAAGAACACAAGCATCATTAATCAAATAACGGGCTGCAAAATTATCGCTACAGTCAACGATAATTTCATATTCAAAAATGATCTCCCAGGCATTTTTTGCGGTTAATTCCAGCGGATAAATGTTGATTTTAATTTCCGGATTTAACTGCTGAAGTCTCTGAGAAGCCACTTCAACTTTCTTTTTTCCAACATCATCGGTGGAATACAAAGTCTGTCGCTGAAGATTGCTTATTGAAATAACGTCGTGATCCACAATTCCAATCGTTCCAATTCCTGATGCAGCCAAATATTGCAGAACAGGACAGCCTAAACCGCCTGCGCCAATTACCAAAACTTTAGCTTTCTGGAGTTTTTGCTGACCTTCAAAACCGAAGCCAGACAAGGCATAATGCCGGGCGTATCTTTCGTTGTAATTTTCCATTTTTATCCTCCTGAGTATGGCGGCATCAGAGCCACAACATCATTTTCACTAAAAGCCACATTATTTTGTGCTATTTTTTTATTGACTGCAAACGCCAGTTTCTTATCCGAAAGTTCGGGAAATTTTTCAATTAATTTTAATTTTAAAGAATCAAGATCTTTTGCTTCCAACGTTAATTCTTTTCCTGTAATTTCGGCAATTTGTCCGAATGCAATGATTTTAATATTCATAAATATCAAATTTCACTTTAAGATTATATCAAATGATCGAATTATCATACTAAGCTTTTGTCAATAATAATTTATAAGAAGCTAACAGTAAAACGCTTGCCAAAACATATTTTAAAATATCCTGGTTGAATTTTTTTGAACCCAAATAAGCGCCCAGCAATCCACCGCTGAATGCTACGACTACATACATCATCATATTTTCGTTAAATGATATGCCTTTGGTAATCATCCCGCCGAGTCCTGCGGAGGAATTAACAAAGATAAAAGCGGCGCTGATGGCTGCGGTCTGTTTTTGGTTGGTCCAGCAAAGCAGCAATAAAATGGGTGAAAGAATGATGCCTCCACCGATACCGATCATTCCGGAAAGAAGTCCGACTACTCCACCGATGATAATTGTAATCGTTGTACTGTACGGTTTCAGTTCGCTGTCTTCAACATTTTTAAAAAAGAAAAAGCGGATGACGGGAAACAAAAGTAAAACTCCAAGAATTCTTTTGTAAATATTTTCTTCAACCGTAATCATTCCGCCAATAAATGCAAGAGGAATCGAGGCTGCCGCAATCGGTATAAAGAGTTTCTTGGAAAAATATCCACCGCGATAATATTGGATAAATGACGTTAATGAAACAAAAAGGTTGAGCATCAAAGCAGTTGGTTTCATTTCTTCCGGAGCAACACCGTACAAGGCCATCAGTGCCAAATAACCACTCGCACCGCCGTGCCCGACTGCGGCGTACAGAAATGCGACAAAAAAAAGAATGATATAAAATATTTCTACAGACATATTTAAACTAAATTATGGTAAAATATGAATCGTAACCTGCTCATTTGCTTTGCAACCTAAAGATTCCTCAGGCAGCACGATAAAACAGTTGGCCTGCGCAAATGAGTGGAGTCTGAATGATTCCTGTGCGTGCAGTGGCGTAACTTTTCCATTGCTGTAAAACGCTTTTAAAAAATGCGTCAGCCCGGCATTTTTTGGATAATCGTGAGTTACTGTTGCCGTAGTTTTAATGAGTTTTGACGTCAATCCCATACAGTTTTCCAGTGCGGGCAAAACATATTCGTAAAAACAGGTGAGTGAAGAAGAAGGATTTCCTGGAAGTCCGAAAACCAGTTTGTTTTCTTTGGTTCCGAAGAATAGAGGTTTGCCCGGTTTCTGTTTTATTTTGTGGAATTTTTCCTCTACACCACAAGTATTTGCGACCTCTGTTACAAAATCATAATCGCCCACGCTTACACCGCCATTCAACAAAACAACATCATTATCATTAATCGCTTTTTCTAAAACTTTATGAAGTTCTTTCGGATCGTCTTCAGCTCTGAAAACCTCAATATTTTTAATTCCAATTTGATTCAAAACCGCTTTTAACTGAAATGAATTGGCTTCATAAACTTGCGCAAATTCCAGTGGATTTCCGGGATTCTGAAGTTCGTTTCCGGTGAGAATAATGGCAACTTTTGGCGGCGAATAAACTGAAACTTCAGAACATCCAATTACGGCTAAGAATCCGATGGCTGCAGCAGAAAGAGAGGTTCCGGATTTCATTGCCACTTCACCTTTTTTTACTTCAGCGCCTTTTGGACGGACGTTGGTTCCTTCGGTTAAATTTTCATCTTCAACAATCAATAAACCATTTTCAATCTTTATTTTTTCCTGCATCACCACGGTATCTGCATTTTCGGGTAATGCCGCTCCGGTGAAAATTCTTGTGGCTTCACCAGTTTCTACTTTCAGTTGCCAAGTCGCCCCTGCAGGCATCTCTCCGATAATTGACAGCGATTGGTTTCTATCTTCAAATTTCAACGCATAGCCATCCATCGAAGACTGGGCAAAATTAGGAATGTCGGTTGACGCGATGACATCCTCACAAGTTACCAGACCAAAAGCATCGGAAAGTAACATCACAGCATTTTTTTTAGGTGAAGCAGACTGCAGAATTATTTGTTTGGCCTCGTTGACAGAAATCATTTTCATTGCATTAATTTTTGATAATCAGTTTGGGTATCAATATCTATGGCTCCTTTTTCAAAATTTATTTCGGCAATATCGTTTTTGAATTTTTGGAGCACTTTTTTTGCACCTTCCTGTCCGGAAAGTTTTAAAAGTTCTGCGAAATATTTTTTAGTGAATAAAACCGGCGTTCCTAGCGTTTCGGAATATTTTGCGGCTACAATTCCTTTTTGAGAATCCTTCTGCATTTGAATTAAATTCGAGAAAACTGATGCTTCAATAAACGGTTGGTCGCAAACTGAAACAATAATATTTTGAACTTCCGGAAATTCATTGACAAGTTGGGTAATACCCATTTTGATTGATGAACCCATTCCTTCATTCCATTTTACATTTTCAATAATTTTAACTTCAATATTTTCTATTTCCTTTGAAATTTGAGAGTGACTGGAACCTGTCACAACGTTTACAGAATCAGAAACTTTTATTGCTTCCTCAACCACGTTTCGCAGCAATGTTTTTCCGTTGAATTTTAATAACTGTTTAGGTTCGCCAAGTCTGGAAGAGTTTCCTGCGGCTAAAATAAGTATTCCTGTTTCCATCAGCCTCCGATTGTAATCATACTTCTGTTTTCCAGTTTTGAGGCGTCGATATCTTCAAAAATACCGGTGAACTGTCCGCCGAGAGCTTTTGCTTTTGCCATCATTGTTTGCTCAATTAACGGTAAAATATCCTCACCATTTCTCAATGCTCCCAATAAATCGGTTTCTTCTTTACTGAAAAGACAGTTTTTTAATTTTCCATCGGCTGTTAACCGCATTCTGTTACAAGTGTCGCAAAACGGCTGGCTCATAGTGCTAATGACGGCAAATGAACCTAAATGTCCTTCAATTCTATAGTGGCTCGAAGTGTCATTAGGCCTGGGAGGAACTGCAATCACATCATATTTTGAATTGACGTTCAACAAAATTTCGTGCAAAGTAAAAACCTGATTGCTGGTCCATCTGTTGCCACTGAAAGGCATAAATTCTATAAACCGGACTTGAATATTATTGTGTTTTGTCAGAGCAATAAAATCAAGAATCTCATCATCATTTAAGCCTTTCATAACTACGACGTTGATTTTCACCCTGATATCGTGTTGAAGCAGTAAGTCGATATTATTTCTCACCCTTTGAAATAAATCCCGTCTTGTAATCTGGAAAAATTTTTCAGATACCAAAGTATCAAGACTGATGTTGATACTTTTAATATTAGCTTCAAGTAATTCAGTCAACATTTCGTCCACTCGAATTCCGTTGGTCGTAATAGCCAGTTCGATATTTAATTTACCTAGGGCTTTTATAATTTTCGGCGCATCTTTTCGAACCAGAGGTTCACCGCCTGTAAGTCTAATTTTTTTGACGCCGTTTTCAACAAAAAGTCTGGCAATATTTTCAATTTCGTCAGCCTGCATCAGTTTTGATGCTGGAGCAAATGCGTATTTTTCTTCCGGCATACAGTAAAAACAACGCAGGTTGCAGTTATCTGTAAGAGAAATCCGAAGATAATCGTGAACTCTTCCGAAAGTATCTTTAATCATTTTTTAAGTTTTGGGACATTTTTTACCCGTGTATTTTATCTGTTCTGTAGCGCAGCGAGGTTCCTTTTCGACTTTCCATTACAGCTTTGATTTCGGAAATGGCCGACAAAGCAATTTCCTCGGATGTTTCTGCACCAATATCCAGACCAATGGGACCGTAGATTCGATCCAGATCTTGATCTGTCAAGAAAATTCCTTCATTATTCAGGTCATTAATCATTCTGAGCAGCTTTGTCTTGGGTCCCAAAGTACCGATATAGGGACAGTCAGTTTTCAAGACCAGCTTCAAAACTTCAAGGTCATACTGATAATTGTGTGTCATCAGCAAAACAAAAGTTCTTTCATCCACTATAAAATTATTAAGCAATTCTTCAGCTCGGGAGACGATGACATTTTTTGCCTCAGGAAATCTTCTGGTGGTGGCGTATGCAATTCTTCCCTCCCCAACAGTAACTTCCCAACCGAGTAAATCTGCAATTTTAACAACAGGTTTCACATCATTGCCTGCACCCACCACTAAAAGTGATACCGGAGATGCTACATACTGCAGTAACACAGACTGTTTGGTATTTTCAAAAATAAAATCCTTGATGGCTGAAGTTCTGTTCTGTAAAACTTCCTGTAAGCTATGGTTTAAATCTTCGCTTTCGAAATCGTTATCATCAATACCTTTATAAATTAAAACAGTACCTTTCTGTTCAGCGTTTTTGCTTAATGAAAACTGAGTAAATATTACAGATGCATCACGTGACTCAGCAGACTTCTCAAGCAGTATTATCGGATTATTGATATCACTGTCATCAATATATTCAAATAAAATATATACAATTCCATTACATCCTAGTTGAATACTAAATTCCTGAACACTGTCATCAGTTGTGTCGTATGTAATCAGTTTATTGTGTTTCTGATTGATGGCAAGCAGTGCTTTTCGAAGTGCATCACCTTCAAGACAGCCACCACTTATGGCACCGGTTAAAATTCCATCCTCAGTAACCAACATTCGTGCGCCAGGTTGTCTGTAGGATGATCCTTCTACCTTCACAACAGTTGCCAGAGCAGTTTTCTTACCATTAGCTACAGCTTCACGGTAGGATTTTATAATATCATTAATCTCTTTCATTGATTTCCAGATTAGTCTGATAATTTTAATGATTAATCGCCATTAGAATTTTATCCGGCATAATCGGAAGATCTCTCATTCTCAATCCTATTGCGTTATAAACAGCATTTGCAATTGCTGGTGCCGTTCCAATAATCCCAACTTCACCAAGACCTTTCGCACCAGAAGGATTAATATTCGGATCTGGTTTATGAATAAAATCAACCTCAATAATGGGTGCATCGGCATTCACGGCAAAGTGATACCCGGCAAGATCGTTACCAATCAATGCCCCCAATTTATGGTCGATTAAATTTTCTTCCATCAAAGTCATTCCAATGCCACCAACTGCCGCACCTGACATTTGATTGGCCGCCGCCTGGCTGTTGATAATCTTTCCGCCATCAGCAATGACTACCATTTTATCAATCTTAACTTTTCCGGTTCTTTTATTGACCCTTACTTTACAAAAGTGTGCAGCAGAGGAACCAAAAGCATACTTCTGTCTTTCGCTACCAGGTTTTGAAGCAACCTCTATCCTTATCTCATTGATGTTATTTTTTTCGAATAGCTCTTGATATTTTAAAACATTTTTGATATCATTTTGTAAACTGATACCATTGTCATCAAGTCTGATATTTTCAAGCTTGGCAGCTTTAAATTTTTCATTGATTGCAGAAGCATACTCCGCTACCTTTAATTTTAACTGGTTGCCTGCATCAAAAACAGCCCCACTTACCGATGACAATCCAGTGCTTCCACCTTGACTTGGCGCAGGCGGAAGTGTTGAATTCCCAAGCTCAATGCTAATTTTCTCTTTAGATATTCCAGTAATCTCATGAGCGATATTCTGCATGCCGGTTCCTGTACCAGTTCCGATATCGGTCATTGCAGTTTGAACAAGTACATTGCCGCCTTTATCTAAGATAATGGCTGCTTTAGCCTCCTGCCTACCCGCATTCCACATTCCGACAGCCATACCGTAACCGATGTACCAGTCACCCTCTATAGTCGTGGCAGGTGCCGATTTTCTATCGTTCCAGCCAATCTTTTCAGCTCCTTTTTTTATGCATTCGTCCAAAAAGTGTGTTGACCAAGGTAATCCAGATTCTGGATGTTTATCTAAAGAAATATTTTTCAACCTCAATTCAACAGGATCAATATTCAGTTTATAACTAATTTCGTCAATGGCTGACTCTAGACCAAAGATGCCAGTACAATCCCCCGGTCCTCTCATCCAAGTTGGTGTACTTAGATTTAAAGGGACTATTGCTGCTTCTGTCTTCAAATTGGGAAACTTATAAATCAAACGGGTCACGCCTGTGATATTGTCATTGAAATTCTGGAATACGGAGGTGCCGTTTTTTGCCTGATGTAATATACTCAAAAGATTGCCTGATCGATCTGCAGCTAACTTCACTCTTTGCCAAGATGCAGGTCTGTAACCGGTTCCGGCAAACATTTGAGGACGTGTAAGCATCAGTTTGACAGGCCGGTTTACTTTTTTTGCTCCTAATGCAGCAGCCAAAGTATGAGGCCACACTTGCAATCCTGAACCGAAACCTCCACCAACAAATTCACTGAAGACCTCAATATTTTTTTGCTCCAGATTGAATAGTTTTGCAAAAGTCTTCTGAACGTTATTGACACCTTGATTCTTATCGTATAAGCGAAGTTTATCATCAGAAGTCCAATGGGCGATGGTAGCGTGCATTTCCATCGGATTGTGAACATCTGCTTTAATGTTATATTGAGAATCTACAGTATATTGCAAATTATCTATAATCTCTTGACTGCCTCTTTCTTTCCCTGTTTCTTTGAGTGGAACAGAATCTTTTGCAGATTCAAAATCAACGTTGAATTTGCTTTTTACATACTCCGCTTCTACAAGGGATGCTGCAAAGGTCGCATCCTCCAGCGTTTCAGCAATCACCAACGCTATAGGCTGACCTTTAAAATAAATTTTATCTGTATGGAAAACGGGTAAGGTGAATTTTGCTTCTTTTATTTTTTCCTCGCTGGAAAATGCGGGGACTTCTGGTTTGTTAAAATGAGTAATTACATCGATAACACCTTCTACTTTTTTAGCATTATCAACAAGGATGGATTTTATGGTTCCGGAAGGAATCGTACTGCCGACCAAAACACCATAACACATATTTTTTACCTCATATTCAGCAGAATACTTACCACTTCCTGTCACTTTCTCGACACCCTCAACACGGCCTTCAGGTCTTTTATTTTTAAAATTGAGTATTTCAAGTAATCCCATAATTTTCTAATTTTTAATTGATGTTACCGTTAAAGATTTACACAATTTTTTAAGGCAGTAACTATTGCGCCCTGAAGCATCGGAATTTTGTAGCCATTTTCTGATAAGGGTTTTAAATCTTTCGTAGCCAATTTTGCAGCTTGCTCAAAAACATCTTCAGTTGCAGATTTACCTTCTAAGAATTTTTCAGCTTCATACCAACGCCAAGGCTTATGAGCGACGCCTCCTGAAGCCAATCTCGCTTTAGAAATGGTATTTCCATTCATTTCAAGCGCAGCAGCCGCTGAAACCAAGGCAAAGGCATAAGACGTCCTGTCTCTTATTTTTACGTACGCATTATGTTTATCAAATCTATTCGAAGGTATTTGGATACTTGTAATAATTGCATTTTTTGGTAAAGTATTATCCAGCCAAGGTGTATTTTCGGGCAACTTGTGAAAGTCTTTGAAGGGTGTAATTATTTCATTCCCGTCTTCTGTTGTCGAAATCACCTGAGCATCCAACGCAGCCAGAGCAACGCAAAAGTCCGAAGGATGTACGGCAACACACTGTTCATTATATCCTGCTACAGCGCTCATCCTGTTATTACCTTCTAAGGCGCTACAGCCGCTGTTTGGTTTTCTTTTATTACACGGTGTGGTAACATCATAGAAATAAGGACAACGTGTGCGCTGCAAAAGATTTCCGGCAGAACTAGCCATGTTCCTGATTTGAGGAGACGCTCCGGCTAAAATAGCTTTAGAAATGAGAGGAAACTTTTCTTTCACATCTTTATCATTTGCGACTTGAGTGTTTGAAGCTAAGGCATCAATTTGTAAAATCTCTTTTTTAAAACTAATCTTTTTTGATAATGCAGAAGTGATGTCAATCAGTGTATCTGGCTGGACTACATTTTTCTTCATCAAATCAACTAGATTGGTACCGCCGGCAATGACTTGCTTGTTCACCGATTTTATTTGCGGAATATCGGCCAAGGAATCTACTTTTTGGATATTAAATGGTCTCATCTTGCTGCTACTTTTTGGATAGATTGAACAATACCGTTATATGCTCCACATCGGCAAAGATTGCCGCTCATATACTCTTTTATCTCCTCAACAGAATTGGTATGACCTTCCTTTACGCAAGCTACGGCAGACATAATTTGTCCTGGCGTACAATAACCACATTGAAAACCGTCGCATTCTATGAACGCCTTTTGCATCGGGTGCAATTCTCCTTTTGTTGCCAAGCCTTCTATAGTCGTGATTTCTTTTCCCTGCGCCATCGATGCTAGTGTCAGACAACCCAAAGCCCTTTCTCCGTCAATATGAATGGTGCAGGCACCACATTGTCCGTGGTCACAACCTTTTTTGGAACCAGTAAGATTCAGCTGTTCCCGGACAAAATCTAAGACGGTCGTGCGGGTGTCAACATACAAGGTATGGCTAGTTTTATTGACAGAGAGGGTAATTCTGGAAACATTCTTCTTAGGAATAAGAAATTGTTTCACATCCTGATAAAAAGCTTTCACAGAAACCGGCACCGCAGCAAAGGCAGCCAACAGACCGGAAATTTTCAGAAAGGACCTCCTGCTGTATTGTTCTTTTCTTTCCATATTACTTTTAGATTGTATCCTGATAAAGGTAATGTTTTTTCATTGATAATTTAGAAGGTTGTTGCTAATTCAAGTTCTTAGTTCATCAATTAACTAAACAAATCTTCTTAATAGTTATTAAAATGCTCAAAAAAATATTTAATTATATACCTTATTATAATTTAGATTATTACAATTTGCAGTACAAATCTGTAACCAACGTCAGTGAACCGGCTAAAATAACTGTAGATTAATGATTTTTATAAAATTTACATTTAAAGAATATGATTTTGTATTAGGGTTTAATTCAGAGTTTCAAGTTTATTTATGAACGATAATACTTAGTTTACATTAATTATATTTACACAAAGAATGAGCAAATAAAAAGATCATGTCACAAGTAAATGATGTTCCAGTTCTTAACGGACTAGTACTTTCAGGAGGAAAGAGTGTGCGAATGGGACTACCAAAAGATCAAATCAATTGGCACGCAAAAGAGCAACGGTATTATCTTGCTGATATTTTAGCTCATTTTTGTGATAAGGTTTATATTTCTTGCCGGCAGGATCAAGCTTGTGATTTAGATTCAAACTACAAATCAATCAATGATGTCTATTCAGACATAGGACCTCTCGGCGGTGTTCTTTCCGCTTTTCAATTTAAGCCTAAGCAAGCGTGGCTGGTTGTGGCTTGTGATATGCCATTTCTGGATGTAGATTGTTTAGACCTTCTCTTAAAATCCCGAGATGTCAATAAGATCGCAACAGCTTTTCAAAATCCTGATGACAATTTACCAGAGCCTCTGGTCACTATTTGGGAACCTAAGAGCTACCCAATTCTCACTGATTCTCTAGCATTAGGAAAGACCTCGCTTCGTCAAGTTTTACTTAATAATGATGCTTTCACAATAAAACCTTCAAGACCTGACATTCTTTTTAATGTCAACAATCCTGAAGAAATGTTGAGGGCTACAAAAATTTTAAGAAATAAATAATTTGCTAATTCTTAATATAATTGTCTCGATACACAACCTTCAGTAGAATTTACAAGGATTCTATGATTATTTAAATGATAATTTGTTAATCACCACTGTTACCTGTTGCAGCAATGATGTATTTCCCTATTCCTCCCAAAATGTCAGGATTGTGCTTTCGGATTTTGATGCGTACATATTTGGAAGCCGGCATATTGGCACCATTTACAACATTATTAATAGAGACCAACACGTTAGCTTCCGGAAAATAGGTCATTGTACTTTTCTGAGGAATTGAATATTTTACAACAATGAAAAGTGGTGCTATTCTTTCGATATTATCGTCATAATTAAAGAGGTCAACCTTATCACCTTCTTTTAATCCAGCCTGATTAATATCGTTTTCATTCATCATAATGACTCTTCGTTCATTAAAAATACCACGATATCTGTCATCTAATCCATATACAACCGTATTGAACTGATCGTGGGTCCTTGTTGTTCCCATCAGATATTCGTCATCCGCCAATGAATTATCCGGAACAGCTGTCACATTGAAGGCAGCTTTTCCCTCATATTTTTCACTTGTAAATTGACCATCTCTTGGGGCATTCGGAAGATAAAATCCGCCTTTTTGGACTACTCTTTTATTATAATTTTCAAATCCCGGAATACATTGCTCAATATCATCACGAATAGCGTCATAGCTGTTCATAAATTTATCCCAATCGATGACAGAACGTTTACCAAGAACTGTCTTTGCCATTCTGCAGGCCACTTGTGTTTCGTTGATAAGATGTTCGGAGATAGGATCTAGTACGCCCCTGGACCACTCCACAACGCCCATAGAATTTTCTGTGCTGATGTGCTGTAGTTGCCCATTAACATTATCTTTTTCACTTCTTGAAATTACCGGTAAAATAAGCGCTTCTTTGCCATGTATCAAATGATTCCTGTTCAGTTTGACTGAAACTAAAACAGACATCTCCAGTTTTCGCATCGCTTCTGCCGTAAAGCTGGTATCCGGTGCAGCAGAAAGAAAATTGCCGCCCATACAGAACATAAATTTAACTTTTCCCTGGTGCATCGCTTTTAAAGCATTAACAACATCATAACCGCCTTCTCTTGGAACTTTAAAACCATAAAATTCTTCAAGTTTATCCAATTGTTCTTCAGTTGGATGATGGTTGATTAATAAAGTTCTGTTGCCTTGCACGTTGCTGTGACCGCGAACAGGACATACTCCTCCACCTGAAATGCCGATACTGCCTTTCATCAAAAGAAGATTGACAATATTGTAGATCATATCCACACCATTTTTTTGCTGTGTAATCCCCATTCCCCAGCAAACAATCATTCTTTTTTTAGCAGCAATCATACTTGCCGCATCTCTGAGCATATCTAACGAAATTCCACATTCTTCAGCCA
The DNA here is from genome assembly GCF_056333165.1 of Chryseobacterium endophyticum. Lineage (NCBI taxonomy): Bacteria > Pseudomonadati > Bacteroidota > Flavobacteriia > Flavobacteriales > Weeksellaceae > Chryseobacterium > Chryseobacterium endophyticum. Next base: position 201,115 of record NZ_JBWGXE010000008.1, read on the forward strand.
AATAAGAGAGATCATATAATTTTAGTTCTTTGACCAGATCATCAAATCCGCCAGTCTTATTCGTAATAAAATCGTAGTCAAGCACTTTGCCAGGATTTTTCTTTTCCTCCTCAAGTAATAAAATCTGTAGAGCCTTAAGGAGGGCCATATCACCATTGATTTTTACAGGAAGATAAAGATCAGACAACTCAAAAGGTTTATCGAGCAGAGCACGAACATTCTGAGGATCTCTGAATCCTTTCAGACCAGCTTCAGGTAGTGGATTTACAGCTAGGATCTTTGCACCATTTTTCTTTCCCTTCGTTAAAGCAGAGAGCATCCGTGGTGAATTTGTTCCCGGATTTTGGCCGATGATCATGATGAGATCAGTGTTGTAGAAATCTTCAAGTTTAACAGTCCCTTTTCCTATTCCTATGCTTCTTGAAAGGGCATAGCCAGAAGTTTCGTGGCACATGTTTGAACAGTCCGGAAAATTATTGGTGCCAAACTCACGACCAAAAAGCTGATAGACCCAAGTAGCTTCGTTACTGGTTCTTCCGGATGTATAAAAAATAGCTTCATTAGGTGACTTGAGGGCATTCAATTTTTCTGCGATTTTCGAGAATGCTTCGTCCCAGCTGATAGGCTGATAATTTGATGCTCCTGGAGGAAGATACATTGGCTCTAATATTCTGCCTAACTGACTAATTTCAAAATCCGTAAGCTTTGCCAAATCATAAACCGAATTTTCTCTAAAAAATTCTGCACCTATTTTTTTTGAAGTAGCTTCTTCAGCCAATGCTTTTGCGCCGTTTTCACAATATTCGCCAATTTTGGACCGCTCATCATCTGGATCAGGCCAAGCACAACTAGGACAGTCAAACCCATCAAACTGATTCATGCTGAAAAGTGCCCTGCCACCTCTTAGGACAGATGCGTCGCGAACGAGTTGCCCAATAGAATGAGCTACCGCAGGTGCGCCTGCCGCCCAGTCTTTCGGATCTTTAAGTTTTAAATCACTCAGTCTATATGGTGACTGAGCCGAAGGTAAATTATAGTCGTCCAATTTATTTTCGTCAGATGAAGATTTGTCTTTCATATTGTAAAATTTAAAAGCGAATAGAAATCAGCATTTGATATTGGGATTGGGATAATTATCGCTTTGATCCTCAGCTGAATTATCGATGCATACAAAATCCTTTTCTATCAATACTTTGACCAAACCGGACTGCCCGTCAAATCCTACTCTATCTGTAGAAACCCATTCTTTTACTTGTGCCTGAGGCATTTTCAAAACAATCTGATTTTCAATAAATGATACAGACATTTCTTTATCTTCTGTACTTTCAATCTTATATATGAAAGGACGATTCATAAATTCTGTTGTACAAGAAACTAAACCAGTTTTTCCCAGCAGAGCAACTTCTGACTGTGTCAAACGAAATCTCACTGAATTATCTTTAATCCTAATTTTCATTATAAATTTTCTATTGTAAAATGACTTCCCAAATGATAAATATTAAACCGATTGTCCCGAAGAAAACCAATTAAGGTCATATCAAATTCTTTAGCTAGATCAACTGCCAGGCTCGATGGTGCGCCAATTGCAGCTACAGTAGTTATACCCGCCATTGCCGCTTTCTGAATCAACTCAAAACTTGCCCTTCCACTGAGTAGCAAAATATGATGATCAAGTGGTAATATATCAGAGGACAAAGCATAGCCAATCAACTTATCCAAAGCATTATGTCTTCCTACATCTTCACGAATTGCAAGCAGATTTCCGTCCGTATCAAAGAGACCTGATGCGTGGATTCCGCCTGTTACACTGAAATTATTTTGAAAAGCTCTCAGCTTTTCGGATAGCTGATAAAGTATGCTAAGCTCAATATTATCTCTCTCTCTATTCTGATGGATATAAGTGCTTACTGTTCTTATAGACTCGATGGAGCCTTTTCCACAAACACCACAACTGGATGTGGTGTAAAAGTATCTATCGATGTTCCTTAGGTTTGGACTAAAATAATCTTCAAGTTCAACTATAATCGAATTTTCTCCAGAAATTTTACAATTGGACTTTGGTCTTTCTATACTTTTAATCTGATTTTTGCTCGTAATAATACCTTCAGTAAACAGAAAACCCGACGCCAATTCTGCATCATTTCCGGGAGTTCTCATTGTTACTGAAACATTTTTACTAATCCTTAATTCGCCATCTGTATATAGGACCTTAATTTCTAAAGGTTCTTCAATGGAAACGTCATCCTCAGAAGAAATATTAATCTTCTCATTGACTTTGATAATGTCTATTCGCATTACAGATTTACCGGCTGACAATTGGCTATTCATATACTATAATTATAGTAAAGGTAAAAAATTCCACGCGAAAATTAGTTCAATTAAAGTCTTTATTATTATTTTGACTATGCAATTTTATAGTTTCTATTTTTTGCATAAAGATATGTTGCACTTAAAGAAATAGAAGCGTCAAATATGCGCTGGGCATTTAATGAGATTGCTAAAGACTAATCAAATAGGACTTAAGATCATTGCTATGGATGGTGCAAAGATTAGTAGTGCATCATTTTATAGAGCAATCAAAAATCCAATCTATTGTGGCAAGATATTTATCAAAGCTTATAAGATGAAGAAGCTTGTCTCGTAGATGTAATACATGAAAGCTTAATTTCAGAAAGCTTATTCAACAGGCACTACAGATTTTACCAAATCTTACAATATTATATTCTCAAGATAATGATGAAACTAAAAAAAAATTATCAAGTTCGATTTTAAAGAAAAACTGCAATTTCAAGATAATGATTTCCGAAGCTAAACTTCGACTTATCATCTATATTACTATTAAACAATGCTTTACAAAATAAAAAAAGGAAAAATCACTTTAGGAGTGATTTTTCCCGTCAAGTGAACTGTTCTTGAGGCAATTTCTATCTCAGATTTACCTCTTGGAGAATAGGTCAAAAAGGTAAGAAACTCAAAAGACATATTCTTCTTTTGTGGTTAAAAAAGGAATACTTTCGATTAAAAATTCAAAGTTGTCATTAGTCAATACCTGCGCACCGTAACTTAGCAGTTCTTCTGCCCACGAAACTTTTTCATTGAGAACATTTTCCATAATGAGCAACTGTCTTCCTAATCTTAATGCCTCCAAACCCTGATGTTTTGTTCCGCTTTTCTCACTAGCTTCAATAATAATCGTAGCATCGCTTATCAATGCCATTGTTCGGTTTCTTATAGGGAAACTTTTTGGAGTTACGGGATAGTTTTCCGGGAACTGCGAGATCAGTAAGTGATTTTCAGCAATGAAATCCTGAAGGTCTTTATTTTCAGCAGGGAAATATTTATCAAGGGGTGTCCCGATAACACCTATAGTGTGACCTTGAAATTCAATGGCAGTTTTATGTGCGATCGAATCAACACCTTCCGCCAAGCCACTCACCACAGTAATGTCATTTTGAACCAAGAGCTTCGCTATCTTTCTTGCTCTTCTTATACCCAGTTCAGAAACCTTCCTGGAACCAACGACCGCTACCCTTCTTCCATTTTCCAATAACGAAAAATCCCCTTTGTAAAACAACTCTTTGGGACTGTTCTTTTTCTCAACGGTAGTAAGCTTATCGTAGTATTTGTTAAAAGTACGGATCTGCATAGGTCTTCA